>NZ_OU953854.1:0-44350 GCF_918697755.1 Spiroplasma endosymbiont of Phyllotreta cruciferae
GTAGCAAAACAATATAATCTAAATGCAAATACAGTAGAATCTTGATGAGCAAATCATAAAAAAGGAAAATTAAACAATCATAAAGGACCTAAAATCTCTTTTGGTAAAAGAGATTTAGAATATTATAAAACAAGGTATGAATTATTAAAAAAGCTCCATGACTTTTACAATTAAGCAAACCAAGAATCGTCTCTTTTATTAAACAAAATTGTCATGAATATTCAATAAAATTATTATTAGAAGTAACGGGGTTAAAACGTAGTTATTGAGATAAATATAAAAATTATGACAGTAGCAAAAAAGATAAAGAAGCAATAAATGATATTGTAAAAGTCTATGAAGAAAATTTAAAACAATTTGGATATCGAAGAATTACTAAATATTTAAAAGAAGATTATGATATAAAATATAATTCAAAAAAAGTTTTAAGGATTATGCGTTATAATCAAATACAACCTGAATATGTAAGAAAAATGAGAAGAAAAATGAAATATAAACAGAATAAAGAAAAAAGTTTATTGCAATATCCTGATTTAATTAATCGTAAATTCAATGATATAAAAACAAGGTTTTCAGTGCTATATACTGATGTAACATATTTAATTTGAAAAAGAGAAAAATATTATCAATCAACAATTATTGATGGATATACTAAAGAAATAGTTGATGTAAAGTGATCTAAATATAATGACAATAAATTAGTAATAGATAATTTAAATGATGCAATTAATAAAATAAAATTAATAAAAAAAGATCTGAATGGAATAATAATTCATTCAGACCACGGATATCAATACACATCCGCTATTTATCTCGATAAATGTGTATCTAACGGTATTATAATTTCAATGGGGAAAAATTACCACTGTGCAGATAATATTGTTATAGAAAGTTTTCATTCATTACTTAAGAAAGCTACAATCCATAATAAAATATATAATTCACATGAAGAATATATACAAGATGTTATAAAATGAAATACATGATATTCAAATCGTAAAGAAAAAGATATAATAAAAAAATAGTAAATACTTTTTATTAGTACTTACTAAAATGGGTGCAGTCTAAAAAACTCATTAAAAAAGTGGTAATTGCATTCGACAACAATCACCACAAATTAATTAAATATTTTTTGTAATTTAATAAAATTTTTCCCATAATTAGTTTGTTATGGTTTTTTGGTTTTTAAATGTTATAATTTTAATGTACTACTAAGGTACAATTTCAGTTTTTGGAGTTTATAAAAAATTTCAAAAGTATTTAAAACATAGATTATAAACGGTAGTCTATGTTTTTTTTGTTTAAAGCGTTTTAAGGTCTAAATTAGGCATTATAAAGTAAGTGGTCATATAAAAAAAATACAAATATTTACATAAATAAATATAGATAAACGGGCAAATGCATACTGGCACGGAGGAATTTATGCCGTACCATGTGTGTTGTTTGTGGGGTAATGTCGCGCAGCGACAGGGGGCGGAGTCTCTTACTTGATATGTTTTTGTAATTTCTATTTAATTGTAAAAAGTATAGCATATGTTTTTTACTTATTGAATAATCTAGACATTAAAAAAATAGCTCCGTTCTGAGTTGATTTGTTGCTCTTTATAACAGCTTACATTTAAAAAAATTAATTAAGATTAAAAAAACTGATTTAATCTTTAATTGCATTTATTCTTAATTTTGCTATAATAAATCCATTATAGCAAATGGGTTATATAAAAGGGAATTAAGGAAGAGACTAATGGCAAAAAAACCAGGAAGTTGAGATAAACTTAATAAATTAACTAAAAATGTTACTGTTGCTTCGCGAAAAAAAGGATTAATTGCAGCAATTTGTACATTGTTATATATTGCGGTTTTGATTCCGTCGTCTTATTTTGCTGTGTCATTTTTAGCAAAAATTTTAAGTTATGGTGGTATTCAAACGGATGGTCCTTTACCAGATTTTGAGGCGGGGGATTATTTTCAAGTTAATTTTGCTAAAACAGAACTCCGAGATAATACGAAAAAAACACCTGTTTTCGCGACATATGAGTTGCCCGCTGATCCAAACACTGGTCGTGTTGCTCAAACACGAGTTCAAGCAACATCATTAAGATTAGAATATGCTTATAATTTTATTTTTCAAAATGCTCCAAAGATGTATATTGCTAATAATATCTTTTTTAAAGGAAAATATGGGGATGATAACCAAATTCAAATTTTAAATATTTATACTAATCCGCAAGGAACAAAAGCATTAGGACTTGCTGATGTTCAAACAAATAAGTTAAATTTAATGAAAAATATGTTGTATTTAAAAATTAAGTATAAAGGTGTAGAACAATCAACATTAATTTGAATGCCAACTCTTTTTGTTGGAATTGAAGGATTTTTGTCAAATTTTTTAAATTTTAAAACAGCAGAAACAATGAACAAAGATAAGCCGAACCCAACAATTTGAGAAAATCAGACAAAAATTCTGGGTAGTCAAGCAAATAATCTTATGTTAAATGGAAGCAATAATAGTTTAGAATTAGATGATGAAGTTTATGCGGCTAACAAAACAAAATTTACTGCTTTTTATGGTGAAAATAAAGGTGCTGATAAAGAATTTATTGGTGATTATAATCCATATAGTAATTTTGCTATTTCAAGTGTTAATCCACAAGATCAAATTTTACCGGGTGTTTCTGTTAACACTGTTGGATATATGTTTGATATGAATCGGGTGATTCAATCAGCATATCAAAAAAATAATGAATTTAACGGACCATTAGCAAAAAAAGACATTAATATTGGTGGTAAATATATTCCACAGTTATTAATTTTTCTAATTAATGTTTTAGAAACATCAGAAAACCGTGGGTTGGTTTTACCAGAAGATTTAGTGCCAAATGATTGAAAAGATTGATATGGATTAATTCAACCCAAACGATTAGATGTAACTAAACCAGAGCAATTTTATTTTATGTTCTTGCCAAAAGATGAAACAATTCAAAATATCATTGGTAATCGTCTTCGTGAACAAGTAAGAGATGTTTTAGATGGTAAAGAGACATTAGCAACAGCTATTAAAGATTTACAAGAAGATGTTTTGAGTAATCTTAATGATTCAAAATATAAATGGGTTTATGATTGAAATATTTTACCATTTCAATCATATGGTTTTATTGAAAAGAGTGACTATACTGTCGTTAAACGAACAATTCAAGAAAATAAAAATTTAGTAATTGATTTTCTTGGTAATACGGTGCTAGAAACAGAGTTTGTAACAATTGATCAACCATCATTACATTTAGTTACTAATTTAGTTCATCCGGGAAATCCTGATGCCTATACTATTGATGATCCACAGAAACGGAATGCTTTATTTACAAAATATTGAAGTGCTAATTTATATGGTGCAACAAGACTGTTAAATCAAATTAATATTGATGTGCGAAATGTTGGTCTTGATCAAAAGGCATTTGAAGCAATGTTGATGAATCAAGTTATTGATCAAACATGAGAATTTATTCAAAATATTGCTCAAGTAGCAGGTAATAACTTAAATATTGTTAATGGTATTTCAAAAAGACAATATGAGACAGCTTTTGAAAATAATTATCAAATAACATTTACTCCTCTGAATAATTATCATAGTAGTGCTGGTTCATTGTTTGAATTATTCAATGACATCCTTGCTAATGATGAAAACCGTTATAGTCTTTTCACTGTCTGTGATATTAAATTAGCATTACAAGCAGGTGGCAATGTTCCAGAGGATTTAAAGGCGGTTACTTTCCGTTTTAATATTAATTACCAATAAGATAGTAAACAGTGTATAATTATATTAGTAAATATTTTTAAGGAAGGAGAGATGTTCTCAATGCGAAAAATTTTAGCACTTTTAACAGCAACTGTTTTGGTAAGCAGTTCAGCAGCTAATATGATAGCATGTGGAACACCTTCACCTTCAAAAATTAATGGGAAAGAGAATCTAGCAACAGAATTTACTTTAACAAATAATGTGATTGTTACTGATGACAATGTTCCTGTTATTGACTCAATTTTTGAACAAGCAAAAACAGAACAACGAATTCAGTCAGGAGTAACATTGGATATTTTTACGGTTACTGATTCCGCTAATTTAACAAAGCCTGTTAACCCCAATACACCACAAGATGGTTTTGTTGTTTTAACAGTTCGTGATGATAAAGATATTCCGTTTATTGGTTCAATCAGCATTTATTTTACTGTGGTTAAAAAGGCATCAATTGATCTTAGCCAAACAATTAAGTTAAATGAGCTTTGAGATATTACAAAATATGATTCAATTGATGACTTATACCAAGATATTTGAAAAGTAGCAGTTAATAATCTTCAACCAGATGTACCAACGGGTTATGATACTTATGATATGTCGGGGTTTAAATTACCATTAATTTTTAACCAAAACTTAGATGTTGAAATGCTTGCAACTTATAATGGTAATGCTAATACACCAACAACATTTTATAGTGGAACAATTACCGTTAAATTAGAAGTTATTAGTTATCGTGCGCGAGTTAACCTAAAATTACAACAAAATAATTTACCACCAGATGCATTATATGATTTATTTTGAATAGAAGTTAAAAAATATTTTGTAAATGATGCAAGAGTTTCAAATAATCGAAATGATTATTTAATTGATTGAAGTGGTGTGATAGAACCACCAGTTGGAGAAGGTATTTATCTAAACTTCTTAGCAACGCCAAAAGATGAAAAGGAACATCATTATATTCGTGTTGTTGGGGGTGTGACAAAAGATCTAATTTGATTACCATCAACAATTAAATTAACCGTGCCAGTTGTTGTAACGCAAAGAGAACGTCCAAATGTTAATAAAGACTATATTTGAACAATGGCAATGCAAGAAGCAAACTTAGTAAATGGTCCAGAATTAAAGGGCTTTGATGTAACAAGTTGAGAAACAACCTTAACTAAAAATTGACCTAGCATCGGTGGGTCAAGAATTGTGACATTGAATGCGATTAACCTTAATACGAATTTAATGTTTAGGGGTGATATTGCAATTGAAGTTGAGTTAATTAATCAAGGAACCGCTATTAGTTTATTACCAGTTGATTCAATTTTATTAGTTCGTCAAGATAATCATACCGTTGATTCAGTGTTAAATTTAGTTTGAAATAATGTTATTAATACGTCAGAATGGGGACCTAATTTATCAAAACAATTAAGTAATTTTAGAATTGAACGAAAAGATGATTTAAAACGGGCATTGGAAGCAACAGAACGCAGTGGTGATTGAACGCCTTATGTTATTTCAATTCTTAGCAATCAAGAAGATGGATCTGGTTGTGATGTCGATATTCTTGTTCAAGGAAAAATTAAAATGATTGATAATCCAATCACAACGGATTCAGCAATTTATTTGACAAATAAAAATTATAGTTTTAATGCAACAAAATTAGAAACATGAAGAGGCCAGGGGTATTACCTTAATCAACAAATTTGAAAAGATGTGATTAAACAACCACCATTTGTTTATCAGCAAGAGGCTACTTTTGGAATTTCAAAAAATGAAGCTGATTGAAATGTGAAAGAATTAGGAACAATGATTGGCACTGAAATTAAAAATTATGACCCAAATCAAGGAAATGAACTCGTTTTACAATTTGATTTGATGTTACGAAATCCAACAAATTATGATGGTAAGATAACTGTTAATTTTAAATTAACAGCAGGAGCATCAACTGCTTTTGACGATATTGATTTAACTAATAAAGTAGTGCCAATTTTTATTCATAAGTTGCCAACGACTGAGGATGAAAAAACTGCTTTGCTAGGAAACATTATGCAAATATTATTAGATGAAGGCATTACAAAAAATACTGCTTTACATAATAAATACCCAAATGTACCGTTAGATTTAAATGTTTATAATGCTTTTACAGAGGAAGTTTTAAACCAATTGGTGTTACCTTCAACAACAGATAATATTAAGGAATCAACTATTACAATTCAAGCATCGATTCCAGTGTTTGAAGGAACAATTAAATTTAAAGTAAAACTTATTTATCAATCATAAAAATTCTTCTAATTTAGAAGAATTTTTTTATTTTTTGAGGATAGTATTTTTTAGAGAAGATGTTATAATCATTGTAAATAAAAGGGGAGTAATAATTTTGGGTGGTATTGATGAGTAAAACAGACAAATGAACAACAAAAGCAAGTTCACAAGACCAGGATATTCGTTTAACACGAATGTATTTTAATAATACAATGGAAATTATTGGTCGTATTATGATTTTACTTGGGCAAGGAATTATGTTGGGGGTTATTATAATTGTGTCAGCTTCATTAGCGATGATTGCAACTAGTAATCTTCCAATTACTGCTGTTTTTAATAATTTCGGTGTTGCTGATGGTGTTTTTCGCGGGATGACAATTATTCTTGCTCTTTTAGGTATTATTTTTTCGTTGGTTTTTGTTATTCCAACGTTAATTGTTCGTAATATTAAAACAGTAAAATTAACAGGAATTATTTTTATTACATTAGGTTCTTTTTTTACTTTATTAATGTTAGCAATAAGTGTTGTTGCTTATCTTTATATTCCAGTTCGCTTAAATTTTCCTGGGGTTATTATGGCTGGGGTTTGTACATTAGTTTTGTTTTGGGGTAGTTTTTTACTATGATTTTCAGCACGACAGCAACAAAAATGAATTAATATTGCGATGGCGGAAAGTTTAGATTTTAGAGCACAATTAAAAGTGGTTGAATAGGAAGGTGTCAAATGGAAAAAGAAAAAACAATATCGCCAAAAAGTGAAACTTCACCAGAACTGGTTCAGACAATTCAATTTGTGGAAGACAATCGACCAGCGTCATTGAAAAGTTTAGATAAAACTGTCATTGATAAAACAGTTAAGTCATTAGGTGAATATGAATTAAAACGAAATAAGCAAAATAAACCATTTCCGTATCAGTATAATGTTGATGCAACTAAATATTATTTTGCAACAAGGGGTGAAACTTTAGCACGAGTAATGATTGTTTTTGCCCAATTACTATTAATTGTTGTTTCGTTAATTTATATTCCAACGTTAAGCCAAGTTCTTGCTCAATTCCTGATGTCTTTGGTTTTAAAATTAAACACCTCTTTTACAGGACCAATTGTTGCGATTGGACAGCCAATTGTTCTTGCTTTAATTATTTTATTATCAATTTTCTGAGTAGCAACATTCTTTTTCTTAACAATTCCAATTTTAACTGCTCAAACATTACGAACTGTTCATATTTGAACAATTGTGGTAAGTATTGTTGGTAATATTAATTGTTTAATCGTCTTCTTAATTGCAGTATTGCAGATCCTTTATGTCAAAGGTTCAGCTGTTGGATTAAATATTAACCTTTTTATTTTGCTAGGAATCATTCTTGCTTGTTTTGTTTGTTTTACAATTGGATGTATGGCTTTACAAAATAACCGTAAGAAATATCAACGCAAGGTAGAAAATGAATTAGCAAATAAAATTCGTGCAACAAGAGGATAAGGAGAGATTAGGGTGTTAACAAAAATTAGTTCAAAACGTGATGAATTAGCATTACAATGAAACACTAGAGTTGAAGTTGCAGCTCGGTTATTAATTATTGGTTTTTCTATTTTAGGTACTTTTATGGGTTACTTTATTAGTGCTGTTTGTGCAATGGCATACAATAATATTAAAAATTTAACAGGTGTTATTTCACATCGAACCTATGAAATTCATTACATTATTGCTGGTGTTGCTGGTCTTGTTTGCGCATTCTTTTTCTTTTGTTTTATTGGTTTGCCATATCTTAAGTTAAAAAGAGCTGCTAGTTTTAAAAGTTGAATTATTATTTCCACTGTTTTTGCTATTGTATATTATGTTGTTTGTTTTGTTTTAGGAGTTACTTATATTTGAATGTTTAATACAATTAACAATTATTTTATTGTTACTTTTACCTTGATTAGTGTTTGTATTTTGGTGATTTTTCCTTCATATGTTTTATTGTGACGAGAAGTTAAAAAACAATGAGTTTTACGAAAACAATTTGAATACTTAGCAGATGAGGAACAAATGAAGAAAGTTGAAACAAAACTAGTCACATTAGAACAAGAACGACAACATCTTATTGAATTAGAAACAATTAAGTATAATAAAGAAAAATATAATTTAAATAATTTAAAGGAAAAAAAACAACGGATTTATGTTCAAAAACCAGTTTTAGAATAACAAGAAAAAAAGCCAGAAACAAAGTCAAAATAGCTTAAATAAAAGTAAAAAAACGATTAATATAGATAGGAGCAAAGATTATTAATGATAAAAGAAGATAAGACTAACAATATTTTAAAATCATCACCACCAATTCGACGTAAATTATCACGAAAAACCAATTTAAAGATTTTTGCCATTATTGGAACAGTTGCGATTGCGGCTGGTTTGGGTGGTGTTATTTATTCAGTTGTTGCGCCCTCTTCTTATCATAATAAAAATCCGTGAGCTAACGCTACTTTATTAGATAATAAAATTACAAGAATGATAAATTTACAATTATCAAAACCATTAATTGATATTAATGGTGATCCAGATCCAAAACATTTACCAACCTATGTTTCTTTTAATGTTGGTGAAAAAGATGGGATTGATATTTATGATAATCTAGATAATATTAAAATTATTCAAGAAATTTTTGCAAAAAAGGATTGAATTAAAAATAATCTAAGTATTGTTGAAGCAATGTTACAAGGAACAGGGGCAATTTTATCGGGAACACAAATAATTTATCAAGGAAATCGGTTAAATTTAATTTTACGACCAAAAATTTTAACTTATCCCTATAATGATGATGATAAATATGGTTTAGTAACAGTTACACCGGTTGATAAAGATCGTGGATTGTTTACTTATAAAATTAGATTTTCTTTGCAATTAATTGGAACTGATAATGTTGGTTATTATGTTGATTTAAACAAAACATTTGATTATACATATGATACGACGCAAGCCGCAACGCCAACATGATTAAATTTAAGTCAAATGTTAAATTTAATGAGTAATAGTAAGATTGCTATGTTAGTTCAGAAATATGGGATTGCATTAGATACTAGCAATGAAACAATTTTAAATGCTCTTTTAACAGAATATTATCCAATAGCAAAAGATGATAATAGTATTATTATTAATGAACAAGTTGTTAATAAAGATGGAGCCCCATTTGTCGCAATTACCGATAACCCTTCTGCGAGTAATTTAGCCTTAAATGTTAAATATAATTCTAAAAAATTTAATTCTTTACAACAATTTGGTGCTAGTCTTTTTGATTATCATCGCAATAATTATGGGGCGATTGCAAATATTTTTACTAAGATTGGAATTAAAATGCCAACTTTTACTAATGTTAAAAATAGTTATGATTTATATGATTGAAATACTGACCAAACATTTTTAAATGGTGCAATGCGGAATGAACGGGTTAATTCTTACCAAGGTTATATTAAAGAAATGGGACTAGAATCGGATAATGTTTCTGATAATTTTGATTATGAAAATAATGATTTTAGTCAGTATGTCTGAGGTTCTGAACACCAAATTTTTTATAATGAAGTATTAATTCAGTTTTTAAATATTAATAATAATGGTCTTCCCGATAAAGTTAACCGTGATCCAACTAAAATGTATTATGATCAACAAAGTTATACTGATCGTTCAATTAATTATCAGGAATTTAATTTAGTTGATAATGTTAAAGATGTAATTGAAAATGTTCAATATGATGATTCAGAACGAGAAATTGATCTTCGTTTAACAAATAAAATTACAGCAATTAAAACAAGTTTAAAAAGTTATTTGTTAGAAAAATTAAATAACCAATATATTAACATAAATAATATTGTTAAAGACATTACAGTTGGGGTCGGGGCAAATGCCACAACAATTATGGGAACAAGTTTTAATAAACAACCACCGATTAATGGGATGTTACGCGGAAATAATAATAAAGTGTATCAAGATAAACTTTTAAGTCTTCCCAAAATTATTATTAAGGTACAATTTTCATATGATGGAACTATTGGTAATCTTTATGATTTATCTTATGAATATGAAATTCCAACTAAAGTTGTGAAGGACCCGCGTGGAGTTGATAAAAACAGTCTTAGTGTTTTACAATCAAATTTTGCCTTGTCAAAAAGGTATACAACTTTGGATAGTACAAAAGAATTATATAACGATTATCAACAAACAATTACTCAATTTGCTAATGAATGAGAGCATAATCATCCAACAGGGAGTGGCCAACCAGGTGATAATTATCCGGTTGAGATTTCAATAAGTAATGGTTTTAATATTGCTGTAAATGAAGTCGGGGTTGGGCGATATAATAACACTAATTTACGAGCGGGAACATATAATGCAACAATTGTTGCAACCAAAGATTCTTTAAATTACCAAGGCAGTTTTAAAACAGGGGTTATTCATGTTACAGCAGCTCCAATTAGTGCTATTTCCTTATCACGGTTGGTGGTAGATGGTTCGTTCTTGAACTCAGCAGGATGTATATCGTGAAATTCAAAGGCGAATTTTAGCACAAGCACGAAGCAGAGGGTTGAATTTAAATGAATCTGATTTTAGAATTAGTGGGATTTCGGAAAATAGTTTAATAAAATTGAGAACAGGAAATAAAACAATTACAATTACCGCACTTGGTAATGATAATGTTGTAACGGGAATGGCAATTTTTAATTTAATTGTTAATCCTGTTTCAATTAGTATTAGGTCGTATAAATTATTTTGGGGTCTTAAATTAATATCTTAGAAATTGTGGAATAATATACCACTTACTTATTTAGATTGTATTACTTTTAATTTTATTGTCAATATATTTTTCTATTTTTTTAAATTTTTCCACAACAAAAATACATTTTTATTAAAATTATTTAATTTCTTAGATAAAACTAATAAAAATATAAATTTTTTTGTAAATAATAATTTACAAAATTATTAACTGAATAATTAAATTTATTTTCTTCTAATGATTTATTACTATTAAATAAATCAATTTTATTTTTTAATCCCATCATACTAGCATTTAATTTATTTCTAATAGTTTTTTCACTATAAATGGCTTTTTTAATCATAGTGCCTTTTCAATAATGAGAAATGTCACCCTCCATATGACAACCAATATTATTTCATAATGTTTGATTTTCAATTCCTTCTTTATTATTTTTAATTAATCTAATAGTTTTATTTAAAAAATCTAATTTAGCATCGCTTATAAAAGATTTACTATCTTCTAAACAATGTAATAATTCTTCATATTTAGCATTAAAAAAATAATCCACTGCTTTATGATATGTTTCTATATTTTCCTTATTTTTATTTTGATATGGATATAATTTTTTAAATCTACTTGTAAGATGAAATTTATCTATTGTATAGTGAATTTTATTTTTAGGAAAATATTGATGCATAAAAATTTTAGTATTTTTAATTCAAGGAGCACCATCACCTAAAATCATAATTTCAATATTAGGTATCATATTGAAATGAGTTTCAATTAAAGAAAATAATTTTATAAGAACTGGTTTTAAATTTGCTTCTTTTTTAAGATAATCTGGAATATTATCCATTTCAAAAACACCTAATTTATTTGCGATTACAGGCCTTTTTACAGTATATTTTTTTTCATCATATCCAGTTGTGTACAGTAGATACTATCGTGTGTTTTTTTATCTTTTTTCTTCCTTGTTTTGTTGCATCTAACATTTTCAAATAAGTTTTATCCATTTGAATATATAAAGTATGTGGAATATCTATTTTTTTATCAGTTTTATTAAGATAATATTCTTTATCAATTTTTGCATTTTTCATAATATTAGATATTGTCATTAAACCTAATTTTTATATTTTCCATAGTATCTAAAATATCTTTATATCTTTTTTTCTCGATAATAAATGATAATATTTTTTCTTTAACAGTATTATCTATTCTTTGTCATTTTTCAATTCCTAAAATTTTATCCAAAGGAAAAATATATTCTTCTTTACCTGTTTCTGAATTAATTTTATAATATCTTATTCTCTTAAAAGTTATTTTTCCATTTAAAATTACTAATGTTCTTTCAATTTTATCTTTTACTTTATAATTTTTAAATTCTTTTAAAGTTTCATCAATTTTATAATTTTTAAAAATTCATTCATCATAATCTTCTAAACTTTGTTGAATAATTTCAATACTCTGTATATATAATAAATTAATAAAATTCTTAAAAAAATTATTATCAACATTTATCATTTTCTTACCCTCTTCTTAGTTTACGACTTTATCACAAAAATAATAAAAATGCAAAAAAAGATAGTAATTTTTATTTAGTATGTTACAATTTGAATGTATTTAATAAATTAATTAACTGAAAGTAAAGCAATTTACTTTTTTTTTATTTTGATGTAAAATATAGATAATAAAAAAAGAACCGTGTCAAGTTCTCCTGTACATGTTTTTCTCTACTTATATTTAACCATATAAAAGGAGTAAAAATGAAAGAATTTAATCCAAATAAAGCAAGTTTGGCAACTTTTTATCGTAAAATAGAGCAATTTTGAGAAAATAAATCACCTAATAAACCATATACTTTGAATGATTTAACCAATGAATTCAACCTTTCTTGCAAGTGAAGATATGATACTTATGCGAGCGAGAAAATAGTTCCTTTACTTGAAAAACAAGTTGATAGAATCGAAAGTGAAATAATTAGTTATATGATGAAATCACCAGATGGTGCTAAATTATATTGACAACGGGCATTTAATTATAAATATTCATTGCAAGAAAAACAGTTAGAACAAGAATTAAACTTAAATAATCAACAGCCAATAATTGTTAATTTACAAACTGATCTTAGAGATATTAAAAAAGAAAGTTATAATAATAGACTGCACCCATTTTAGTAAGTACTAATAAAAAGTATTTACTATTTTTTATTATATCTTTTTCTTTACGATTTGAATATCATGTATTTCATTTTATAACATCTTGTATATATTCTTCATGTGAATTATATATTTTATTATGGATTGTAGCTTTCTTAAATAATGAATGAAAACTTTCTATAACAATATTATATGCACAGTGGTAATTTTTCCCCATTGAAATTATAATACCGTTAGATACACATTTATCGAGATAAATAGCGGATGTGTATTGATATCCGTGATCTGAATGAATTATTATTCCATTCAGATCTTTTTTTATTAATTTTATTTTATTAATTGCATCATTTAAATTATCTATTACTAATTTATTGTCATTATATTTAGATCACTTTACATCAACTATTTCTTTAGTATATCCATCAATAATTGTTGATTGATAATATTTTTCTCTTTTTCAAATTAAATATGTTACATCAGTATATAGCACTGAAAACCTTGTTTTTATATCATTGAATTTACGATTAATTAAATCAGATATTGCAATAAACTTTTTTCTTATTCTGTTTATATTTCATTTTTCTTCTCATTTTTCTTACATATTCAGGTTGTATTTGATTATAACGCATAATCCTTAAAACTTTTTTTGAATTATATTTTATATATCATAATCTTCTTTTAAATATTTAGTAATTCTTCGATATCCAAATTGTTTTAAATTTCTTCATAGACTTTTACAATATCATTTATTGCTTCTTTATCTTTTTTGCTACTGTCATAATTTTTATATTTATCTCAATAACTACGTTTTAACCCCGTTACTTCTAATAATAATTTTATTGAATATTCATGACAATTTTGTTTAATAAAAGAGACGATTCTTAGTTTTAATTGTAAAAGTCATGGAGCCTTTTTAATAATTCATACCTTGTTTTATAATATTCTAAATCTCTTTTACCAAAAGAGATTTTAGGTCCTTTATGATTGTTTAATTTTCCTTTTTTATGATTTGCTCATCAAGATTCTACTGTATTTGCATTTAGATTATATTGTTTTGCTACTACTCAACAACTTTTTTGTTTAATTTCCTCAATGATTTTTGTTCTAAATTCTGATGTATATTTGTTATATTTTTGACCTTTTCTTGCCATATAAAAATGCACCTCCTTTAAAAGTTTAGCAAAGTCTTTTTTTACTTTACTTACTTTTTGGGGTGCACTCTAATTTCCCTGAGTAAAAAAAGATAATACTGGTTTAATTGAATATGATAAATGATTAAGTTATATTCAATCTGCTTGTTTATTAGCAATTATAAATTGATATTTACCAAAAGGAGTTAATGATTTAACTGGTAGTGCTTCATTTTCACAAGGTGGTGTAGCATATTCATAAACTAATGACCCAGAAGCAAATGAAAATATTACTCGTGATGTTAAAAATGATTTAAAATTAGCAGGTGAAATAATTGATATTATATCTAGTAAAACAGTATCTAGACCTTATAATTATAGTTTAGATAATTATGCTCATCCATGAGAAGAAGAATATAAACATATCAGTAAAAAAACTTTTTATCCAACATTATTATTTTGATTAAAAGAGCGATTACAAACAGATAATTCAATAAATATTACTTATCCAACTATTAATGACTTTTCTAAAATTGATTATAATGAATATATTAAACTTATTGTTCCGTTTGATAATGATACTATTTATTATGAAAATAATGTTTGAAAAACAAAACAAGGTGGCGATATACCATCAGATGTTATTAAAGACAGTGATTTAAATAAAGATTATATTGATAAAGAAAATGATAAATATATTGTAAAAACATCACAAGATATTAATACAAAACAAGATAAATTAGTAAGTGGGGAAAATATTAAAACTATTAATGGTAATTCATTATTAGGTAATGGTGATATTTCTATTAGTAGTGAAAGTAAATGAGAAGTAGTTGATACAAGTGATTTTATACCAAGTATACCACACTATTTTATTAAAGGTTTTGATAAAACAAAATATCAATATAAATTATGATTAATTTATAAGTATCAACAGAATGATACTTTGACTACTTCTATTGAAACACCTTTAAATTATAACGGTAGTGTTGAATGAACAAGATATATTTCGACACAAGATGATAATTTAATTGTAAGTATACATCCTGAAAGTGGAAAAATATTTTTTGTAAATTTTCCTAAGGGTCTAATTCAAAATATAATACTTTATAAAAAATTAGGAATTTAAAAATTAAAAGAAAATTGGTGAGTTAATAATGAAACAAGATAAAACAACTTGATTAAAAGGTGCCTTACCTTGAAATTGATTTTAAAAAGATCCTATTCCAACTTATAATTGAACTCATAAAGATATTAGAGAATGAGAAAGAAAATATAAAATTCGTAGTTGAGTAGTTAGTTTTTATACATTGATATTTTTAGCATTAAATTGTTGATTAGAATATGGCATGATTAATGCAATAAAAGATAATATTAATTGATATAATTATGGTCAATATTGAGGTAATGGCATCGCTATTTTATTAACACCTTTATTTACACATGGAATTCAAGGCATATTTGTTGCTAGTAGTAAACCGAAAGTAGATATGAAAATTGATATACCACGATTAAAAATATCTAAAATGGGATTAGTATTTACAATATTACCTTTAATTACTTTAATAATTTCTTTAATTATCATTTGAATTGATAAATCAAAATGAAAAAAAGACCATTTAAGACATTGTTTAGATTGTCGGATTAATCCGCGAGTTATTCAGCCAAGAATAGCAAAACAATGAAATAATTTAGATGATATAACAGAAGAGATATTTAAAAATATGCAAGATGAATATACTAAAAAACAAGAAGAAAAATTAAAAAATATACAAAATGAAAATAAACAAGAATTAAATTTAAAATAGACTATATATAGGGGCGGCTGATATTTTTGGGTGGTTATATAGTTTAATTTAATAAATTATTTTGTTCTGAAAAAATTGATGGCCACTGTTTGAGTAAAGATAAGAAAGGAATTAAAAAAATGTTTAATGATACATTAATGATTACTTTACTTGTGTTAGCGGGTGCTGGTGGAATGGGTAGTCTTGGTATTTTTGGATTATCTGCTAAAAAAATTAAAAAATATAAAGCAGAAATTAGAGAATTGAGAACTGCCGTTATTGCTCATGAAAAACATTTACGAGGACCTTATTACGCAACAGAATTAGCATTAAAAACAGGTCAAATTAAAAATGTTTTAAAAAACAAGTTAAAGTAAATGACAAAAAACAAGCACAAAAAGATGCTATTCAAAAACTAACAAATAGTATTTAAAAAAATAACCTTAATTGGTTATTTTTTATTTTTCTTTATTGTGTGTTATATAAAAGTTGATAAGATGTTCTATTCGTTGTGAATAAGTATTAAATTTTAATTCATTTCAAGCTTGTTCTTCACTTTTATTTAAGTAAATATTAACATTTTGAATTTTGCAAGAATAATATTTTCCTGTTTTTTGATTATATGCTTCTTTCATAAATTAACTCTCATAATTAGCAATAATAATCGCATATCGTAAATGATTACTTATTTTTTTGTTATTATATTTTCAACCTTTACCATATTGATAAGTTAAATTAATATCTTTATCAAATTTACATAAGCAACTATCATTATATTTACTTAAATTTTCCATATTTTTAACAATTGATTTAGTATGTTTTGGTGATACTCAATTAACATTATTTAATTCGTGTGTATCATATTTAATTACTCCAATTATTTTTAATAAATCATCACGGTCTTTTGAACCATTAGCATTCGTATATAAACAATCTTCAATATTAATAATTTCATTTTCATTTAATATACATAAAATAAAATTAGCTTAATAAATTCAATCTTTATTTGTAAATTCTTGTTTTTCAGTTAATTTATTATCTTCGTAAACAACAATACCTGTAGTACCAGTTCCTGATGGGTCAATACCTATTTTATCATTATTTTAAAAATCTTTCTTTAAATTTATGATAAAAATCTTCACTTTGTTTTCTAATTATAACTGGTGATAATTTTTCAACATTTAATTCTTCTTTTATTCAATTTTTACCTTTTGAAATAATATTTTGTTCTATTTTTGTATTTGTAATAAAATCTTTAATTTTATTAAAATGTTGTTCGCTCATTGAATTTGGATTTGAATTATTAATAATTTCTATTTCTTCTTTTTCTTGCTTAGAATTAATTTTACTTACTTCACTATTATCAGGGTCTAATTCTTCGGTTGGTAAACCTAATAATTTACTTAAAACATATTTAACGCCATATGTTAATGCTGAACCAATACTTTTAGCAGGATCAGTATTTTTACCCGTAAAAGGTCAATAAGTTTTAATTTCTTCTGTTTCTTTACATAAAGTTAATTCCATTTCAAAATATGGGGTATCATTAATTATTTTTAAAGTATCTTTTACATAACTTCAAATATATGTAATATGATGTTTTTTAAATTCTTTTTTAACTAATTCTAATACTTGTGCTTCACCAAAATAGTTATACATTACTCTACCATTCATTTGCATTGTTTGATTTTTTTCTAAATATAATGATAAATCGTGTTGTATTTCACCAATACTTTCTATTAATGTTTTTTTAGTTTTTTGTGGCATTTTCTCATTCCTCTCTTTCTTGTCATATTAAAATGGCTTCTTTAATTTGTTTTAAATTTTGTTTAGTAATATTAACTTTCTCTTTAATTACTATTTTTAATTTTGGATTAATAATTATCATTAATATTTTTTTATTATCTATACAAAAATCTTTTTATAATAAATAATAAAGTTTTAATTGTCAAATATAGCGTTTAATATCAGTTTCTTCATTAGAACTAGTAATTTTTCAATCACATATTATATATTCATTATCAATAGTTATTCCAATAAAATCAGTTGTACCACACATTAAAGGGTTATAAAGTGTTTTTTCAGTTTCATAATGTTTAAATTTAATATCTTTAAAAGTTTCTTGATATAGTTTTGTAAAATTTTTAAATAATTCACGATGTGATTTTATTTCACAATCAATAAAGTCAATTAATTCATCATCAAAATTATTTTTTAATCAAACATCAATCATATTATGTAAACATATTCCGCGAGTTTGTGCTAATTTTAAAATATTACTATCAATATATGATAAATCTTTTGGCACTAAAATATTAACAATTTGACTTACACTAGGGATTAAAATACTATATTTATGTAATTTATCATTAAAAATATATAAAGGTTTAATCTCATTTAATTGCATCATTATCACCAAATAATTCTTTAATACTTTCTGAATTATAATTTATTTGTTTTTATGCAATAATTTCATTTGATTTTTCAGATATATCTCTTTTAAGTCACTATTTGTATGTAAAAATTCATAATTAGATACTTGAACTACTCACTGTATTTTATTATCCTTATCTTTAAAATATTGTAAAATACCAGTAATTGCAATTTGACTACCTTTTTGACAATATTTTTGTAAAGTAATTGCTTGTTTATTTCAAACTTGACAAGGTATAAAATCAGTTTCTTTCTTAGTTGAATAAGGTCTTATTACTGCTAATTGAAAGATGCTATATTCTTTACCATTTTGTGTTTTTTTAATTTCAATATCTTTAGTTGTTCTACCAATTCCAATAAATTTATTCATTATTATATTCCTCTAATTCCATTTCTTCAATTAAATTATCAATATATTCATAAGCACTTTCTTCTGAATGACATTCTTCTAATGCTAAATTAAATAAATCTTCTTCAGTATAAACATAACCATTTTCATCTTTTCACATAATTATTTATTTCCTTGTCATGTAATATTGTTATCTTCTAAATCAATAATAGTTGTTAATCACTCTTGTTGATTTTCAACATTAGCGGTAATTTTTGCTTCTTATAATGTATAAAAGAATTCTGTTTTTAAATCACCGTATTTACTTTTTATTTTTAATAAATATTTTTTATTCATAATTTAATTTCTCCTAATTTTGTTTTCCTAATGCTCAATGTTCATCTGTCATATCTTCAAATGAAACTGGATAACTTTTAAGCATTAATTTTTGTAATTTATTTTCTATATTGCACTTAAAGCAATAACCTCAGTATTTTTGTTTAAGACAAATTTTATTTAACTTTTTCATATAAACCTCCTAAATTATTCCTTTAATTTTTTTATCAATTTGTAATATTTTTCATCCATCTGATGCTAAATCTAAAATATCGTTAATTTTGTAATGTTGCATATAAGAAACAATAACATCTCAATTATTTTTAAATAAATTTAAGTACATTTTTGTTCATTCTAAACATTGCAAATCATAATGCTTTTTATGATGTTTAATACTACAATCAACAGGTTGACAATTAACTCAATCAAATGATGTTGTTATTTCATTTCAAGTTTTATTAATATATTTACTTTTATATTCTGTCATTATAATTCCTCCTATTTTTAACTCGCTGGCACCCACTCCCAAGTGAAAGTGCCAGCGATAATTAGTTATATAAGTATTTATCTATTTATTTACTACGCCATCCGCTTCACTGGGGGTGAGCGGTGGCGGTTATATTGTTTAATAATCGACAGTTGTTTTTATAAGGTAATGCCAGAGAGTTTTTTCTCTCTTCATCCGCACCATTTCAGGTCAAAGCGTTCAGTTTTTAAAATAAATTCACTCGCATCTTGAAGAGCCTAATGCTGACTTTGTTGTTTTTATTAAACCGCTGTCACTTCTAAGAAGTAATATCTATCGCAAATTTATTTGTAAAGTCACTATCTCTTTTTTATTGTCGTTTGATATTAACCATGGACTTATCACGACTATCGCTTAGTTATAAAACCAGCGCCGATTTACTTTTTTCCTCATACACTATTTCAGTACTTGCCTCGGATGGCTTGTGGGAATGAGTTTAAACTCATGTTCTTATGGAAGCACTTAGTTATTTAAAATAACTATCCCACTCTGCATTAAGTTGTAATTTTAATAAATTAATTAACTGAAACAGAGAAGGGGCAACACCTTAAATTAGGAGAAAAACAGGTACACTTTGTAAAGATTTCTAAAATATTTATAAATGTGTAAACAACTTAAAGAGGTTATCAGAAAGTTGTGTAAAAAGTTTCTATTTTAAGAACTTAAGATGTTGCCCTTTCTCTGAATCAATTAAATTAATTAATAATTTTGGTTTTACAAATAAAAAAACCATTTTAGTAAATGGTTTAATTTATTATTCTTATTCAATTTCCGAGTTTTTTTCCAAAACCCCAATCTTTTTTATACGACCAAATATTATGATAAGACTAATCCTGGCGCTCAAAAAGTTGGAAGTTCTGTTCAAAATGTTATAAGTATCATTATGAATCAATTAAAAGAAGCAATTAATAAGGATGGTTATAATATTAATGATATTATTAATTATTTTACAATTGTTATCACTGATACAAATGGAAGGCGCCTAAATGATAGTGATATTTTTTAAACGTCAGGAACCTATTGATATGATATTGAAGTAACAGCAATGGGCGGTTCAAAATATTTTAATGGGATAATACAACATATTTTCGTTGTTGAAAAGTAGGAAAAATGTAATTTAATTGCTTAAATTTATGAAAAAATGCTAAAATAATAACAATATGGTTCAATATGTAGCAAAAGGGGGGTTCAAAATGAATAAAAATAAGCCAACATATGGGAGCAAATTTCCGGATTTAGAGTTACTTGATACAGAGGAAGAACGACGAAAGTACGAGGAAGATGTTAAAGAATTATCAAAACAAGAACAAAATCGTTTTAGTTATGTTTCACCAACACAAAATAATGATTTTTCTCAACGTCGCATGTTTTGAGATAGTCCGTTAGAACGGGTTGGGCGTAGTTTTATTATTCTTGGTCAAGTATTCGCAATTACTTTGGCGTACTTTATTGGCCAAAAAGCAATCTTAATTGCTTTAAGTAACTATGTTGATCCTAATATTAAGGTTTTTGCTAATATTTATGTTAAGGATATTTTAAGTTATGGATTTTTATTTATTACATTATTATTTAGTTTATTGTATTTTATTCCAATGGGGATGGCGCGAACTGCCGGAGCAGTTTACGGTTGGGCAGTTGCCTATATTATGTTAGCGATTTTGTACTTTCTATTTGTTGAAATTCTATGTGCGACTTTATTAATCTTAGGTAGTATTAAAGCAAACACATCAGAACCAGTTAGCCAGTGATTATTAATATTTATTGTTTTAGTTTTAGTAATTACCTCAATCTGAATTGTTGGCGCATGTCTGTTAGTTGTTAAATCAGATGATGTCAAACGAAGAATTAATTTAGAAGTTTAAGGAGGAAAGAAGAATGATGACACTTACAGAAAGATTAGAAGAATTAACAAAACAGTTACAACAAAATGTTTATGAAAAAGAAGAAATTTTTAATTTAGCAATGTTAGCAATGCTAAGTGGGGAATCTATTTTTCTTTTAGGAAAACCAGGAATTGCAAAATCATTAGTTTCACGACGTTTAAAACATGCTTTTAAAAATGGAACTATTTTTGAATATTTAATGAATCGTTTTTCAACTCCAGAGGAAATTTTTGGACCAATTTCAATTGAGGATTTACAAAAAGGAGTCTATAAACGATTAATTGATAAATATTTGCCAACAGCAGAAATTGTTTTTTTAGATGAAATTTGAAAGGCGGGACCTTCAATTCAAAATACTTTATTAACAATTATTAATGAAAAGATTTTTCGTAATGCTGGAGTTGATATTAAAGTTCCAATGAAATTATTGATTTCTGCGTCAAATGAGTTACCAGCAGAAGGGCAAGGATTAGAGGCGTTATATGACCGTTTTATTATTCGTTATATTGCTCATGGTTTAAAGGATGAAGCAAATTTTAATGATATGATTGCCGGAGTAACAGAATTAGATGTTAAAGTTAATGAAGCTTTACAAATTACGCATGAAGAATATGATGTGTGACGAAAAGAAATTAATAAAGTTAAAATAACTCAGTCAACATTTGATTTTATTTCACGGTTTCGAAAAGCAATGTATATTGCGACTGACGGTGAATATTATATTTCTGATCGTCGATGAAAAAAGATTGCTCATTTAATTAAGGCATCAGCTTTTTATAATGGTCGTTATACAGTTGACAAGGCAGATTGATTAGTTATTCCATATTGTATTTGAGATGATGAAGAACAAGAAGAAGAATATAATGCTATTTTTAATGAGTTTTATTTAGATGCTTTAACTTACGATGTTCGTGAAAAAAAGAATCGTTTAAGTAAAGAATTAGAAGAATTATCAGCGCAATATGAAGATATTCAAGGAGTTAATAGTCGTAAAAGTGAGTATTTAGATGTTTTTGATGGAAAATTACAAGGAACTTTCCATCGGATTCTTTGAAAAAATCAACAATACCCAATTTGCTTTATTCGCGTTGAAGATTTGATTGATGCTCGTCATAACAAAACGCAACCGACATTAGTTGAATTATATTATGGAGAAGATTTAGATAATATGGTTGATGTGTTACAAACTGAAATTAGTTATGTGAATGATAGTACTTTTAAAGTTATTAAAACAGATGAAGAAATTAGAGTTGAAATTAAAAATTCAAAAGTAGAAGACAATAATTCAAAACTTGAGAAAAAAATTTTAGCAGTTGAACGTGAAATTGATAGTTTAGCAACTGCTTTTCCTGATGAAAAAGACCGTTTATTAGAATTAAATTGTATCTTTTTTAAATACCGTTTTGTTTTAGCAGTTAATAATGCTTTTAATGATGATGAATTAAACTTTAATGAGGATATTGTTGATGTTGATTATCGTTCAAGAGATAATACAGAACCTAATTATGGAAGTTTATCAAATTTAGTTAAAAATTAATTTTGTGAAACAAAGGAGTATTCACTATGAATCCATATTTAGAGCAAAAAACGGGAGTTAAATTAGCGGAAAAATTAACAGAATTAAAAAAGACGGATTTAGCTAGTCCAAATTTTGCTCTGCTAAAAAAATCAAATCGATGATTAAGTGATATTTTTGACCAAGAAATTAATAATTTTTATTATCAAAAAATTGAAGATGAAATTATGAAAATTAAATTAACCCCGAATATTGAAAAGGAAATTTATTTATTTCATTGAATTAATGTTAACGGGTATGAGGGTTTAAAAAAGAATTATGCTTCAACACATGATTTTTTATTTAAAGTTAATTCACCGTTTTATGATCGACTAAATTATTATCGTTATGAATTTAATAAAAAAAATAATAATCCGAATATGTTATTTCGAGATTTTGTTGGTATATGAGAATCTATTTTGATTAAAAGAATTAATGATTATCGTTTTGCTAAAATTGAAGATTTACGTAATAAATTTATGCAAGATTTATATAATAAACTTGCAATTTATAATAAAGCTAGTAGTTTGTTAAAAACAGTATGAAATTTTTTTGGAAAAATGTGAGATCCAATCCAATTATTGAAACCGGGTGTTGATATGACAGCAATTGATAAGTTTGCTAAATTTTTAGAAAGTAACCCGGCAATTATGGAGATTGCAACTTTATTAGGGCGTTATCAAGGCGAAAGTAATTTAATTGAACAGCGAATTTTAGAAGAAATTGTGATGGACTATGAATGAAAACCAGTCGGTTTATCACCAGAAGAAATTATTGGTGCTACTGAATCAAAAGATTTAGAACATATGTTTCCTGCCGAATTATTTTTACTACGCGATCATGTTTTAAAATATATTTTTTATAAGAAATATATTGAAGGAAAACTAACAACATTTGAATTCTTATCACAAGATAAAGTTCCAAAAGAGCAAATTAAATTAACCACAGTTGAATCATATGTTCCTGAAGAAAAAGGACCAATTGTGTTATCAATTGATACATCCTCTTCAATGCGAGGTAGTCCCGAACAAATTGCTAAGGCCTTGGCGTTGGCAATTGCTAAAATTGCTTTATCAGAACACCGCCCATGTTATATGATTAATTTTTCAAAAAGTTTAGATGTTTATAATTTATCGCAACTAAAAGATTCTGTTCCAAAGTTAATTGATTTTTTATCAAAAAGTTTTGGTGGTGATACGGATGTTGAACCAGCGCTGCAACATACTTTAACGGTAATGGATAGTAATGAATATTTTAATGCTGATTTATTAGTAATTAGTGATTTTATGACTTCGGATTTATCATCTGATATTATTGAAAAAATTAAAGTATTAAGAAAAAGACGTAATCGTTTTCATGCTATTGTTATCGGAACAATGGGCGAAGAAAAGGTGACAACAGTTTTTGATAATGCATGAATTTATGATCCTCGCGATCCATTTGCTTCAGAACGTATTATTGCTTCCTTAACGGGGGAAGTTGTTAAAAAATATGATAAAATTCCGAGAGCAAAAACAATTTTAAATAAAATTAGAACAGAACAGTAGGCCAATAAAAATGTTAAGTAACACAACTTTTACATATTTACTTGAAAATCAAAAAAAACTAGATCATCATATTTTGACAAAATTTAAGTTAAATGATGAACAAACTTTAGATAAACGAATTTTAGCTTTTTTAGTTGAATTAGCAGAATTTATTAATGAACAACGTGATTTTAAATATTGAAGTATTAAACCAGCTTCAGAGCAAGATATTTTATTAGAAGAATATATTGATGGAATCCATTTTTTAATTAGTATTAGTAGTAGTTTACAAGTTGATTTTAATAAATTTCATTATCAAAATAAATATTTTGGTAAGACAATTAGTTTAACAAAACTGTATTTAGAATGTTTTACTGCTTGTGCCAAATTAATTAAAAAACAAACAATTAAAACTTATTTTCAAGTTTTAAATCAATATTTAATTATTGCTGAACAATTAAAATTTACCGAAGCTGATTTGATTACAGCATATAATAAGAAAAATAAAATAAATTTTGCTCGGCAAGAAAATAATTATTAAAAAATGTTTTATAATTATTTATAAAACATTTTTTAATCAGTATCAAGACTACTCTTAAGATTTTCTTTAAATTCTTCTAATGTTTTAATAAAAATGGCAGCAGTTGGGCAAACCATTTGAGCTTCAACTAGTTCTTGATCATTTTCTGTTGTATTTGCAAAACCATCATCATCCATAAAGAATGTTTCGGTTTCATCAATCATAATGCAGCTTCCACAAGAAATACACAAGTCAGTGTTAACATATGTTCTTTTTTTTGAAATATCGCGGTCTGCCATCAAGATCCCTCCATTATCTTATTTATTACTATAATGATAACAAAAATTTTAATAATAATATATAATTTTAATGTAGTTTGAAAAAGTTGGAGGGGTACAATGGAAACTAGAATGGAAAAATTTGCCCAACTACGTGAAATGATTAAGAAAGAAATTGAATTAGATCAAGAAATTAATCAGGCAAATCAAGTAATTAATAGTTATATGGCAAAATTAAATGTAATTGATGCTACTTTGTTTAATAATGTTAAATCAGATTTTGAACAAGAATTTAGTTGAGAAAAAGTATATTTGGATAAAAATCCAGATGAGCAACCATATCCATCTGATTTTAAATATGATTTACAACAATTGTTAGATCAAGTTGTTAGCACAACTAATTTAACAGCACAGGTTAATCCTAAAAATGAACAAGATGCTGGTGATGTTATGCATAATATTTTAATTTCTGAAACCTTGTTAAATAAACCAACTTATCAAAAATATCAGACAATTTTAGAAAGCATTTTAGATGAAAAAATTACATATCATCGTCTAAGTGATAAAATTCAAGAAGAAAATAGTAATTTTAAAATTAATTCAACAAATATTGAATTTAGTACAATTGCTCATATGCGTAAAAATGACAATTGTAGTACAGCAGAGATGTTAAAAGAATCAAGTATTTTATTAGAAGAAAAACATAATAATGTACTAGTTACTTATCGTAAAGTAAAACTACACTACAAGATGCTATTATTAACAATGCTTTTGCTTGTTGTTTTATTAGGTGTTTGTTTAGCACTAATCTTTGTGTTATAGAAAATGGGAGAAGATGATGAAATTAAATGTAGCTATTGATGGTCCAGCTGGTAGTGGTAAATCTTCTGCTGGTTATGAATTGGCCAAAAAATTAAATTATCAGTTTATTGATACGGGATTAACTTATCGTGCTTTTACTTATTTTTGTGCAAAAGAACAACTTGATTTTAGTAATCATCAGCAGTTAAAAAATCAATTGGCAAAGTTTAATTATCAAGTGCTAAATAATAAAATTTATGTTAATAATGAAGATGTAACAATGATGCTTCAAACAAGTTTGGTGCTTGATAATATTAACAAAATTACTGGCCTTGAGTTTATTCGAACAGCAATGGTCTCATTACAGCGCCAATTAGTTATTAAGAAAGGTAACGTTGTTGTTGGTCGCGATATTATGACGGTTGTTTTACCTGATGCAGAAGTAAAAATTTATTTAACAGCTAGTATTGCTGCTCGGGTTGAACGAAGATGAAGTCAGAATAATGAAAATAATATTATGCCAAATAATTTAACAGAAATTACTGCAAAGTTAAAGGAACGAGATTATGTTGATACAACTCGTGCAGTGGGACCATTAAAAATTGCTGCTGGTGCAATTGTAATTGATAGTAGTACTTTAACCTTTGAACAAACAGTAGCAGCAATTTATCAAGTAGTAATGGATTATAAGAAAGTAGGAAAATAAATGGCACAAAAAGGAACCGTAGCAATTGTAGGACGACCAAATGTTGGGAAATCAACATTATTTAATCGTATTATTAAAAACCGGCTTGCGATTGTTGAAGACACTCCCGGTGTTACACGGGATCGAATTTATGCTTTTTCGGAATGATTGACTCGCGAATTTTTAATGATTGATACAGGGGGAATTACGTTAGATAATGAAGTAATGTTTGCACAAGAGATTAAAATGCAAGCCGAAATTGCTATTGCAGAAGCTGATGTTATTATTTTTGTTTT
Organism: Spiroplasma endosymbiont of Phyllotreta cruciferae; assembly: GCF_918697755.1. Lineage (NCBI taxonomy): Bacteria > Bacillati > Mycoplasmatota > Mollicutes > Entomoplasmatales > Spiroplasmataceae > Spiroplasma > Spiroplasma endosymbiont of Phyllotreta cruciferae. The sequence goes on from NZ_OU953854.1 coordinate 27,005, forward strand.
ATCGTATAAAGAAGGCATTACGCCAGATGATGAAATGATTGCAAAAATATTATATCGTGCGAAAAAACCAGTTTTATTAGTTATTAACAAGTATGATAAACAAGAAAAAGAAAGTGAATTATACGAATATATGACATTAGGGTTTGGTGAACCAATTGCTGTTTCAGCAACCCATGGAATTGGGGTTGGTGATTTATTAGACAAAGTAATTTCTTATTTAGATCAAATTCCAATTCAACCAAAAACCGATGGAACTCATTTTTCCTTAATTGGAAAGCCAAATGTTGGGAAATCATCATTAACAAATGCTATTTTAGGAGAAGAACGAGTAATTGTCTCACCAATTGCAGGAACAACAACTGATTCAATTGATACATCCTTTAAACGAAATGATCACCTTTATACTGTTATTGATACAGCAGGAATTAGACGGAAAGGAAAAGTTTATGAAAAACTAGAAAAATATAGTGTTCTTCGTGCTGTTAGTGCAATTGAACGAAGTGACATTGTTTTATTAATTATTGATGGAACAGTACCAATTACTGATCAAGATACTAATATTGCAGGAATTGCTTTTGAACAAAATAAACCAATTATTTTAGTTGTTAACAAATGAGATGCTGTAGCAGAAAAAAATGATCGATCAATGCAGATAATTGAAAAACAAATTCGTGGATATTTTAAATATTTAAATTATGCAAAAATGGTTTTTGTTTCCGCGTTAGAAAAAAAGCGTTTGCATATATTATTTCAAACGATTGATGAGGTTTATGCTGGTTTAACTCAGCGCGTAAAAACAAGTGTTTTAAATGAAATTTTAGTTAAAGCACAATTACTAAATCTACCATCAGATTTTAATGGCGGGCGAATAAAAATTTATTATGCAACGCAACCCGAAAGTATGATTCCAACCTTTATTATGTTTTGTAACACTCCTAAGTATATTCATTTTTCCTATAAACGATTTCTTGAAAATCAAATTCGTGAACATTTTGGGTTTGACGGTGTACCAATTAAAATATTATTTAGAGAAAGAAAGTAATGAGGTAAGTAATAATGAGAAAAAAACAAAAGAATATCACTATTATCGGAACGGGAGCGTATGGTACTGTTTTGGCTAATGTTTTAACTGATAATGATTATAATGTTATAATGTATGGTATTGATAGTAAAGAAGTTGATGATATTAACAATGAACATTTGAATAGTCATTTTTTTGGTGATTTAAAAATTAATCGGGAGATTAAAGCAACAACTAATTTTGCCGAAGCCGTTGAAGATGCTGAATATATTATTTTGGGAATTCCAGTTATTGCTATTAAACCAGTTATTGAAAAACTTAATCAAACAGTAACAAAACCAGTCATTATTATTAATGTCGCAAAAGGATTAGATCATGAAACACATGAAGTATTATCACATTCAATTGTTAAATTAATTGATAATAAAATTTTAAAAGCATATGCTGGGATTTATGGTCCAAGTATTGCTAAAGAAGTTTTACAACGTAAACCAACTTGCATTATGGCAGTCTCAAATGAAATTGCAATTGCACATGAAGTTCGTAATTTATTTAATAATGAATATTTTGTTACCTTTGCGAATACAGATGTTATTGGTGCTGAATATGCTGTTGCGTTAAAAAATGCTGTTGCAATTGCATCAGGAATTTTTAATGGTCTTTATGCATCAGATAATGCTAAAGCATCATTAATCACAATGGGGTTAAATGAAATTCAACTTTTTGCAAAAACAAAAGGTGCTCAAATTGAAACTTTTTTAAATTTTGCTGGATTGGCAGATTTAATTTTAACTGCAACTTCGAACAAATCACGAAATTATTCGCTTGGTTTTGAAATTGCGCAAGTAGATGATGCTAAAAAAGTATTAGAAAGTCATGCTAAAACAGTTGAAGGAGTTTTAACTTGCAAAACAATTGTTTTAGATGCTCGCGCTAATAAAATAGTATTACCTTTATTTGAAGCTTTATATGATATTTTATATAATAATAAACGCCCAAGTGTGATTATTAATAGTGTTTTTACAAAAGCAATATTGGCATAGCAAAAATTCTCATTTTATGATATAATTATTATACAATAGTGTATGGCAAAATTTAAATGAAAGGGCATAAAATGAGTTTACATCATACTTGGACCAATAATGGTTTAAAAAATAAATATGACAATAATCAACAGCAACTTTCCCCAAATCAAGGGAGTAATTTTAATGTTGCTCCGCAGCAGTATCAGCCGCAGTCTGCTCCGATAGCGCAACAATATTCACAGCAGCAACAGGCAGGAGTTGCTCCGCAGCAGTATCAGCAGAATGTTGCTCCACAACATTATCAGCCGCAGTCTGCTCCGATAGCGCAACAATATTCACAGCAGCAACAGGCAGGAGTTGCTCCGCAGCAGTATCAGCAGAATGTTGCTCCACAACATTATCAGCCGCAGTCTGCTCCGATAGCGCAACAATATTCACAGCAACAAAATTTAATGCAACAACCACCACAAAGTGTTGCTCCGCAACAATATTCACAGCAGCAACAGGCAGGAGTTGCTCCGCAGCAGTATCAGCAGCAGCAGCAATCTGCTCTGAATACCGGGGCACAGCAGTATCAGCCGCAACAACAATATCAACAACCAATTATTCAGCAGCAACGTACTAATTTTAGTCCAACAGCGCAGCAAAATCTGCATTGGGTGAATCCAATGGCTAATAATGTGCAGCAACCATCTGCTGTTCCAACGCAAAACCAAACCTTAGCAGAACGAATTGCTAATTTACAAAGTGGTAGTTTAAATCAAAATGAAAATTATTCTGGTCAAAGAAATATTAAACCATCAGATTTATTAAATGTTCCAATTGATCCTAATATTAAGGTAGGTCTCGGTAAAAATATTAACATTGCAGCAGCCTTACCATCAGATTTATTTGAAAGTGAAACTGAAAAAGGAAATCGTAAGAAAAATCGAAAATTAAATGCTGAAGTTGAAATTGATGAATTACAATGTCAATGCAAAAATTGTGTAAAAAAATCACGCCCTTGATTAACGGTCTTGGTTAGTGTTTTAATAATGCTAGCAATTTTAGGCGGGGCTGTTGGAGCTATTTATGTTTTTCGGGTTCAAATTAAAGATTGATTATTGGGAACAGAACTAACTGTTGCAAATTTATCACCAATTGTAAGTAAAAGCGCAGGAGCATTATTACCTAATGATAAATCAATTTCACTAACTAGTTATTATTTAAATTCATAAACCATATTTAAAAATATGGTTTTTTCTTTTACAATATAATTATGAAATTTTTAATAGAAAGTAGGAAATTATGAAAAACATTAAATTAATTGCATTAGATATGGATGTGACTGCTTGTCGTTTTCATCAAGGGATTGAAACTGCTAATATTATGCCAATTATTAAGGCACAAGAAATGGGGGTGCGGGTTATTTTTGCAACTGGGCGACCAATTTTAACATCATTACCAGAAGCATTAAAAGTAAAAATGGATTATTTTCAGCAATATTTTATTGGTTTTAATGGTGCTTGTATTTATGATATTAAAGCAAACAAGATTGTTCATCAACAAACGTTATCTGTTTTACAAGTTAATTTTTTATTTCAATTAGCAAAAAAATATCACAAAAAAATATGATGTTATATTGATTATTTAACGAAAATAATTGTTAATTTTGACTCGATTGGAGAAAATAATCCAGAATTAACTTTTTTTAATGGTGAATTTATTCAATATGATAATTTATCTGAAATTAAGAATACTGCTTATAAATGTATTGTAATGGATGTACAAGAAACAGATCCATTTATTATTTTAGCACGCGCTGAAAACATTGAAATTGCAATTGATGCTAGTCATACTGCTGAAATGAATGCTTCCGGAATTAGTAAATTAGCGGGTTTAAAATGAATTTCAAAGCAATGGGGAATTACGCTATCATAAATTATGGTAATTGGTGATAGTATGAACGATTATTGAATGATAAAAAATGTTGGGTTAGGAATTGCGATGAACAATGGTCAAGATCAAATTAAAGCAATTGCGAAAGATATTACTAGTAATGTTGAAGGGGGCGGTGTTGCCAAAATGATTGAAAAATATATTTTCAATCATAAAAAATAATTATATAATTGTTGAGGAAAAAGAAAAAGAGGAGAAATATTGAAATGAAAGCTAAACAACCAATTTTATTAGCAATTCTTGATGGGTGAGGGATTGCCCCTGATTCAAAAGGAAATGCTGTTACACAGGCACATATGACAAATGTTGAAATGTTAAAGGCAAAATACCATTGAGTAGCTGCTCATGCATTGGGAGAATGAGTTGGGTTACCAGATGGTCAAATGGGAAATTCAGAAGTTGGTCATATTCATTTGGGAGCTGGTCGAATTAAATATGAGTCATTAACATTAATTAATAAAGCTATTAAAGATGGAACTTTTAATCAAAATCCGGAAATTTTAGCGGCAATTAATTTTGCAAAACAAAATAATGGTGCTTTTCATATTATGGGCTTATTTTCAGATGGTGGAGTCCATTCACATCTTAATCATATTTTTGCAGCGTATCAGTTAGCAGCAAAAGAAGGAGTTAAGGAAATTTATTTACATTTATTTGGTGATGGCCGCGATACCAAACCAGAATGTATTAAAACATATATTGAACAATTCAATGCTTTACAAGCAAACTTGAAAGTAGGGGCAATTGCTACAATTGGAGGCCGTTATTATGCAATGGATCGTGATAAAAAATATGAACGGGTTCAAGTTGTATATGATGTTTTAGTTTCGCGAAAAGGAGCTGAGTTTAGTGATCCGTTAACCTATATTGATCAAGAATATCAGGTGGGTCGTAATGATGAGTTTTTAATGCCAGCTTATAATATTAATACTCAACAAGGATACATTAAACCAGGTGATGGAGTCTTTTTTGCTAACTTCCGTCCCGATCGTGCAATTGCTATTGCTTCAGCATTAACAAATGCTGATTTTCCTGTTAATGAAGCAGAAAGTTATTTTATGCCAAAATTAAATGATATTTATTTTGTGTCAATGATGGAATATGCTGCAACAGTTGGATCAAAACATGTTGCTTTTCATCCAATTGAAGTTGTTAATGGATTAGGAGAATGGTTAAGTAAAAAGGGTTATCATCAGTTACGAATTGCAGAAACGGAAAAAATTGCACATGTTACGTTTTTCTTTGATGGGGGAAAAGACTACTTTAAAAATGGTTTAGCAACCCAAACTGAAATTACATTGCCAGGTGCATCAGCCGCTTTAATTCCATCACCAAATATTGCAACATATGATTTAAAACCAGAAATGTCAGCATATGAAATTACTGATAAATTAATCGCTGAACTTAATCGTAATGAATTTGATGTTATTATTTTAAACTTTGCCAATTGTGATATGGTTGGTCATACTGGGATTTTACCAGCAGCGATTGAAGCAGTAAAAACAATTGATGATTGTCTTGGTAAAATTTATTTGGCAATGCAAAAAGTTAATGGAATTATGATTATTACTGCTGATCATGGTAATGCTGAAATTATGATTGATGAAACTGGGGGACCAAATAAAAAACATACTTCCCAATTAGTTCCAATTATTATTACCAAAGCAGGATTAAAATTGCGTGATAAAAATCCGGCAATTGCCGATATTGCTCCAACTATTTTAGAATTATTGGAAGAAGAAATTCCTGCCGAAATGACACAACCATCATTAATTCTTAAATAAAAAAAGATATTATTAGAGTGCACCCCAAAAAGTAAGTAAATTAAAAAAAGACTTTGCTAAACTTTTAAAGGAGGTGCATTTTTATATGGCAAGAAAAGGTCAAAAATATAACAAATATACATCAGAATTTAGAACAAAAATCATTGAGGAAATTAAACAAAAAAGTTGTTGAGTAGTAGCAAAACAATATAATCTAAATGCAAATACAGTAGAATCTTGATGAGCAAATCATAAAAAAGGAAAATTAAACAATCATAAAGGACCTAAAATCTCTTTTGGTAAAAGAGATTTAGAATATTATAAAACAAGGTATGAATTATTAAAAAAGCTCCATAACTTTTACAATTAAGCAAACTAAGAATCGTCTCTTTTATTAAACAAAATTGTCATGAATATTCAATAAAATTATTATTAGAAGTAACGGGGTTAAAACGTAGTTATTGAGATAAATATAAAAATTATGACAGTAGCAAAAAAGATAAAGAAGCAATAAATGATATTGTAAAAGTCTATGAAGAAAATTTAAAACAATTTGGATATCGAAGAATTACTAAATATTTAAAAGAAGATTATGATATAAAATATAATTCAAAAAAAGTTTTAAGGATTATGCGTTATAATCAAATACAACCTGAATATGTAAGAAAAATGAGAATAAAAATGAAATATAAACAGAATAAAGAAAAAAGTTTATTGCAATATCCTGATTTAATTAATTGTAAATTCAATGATATAAAAACAAGGTTTTCAGTGCTATATACTGATGTAACATATTTAATTTGAAAAAGAGAAAAATATTATCAATCAACAATTATTGATGGATATACTAAAGAAATAGTTGATGTAAAGTGATCTAAATATAATGACAATAAATTAGTAATAGATAATTTAAATGATGCAATTAATAAAATAAAATTAATAAAAAAAGATCTGAATGGAATAATAATTCATTCAGACCACGGATATCAATACACATCCGCTATTTATATCGATAAATGTGTATCTAACGGTATTATAATTTCAATGGGGAAAAATTACCACTGTGCAGATAATATTGTTATAGAAAGTTTTCATTCATTACTTAAGAAAGTTACAATCCATAATAAAATATATAATTCACATGAAGAATATATACAAGATGTTATAAAATGAAATACATGATATTCAAATCGTAAAGAAAAAGATATAATAAAAAAATAGTAAATACTTTTTATTAGTACTTACTAAAATGGGTGCAGTCTATTTCCAAGTCTCTAATTTTAGTAATTTTTAAACAATCGATTAAGGGCTAGTAAATCCTACTTGTATTAAATTACATCACCATCCTAGCATCATTTAACGGATTGTCAACAAAATTTTAATTTTTAGTGTATAAATATTTTAATAGAAAGGGCTAGGTTGTCTTATGAAAAAAGAAAATAAAAAATTTAAACATTTTAATTTAGTAGAAAGACATGATTTAAAAGAATATTTAGAATCCGAAAAATTTAAAAAGAAAAATGGTACACCTAATTATTATAAAATAGGAAAAGTAATGAATAAAAGTCGTAGTACAATTAGATTAGAGGTTAAAAGACTTAAAGAAGAATACAATCCTAAAAAAGCGAATAATGATTATAAGAAAAAACGAAAAAAATCTATAAAATACACTACAATTTCAAAAAAAAGTACTTAATTTTGTAAGGAAAATTTTAAATAAAAGACGCTATTCACCGATGTTAATTATCTATGAATATGAAAAAAAGTATAATGAAAAGTTTCCATTTTCACATGTGACACTTTATAAATATATTGATCATGGGGTTTTTGATGAAGAAGATAATGAAATTAAGAAAAAATTACCATTTAAAGGTAAAAAGTTTAAAACAAAAAATAGAAAAGATGATCGTGGTCAATTTACTAATATTAGATTTATTGATGAAGAAGAACATGAAAAAGGGACTTTTGGTTGATTTCAAATGGATTGTATTGTTGAAAAAGAACATCAATCTGCTTGCTTGACTTTTACAGAAGAAAAAAGTTTATATACGATTTGTTTTAAATTAGACCACCATAATTCAGAAGAGGTTAATAAAGCAATTAAAAGTATTTTTAAAAATAAACTTTATAAAGAAAATATAAAAGGAATTATAACTGATAGAGGAAAAGAATTTTCAAACTGAAAAGGAATTGAAAAAATTACTGGAACTAATGTTTATTTTTGTGACCCCGGTTCACCCAAACAAAAACCCAAAGTTGAAAGAATGAATAGAGATATTAGAGAATATCTTATTAAGGGAACAGATTTTAACAATATTACTCAAAAAGAAATTAATAAAGTTATGAAAATTATTAATGAGAAACCACGACCGAGTTTAGGTTTATTATCCTCCAAAGAGGTATTTTTACAAAATATTTAATAATTAAATTATTAATTTTAGATTTTTAACAAAAATAATTTTTCGTGGTGTTGAAATAACTATATAATTTAAAAAATTATTTTTTTTTAATAAAAGATATATCATCAAATTAATAAGGGCGAATCATCCTATTTGCATCTTTACTTTACACGGAAAAAAGTTATCGAGCAATTTTTAATGATTATAAAACTCCTAATTTAGGAGATATTACAAAATTATAAATTTTACCTTATGCTGATTTAATAACATGGAGCTTCCCTTGTCAAGATATATCAAGGGCAGGTAAATGAAAAGGAATCACCCAAGGAAATAGATCTAATCTGTGTTGACCTACTATTGATTTAATTTCAAAAATGGATAAAAAACCTAAATACCTATTAATGGAAAATGTAAAAAATCTTATAACAGATTTTAGTGATGATTTTCAATCATTAAAATTTGAATTAGAAAAGTTAGGATATTACAATTTAGTATTAGTAATGAATTCCAAAAATTATGGAATACCTCAAAATCGCGAAAGAGTATTTATGATTAGCTCTAAAAATTTAGACCAATTATATAAATATAAATTACCTGAACATTTAGAATTAAAAACTACATTGCAAGATCTTTTACAATCAATTAATGAAATTGATAATTACTATTATTTAAATCCTAAAAATTGAAAAGTAGCCTTTGGATATGTAGAAAAATTTCAAATTAGTGAATGAGAATATGTTAATAAAAAAATATCTAATTGTTTATTAACAAAAGATCCTAAGAGTCTTAGGATCTCAACTACTCTAATTATTTATGAAAAAGATAGAAATGAACAATTACTCTTATTGCAAATTAAAAATAATGGTTATAGTTTATTTCCTATTGAAATTGATCATACACAATTTAGAGTATTAACTGAAAAAGAATGTTGACGACTTATGGGTTTTGAAGATTCTGACTTTGAAAAAGCAAGTAAAGTTGTGTCAAGAAGACAATTATATAAACAAGCTGGGAATTCAATAGTAGTTCCAGTTTTAGAAGCTATTTTTAAGGAGTTATTTAAAAATGAAATTATAAAATAACATATAATTTTAATTAATATTAAGAAAGGATATTACTATGAATAATGAACAAATTGAATTATTATGAACTAACTTAAAAAAACAAGATAACAAAGTTATGATTCCCCTAACAAAATTTCATGGGTATCAACAAATGACCGACAACGGAACCGTTGTAGCTCTCTTTAATGAAGCGGGGCACCCCGTTGAACAATTAAACGGAGTTGGTTTATTGCCTTTGACCATACTGTTTTTTATGCTCTTGGTGGGGGCCAAATTTCAGATATTGGTGTTTTAATTAAATATAAGCATAAAATTATGGTTTTTGATCTTAATAAGCAAATCTATAAAAAAGTATATCTTCATCTTGTTGATACACAATGAGCAACAATCAATCTTAACGATACTTTAGAACAAAAAATTGACACAGAACGTCGCATTAAACTTACAAAAAACAATAATGCCCAACATCTCTTATCATATCTTATTGAACAAATTTTAAATGATGGTTAAATAACAGATTCAGTTCAAATTATAATTGATTATGCTTTATTAGCAATGAATAAAGTCGATAATTGATTAAATATTATTTTAGCAGCGCGTCAGAAAATTATTAATGATTTAATTAACCATGATATTGCTAAAATTGAACATCAAATGCCAATTGCTTAAGCAGTAAAATTAACAATTGCACATCCAAATTTTGAATATGATCCAATTGTTCGGGTAGTTGAATTCCCTGCTGCCACAATTGATTTATGTGGTGGAACGCATGTTAATAATCTACAAGAAATTGATTTTTTTGAAATTTGAGATTGTTGAGCGGATAAAAAGAAAATTCGAATGCAATTTTCAACGAATAAGGAAACAACGCAAGCATACTTTACCAATTGAATTAACCAAAAAAGAAGCGGTTTAGAACAAAGTGTAAAAAAAATTAGTGGTTATGATTCAACCTTTACTTTTATGATTCCTGATTTTCCTGTACCAACAACCTTAATTGAAAAAAATAATTTAAACCTTGAAATTGAAAAATTAGAAAAAGAATTAAATGAAATAGCAAAGGTAAAATATAAGCAATTATTACAAACCATTGAAGAAACTACTTTTCCGGTTAAAACAACTGCTATTAATAATAACCCAACAGCGGAAGAAATTATTATTAATGATAAAAAAATAACTCTTGAATTAGTTCGTAATAAATTAAATAAATATTTGCAAGAGTATCAAAATACCTTAATTATTTTTGTTAATGCAACCTTAAAATATGGTTTTATTAGTTTTACTAAAAAAATCAAACTAACTTTAATCTTAATAATTTCTTGCAAACAAATAAGGAACACTTTAAAATTACTGGTGGTGGAACCCCATTCTTTATTAGTTTTACATATCAAAATGAAATTAATTCATTTTTAGAACAATTGTTAACAACTCTAAAAAATAAAAAGACCAACATGAAGATGTCAATTAAAATTGACAGAAAAAAAAGATTTTTTTATTAAAAAACTCCATTCGTTGTTCGAAAGGAGTTTTTCTTTGCGATATTCTTGGCCTTACAAAGTTATAAAACTCAATATAGTTCGAAACAATTTCATAAATATTATTTAAATTTAATTCATTTCGTTGATATAAATATATGCATTCTTTTTTAAATGAACTAAATCAAGTTTCACATGCCCCATTATCTGGCGAATTTCCTCTTCGAGACATAGAAATAACCATGTGCATACTTTCACATAAATCCTTCCACATTGGTGAAGTATATGAGCTACCCTAATCACTATGAATTATTACATTTTTTGGTTTTCCTGAATAATTTCAAGCTGAAACTAAATTTTTGTAGCACAAATTGCTATTTAGATTATTAGATAATTTTCAATCTAAAATTTCACCATTAAATAAATCTCTTACAATTGATAAATATAACATTTTATTTTTTATTGGTAAATATGTAACATCAGTTGCTCATTTTTGATTAGGTTTGGTTGCAACAAAATTTCTGTTTAAAATATTTGGAAACCTTAATGGTCCAGATTTTAAATAACTTGGCTTAATTTTACGTTTAATAGATTTAATTTTTAAAATTTTCATGTATCTATAAACAACTCATTTGTTAAGTTTTATGTTTTTATATTTTTCTAATAAAATACTCAGCATTGGATATCCGTAGATACCTTTAAATTTATTAAATAATTCTAATATTGTATTGGCAAATTTAATATTATAATTTTTATACTTAGGCATTCCATTTTTTGTTCATAAATAATATCCTTGTCTAGTAACTTTTAATTTTCGGCATAAAAAATCAACAGAATAATCTGTTGATAAATTATTAATGGCGAAGAACTTATCTTCAATAGTCTTCGCTTCATACTTTTTTAGTGCAAGATGGAGCTTTGCAATTTCTTCTAATTCAAAGCGCGCCATCTTTGAATAGTTGACTTTGCTACATTATATTTTTCTGCAGAACTTCTCACTCCATTTTGTTTAGAAAATTCTAATATTTCAATTTTTTCATCTTTATTTCATTGTTTTGCCACAAAAAAGAACATCCTTTCAATAAAATTATATAACAGAAATTTTAACTCTCTTTTTTCTGTCAATTTTATTTTATATGTTCAACAAGGTCTTTTTATTTTATCTAGTTAAAAAACTCGGAGCTGCAATAATTAAAATGGTAGTAATACAATTTAACCCCCCATGTGCAATAATATTGTAAGTTACATTTCCATTAACAACCATAAACAACATTTCTAATACTAATGATGCTCCTAAATAACCAATAATGTGTTCTCAATCACCAGTTGAAGTAACATGCATTCCAGCAAAGAAAATTGTCGAAGCAACAAACGCAATTCATTTGTTTCCTGTTAAACTAAAAATTCCATGTCGACAAGCTAATTCTTCAATTATTGGGGCAAAAAAAACGGTATAAATCGATAAAATCACAATGTTCCATCACTTACCAAGACCTTTAACTAAATTCTCTTGGTTCTTTGATGGAGTTGATGTTATTAATGATTGTAAATAACCAAAAATAAAATTAAAAAGAAAAACGACAATAATTGCAATTAAACCAACCACCAGTAAGCGTTTATAATCTTGTTTAAAAGTTAATTTAATTTTTTTAAAAATAAAGGGTGAAGTTTTGTAAGTAATAAAAATCGTTATCCCAGCAGCAGGTAAATTTGTTAATAAATTAATTGTTGTTAAAGCAGAAGCAGATGGCTGAAATGACTTAGCAATGATACCAATTATTAAACCAACCATATTAGGAATAAAATAAAAATAATAAAATGCAATTGCACCAGAACGCATAATTTCGTTCTGAGCGCCACCAATTACAAAATAAGAACCAACAGCAACGATAATTCAACTAACAAAGTTCATTCCAACTAAAGCATATTCATTATGATCAAATAAATATGAAATTAAAATGCTAATAAAAAATGGTGCAAAGATTGCTGTTCCGATAAAAATATAACCAGTATTACGAATATTAACTAATTTAAAATCAAATGGTGAAGCACGATCAACTAAGGTTGGTTTTAATTCATATCATTGTCTTTTAAAATTATTATAAACATTTTCATTGTCATTCATTTTTAATACTCCTCTAAACCTTACTAGTTTATTATATAGAATAATTAAAGTATTCTTTTATTTTTTATTTAAAATGACAGGGATAATTAGCGGATTACGACGTTTATAACGGTAAATAAATGGCGATAGTGATTGTTTAATTGCATTTTTAAGAGCACCAAAAGTTGGCTTTTGAGTTTTTAAAACTTCATTAACTGATTCAGCCGCTAATCGAATTGATTCATTGATAATATTTCCTGATTCTTTAACATAGAAACTTCCTCGTGAAATAATACGAGGTGGTGTTAATAACTGGTTATTTTGTGAATCAATTGAAATAACAACAGCAATTAAACCATCTTTTGATAAAATTTCACGGTCACGAACAACAGCAGTTGTTTGACCAGATAAATCTTTTCCATCAACATAAACTGCTTCGGCTTCAATTCGTTTTCCAATCTCTCCGGTACCGTTTAACAATTCAATTTGATCACCATTAGCACAAATAAAGATGTTTTCTTTTGGAACATTAACACTAGTTGCTGTTTCACCGTGTTGACGTAACATACGATAATCTCCATGCATTGGCATAAAGTATTTTGGTTTTAATAATGTAAATAATAATTTTTGTTCTTCTTGCGAAGCATGCCCTGAAGTATGAATATGGCTCAGAGGACTATTTTCTTGGACAATTGCCCCAGCACGAACCAATTTATTAATAACGCGTTCAACATCGGCTTGGTTACCAGGAATTGGTGATGATGAGAAAATAACAGTATCACCAGGAATAATTGAAATATGTTGATGCTGATTATTAGCAATTCGTGATAAAGCAGCCATTGGTTCTCCCTGACTTCCGGTACAAATAATTAAAATCTCGTTATCCTTATAGTTTTTAGCATCGTTAGCTTTAATAAAGGCTTTATCAGAAATTTTTAAATGTCCCATTTGACGGATAATTTTAATAATTCGGTCTAAACTTCTTCCAAAAACTAAAATTTTACGACCATATTTATTAGCAATTTCAACAATATGTTGAATTCGGTGAACATTTGAAGCAAATGTTGAAATCAAGATTCGTCCTTTTGCTTTTACGAATAATTCTGCAATATTTTTAATAATTTTTGTTTCAGTTTGAGTATATCCCTCAACTTCCGCATTTGTACTGTCTGCCATCAATAACATAACACCTTCTTGTCCCATATTTGCCATTCGTTCAATGTCAGAGCTATGTCCTAATGGTGTTCAGTCAAATTTATAGTCTCCTGTTGATACTACTTTACCATTTGGTGTCATAACTGAAATTCCGAAGGCATCAGGAATACTATGGTTAACAGCAAAAAAGTTAATTTTAAAGTTTTTAGTTTTAATAACACTCATATTGTCAACTTCTTTAACAATAGTGGTTTGTTCTAATTTTGCTTCTTTTAATCGATCACGAATCAAAGCAGCAGCTAATCGAGGGGCATAAATGATTGGAATTGTTACTTCTCTTAACAAGTATGGAATTCCTCCAATATGGTCTTCATGCCCATGAGTAATAAATAGAGCTTTTATTTTTCGTTGATTTTCTTTTAAATAATTGTAATTTGGAATAACAGCGTCTACTCCAAGCATTGTTGAACTAGGGAATTTAACTCCAGCATCAAGCATAATTAATTCTTCATCATGCTCAATACAGTATGTATTTTTACCAACTTCTTCTAAACCTCCTAATGCAAAGACTTTTGTTGGAAATTTATTTTTAATAATATTTTGTGTTGTTGTTTTTGGTACTATACTAGCTGGTTTTGTAGTTGTTGTTTTATTTTTATTTATCTCTTTGTTTTCTTCATTCATTGAAACTATCACCTCATAATTCTAAAAATTCATAGTTTTTTCTTATTAAATTTATTATTTAATATTATTAAAAAGAAAAAAATTAATTCCTTAGTATCCAAAAAATTATAACACAAAGATTAATAAGTTTACAAAAAAAATACTTTTTCTTAAAAAAGTTAAAAATTATTAAGTTTATAGAATAATTCAATCCGAATTTTTTAATCAAGGATTTTTTTTATTAATTAAATCATAATATAATTTACCCTCTAAATGTTCTTGTTCATGTTGAAAAACAATTGCTTCATAACTTCGAACGGTAATTGTTACTTGTTGTTGTTTTAGATAGTCATATCCATCAATGATAATTCGAAAACTACGGGGAACAAAGCCTTCTTTATCACCATCAACACTTAAACAACCTTCGCCTTCTTCAATACAAGCTAATTGTGCGCTTTTACCAATAATTGTTGGATTAATCATTGCGTGCTCAATTACTTTTTTGGTTCCAGTTTCATCATCCGTATCTTCAATTCTAATATAATACATCTTAATATTATGACCAATTTGTGGGGCGGCAAGACCAACCGCAGGTCTAATTGTTTGTTTATCATTTTTTTGTAAATCTTGTGAATATCGCACAAAATCAATTAATTTTTGCATAACAAGTTCATTTTCGGGCGATAATGGAAACGAAACATTATTTGATGATTGTTGAATTGATGGTGTATCATCAAATACTAATCAATCCTTATTTGGAATTTCATTTTGCAACACTAAAAATCACCTCTTAGAAAATTATAACATATACCATAATTATTGATGAAATTTAGTATAATAAAAAAGATAGAAAAGAGATTAGAAGTATGCGTGTAATTAGTGGAAAGTATAAGGGTTATCAAATTAAAACTTTAGAAGGAATGAACACCCGCCCAATGACTGCCCGAGTGAAAGAAGATATGTTTAATATTTTAGATAACTATTTTATCTATGAAAATAAAACTGGTTTAGATATTTTTGCTGGTAGTGGTCAATTAGGAATTGAAGGATTATCACGCGGATTACAACAATGTTTTTTTAATGATTTCCATCAAGGTGCTTATCAAATAATTACAACTAATCTTCAAAATCTAAAAATTGTGAATGGAAAAGTATTAAATTATGATTATAATGTGTTATTAAATTGAATGTTTCAAAATCAAATAGCGATTGATATTTTATTTTTGGACCCACCTTTTAAGCAAATTCAATATTATTATGATATTATTACTACAATATTGAAAAACAATATTATAAATAACTATGGAATAATAGTTTGTGAATCAAATCAAGAACTATCATTTGCTCAATTTGACTTAGTGATGTTACGTTACAAAAGATATAAAAAAAAGTATTTATATATACTACGTTTAGAAAAAGGAGAAAATTAGTGTGCAAAAAAAAGGTTTTTTAATTATCTTATCTGGTCCATCGGGAGTTGGGAAAGGAACAATTTGCCAGGAAATGTTTAAATATGAAGAATTAAATTTAGCTTATTCAGTTTCAATGACAACAAGAGAAAAGAGGCCAGATGAAATTGGTGGCGTAAATTATTTTTTTGTTGATCGACCAACCTTTGAAAATGCAATTAAAAATGATGAACTATTAGAATATGCAGAATTTGTTGGTAATTATTATGGAACACCAAAATCATATTGTATTGAACAAATTGAAAAAGGGAAAAATGTTTTATTAGAAATTGAAGTTCAAGGAGCAACACAAGTATTAGAAAAAATTACTGATGCAGTTTCAATTTTTTTAATTCCGCCAAGTTTAGATGAATTAGAGAAGCGGATTCGTGGACGAAAAAGTGAGCCCGAATCTGTTCTTCAAGCCCGATTAGCAAAAGCAGCTGATGAACTTCCGCTACAAAGTAATTATAATTATGTTGTTGTGAATAATACCGTTGAACAAGCAGCGGCAAAAATTAAAACAATTTTAGAGCAAGAAATTGCTAATCGTTTATAAGTTAACTAAAGGTGGTTAAGGTATGCGAGCAAGAGAATTAGCCTGAGATATTCTGTGGAAGGTTTTTGCAAAAAATAAATTTAGTAATCATTTATTAGCAAAAACAATGGAACTAAACGCCAGTTTTACTGATCAGGATAAAACCTTAATTTATCGAATTGTTTATGGCACTCTTAAAAACAAATTATATTTAGAATATATTGCTAATCAATTTATTGATAATAGAAAAACTAATCAAAAACTACAAGTCATCTTATGAATGAGCATTTATCAATTTCGTTTCTTGGATCGCATTCCAAACTATGCTATTGTTAATGAAGCAGTTAACATTGGAAAAAAACTTAATTCAAAATATGCGGGGTTTGTTAATGCTACTTTAAAAAGGATTTTTGAAAGCAGTGATGATATTTTTGAAATCAACCTTGCTGATGAAACAAAAAAGTTAAGTATTAAATATAGTTTTCCGTCGTCATTATACTTAATTCTTCGAAATGAATATAATGAAGAGATTGCGCGAAAAGTTATGGAAGATAATTTAACAATTCCAAAACTTGCTTTTCGTGTTAATACTTTAAAAATTACACAAGATGAATTATTAACAAAATATGCTGATTATAATTTAACAAAAAGTGTGGTTTCACCAGTTGGAGTTATTGCTGAAAAACCGGTTATTAATTCCGTAATGTTTCAAGATGGTTTAATTTTTATTCAAGATGAAATGAGTATGCGAAT
>NZ_OU953854.1:44850-64357 GCF_918697755.1 Spiroplasma endosymbiont of Phyllotreta cruciferae
CCTCTTAGTGATTATCAACATTTTTTAAAAATCCATTTTAACTTAACAGCAAAATAATCCTTGCCAAGGATTATTTTTCATCTTCAGCTAAACAAAGCATTTCATCAGGAATACTTTTACTTTTTAATTTCAGCGGTTTATGATGGGTTGCTAAATAAGTATCTAAATCACTTTTTGAATACTTGTGATTATTTAAACACAAGGTCGCAATTACAATATCAAAGATTGGCCCGGCAATTCAAATCCAATTAAAACAAACTAAGGCGATGGAACAAAACCCAACCACAATCCGTGCTCAATAAAAGTTTGCTAATCCTAAAATTGCAAAAATTAAAGTAATAATACTAAATGATAAGACAATTTCATTCTTATAAGGATAATTTAAAATTTTTGACCAAACATTTCATAAAACATAATATAGAATTGAAAAAATAATGTTAAATATTCCAACGACAATTGCTAAAATAATCGCAATTTTTCCATTATGATCTAATTGGCGATATTGTTTAATGTTCAACATAATTTTAATTTCATCAACTTTAGTAATATTATTTTCTTTAATTTGTTTACGAAAATAAAATAAGTTATTAATCCAAATAAAAAAATATTGAAACGAAGTACATAACGTAAAAATAAGCACCGTACCAACCGCTAACATTGGAAAATTATTTGTAGCATAGAAATTTAAAAAGAAATATGGAAATAAGGTATTATATGGTTGCTGGTCAACACGGCAAATATAACCACGAATTAAAACAAAAATTAAGTATAATAACGGATATAAACAAATTAATCAGTAATTAGCTTTATGATGCGTTTCAAATTTGTAAAAAGTATCACCAGCAGTAACAATATAACTTAAAAGCATTGCCACCGGAATAATTGTGTGTAAAATAAAAGTTGAAATTAATTCATAAACACTCATATTTTTAACAAGATCACCTTGCACAAATAATTCAAACCAAAAGACTATCATTGTCATTGTAATATAAACTGTCACCATTAAGCGAATAATAAAATCGGGCTTGGTGTTTTTAAATTTCTTTGAAATAAATAAAAAACAAAATAAACAAAAACAAGATAATTTGATTAAGTTGTAAAATAAGCATAATAGTGACTTAACCGTTCCCTATATGATGGTAACTGGTCATAAATACCACTGTTTGTTTTTAAAACTAAAATAAAATCACACACTAAAAAAATAAAAATTAGCATAATGCCAATAATTCGATAAATAAATAACTTTTGATCGGTAAAATATTTTTTCATTATAAACAACATTCCTAATTAACATTTAATAAGAAAATGGTTTGATATTTATTGTGTTTGCCGAGTTACAATGACATTAATAACTGGCAACGAACGATAACTAACGTGCGCTTGGTCAAACATTCGTTTTGCTGCTTTGTTATCATCACTACCAACGTATTTATCATCATCATAAATGATTTCCTTAATTCCTGCTTGAATGATAATTTTAGCACATTCGGCACAAGGAAATAAGGTTGTATAAATTCGACAATTTTCTAAGTTCGTACGAGCACTTAAAATCGCATTTAATTCGGCATGCGCAACATAAGGATATTTTGTATCTAAATATTCTCCGTCTCGTGCTCAGGGAAATTCATCATCATTTAAACCGCGGGGTAAGCCATTATAACCCGTGGCAATAATTTGACCAATTTTATTAACAACACAACTGCCAACTTGCGTATGTGGGTCTTTACTGCGCATCGCACAAACATGCGCCACACTCAAGAAAAAGTCATCTCATGATAAGTAATCAGAGCGTTTCTTCGTTGTTAACGGTGCCATAAAACAATTCCAAACAAGTTAATGGCATCCTTCATTGGTTGTTGATTTGATAACAAGAAGTTTGGTCAATGATTTTTTGGATAAAAATAATAACTTCCCAGCATATCTTCTATGCTGCCCTTACTTACTAACCCGGCTCGTCAATAACTCATTAAAGCATCAATAACATCACCATTATATGGTGGAACATAACGTTGTCATGCTAAAGTAACGGCAACAACAGCGATCATGGCTGTAACAACCAAAACAGGATATAACATTGTTCAATTTATCCGGTTTGTCCGATTAAATTCTAAACAATAACCAATGGCACTACCGGCAAAAAAACCAACTAGGTTGATTAAATAATATGAATAACCTAAAAATAATGGCATTAATAACAATCAAACAATAATAATTAATGTCCGTTGGTTTGCAATTAAAGCTCCCAAATCATCTTTTCCATAATTATAACTAAATAAACTACCCCATAAAATTGCTAATAAAATGGTTGACCCCCCAAAGATTCAATTTGGTAACACCGCTGCTAAAAATAAGCCCGCTAACGGAACACCAAAGATTAAAATAATAATTAACCGTCATCGTCCTAATAACGCTTCAGCATAACGCGCAACACTAAAAATCATAAATAAGTTTAAAACAACTAATAATGGATTAGAAGAAAATAAAATATAAGTTCATAATCTTCACCATTGATTATTTCAAATTAATAAATCACGCGCAATTCCTCCGTAAACAAGCGAAGTTGCATTTTCACTTAAATCTTTTGTATTAAAAATTTGCGCCCCAAAAAAGATTCCAACGATTGGAATAATTAATAATAACGAAACTAAAACTCATGTCACACCCAAATTATTAACACTTAACTTTTCACTTAACTGTTTTAAGTTTTTTGTTAATTTACTATTTGGATCTTTTATCACATCTAAGATTTCTTCTGGTGACATCCCCGCCATTGAATTACCATCATTGTTATCTTCTAACATTGAAATTTTTGGATAATAATTGCTTAATCTATCAAGATAATTATGACTATCAACAAATAAAACAACATCACCATTATCTTCTTTATAAACCTGCGAGCGATTTTCAATTAAAATAATTGATAAAATAGAAAGTTTTACTCGTTGAAATTTTTTATTTAAAAAAGTTCTTAAATCTTTTACAACTTCATCAGCAATAACATAATCTTTAAATTCACCACTAAAATCATCAATAATTTTAATGATTTGAAATTTTTTACTATCAACTTTATATAAATAAACATTGTTATTACCTAGGGGTTTATTTTTATAAACATTGTATTTTTCTTGTTTAAGAAAATAATCAACCAATGATAACTTGTCTTTATCAAAACTCATTGTTCCCTATCCTTTCGCGCGTAATGCTGCTAATTTATTTTCAAACTCCAATGGTAATGCTGCTGATATCGTAATTGGAAGTTTTGTAATTGGATGCATAAAAGTTAACTGATACGCATGCAAATATTGTCCAAATGATTCCTTTTTATCAGCAACCGTTCCGTATAACGGGTCACCAACAACCGGATGATTAATATACTTTAAATGCGCTCGAATTTGATGCGTGCGACCAGTTTCTAACTCACACTCTATATAAGTATAATCATTAAAGCGCTCAATTACAAGAATATTAGTCACTGCTTTTTTAGAATTTTTTGCCGTAACAACCATTTTCTTTCGTTCTTGTGGATCACGACCAATTGGAGCATCAATCTTTGCTCGATTCTCAACAATATTACCATGTACTAATGCTAAATAACGCCGTTGTAATTGTTTTGTTTGAATTTGTTCTTGTAATTGTTGATGAATAAAATCATTTTTAGCAATAATTAACGTTCCCGTCGTTTGTCGATCAATTCGGTGAACGATTCCTGGTCGTAGTTCACCACTAACAGTTGATCAATCTTTACTTCGTGCCATTAAAGCATTAACTAACGTATCATTCAAATGACCTGGCGCTGGATGAACAACTAAATTATTTGGTTTATCAATCACCAATATTACATCATCTTCGTACAACACCGTTAATGGCATTGCCATTGGTGTTAACTTTGTTGTTGCTGGTTCTGGTAAAGTAACCATCATTATATCACCAATTTGGACAGTATAATTTTGGTGAACAAGTTGGTCATTAACTTGCACTTGGTCTTGGGTTATTAATTCCTGAATTTTTGTTCGTGATAAGGGTGTTGCTGTTGTGGTAAAATGAACAACTAAAATCTTATCAATACGACTATTTGCTGTTGAAACAAAAGTAATTTTAGTCATTAATAGTATTACTTTCTTCCCGGTTACTTCGCGCACGATTATGATAAAAGCGCACAATTTCAACGATAATTGCTAACACTAGAACAACAACCCCAAACGTTACTCAAGTATCTGATAAATTAAAAATACTATACGGTGGAAAGAGAATTCACGCTAAAAAGTCAACAACTCCCCCCTGGTTTCACATTCGATCGATTAAGTTTCCAACACCACCACATGTAATCATAATTAAACCAATCGCTGCTGTTTTATTATTAATATATAAAAAAACAGTAAAAGCTAACATCGTAATTAAGACCGCCCCAATAATTGTCGCCACTAAATTATCAGCATTCACTCCGAAAGCAATTCCTTTGTTAACAACAAACTTAAAATTAATAAAGCCATCAAGAAACTTAACTTCTGGTGCATAAGGATCATGGGATAATAAATGAAAGGCCAATTGCTTCGTAATAATATCTAAAATTAATAAACCAATAAAAATTGGTAAGCAAACTTGGAGTTTAAATTTTCAAATATAATTTCGACTTTTAAAATGTTCATGGACATCATGTCAAAATTGCTTTGTACGTTCTCTCATTTTTTCTAACTCCTTTTTATTTGTTATTATTATCGCACATTTTTTGCTAATAAAACATTAAAACAACGATCACAAATGTCATTATTTTCAGTATTTAAATGTTCATAAATTATTCAACAACGTTGGCATTTAAAACCATCTTTTTCTTGCGCTGTGATATAACTTGTTTCATACTCTGTTAAATTATTGTGGTTAGTAGTAAAAATAATTTCACTAACAATAAAGATTTGATGCAAATCAGCAATTGCTGCTAATTTAGCATAAGGTGGTTTTAAATCAATTGTTAATTGACATTCCAACGATTTTTTAATTTCCTTGCGTTCACGACGATATTCTAATTCTTTATTAACATCATCACGTAATTTTAAAACTTGTTCTCATTTTGCCACTAACTCTAAACTAATTGATTTCGTAAAGACAAAGTTTTCTTCTAAATGAACCGAACTTTGTTGCTGTGGATACTTAATAAATTTGTGACTTTCTTCAATTGTATGCGGAATAAGTGGTTTTAAAGCATCACTTAAAATACGATATAAATAATATAACGTTGTTTGAACTGCTCGACGTCGTGGTGAGGTCATTGTTTCAATATATAAAATATCTTTAATAAAATCTAAGTAAAACTTCGATAATGTTGTTGTGACAAAATTATTAATTAACATATAAACATTATTAAAGTTAAAATCTTCATAACTACGATTAACTTTTTGTTGAAATTCACGAGCTAAATGTAAAACATATCAATCAACTTCGGATAAATCATCTTGCAAGTCAGTTGCTGCGTTAAAATCAGTTAAATTAGCTAATAAAAATCGCAATGTATTCCGGATTTTTCGATACGCTTCGGCAACTTGTTTTAAAATATCTGGTCCAATTTTAACATCATCACGATAATCCACCGCGGCAACTCACATTCGTAAAATATCAGCCCCATATTGATCAGTAATTGCTAATGGCGAAATAACATTTCCTAACGACTTACTCATTTTTCGACCCTTTTCATCATTAGCAAAACCATGGGATAAAACAACTTGATATGGCGCTTGTCCCGTTGCCACAACTGAAGTAATTAACGAAGAATTAAATCATCCCCGAAATTGGTCAATTCCTTCTAAATACACATGCACCGGATGCGGTAACTGGTGCGCTTTTGTCACCGCTAAATTACTAACCCCACTATCAAACCATACATCCATAATATCTTGTTCTTTTCGTCAGTGGCGATTTTGATAAGCTGGTGGTAACAATTGGTCAGCTGTCCATTCAAACCAAATATCAGTCGTCTTTGCTTCTTGAAAGAGCTTAATAACATGGTCAATTAATTCCGAATTAAATTGGGGAACATTATTCTCATCATAAAAAGCAATAATTGGTACTCCTCATAACCGTTGACGTGAAATACATCAATCTTGGCGATTTTCAATCATTGTTTCCATTCGCTTTGCTGCTCATTGGGGATTTCATTGCACTTTTTTAATTTCCGCTAATAATGCTGGTTTCATTTTTTCAATTGAAACAAATCATTGTGCTGTTGCCCGATAAATAACCGGTTTTTTTGTTCGTCAATCAATTGGATGTTTATGCTTAATAAATTTTAATTTTAATAACGCCCCAGTTTGTTCCAAACGTTGACCAATCATTTTATTGGCGTTTTCATAAAAAACACCAATTAATGTTTCATCACCAACTTCCTTGGTGTATTTTCCCTCATCATCTAATGGGGCAAAAATCGGAATATTATTAGCACGCGCAATATGATAGTCATCTTCACCAAACCCTGATGCCGTATGAACAATTCCGGTTCCAGCATCAGTTGTAACATGATGACCAAGCACAACGATACTATCCCGATTATATAACGGATGTTTTGTAATAATTCCCACTAAGGCTGTTCCCAGCACTTCTTGGAGAACTTGAACATCTTCTCACCCAATAACTGTTTGAGGGTCTTCTAATAATGCTTTGGCAACTAAATATTTTACCCCCCGGACTAACACTTCAACATAAACAATTTCTGCGCCAACAGCTAACAGCTGGTTCATTGGAATTGTTCATGGCGTTGTTGTTCAAATCACAATTTTTGTCCCCGGACTAATTAGTTTATTCCCTGTTGTAACATCAAAAGCAACATAAATTGAGGGAGCAGGTAATTCTTCATATTCAATTTCAGCTTCTGCTAAAGCTGATTCACTTGATGGCGACCAATAAATTGGTTTTAACTGACGATAAATCAACTGTTTTTGGACCATTGTTTCAAACAACCGTAATTGTTCTAATTCATATTTCAAATCTAAAGTTACATAACGATTTGTAAAGTCACTAAATAACCCCAAACGACTAAATTGTTCAATTTGTTTATCAATTTGTTCTAAGGCGTATTTTCGACAAATTTGGCGAAATACAACTGGTGGTGTTGTTTTTCGATCAACCCCACTTTTTACAACCGCTATTTCAATTGGCAAGCCATGAGTATCTCACCCACAAATTCACGGACTGTATCAACCTTTTTGGTTATAATAACGAACAATAAAATCTTTTAAAATTTTATTTAACGCATGACCAACATGCAAGTCGCCATTAGCATAAGGGGGGCCATCATGTAAAATAAACGGTGGTTGGTCGTGGTTGTGTTGATAACGTGCGGCAACAACATTGTTGCGTAATCATTCCAATTGGATTTTCGGTTCTTTTTCTGTTAAATTTGCTTTCATTTCAAATAAAGTATTTGGTGTCAATAAGGTATCTTTATAGTTCATCAAAATCGTTCCTTTCTGTCATAAAAAAAGTAAGACTATAAGAGCGCCGATATGGCGCGGTACCATCTTACTTTATAAATATTTGTTCAATATTTACCTTTTTTTACAATGCTTTTTTAGTTGTAAAAACAAGGGATAATTATTTGGGTTTTATAATTAGCTCTCATCATACTAATCTTGCTGCGATAAAAGGGCCAAATAATTGTGGTTTGTTTTCTTATAGATAAATCTTACACTATTTATCTAATTTTGTTAATAATTTCTTTCTTAATCATTTCGGTAATCCGTTCACCATCATTAATCGAAAAGGCATAAATTCGTTTATTTCGTTCTAAAAACTCATCAATTACTTTTAAGACATTTTGCGGATTATGTCGTTGACGGTCAATTTCTTCTAATAAAACAGCAATTTCATCTTTAAACGAATATGAAAAATCAACCGCTTTCATAATAATACGACCTGCATTATGACTAGCAACTTCAAAAGATTCTCGTGATTTTTCAATATTATATCGCGAAATATGTTCTAAATGTTGAAGTTCTTGCAACCGTTGTACTAATTGGCGATTATCATATGTTAACTCTTCAATAATTTCATTCTGTTCACGAATAACTGTTCGTAAGTCTCTATCTTGTTCTGCCATAATTTCACCTGCTTTTTATGCAAATTTTGCAATTGTAATTCTATAATGTTGATTTTTGCTAGGAATAATTTCATTAATTTTAAAACTACCATACCGCCTTATTGATATTATAATATCACAAGCAACTTGAAAAGTCTTATTATTTACCACTGAAAAATTGACATAAACATTATCCACTTCAACATAAGCTTGTGCTTTTTGATGAGATAAATTACAAATCGCACTAACAACAGCATCTAACCGTAAATTTTTAACTGTTTTCGTAAAAATCGTAAATTGATGATCAAGCACAACAGGAGCTGCTACTTCTTGCCACGTTAAAACGTGCTTTTGAATTACAATTGAAGTATTGGTAAAAACAGGAGCAATTTTGGTTAAAACGCTAAAGTAAATCATTGTTGGTGTGACATATAAATCACCAATTACCCGTAAATCTAACTGTAGCTGGTTTAAAATAAAACCCAGCAAAACATGGTGTTGCAAAATCATGGGGGTTGGCTGCGATGCTGCTAGCACAATCGTATTATCTTCGGTGCTATTAAAACTAACCGTCTTGCGAAAACCATTAACAAATGGCGTATGAATGGTATAATCCGTTATTTTTTCTTGGCGCAAAATAGCGGTTAAAATCGCTAACTGGCGTAAGTCCAAAAAATCCGTTGCAACAATTTTTCCTTGCTGTGCTTGAACACACCATCCTTTAATATTATTAACTAAATCATAATCTTGCTGGTAATGTTGTAATAATTGGTTCTTATTAAGCATATTTTGTAATCGTAAATTGATAAGTTTTATGTTCTAACTTTTGAACATCACCATCAAATGCATACATTACCCCGGTCATAAAATCTAACAAACGAACACACTCTTCTTTTGATAACTTTTCCAAATGAACAACTAACTGTCCTTTGTTCAATAATAAGTCCGCCATTTTTGTGGCGTCATTATAACTATCCGCAACAAAACCAGTGCTTATCGTTGAACTAGTTTCACTACTAGTCACGTTTCGCGCTGGTTCTGGCGCATCAAAAGTAACCTTTCGGAAAGGAACAGTTGATGCTGGAGCGGTTTGTTCTTCTTTGTGGTCAGTTTGGACAATTGGTTCAACAGCAGTGTCATTAAAATCAATGCGGGGCTGAGAATCGTAAATACTTTTGGGTTTTTTCTTAAAAATACTCATTATTATCAACTACGACGAACAAATGGTGGTAAATCATCATCGTCATCATCACTATCATTATCATTATCAGCTGAGCGATTATTTTCATTGACATGTTTTTTCCAAGCATTGATTCGACGGTTTGCATTTGCCGTTTCACGACCAGCATTTTCTTGTAAACTATTAAAATAACTTGGGCGCTTACGCACAACTTCTTGATCCTCTTCGCCTTCATCAGCATCTCCACGCAGGGTTGCTTTTTGTGCAGGTTCTTCATACTCTTCCATTGAAGCACGATAATTATTTTCGGGGTTTAGAAAATTTTCATCTTCATCAAACCCCGTTGCAATAACTGTTACAATCATTTCATCATCTAAATGCTCATTAACAGCTGTTCCAAAAATAATATTAACTTCCCCACCAATCGCTTGTTTAACAATATCAACAGCATCATTCGCATCGTTTAACGTTAATGTGTTTCCACCAGTAACATTAATAATTGCATCTTTTGCCCCACGAATTGAAGCTTCTAATAATGGTGAAATAATCGCCTTGTTAGCAGCTTCAATTGCTTTGTCTTTCCCAGAACCAATTCCAATCCCGAATAAAGCATTACCTTTGCTTTTCATTACCGTTTTAATATCAGCAAAGTCTAAGTTAATTAATGATGGTACCGCAATTAAATCAGTAATTGTTTGTACTCCTTGCCGCAAAATATTATCCGCCTCTTTGAAGGAATCTTTCAATGGCACTCCCCCAATGACTTCTAATAAACGGTCATTTGAAATAATAATTAATGAATCAACATGTTTGCGTAATTCTTCCGTTCCTTGAATCGCATAACTGTTACGAGCACGTCCTTCAAAAGAAAATGGGGTCGTAATAATTCCGACTGTTAATGCGCCTTGCTCTTTTGCAATTTTTGCAATAATTGGAGATGCTCCAGTTCCGGTTCCACCACCCATTCCAGCGGCAACAAAAACCATATCAGCTCCTTTTAAAGCTTCCTTGATTTCCTCTGCTGATTCAATCGCTGCTTGACGTCCAACATCAGGATTTGCACCAGCACCAAGTCCTTTTGATGTTTCTTTTCCTAATACGATTTTATTTTTTGATTTTGAAACACTAATAATTTGGGCATCAGTATTCGCAACAATAAATTCCACTCCTTGGACTCCAGCTTCAATCATCCTATTAACAGCATTATTACCAGCTCCACCAATTCCAATGACCTTTATTGACGCAACTTGTTCATAATTATCAAAATTGTCCATAACCTTAACTCCTCCATTTTTTTATATATATATTGTACTATTTATTTAATGTTTTGGTAATATTTTTGATGATATTGTTGTGAACCATTAAAATGTTGTTGATTAAAATTCACCAACCCTTGTGATACCCCGCCAGGAATTGCTGGTTGGCCACTATCATCAGGTGGCAGCATTCGTCCTTTTTTATCAGGATTATTATTTAAATAGCGAATATAGCGATGATTAACTGACTGAACATTTGTTGCACTAACTTTGTTTGCTAAATGTTGATAATAAATATTCCCCAATAATCCTGTTGTTCATGTTTCTTTTGCTCCTAAAGTTGGAGAAGTATAAACCGAAATGTTGCGGTCTTTATTTAAAGTTAATAAGGTTTCTTTAAACCCACTAATTCGTAAAATTTCACCAATAACAACCATTGGATAATTATAGCGCCCTAAGCTATGTGCCAATTTTTCATTTAATGTTTCCATTTCTTCGTTTAAAACATGATTAACAATTTGTTTTAAATCATAATGGGTAAAATTTAATTGTTTTTGTTGTTGATGATCATATTTGCTATAAATAATTAAATTATCTTTACTATTATTATTTAAATTAATGATTTTATATAAATACTTTAGTGCTTGCTTATTATCACAATTTAAGATATGACGTAACCGATTAATAATTGTTTTAACTCCACCCGGAATAATAATCTGGTCACATAAAGTCTCACGAACAAAGACATAAGATTTAATACTGTCATAATCTCAATCAATAATTGTAATCCCGTTATGTAAATCAACTGGCGAAGCAAGATTCCACGCAAGACTAAACCCTTCTGGAAGGATACCCATAATTTCTACTTTGGCATATTTTAAAGTAGCAAAAATACTTTGAATAATTTGTTTTTTTGTTACATAAACAATTGCCTTAATACTTACTTTATGCGCCGCCTGCCCTATTGGTGGCGCTGATAATGCTTTTTGTTCATTAAGAATGTAACGATATGGTCTAATAAAGAACGCTGTTTCATCATCTAATAACGGTACTTCTTTTGCTAATGTAATTAATGAATCAATATCATTTTTCGTAATCAGACGATCATGTGTTAAATTTAGCATTTTGGTTGAAGTTTTAATTGTCATATTATTAGCCGGAACAGTAATTGCCACCCGTTCAATTTCAATTCCTAATTGGTGATTAGCATCTTTAATTAAACTCGCTAATTCTTTTGCAACATTTTTTTCATCAATAATGATGCCATTGTCTGAAAAGCGATATTCAAGATGTCTTTTATAAAGCACTTTAATTTGTGATTCACTATAAACACCAACCATAAAACTAAAACTATAATTTTTAATTTCTAACACAGCATAGACTTCTTTTAACTTATAGTCCATTTCGTTCACCTCCTTTTAATATCTTTTTTAGTCGAATATTATTTCACCCGTTCTAATATTCGTAACTTTGCACTAGTACTGCGGGGATTAAGTGTTTGTTCATCCAACGCTGGTAAAATTGCTTTTTTGGTAATAATGCGGTAATTACTTTCAAAATGTGATACCGTTGGTAATTGTTGATTAATTTCATAGTTTGGATCTTGTGTTAGAGTTTGAAAATACTTTTTAACAATCCGGTCTTCTAACGAATGAAACGAAATAACAACTAACCGTCCTTTAACCGCTAACATTGTAACTGCTTGTTCTAATGATGCTTGTAAAACTGATAATTCTTGATTTACTTCAATCCGTAACGCTTGAAAAACACGTTTTGCTGGATGTTTTGCTGTTTTTAGAACTTTTTGCGATAAACTTTTTTTAATAATTGCTACTAATTGAAATGTTGTTTCAATTGGTTGTTCATCACGAGCAACAACAATATTTTTAGCAATAACTTTTGCAAATGGTTCTTCACCATACTCTTGAAAAACTTTTACTAACGCAGCAACAGAATAAGTATTAATAACCGTTCTAGATGTTAATGCTTGTTGTTGATTCATTCGCATATCTAACATACTATCATAACGATAACTAAATCCTCGTTTATCATCATCTAACTGGGGGGATGAAACACCAAGGTCATATAAAATTCCATTGACCATTTTAATTTGGCGTAATTGTAATTCAGCAGCTAAATTAACAAAGTTATTTTTAATAATTTCATAATTATGGTAATTACTTTGTTGTAGCACTTGTTGCGAAGCAACAATTGCATCATCATCTTGTTCAAAACAATATAATTTTCCAGCGGCCAAATGTTTTAAAATTTCAAGACTATGGCCAGCTCGCCCCAAGGTACAATCAACATAAATCCCGTTGGGAATAATATTTAACCCTATAATTGCTTCTTGTAATAAAACACTTTGATGTTTAAATTCCATAGCTTAAATTTTTTCCTCAAAGTTCTTCGCCGCTTCTTCCATTCCTGGTGCTTGGTCAATATAATTTTCTCAAACTTGCGGATCTCATAACCTCAAGGTGATCGTTATTTCCAATAACAACAACACCTTTAGTAATACTTGCTTTATTTTGTAAAATAGACGAAATCTTAATTCGTCCAGCATTATCGAAAGTAGTTTCATCAGACATTGACATAATTTTCCGCGTCAATGCCCGTCCTTCGGGTGTAGCCTGTCCTGTTGAAGCAACTTTTTCGGTTCACTTCAATCATTCTTCTTCATTACGAACATCAATACAACCATCAAAACCAAGAGATATAAAGACTTTTTCATCTTTAAATTGCTCTCGCATTTAGAAGGAATTGTTAATCTTCCTTTATCATCTAAATTATGGTTGTAAGTTCCTAATAATGCCATTTTATCCCATTATCCCCCACTTTCCTACATATTATATGATAATATTTCCCACTTTGCAACACTTTTAGTAATTTTTTTACAAAAAAGAACATTTTTTAAGTATCAAAACTTTTAATTTTCTGCCAAGTTTTATTAAGGTTACCCACTTCCTCCCCCTTGGTTTGACTAAAAAAAAGAATCTTTAACAAGATTCTCAGATTAATGAAATATTAAATTAATCAACTCTAACAACTTCTTTATTCTTATAATATCCACATTCACAACAAACTCTGTGTGGCTTAATTGTTGCCCCACAGTTTTTACATGCTATTAAAGTTGCCCCAACTAATTTAAAATGGGTACGGCGTTTTCTTTTTGCCTGTTTGGATGTTTTGCGAAATGGTACTGCCATTATTTACCCTCCTTTGTCGTTTTAACCAATTTTTCGTGTAATTGTTCTCATCGTGAATCCACTTGTGTGGACTGATATGCTGCAAATTCTTCTTCAGAAAAAACTTGCCAAGTTGAATCACCACTAATTATTTTATCACTATTTTTTGATAAATTAATAGGAATATTCATAATTATTTCATCTCACGCATATTTTATTATATCAAAGTTTTGTTCATTTAAATAATTAATATCACTTTTTTTATAAAATTTAAAACTATATTCATCGTTTCATTTTAAATTAATTGGCACCTTAAAATGTTCTAAAGCTTCGTGCATCTTCCACAATAATTTCACCCTGAATTGTTGCCACAACATTAATTGCATTTAAATTTGAATTATAAGTAAGTGTTCCTTTAATAACAACACCATTAAGCGCTTTAATATTTGGTGAATAAGCTATTAACTCATCAGCAATAATTAGCGGTGTTTCAATTGAAATTATTGGTTGCTTGATCAAATATGCTTCTGTATAAATCATTATTTTCCCCCATTTACTATTAATTTTAACAGATTTTTTACTACAATTAATTTGATGAATAAAATTTTTTTGGAAAATTATTGTTATAATATAACTATACATTTATTTTTAAATACTAAATGTGTAAAAATGAGGAGCCAAAATGAAAATAATAACATATGACAAAGAGAACCAGTTAACTGAATTGCAAATTCAATTAATTGAAAGTTAAATAACGATATTCAAAGTGTTTTAGAGTTAACTATCAACGAATTAGCGGACAGTCTTTTTATTAATACATCAACGTTAAGTCGGTTAATTAAAAAATTAGTTTTGAAAATTATAGTAAATTTAAAGTGTGAGTTGCCGGAAAATATAATAATATTAAAGAATTTTATATTCAAGAAGATTACACAACCCTACATAATATTATTGATAATATTTATAAATTACACACCTATGCTCTGGATGAAACTTATCGCAATTTAAAAATGAACCAGTTAGAACGAATTATTGATACAATTCATAATAGTAACCGCATTATTATTTGGGGCATTAGCCGTCATAATTTAATTTGTGATAACTTAAATCTCCACTTAAATGTTTTAAAATATAATTCAACTTATTTATCAAACTATTATGCAACAATTCAAATCATTGAAACGCTTGGAGCAGAAGATCTCTTAATCTTGGTTTCTAAAAGTTTACAAGACGCTGAATATCATTTCTTAATCGAAATTGCATCAAAACGAAATGTTCAAATTATTTTACTAACAATAAACAAAGAATATAAAGGACCCGCTAATTTACAAAAATTAACTTTAGAAAATACGAAAATTTTAAATTTTTATATTGATAACCCCCATTATGTTTCACGTTTAATGTTAATTAATATAATGTTTGGAATGTTAATTGCTAAATACCATCCTACCCATAATGAAGAATATCAAGATTATTACTTGGCAATTAATGAATGACATGAATATGTTAAAAAAATGAAATAGGTTTACCTATTTCATTTTTTTTAACGAATTTGTAATTTTAGTTTTGCTAAATTAGCCTTAATTTTATAAAATTGTTGATTAACATCTGCTTCTGTTAATTGTTTTGCCATATTATTAAAAGTGAAACTAATTGTTAAAGCATGATGCTTTGGCATTGCTTTTTCATCAAAATATTGATCAATCACTTCTATTGTGACAACATCTTTAACTTCTGTTAAAATTGTTTTTTTAATATCTTGATAACTTAATTCGTTTGGTACTCAAATTGAGATATCACGACTACTTGGCGTAAACTTATAAAGATTAGTAAAAAAAGTTCTTTTTTTAGCAGGATAATTAAAGATTACTTCAAAGTTAATTTCACCAAAATAAACTGGTGTTTTTAAATCATGCTCTTTACTATAGACTGGATGAATTACCCCAATTACTGCTAACAATTGTTTTCCTAATCAAATTTCACTGGTTTGATATGGATTATAAACATTATTTGCTGGTGCTTTTGATAAGTTAACGCATTAAGATCAATTTGTTCACTTTCGAAATAAGCTTCTAATAAACTTTTCATATAGTAATATGAATTTGTTAGTTTTTCCCCAGTTACTTTATTTTGGACAATTTCAGTTTGGCTAACAAACGCCCCATGATAATAACTTTCCCCATCATTTGCGTAAATCTTTTCCACGGTAAATAATTTTACATTTTTATTATTCCGTGCATTATTATAAACAACACTCTCTAATAAACTGTTTGTTAAACTTAAGCGCATTACTTCGTGTTCTTGTGATAATGGTGATAATAAATGATACGGTTTTTGATAATTAAAAAAGTTAAAATTTTCAATTTCTTTCGTACTAACTAAGGCATAAGTTTTTTGCTTGATAAAAACCATTATTTAATAAAAATGTTTCAAAATTTCGCATTGTTTTTTCATCTGGACGCTTTGCTTTTACTAAATTATGAAGCATTGGTGGTTGTGGAATAATTTGATCATAACCAAACAAGCGGGTAATTTCCTCAATTAAATCTGCTTTTGAAAAATATCTGTTCTTGTTACTGGTGGCGTTACTAACAATTTTCCCCCTGTTTCTTGTAAACGAAATGCTAATGGTTCTAATAAGATTTTAATATCTGCTAGCTGAAAATTATGACCAATCAACTGGTTAATTTCAGTTAAACTAATACTAATTGGTTCAACGGCTTTTTTATATTCTTTAATAAAATTTAAAACAGATAATTCTTCTAAAAAACCATTAATTTTTAATAAGTATAAATAACGTGACAATCCTAAACCAACTGTTGCATAACTAAGCGGTTTAATATAACGTTGTAAGTTAATATTACTAATCCCAACTTTCCGTTGTTGTTGACGCATTACAATATGATTCAAGTGTAATGCTAAAACAGTAATCTCTTTTGTCTTAGCACTTACAGCATACATCGGATTTACCCGCACCCCAATTAATTCCACAAATTCATCACCATCAACAACAACTAAATCACCTTTATTAATTGCAAAAGTTTTATTTTCATAATTATTAGTAATTTTTAATGTTGCTTTAATTTTATCAAAATCATAAATTAATAATGGCTGTCCTGTTTCTAACGTTGTTTTTAATTGCTAGATCTCCTAATGGATCAGTGCTATTTGATTGATATTCATTAATTTTTAATCATACTCGTTCGGATAATTTTAATGGAGTTTGCTCTGCTGT
Organism: Spiroplasma endosymbiont of Phyllotreta cruciferae; assembly: GCF_918697755.1. Lineage (NCBI taxonomy): Bacteria > Bacillati > Mycoplasmatota > Mollicutes > Entomoplasmatales > Spiroplasmataceae > Spiroplasma > Spiroplasma endosymbiont of Phyllotreta cruciferae. The sequence continues at coordinate 61,772 of NZ_OU953854.1, forward strand.
TAACTTGACATTAACACTAATTGCTGATTGAACAGCAACTGAATCTAACACCACTTTTAACGGATTCTGATATTCTTTTAAATTTTCTGTTGACTCAAGTTCTAAAGGATATAATTCCCGCTTAAAATAACGAGCTAATTCCCGCGCTAATTCATAAGTGCTTAAGCAATCACTACGATTTAATGTTAAATCAATTTCAAACAAATAATCTGTTAAACCAATTTTTGCTAAGACATCATCAGCTCCAATCATATCATAAGAAACTTCTTTCTCATTAAAACTTAAAATAATCTCATCTTTTTCTTGATCTGTTAAATATTTCTCAGCAATTCCTAATTCACTTAAGGAACATAACATTCCCTCAGAAGCATATCCTTTAATTTGGCGGGGTTCAATTTTCAGACCATTTGCTAAAACAGCACCTGGTTTTGCCACAACAGTATAACCATTTTCAGTTGGATTTTTAGCACCACAAACAATTGGGTACACTAATTCTTGACCCGTATCAACTAAGCAAAATTTTAGATGTGTATCAGAAATTTCATTTACAACTTGAATTCGGCCACAAACAACATTACTATTACGATCAAAATTATGGGTACGTTCAACCTCAAACCCTAAACTATTTAATGCTGTAACAATCTCATCATTACTAATATCTTCAAAATCAATATATTTATTTAATCATTTTCTTGTAATAATCATCATGGACCTCCTAATCAAATTTCTTAAACTGTTCTAAAAAGCGAATATCATTCGTGTAAAAACGGCGAATATCATCAATCCCATATTTAATCATTGCAATTCGTTCAATTCCAATTCCAAAGGCAAATCCTGCTAATTCTGGATCTTGGCCACAAGCCTGATACACAAGTGGGTTAATCATTCCAGCTCCCATAATTTCAATTCATCCTGTTTGTTTACAAATTGAACAACCTTGGCCATGACAATTAACACAAGTAACATCCACTTCAACTGAAGGTTCCGTAAACGGAAAGAAACTTGGTCGTAAACGAATTTTGGTATCTTCACCAAACATTCTTTGACAAAAATACTGAATTGTTCATTTCAAATTAGCAAAACTAGTTTGCGGAGCAATTAAAAAACCATCCACTTGCATAAATTGGTGCGAATGTGTTGCATCATAATCATCACAGCGATAAGTGTTCCCTGTTGAAATCATCGCGACAATTTCATCTTTGCTTTTCATTTGTGAAATTGCCCGCGCCGTCATATTTGTACAATGTGTCCGTAATAACGTATTTTTAGTAATATAAAAGGTATCTTGCATATCGCGCGCTGGATGGCCAATTGGTAAATTTAACCGTTGAAAGTTATATTCATCATCTTCAACTTCTGTTCCAAAAACAATATCATAACCTAACTCTTGAAATAATTGTGAAATTTCATCAATAACTTGGTTTAACGGATGTTTTGTTGCTAACGTTAAATTATACCCTCCTGGTAATGATAAATCATTTTTTTCTTGTTCTAACATTGCCATTGCCATTGTGCTCTCTAATTCACTTTTCTTTGTTTGGCATAATTCCGTTAACGTTGTTTTAATAACATTTGCTCGCTTTCCAACAGTTAAGCGTTCTTCATGACTAATATCTTTCATTTTTTTTAAAAGATCATTTAAAGTTGATTTCTTTCCTAAATATTCCAATTGTAAAGCCGCAAGTTCAGCAATAGTTGCTGCTGCTGCAATTTTGTTAGTTGCTTGAGTAAATAATAATTCTAATTCTTTATCCATGGCCTTTTCCTTTCTTGACGAATGATTTATTGAGTAAGAAAAAAACTTGCTTATATCAAAAAATATAAAAAAGGAGTAATTAACTTACGGTACCATCCTTTTTTACTAATAAATTAGTCTTAATTACAGTTAACGAAATTATTATCAAAATAATAATCCGGCTGGGATTAGCAGCTCTCCTTAGGTTAATTCCTAATCAACTAAGCAGTTATTTTCACCAACCATAACTTCTCTGTATCTTAAGTTAGAAAGTACTACTCATAATTCAACGATTTAATCTGAAATTTTATAATTATATTATAACCTATTTTATTCTGTAAGTTCATTTAGTTTACGTTTTTTTACCAAATACATTGATAATGATCACGATAGTACTAAAATGGCACTAATAATAGTTCCAACCTTGACTGGAGTTTGTCAATTTAATGGTAAATTAATAACAAACTTAAATTGGTGAAGAATAATATCGATTGCAAAGTATCACACCAGTAATGAAATAACATATGCTAATAACAACATCAATAAAACTCCGAGGACATAATTACCAATAATAATAAAGTTTACTTGCCGTGGTTTATATCCTAATGCTCGCATTGTTAAAATAATTTGACTTGCTTCGTCAATGACTGATGATGTAATTAATGCTAAAATAATAAAAATAATCATTCCATTTAAAATTTGTAAAATTAACAAGGAATCATTTAAGAGTCCCAGTCCCGCTTGTGCTAACAATTTTTGCAACGCAATCATTTCAACATTATTCGGACCAGTAAAAATACTAATATCACTGCCATCACTAGTTACAGTTTGCATAATCTTTTGTAAACTAT
>NZ_OU953854.1:64857-81607 GCF_918697755.1 Spiroplasma endosymbiont of Phyllotreta cruciferae
TCAATTTTTGACATAATTTTGTACTCTCCTTCTAAGTCTATACAGGTATTATATTATTTGTTCAAACAATAGTAAATAAATTACAGAAAAAATTCAAGAAAAAACATCATTTTTCAGTGTTTTTTGATGGCAAAGAGAAAATTATTTGCTATGATATTACTAATATAGTATTAATTTTAGAACAGGACGGAAAAAAGATGGACGGAAAAAAACCAACAATTGTTTCAGGAATTACTGCCACTGGACAATTAACATTAGGAAATTATATTGGCGCAATTAAAAATTTTATTGAACTACAAAAAAATAATAACTTAATTATTTTTGTTGCAAACTTACATGCGATTACAATCCCCATTGGAAAAGAAGAATTACGAAGTAATATTAAAAATATGATTGCGTTATATTATGCTTGTGGATTAGATCCCAACAATGCAATTATTTATGTCCAATCAGATGTCTTAGAATTAACACAATTAAGTCATATTTTATTATGTAATACCACTGTTGGAGAATTATCACGAATGACTCAATTTAAAGATAAGTCAATTAAAATGAAAGCTGAAAATGGCACGGAATTTATTCCAACTGGTCTATTAACTTATCCAACTTTAATGGCCGCTGATATTTTATTATATGATGCTGACTTAGTTCCGGTTGGAAAAGATCAAAAACAACATATTGAATTAACACGAAACATTGCCGAACGAATGAATAATCGTTACCAACAAGAACTTTTTAAACTCCCTAATGATTTTATTCCCCCAGTTGGTGGTAAAATTATGGATTTACAAAACCCAACTAAAAAAATGAGTAAGTCATCAAATGATCCGAAATCTTTTATTGGACTATTAGATGCACCCGATGTTATTCGTAAAAAAATTCGTTCAGCAATGACTGACTCTGATGGAAAAATTGCTTATGATCCCGAACAAAAACCGGGAGTAAGTAATCTTTTAACAATTTATGCTGTTTTAAAAAACATTACAATTGAAGCTACTGTTAAAGAATTAAGTAATTGTGATTATGGACAGTTAAAAGAAGAAGTAGCAACCGCTATTATTGCATCCTTAGAGCCAATTCAAACAAAATATCACCAATTAATTAAAGATGACACCATTGACCAATTAATTGATGCTGGAGCAGAAAAAGCCCGTTATCTTGCCAATAAAAAATTAACAAAAGTTAAAAATACAGTTGGTTTAAATTTAAAAGAAAATAAAATACAATAATTATTCTTACCGAATTTCATATTTTAACTTGTTTAATTGTCAACGATAATTATTTTTTTGATCACTAACATTAAAATTAAATTCCCCTTGGTTACCAATTTGTTTAGTATCTAAATTATTAAACTGAAAATTAATTTTATCTGTTAAATAAACAACTAAATCAGAAATATTTTTAATTGTTTTAATATTGCTAATTTTAAAATTATTAGAATCAGTATAAACATTTGTTAACCATCTTGTCATAATTGCTTCGTCAGTTATGTTTTGTGAAAAAATAAAACTTGGGTTAGTTTGAATATAATTAATTAAATAACTTGATAAATCTTTATTAATTTCATAATTTCAAAAAACATTACTATTTAAATTAATTGTTAAATAATAAATTGTTGTTGTTAAATGCTCTCCTTCAATTGTTGTTTCTTGCATTGTTGTTTCACCCGTTGTATAACTATATGCAGTCGTGTTGAGAATTAAAGGAAACAGTTGAAAATCACGATACAATTGTTCTGGTGCTGGTAACTTTGATGGCATTGTCACAAGATATGTTTTAAATAAAACATTTTGTTTTGATAATTCAAAAACTGAAACTGTTTCTGAATTAAAGGCATAATTAATAATTGGCGCTAAGGTATGCGCTTCTTTATCTTTATTAAAAGTTGTAAAAATTAAATCATCATTATTATGTTTTACTCAATAATCGCCTTCATCGTTAAATTCTTGCAAAGTAAATTGTGATAAAAAACTGACTAACATCTGCTTCCATATCGGTATTTCGCGTTGGAACATAATGTTTTACTTCTTGTTGACAACTAATTATTGTTGTAACAGGTGTTGCAATCATTGTTATAGTTCCCAATACACTAATTATTTTTTTCATCATATCATTCCTTTTGTTAAGTTATATTGTAAATTATAACAAAAAAATAAAAAAAGATTTTTAAAATTATTGGTTAATAATTTTAAAAATCAACATGATTTGGATCAGGACCCAATCTTTCTTGTGATAATGCAAATAATGTTGTCATATCTTCTTCATATAACATAAAATCATCTAACTGCGTATTAGCAATCAGACGTTCTTTATGTGTTGATTTTGGAATAACAACAATATTTTGTTGCACTGCTCATTTTAAACAAATTTGTGCCGGGGTTTTTTGATGTTTTTCAGCAATTTTTAGGATTGTTGGATTTGTCGTACATTTTCCTTGCATTAATGTTGCTCATTACTCAACAATAATTCCATTTTGTTGACAAAATTGAACAACAGCAGTATTGTTTAAACCTGGATGTAATTCAATTTGATTAACCATTGGTTTAACTTCACTAATTGCCATTAATTCTTCTAAATGACTAACTTTAAAATTACTCACCCCAATTGCTCGAATTTTTTTGCCTTATAAGCAGTTTCTAAGGCGCGAAAACATTCATTACGATCAGCAGTTGGCCAATATGGACTAAACATAAATCTAGATAATCAGTATCTAATCTTTGTAAAATATTATCAACTTCTTGTAACGCAGCATCATATTTATGATTTGCATTTCAAATTTTACTTGTAATAAAAATTTCACTACGGGGAATCCCACTATCTTTTACTGCTTTTCCAATGATTGTTTCATTGCCATAATACTGCGCTGTGTCAATATGACGATAACCACTCTGTAATGCCGTTAAAACAGTTTGATAAGTTTCGGTTTCATCAGTTAGTTTATAAGTCCCAAAACCAATTAATGGTATTTTAACGCCATTTAAAAGGCTTAATTTTGTTTCAATTAATTACATTTTTATCTTTCCTCTTTTCTCAGGCCTTTATTATATAAATAAATTATACACTAAATTATTCAAGGATATGAAGGACAGCATTGCCTAAAATATCAAATAAAAAAACAGAACCACTAATAAAGTAGTTCTGTTTTTTTATTTAATTATATAATCTAATACTATTTCCAAGGCTTATTTTACTTTCTAAACTAGCATAAGAAGCTCTTCAATCTAATAAATGAAAAAGAATTAGTTGGAAATAATAATTACCTTTATATCAATAAAAGTTTATCCCAAATTTTTGTTTTGTTCCCATTCAAGCAGAATAGTAATATGTATCAATTTCTTGAATTGTATTTGCTGCTACTTTTTTAATTTCTTTAATTGATGTTACACCGCTAATATTATTGTTATTTGTAATAATATTTTCTAATAAATTATTTTCTGTTTTTAATAAACTATTAAAAGTATGATTTATTTTTGGAATCGTATATTCATATTTTACTTTATCTCTACCTTCATAAGGATAACCATATAATGAGCAAATTGCTGTAAGTTTAAAATTCGAGAATCTGCAATTGTTTTAATTCCACTTTCTATTAATGTTGATACAATTTTTTGTTGGCCTGCCACTAATTTAACAACGCCAACAAGGTCCAAGTTCCTAGCGGAACATTCTTGCACCATTATCTGACAATTTGTTTTAATACGGGCTAAATTTCATATTAGTTTTGGATACATAGTTTCTATTCTTTCTTTTTATGTTAGTTTTCATCAAGCGGTTGTTCTAATTGTTGGTCATTTAAAATTTTGTTATATTGGCTATGAATTTTATGATGAGTAGTATTCAACTGATCAATATTACCATTTAATTTTATAAAGTTTTTTGTAAATTCTTCTCATCGTTCAACTCATCGATCAAACTCACCTTTTATTCGTAATAAATTGTTTTTAATAACTTCTAGGTTTTTATTAAAAGAAACTTCACGCATATGTTTTTCGAGCACAAATAAAATAGCCGACAAAGTTGTTGGTGAAGTAACTCATACTTTCTTTCGAAAGGCAAAAGTAATAATTTCTTCTGGAAATTGCCCATAAATAAAAGCAAATAAGTCTTCTGAGGGAACAAACATAATTGCACTTGAAATTTCGTTTTCTAAGTTAATATATTTTGCAACTTCATTAACACGATCCTTTAAATCCTGTTTAAATAAATTCAAAAATTTATCTTTAATTGTTTTTTCACTAGCTTCTAAATATTTATTATAATTTGTTAACGGAAACTTAGCATCAATCGCAATATTTTCCTTTGCCCCACCAGTTTTAACTAACGCATCAACTAGGGTCCCTGTTGGTAAACGATACTGACGTTCTCACCCTTGGTGCCCTTCACCATACATATCACTCAATACTTTTTCTAACAAATATTCTCCTAAATTACCTCGTTTTTTATTATTTAAAAAAATATCATTTAATGCTTTAACTTTTTTTTCCACTTCTTTTAAGGTTGCTGAGGATTCTTTTAGAACATTTAGATTTGATAAAACATCACTAAACGATCTTGAAATAAATTGACCCTGATTATCTAAGTTATTTTTTAAATCACTGTCTTGCTTTGATAAATTGCTTTTAAAACTATTTAAACCCTCATTTAAAATTGCAATATTACGATTAAACTGGCTATCATTGTCTGTTGAAGAGCGTTGAAACTCACTAATTAATTTTAATAACTCCTGTTTTTGTTCTATAAGTTGTGTTTGTAACATTGTTACTTGTTTTTCTAAAATTTCTTTTGATGCTTGAATATCTTTTTGTAATAATGCTGAATCATTATTGGCCATTGTTTTTTTACTTGATTTAAACAAATAAATCACTAATAAAACAACTAAAATAAATAAAATAATTCCTAATAAAACATACGAAATTGTTGTCATTATGCTCCCCTTTTAATTTTACAAACGATCATTAATATGTCCTTTTAATTATAAACTGTCTTAACAAAAAAAGAAACTCATTAACTGAAGATGTCAATTAAAATTGACAGAAAAAAAGATTTTTTTATTAAAAAACTCCATTCGTTGTTCGAAAGGAGTTTTTCTTTGCGATATTCTTGGCCTTACAAAGTTATAAAACTCAATATAGTTCGAAACAATTTCATAAATATTATTTAAATTTAGTTCATTTCGTTGATATAAATATATGCATTCTTTTTTAAATGAACTAAATCAAGTTTCACATGCCCCATTATCTGGTGAATTTCCTCTTCGAGACATAGAAATAACCATGTGCATACTTTCACATAAATCCTTCCACATTGGTGAATTATATGAGCTACCCTGATCACTATGAATTATTACATTTTTTGGTTTTCCTGAATAATTTCAAGCTGAAACTAAATTTTTGTAGCACAAATTTCTATTTAGATTATTAGATAATTTTCAATCTAAAATTTCACCATTAAATAAATCTCTTACAATTGATAAATATAACATTTTATTTTTTATTGGTAAATATGTAACATCAGTTACTCATTTTTGATTAGGTTTAGTTACAACAAAATTTCTGTTTAAAATATTTGGAAACCTTAATGGTCCAGATTTTAAATAACTTGGCTTAATTTTACGTTTAATAGATTTAATTTTTAAAATTTTCATGTATCTATAAACAACTAATTTGTTAAGTTTTATGTTTTTATATTTTTCTAATAAAATACTCAGCATCAGATATCAGTAGATACCTTTAAATTTATTAAATAATTCTAATATTGTATTGGCAAATTTAATATTATAATTTTTATACTTAGGCATTCCATTTTTTATTCATAAATAATATCCTTGTCTAGTAACTTTTAATTTTCGGCATAAAAAATCAACAAAATAATCTGCTGATAAATTATTAATGGCGAAGAACTTATCTTTAATAGTCTTCGCTTCATACTTTTTTAGTGCAAGATGGAGCTTTGCAATTTCTTCTAATTCAAAGCGCGACATTTTATTCACATCATCAGTCATAACTTTTGATGCTTTCATTCTACGTTTTGAATGCTGAATTGTTTGCAATCCACGGCCTCACTCTAAATTATCAACATTTTCTTCAGCCTCAGCGCGTCATCTTTGAATAGTTGACTTTGCTACATTATATTTTTCTGCAGAACTTCTCACTCCATTTTGTTTAGAAAATTCTAATATTTCAATTTTTTCATCTTTATTTCATTGTTTTGCCATAAAAAAGAACATCCTTTCAATAAAATTATATAACAGAAATTTTAACTCTCTTTTTTCTGTCAATTTTATTTTATATGTTCAAACACATGCGTTTCTTTTTTTCTTTTAAGAAAAAGTTACATTTAAAGTATACGATGGAATCTCTGTCATCAATGATGCTAATGAATCTGATGCTGCTAAAATTTTTGATCCTGGCTTAGCATTAACCGTTGCCCCAGACTTATCTTCTTTAAAGGTTACTAAAATTTCATCATATCAGATATCTTTATATTGATCTGCAAATTGTTGTCCTAATAATTTTGCCACAAGATCATAACGTAAGTTATCAACTGTTTCTGCACTATAACTTTTATCTAATGTCACATTAATTGTGCTATCATTTGTTGGTTTAGCATCATTGGTATTTAAAAATTTTCGTGGTGTTGAATGAATTGTAAAATTAGCTGTTAATACTGACTTATTAATAACTCCTGCCGCACTTGCTTCAATTTTTAAACTTCCGACCCCATTATTTGTATTAATTGTTAAACTAATTCCTTTATTACTCATTGCATCCAACATTACTGTCAGCATTGTACCTTTATATAAAGCGGCAAAACGGTTACGATCACCAACAAATTCCATAATAGCAGCTGTTAATTTTGTTCATATTCCCTCATCGCTCGGTTTGCTTTTATAAGCATTTCATAATTCTTCAGCAATATAAATATCACCAATATTTGTTAAAGGAAATGCTTCTAAAAAGGTAATTGGTTCATTAACAATTTCTATCGCTATTGCTATTACTTCTCCCGTAAAATTTCCACCATCTTTTGGAGTAATTGTTGAATTATAACTAGTTTGATCAACTTTAACGTCAACATCATTAAGTGTAAATTTTGTTCCATTTAAACCATTAACAGCATCTAATACAGTTTGGGCTGGCAAAGTTTTTCCCATTGCAGCATCATATGGCATTGATGTCACTGTAATAATTTTAGTAATATCATTGGTTGGTCATGTTAAATCCATTTTTTTTGTTAAATATGGCTTGTTTGGTGCATCTGGCATGAAACGAATCGTTGCTGTTTTCATTCCTGGTGCTAAATCAACATCTAAATTATCAACATTGTAACCTTCTTGTTTTAATTTTGCTTTAATATTAGAAACTGTTGGAAAAGTTCCGTCCGTTTGTCCACCTTTATTGTTAACATCCTCGCAAGCAACTACAGCCCCCGCAATTGGTGCTGTTAATGCTAAAGAAGTTAAAACTATCATTAATTTTTTCATTTTCTTTATCTCTCCTTTGTTTTCATTTTAATAAATTTAATTATAACTATTAAGTAACATAAATAATAAATCAAGTTTTAATAAAAATATTTCCCTTTATAAAATCAGATTAAGTATTAACATTTGTGGCGGGGTTTGTTTCCTTTTTAAAAATAAGTAAACGATAACTTTTAATTATATTGGCAATTAAAAGCGATATAATTATTAATTTCTTTAATAAAAAAATAATTAAATCATTAAATCGATATTTAACAAAAGCATATGACCCTAAAACAATAAAAAACAATGTTAAATCCATCAACGGATTAAAATAAATTAAATCATTAATTTTATATCAATAAACTAAATAAACTCGAAAGGTAATCAAAGTAACAAAAAAGGTAATAACAAATAAAGCATAAAAGAAATAAAATGAAATTAAAATTGATTGATAAAACTGATAGTAAAATTTTGTGAATCGATTAAACAAAACTGTTGCAGAAGTATTAACATAAACCTTATATGATAATAATAAAATATTAGCTATTCATAATAATAGTACAATAATATTGATTTTCAAAATATTATCTCATTGCAAAATAATTCGTTTATAATGCTTAAAATTTTGTAAAACTTGAATTAAAATTGCTAAGAAAAATAAAAAAGCACCCGTTATTAAAATAATATAAGTTAAATTTAAGGTCACATTAATAAAAGCCCAATTAGCATAATGACGAATAAAACGAGTTAAAAAAAATGAAATTGCAAAATATAAAATAAATAATATTGAATATATATTAAAAAATTTTTGAAAATACTTTTTAAAATTTGTTTTCATTTTAATCACCCATATAACGTTGCATAGTTAATATTTATTATATCTAACTTTATTTAATTAAAAAACCCTTGTGAACTAATAGTTAAAACCAATTAACAATTATTTTACTTATTAATAATAATATTCAGAATAATTATACCGTGAAAATTTTTAAAATAAACGAAAAAATAATTTTTTATGATGCTTTTTTGACATATAATGGAAAAGATAATAATGATAACTTTTTCCCAAAAAAGAATGGAGCCAATATATGCACCAAAAGCAAATAAGTTTTTTTATAAAGAAAAGCGGTATTTTTTGATTTTTTGCCATCCCATTATTAATTATTATTGTTGTTGTTAGTATTGGTGTTTTATTTGCAACAGGATGATATACTATTGATTATCAAATTGCCAAAGAATTTGCAAAAGGTTTAACAAATGAGTTTGCAAAATATTGAGTCCGTTTTTATGATCAATTAGGAAATACAAAATTAATCGTAGTTGTAATTATTTACCTTGCCATTTTAATTGAAACATGGTTTTTGTTAAAAATTAATCAAAAAAAGATGAAATTTGAAAAATACTATTCAATAACAACTACTTATTATCTTTTTGGTTTAAGCGCCTGAATAATTGGTAATATCGTAAATTTAACATTAATTCCTAGTACTGATGAAGGATTTGGTCCTGGAATTGATTTTATCTTATTTGATAATTACCATTATAAATTAACAAGTGCAATTTTAGTTTTCTTTTATCAAACAATTCTCTTAAGTCTTGGTTTATATTATATTCGTTATTGCTTGGTCAAAAAACAACGATTATTAATTGAACAACATTGATTAAAGGCAGTAAAAGCCTTGAGTTTTTTAATTGTGTCTTATTTTGTCATTGTTATTATGAAGGGGGCAACCCATCGAATTTACTATTATAATGCTATTTTTGGTGATTTAATACAAGAACACCCTCTCTTTTTAGACCACTATTTACAATCATCTTTTCATTATGGTTATAATCTTGGAAATGGATATCTTAATAATATTCCCCCAGAATGACAATACCCATGATGAAAACCAGCATTTTCCTTATTTAATAACCCAAATATGCCAACATTTAAAACACCGTGAGAATATGCTTTTCCTGGTGGCCATATTAATGCAACATACTGCAGTGGTTCAATAATGCTCTTATTTTTAAAAAATAAGGACAATAATAAAATTAATTGAAAAATAAAACTATGCTTTGTCTTATGATTAAGCCATATTTTATCAATGAATTTTACCCTTATTGTTGAGAGATTTCACTGAATTTCATACACTGCTTTTACTTTTATTTTCTCAACGCTCATAATTATTATTATTCATTTTAGCGTTAATAAAATCTTTGCTAAACATCTTATTTTGTAATAAGAAAAAGGGTTTAAAATTTTAAACAAAATTTTAAACCCTTTTTAATTTTTTATTTATTAATTAAATGATATGTATCTTCACAAATCATCACTTCTTCATTTGTTCGCATTGCATACACCGGACAACTTGCTTGTGGTGTTGAAATTAAATTTTCATTTTCATATGAACTTTGATTTGCTTGCGCTGATAATTCTAAATTTAAAAGTTTAACTTCATTAATTACCAATTGTCGCATATCACTTGAGTTTTCACCAATTCCAGCCGTAAAAACAACTGCATCAAGATTAGTTCCTAAATCATTAGCATAAGCAACAATATACTTTGCAATTCGTTTTGCACTCATTGTTAAAGCTAACTGACTACGGTTATTATCTTTGCTACTTTTAAAAACATCGCGTAAATCTGAAGATACCCCTGAAATTCCTAATAAACCAGATTTTTTATTTAACGTATTAGTAATGTCATCTAATGTAGTACCAGTTTGGTTGGTAATAAACCGATGAATTGAAGGGTCAATATCCCCGCTACGTGTTCCCATAATTAACCCCTCTAATGGTGTTAATCCCATTGAAGTATTGAAACTTTTTCCATTTTTAACCGCACAAACAGAAGCCCCATTCCCTAAATGACAAATAATTGTATTAAGGTTAGCAGCAGGTTTTTGTAAAACCTCTCCCAAACGTTTTGTAATGTAACGATATGAAATTCCATGAAAACCATAACGACGAACTTGATGTTCAGTATATCATTCGTATGGCACTGAATATAAGTAGTTTTCCTCTGGAATTGTGGTATGAAACGATGTATCAAAAACAGCCACATTTGGCACTGAAACAATATTACGGAACGCTTCAATTGCCTCAATTGCAGGTGGATTATGCAATGGTGCTAAAGTAACCATTCGTTTAATTTCACCAAACACCTCGTCAGTAATAACTGTTGATTGTGTAAACTTTTCCCCGCCATGAACAATACGGTGTCCAATTCCTTGAATATCAGCAAAATCTTGAATAATCTTATGCTCTTTTAACTTAGCAATTAAAACCTTTGCTGTTGCACTATGGTCTGGTAAAACTTCATTTGTTTGAAACTCTTGGCCATTAAATTTAATTGTAAAAATTCCATCAATATTAATTCGTTCTGCTAAACCTTTACAAATTACTTCATAATTATTATCAATTACTTTATACAGTTGGAATTTCATTGAACTACTTCCAGCATTTATTACTAAAATCATACTATTTTTTCTCCTTCACTTAATTATTTTTATTATTTATGCACACATAAATATGCTGTAACAAGAACAGTATTATAAATATCATTAATTGTTGCTCCCCGTGATAAATCATTAACCGGACGATCTAATCCAATCACAATTGGACCAACTGCTTCAAATCCCCCTAAGCGTTGTGCAATTTTATATCCAATATTCCCAGCATCTAAATTTGGAAAAACAAAAATATCGGCTGGAGCTGTTAAAGCTGATGTTGGTGCTTTCTTATTACGAATCGCATCATCTCATGCAGCATCAAATTGAAATTCACCATCAATCCGACAATCTTTTAATTCTTTTCCTTTTAAAATTTCATATGCTTCACGAACTTTATCAACAGAAGTTCCACGCCCTGATCCTTTTGTTGAAAATGATAATAAAGCCATTTGTGGTTTTTTAAATTCAAAGACTTGACTTGCTTCATATCCTAAATAAGCAATATCTGCTAGTTCTTCCGCTGTTGGGTCAATGTTTAATGCACAGTCAGTAAAAATATAACGTTCATCATTACGAACCATTAAAAAGAATGATGAAACTAATTTAACCCCTGGTTTTGCTTTAATAATTCGTAACGCTGGGCCAATAATATCTTTAGTATCATAAGTAATTCCACCAACCATACCATCAGCTAAACCTTTTTTAACTCATAATACGGATAAATAATTACATTCACCAACTAACCGTCTTGCTTCAGCAATTGAAACTTTTCCTTTTCGTAAATCAACTAAATGTTCAGCTAGTTCTGATATATTTTGTTCTTCGGCAACTAAAACTTCTGCCTGATAATCAGCAATATCTGTTGGGACTTCAGCACGAGTTTTAAAAATAAGAACTGGTGTAATGTTTGTTCCAATTAAACGTTTTGCAACTTCTTGAATTCGTTCTGAATTTCCTTCCGGAAAAATGATTTTAATTCTTTTTGAAAATTCATTAATTTTTTTAAGTGTATTTTCTAATACATTCATTTTTGACCCTCTTTCTCATTAAATCTTTACCAAATAATTATATTACTTTTTTTAATGATTTTAGAAAAAGTGTGTGATTAATTGGCAATTATAAAATAATTTTTGGTATTTTAATTAAATTTTGCTCTTTATTGTAGTTGCTGTAATTTTGATAAACTAATCGTTGTTTTTCATGTTTCATCTTCACGAACAGCACTACCCAAGTGAATGGCATCACAATACTGACTAATTGTTTGATAATTGGTTAAATTAATTCTGCTCCCGCCTTGAATTTGAACACCATAATTTCGCAATGTCTGTAAAGTTGCTAAATTCTCCCCAATTGGCGCAATTCCCCCCTGGGTTAGAATGGTTTTAACCCCTAACCGTGCCAACTGTTTAACCGCTACGATTTTATCGAGAATTAAATCAAATGCCCGATTAAAAGTAACTGCTAACGGATGTGCTAAGGTAATTAACTCTTGCATTCGAACAAGGTCAATTTGATTGTTGGGTGTTAAAATGCCAACAACAATCCCTTCTGCTTTAGTTGTTTTAATATAAGCAATATCCTTTTTAATTTGCTGATATTCATCATCTGGACAATAAAAATAATCATCACGATGACGAACCATGACACGAATTGGAACCTTAATTTTTTCGGTGCTTTCTTTAATGACATCGTATGGTGGGGTTAAACCCCAACGATTTAAATCAGTACATAATTCAATTCGGTTAATATTCCCTGCTTGTGCAATAATTTGACAATCTTGATAATTTGTTGCAATAATTTCAATAAACATTTATTCTTTCTCCCCACTAATAAATTTAATGCGATTAATAATTCCGTTAATTTTATTATTATATGTTCCTAATTTAATATTTAATAACAAAATGTTATTTACCTTTAATAAATTTGCATAATCTTTATAAATACCAGCAAAGGCTGTAATACTAATTTCACCACTTTCATCATAACAGTCTAAGAAAGCCATCTTATTATTATTTTTATCAATAATTACTTTAATTCGTTTTACTAACACTAAAACATTTGTTGATCCTAAACTTAATCGTAAATTACTAATTAATGTTGTTTTAGCTTGATAACCTTCCTTTTCACGAATATACTTTAAAGGATGGTTTGATAAATAAAATCCTAAGAATTCATATTCTTTTTCTAAGCAAATAACCTCATCATCTGGCTCAATTACTAACTCTGGCTTTTCAGCTAAAGAAAAATCAATAACTAAGTTTTCATTTTCTTCTTTGGTTTTAATTAATTCAATATAGGTAATAATCTGTTGGTAGTTATTAAACAAAGTAATGCGATTCATTTTAAACAAATCTAATGCTCCCGAAAAACATAATGCTTCATAAGTTTTTCGATTCAACCCTTTTTTATATAAACGAATAAACAAATCATATAAGTCAACAAAAGGACCATTTTTTTGATACTCACTAGCAATTTTTTTAAAGAAAGCAAAACCAATTTGTTTAATAATTAATAAGGGAACACAAATTTGATTATCAACAGTATGATATTGTCGATATTGCGCATTGATATTAGGAGGAACAATTGTTAAATGATTCTTTTTTGCTAAAGCAATATAATCATTTGTTTTATGTTCATCACCAATCACATTTGTTAATAAACTAGCTAAAAACTGGGAAGGATAATTTGCTTTTAAATATGCCATTTGATAACCTAATAATGAATAAGCAACAGCATGACTACGGTTAAAACCATAGGCAGCAAATTTATAAATTAATTCTCAAATTTCTTGGGCTGTTTTTTCAACATAATGGTTTTTAACCGCTTCTTTAATAAATTCAGCTTTCATTTGAACCATAATACTTGCATCTTTTTTTCCCATTGCTCGTCGTAAAACATCCGCTTTGACTAGTGAAAAATTAGCAACTTTTTGCGCTATTAACATAACTTGTTCTTGATAAACAATGATACCATAAGTTGGTGCTAAAATTTCCGTTAAGCGATCATCAATGTAAGTAACTTTTATTAAATGTTTTTTTCGTTGAATAAATAGTGGGATATTATCTTGTGGTCCTGGCCGATATAATGAAGAAGTTGCTACAATGTCTTCTAGTTGATCAGGAACCATATCAACTAATACTTTAGTCATTCCTGGAGATTCTAATTGAAAAATTCCTTTCGTATCTCCTTGGGCTAACAGATGATAAGTTTTTTGGTCATTCAATGGTAATTTATTTGCATCCAATTTTACTTTTGTCTCTTGATAAATATTATTAATAACATCATGCAAAATCGTTAAATTTCGTAATCCTAATAAATCCATTTTCAAAATCCCCAATTCTTCTAGATAGTTCATTGAATATTGAGTTTGATAAATTCCATTATAACCTTCTTTAACTGGAATAATTGTTTGTAATCGTTGTTGTGTTAACACAACTCCCGCCGCATGGGTTCCTGTTTGTCGTGGTAAACCAATAATTTTTTGTAAATGTAAAAATACTTGGGGGTATTTTTTTTGATAAATTTCAAAAACAGGATTAGAACTAATTGCTTGCTCATAATGATAATTATGTTCCAAAGGAACCGCCTTACTCATCTTATCAGCTTCTTCAATTGCAATATCAAAAATTCGACAAATATCACGAATTGCCATCTTCATTCCAATTGTTTGAAAAGTAACGATATGAGCAACATGATCACTACCATACTTTTCAAACAAATATTCAACAACCATTTCGCGCTTATCATCTTGAAAATCAATATCAATATCAGGCAAACTTTTTCGCTCTGGATTTAGAAAGCGTTCAAAAAGAAGATTATAAGCAATCGGGTCAATTGTTGTAATGTCTAACAAATAACTAACTAAACTTCCAGCTGCACTTCCTCGTCCTGGACCAACAAAAACATTTTGTTGTTTAGCATAACGAACATAATCTCATACAATTAAAAAATAATCATTAAAACCCATTTTATTAATGACATCTAATTCATAACTTAACCGTGCTTCATATTTTCCATAAAAACCATTTACCTTCTTTGCTTTTAACGCTGTTTGACAAATTTCTGCTAAAAATTGTTGCGCTGTTTGACCACTCGGAATTGGATATTGTAATAAATTATCAAAAATAGTCCCTTTGCTTAATGAAAAAATTTCAATATCAGTAATAAAATGTTTAATATTTTCAAAGTATTGTTGATAACGACTTGGTGGTGCTACTCAACCATATCAATCATTTAATTTACTTTCTTTAAACAAAGTTTGTGTTTTAATCGTATCAACAACTTTATACGCTGTAAAATCATCACTGGTAAAATATTGTACTTTATTATTCCAAATAATTTGTTCTTCTGGTCCTAAATTTTGAAAGGAATCGATTAAGGTGGCATTACCATTATTAATTCCTAAAAATAAATCACTTGTGTTAACTAAATTATTTTTTAAAATTTGAAATACTTCTGGGTGATAATTATCAACAGTATAATTAATAATGATTTTTAAGTCTGTTGTTAAGAACTTACTAAGATAATTAAAAGTTAATGTTGTTTTATGTTCAGCGTTAATCATTATTAATGATGAAATTTCAACTAAATTAAAATACCCATTTTGATTACGGGCAAATAAATTCAAATTATAGGGTTCATTATCAAACAAAATTATAACATTTAATCCAATAATTGGTTTAATGTTATTTTTTTGTGCAAGTTGATGAAACTCATAAACTCCAAACATATTACTATCACAAATTGCTAAAGTTGATAATCCATTCGTCATTGCATAATTAAAATATTTATCAAACGTAATTAAGGATGATAATAAACTATAACTTGTTCGAACATTTAAATGGGGAATCATCATACTTATTACCTCTTTCTACTTTCATTTTAACGAAAAAGAAAATAAAAACCACAGTTGTGGCCTAATTTTATAGTTTAATAACAATAACAATAATCATTACAACAATTAAAACTGCTAAAATTCCAAAAACTAAAAAACGCCATACCCGAGGTTTTTTCTTTGGTGTCATTTCTTGTAACAATTCTTTTTCCAAATCAATTGCATTTTCATTATAAAAATTATTTTTTGTTTTATTCATATTTACAACTTTAATATCATCATCTTTAAAATCACGAATAATTAAAAACTCTTCATCAATTAAAATTGTTTCTTCCAACAAATTAGTTCGTGAACGTTCTGCTGTTCGCAATTCTCGTTCATTAACTAACGTCTTTGTTGCTTCTTTCTTTTTTTGAAAAAGATTATCTTTCTTCATAAATTTCATCCCCATCAATTACATATGTCTTTATATTCTTCCTAATTATAACATCAATTATTTCCTGTCACATTAAATTTTGTTCTTGAAACTCTGCTTGAGCTATCCGTGGTTTTGTCATGGGATTTTTTGGTACAAAAAGACTGCAACAATCTTCAAACGGTAAAATTGATGTTTGATAAGTATCAATTTCTTTTGCAATTGCAATAATTTCATTTTTATCAAAACATAAGACTGGCCGTAACACTGGTAATGGTGAAACAGTATTGATAACATTAATACTTTCAATTGTTTGTGATGCAACTTGCCCTAATGATTCACCAGTAATAATTGCCTGACAATTTCATTTTGCCGCTAAAATATTTGCGATTCGATAAAACATGCGGCGCATAATCGTAATCCTGTAACTTCCATCGGGGATATGCATTAGTTCGTGCTGTAACATTGAAAAATTAACAACATGCAAGCGTTGTTGATTTTGACCAGTATAATGATGTAATTTTTGAACTAAAGTTTTGACTTTTTCTAGTGCTTCTTCACTTGTATGGGGTGGTGTTGCAAAATGTAAATATTCAACATT
>NZ_OU953854.1:82107-152006 GCF_918697755.1 Spiroplasma endosymbiont of Phyllotreta cruciferae
TAAATCGTCGTCATTAATTGACCCACCCCAACCACTATGATCTGCTTTATAAAAGTTTATAATTTCTGATTTTATTTTATTTTTAAATTCTTGATAATTATCTAAATTTTCTCAATAAATTTTTTTAATTTTATTTCATTCATTACTATTAATATCTAATTTTAATTGATCATGAGCTAAAAATTTATAGTATTTTTCAATTGCATCATACTGATTATGTGTGTTATGTTTAATTGCTTCTAAATCATCGCCAGAATTCAGTCATCAAATAACACCCCCCATAATTGCTAATAATAGACCTCCAATTATTAATGATAAACCTAGTGTTTCAGGCGCTAAAGATACTGCAGTACTGGCCTCTGTTCCAATAACAACTTCTTCAGTTGTAACAATGCCACCTTCTGCAGTTGTTAAAGTTTCGGCTGCCGTTAAACCGTTGCTTTCTGATAAAAGTGGTTCCATTTCGATTGCTTCGGTTGTTGATGAGTTTTCTGTTTCACTTAAAAGTGGGGTTTCTTCATTTAATGGTGTTATATCATTTTTTTTCATATATCCAATAAGATCATATTTTATTTTGTTTGGTTTAATTAATTTAGAATACAATAATTTTGCACTAGACCCCCCAGATATTGAAACCCCAGAACCCAAAGCTGCCTTACCAATTGTTTTTAATGTATCTTTAAAATTTTTTTTATTATTTTCAGATAATTTTTGATAATGTTGATTGATTTCATTTAATTTTTGTTGTTTTCTTTCTTTTGAAAGAGAATTATATTTATTAATAATTTTATTATTATTTAAATCATTATTTTTTGAAGAAAAAAAATCTCTTGTTTCTGGTGATAAAGATTTTAATACTTGTTCATGTAATGGTTCTTCTGGTTTTATTGTTTGATAAATTGGTTCTTCTGGTTTTATTGTTTGATAAATTGGTTCTTCTGGTTTTATTGTTTGATAAATATTTAAAGTAAAAAACACTTCAATACTATCCATAAATTCTCTATAATAAATAGATACGTTATTAAGTTCATTATTTTCTGCCGGTCTTCATAAATTGTCCATTTCTAAAACTGGACAATTTAATAATGGACCAATATTTCCATATATAGTTGCACTATTATTTGTAATATTTTCTATACTATTAATATTATTTATTTCAATACTAGGATTCAATTCAATAATTGCATTTAAAATTGTTTCTTCTTTGCTATCTGGTAATTCACCCAAATCTGTTTCCTCAATTAATGAATCTATTGTATGATTATTTGTTGTAAAATTTACTTCTATAGTATCTCCTATAATTTCAGAATTAAGATTTCTAATTGTTGCCGAATTTATTGATGTTTCTATTATTTCTAAGTTTATATTTCTAGATATTATATCGGGGTTAAGTCTTTGTAAATTTTGTAAAATAGTATAGTGATAATTATTTTCTATATTTCCTATATTTGTATTACTAATGATAGAAGATAAGGTAAAACTGTTTGTTGAAAAATTAATAGTAAAAATAATTGAATCTGGAATTATTGAATTTATTTCATTTCCCACTACAATATTTTCTCTTAAATGAATTAATGCAAAATTTTGATTAATATTTTCAAATTCAATATTTTCTATAAAATCTTGTCTAGAGACAATCGGATGGTTAATTTCTATTAATTTTTGAATAATATGACATTTATCGTTTATTTCAATATTTCCAATATTAATTGTTGTAATAATACTTTGTAAAGACGGCGGGTTATTTCTCTTAATTCGTTTTAAATTATTAAATTCATTATTTAATATTTTTTTATTTTCTTTTTGATAAGAACTAGCGGCAATTGTTGTTGGGATAGCAGTTCCACTAATAGTTAATACACTTAATAAATTTAAAAGTTTTTTCATTTTGTATAATTTCCTTTCTTTTATCTTGAAACTTTTTATCAAGAGCTATTGATATTATATATATATATATATATATATACAAGCACTTTTAAATATATTTAAGAAAGGAAGTTATTTAAATGATTATTATAATTATATTTTTGTAATAATCTGGGCTCGCGGGATTTTCATAAGTTTTGAGAAAAATTACTTAAAGTTTAAAAAAACTTTTGCCGCGCTTTTCAAAATACTTGGGAAAAATTCTAAGCGTTAAGCGAAGAATTTTATAAAGGTTCCCAAATTTGTTTGAAAGAACCTCAAAAATTTTTTTAACTTGTAAGTCATTTTATCACAAAAATTTAAGAAAATCAACCGCTCGCCCAAAACCCTAAAAATATATATAATTAGTTATGTACATAAAAGAAAGGATTTTTTAGAATGGATAAGGATAAAACAAAACATCATTTTACTTTTCAAGAAAGAGTAATGTTAAAAGATTTATTAGAACTTGATTCTTTAAAAAGAAAAAATGGTAAACCCAATATATCTAAAATAGCAAAAATATTGCATAAAAATCGCAATACAATTAGACGAGAAATAAAAAGGTTAAAAGATAATGAATATGACGCTAAATTAGCACACGAAGATTATTTACAAAAACGACAAAAATGTTTTAAAAAATCATCATTATTGTTAAATATTTTAGAATGACTAGATGAAAAATATAACAAATTTCATGATTCACCAGAACAAATTTGTAAAAAATATGAAAAAGAGTTTGGTATTAAATTTCCGATATGTTTTAAAACTTTATATAAATATATTCATTTGGAATTTTTAAATTTCAAGAAAAATAATTTGTATTTTCACGATAGAAAATATAAAACAAAAAATAGGATTGATAATCGCGGGAAAATAAGAAATTTTAGAACTATTGAAGAAGCAAAACATGATAAATATGAATTTGGTTGATATCAAATGGATACTATGATTGGTAAAAACAATAGTGTTTGTTTAGTTTTAATCGAAGAATTAACCCAATTTAAAATCATTGAACCATTAAAAGAAAAAACAACAAAAGAAGTTACAAATGCAGTAGAACGAATTTTTTCTAACAGATTTTTTAAAGATAAATGTAAAGGAATAATAACAGATCAAGGCAAAGAATTTGCTGATTGAGAAAAAATTGAAAAAATAACAAATGCTAAAGTATATTTTGTGACGCTGGAACTCCAACTCAAAACCCTAAAGTTGAAAGAGCAATTCGTGATTTTAGACATTGATTTTCCAAAGGAATTGATTTAAGTATTTATTCAAGAAATTATTATCAAGAAGTTGCCAATATAATAAACTCTAAACTTAAAAAAAATTTACATTGACTATCTTCAAAAGAAGTTTTTATACAAATGTTTAATTTTTAATATAATTACTTATAAAATTTTAATCATTTTATTTTTCAGTGTGTCAAAATTCATAAATTTAAGACAAAACTACTAAATTTTTTAAAAATAAATATATTGAAACATTTATTTTATTGATGTATAATCATAACAAATAAACTGCTACACTTCATAGTACAATTTACAATATTATAAAAATCAAGATGCTAGTTTTAAGAACATTAATTAAAAAGCAAATAATTACGCAATTGTTTATAATAATATGCAATTAATTTGATATAAATTATTATTAATGGCATTTCAGTTGCTTTTTGCATAAAATAAAGATATCTTTTATAGATAACATTTAGATTATAAAATCATAGAAAGGAAATGATTAATTATGAAAGAAAATAAATATGTTTTTTTTAAAAGGAAATTTAACCAACTATCATCCGACAGTAAGAGGTAATCCTCATTTCGATTTAGAAATTACTGATAAAAATGATCAATCGTATACTGTCAACATTAATGTTCGTTCACGAATTAAACCGCATGATGTTTTATATTTTATTAAGCAAAATTATCAAAACGATATTGTTGACCGCTGTTTTGCTTTAGATGATACTGTTCATTCGAATTTGACAACAGGAAAAGATGGTTACTGCTTAGATTATTTAAAAGGTAATTTATTTGATTATCGTTACATCACTATTTTGCCATATGTTGGGGATGAAGAAACAAGTGAACTAGAAACTTTATTTAAACAAATTGTTTCGCCTGCTTTAAACAATTCAAAATATCGAATTGGAATTTGAGGAATGGGCTATGGTAATCCAATTGATGGTGTCCACGATGTTCATATGAATCAAGGAAACAATGGCACATTCGAAGAAGAAAATGATCCTTGACAAGACGGAGCGTTTGCCATATATAATATTGAAACAAAAACCGTTGAAAATATTATCTTTATTATGTTCCAATCACAATGTACAACAACCGATGATGAAGGAAATTGTCTAAATAATTAATAAAATGTCTTATAAAATAGGACAATGTTTTTCAACTGTGAATATATAAATAGAAATTATAAATTTATGATAAAAAACTTAAAACTAGCTTGTCAAAATGTATATTATACTATACATTAATTTAAAGACATTAAGATATAATACAATTAAGAGTTAGGAGGGATAATATGCCAGAATGAGGAATTATTATCTTAGTTATTAGTGTTATTATAATCTTTGTAATTGCTATTTATGTCCCAATTTTATATCGAATTAGAAGTGCAAAATTTAAAAAGGAACGAACAATTGATCGTAAAATAACTGTTGATAAACCCAACAATCACCATCGTCACTTATTATTAGAAAAGTCACTTAATCGCCCTTTTTACAACAAATATTTTACTAATTTAACAAATAAATATGAAGTTAAAGCATTAAAAACAAAAATTGTTTTTAATTTGGATCTTTTTGAAAGTGACTATACAAATATTATTGAAATGTTAGTTAAAGCAAGAGATAAAAAGTATCAATCATTAATTAGTTATTTAATTGATACTGACTTAAATTTATTAATAACAAATATCTTTTCAGAAATTACTAATTACTTTATTATTCCTAATTTAGAAGCTCTAAATGAAGAATGAGAAATTATAAATGATGTTTCTGACGAATATTATGCCCAATGAATTTTAGATTTTCGCCAACAAACAATTGATTTTATTTGTAATACTTATTTACCAATTATTTCATAAAAATATCCTTGCATTAATCAAAACTAAAGATATCACCAAAATATGTGGATGAAATTCAGACAATAATTTCAACAAAATATCAGACAATAATTTTTAATAGTTTGGAAAAGAAATTTATTAGTTTAACAAATGAAATGATTACGAATTTTGAAAAAAATAATAATACTATTGATAATGAAAAAGCAAAAGCAAATTTATTAACTGTTGCACAAAAATTTAAAGTTAATTTTGAAAAAATATATAATAAAAATTTTAATATTAGTAAAATTGAAAAACTGCTAGAAAAATAAAATATATAATAAAAATACTAATAAATAATTAGTATTTTTAATTTTTATTTAAAAAACAATATATTAAAACTATTTTTTAGATATAATATTAGAAAAAGGAACCACTTATTATGCAACAATATCATTTAATTTTAGAATAGAATAAAATTATTGAAACTGAACGTCTAATTCTGCGCCCCAATCACCCTTGCAGATGCTAATAATATTTTTGAATATAGCAAAGATATTGAAAACATACAATTTTTAGAATGGGGACCCCATCAAACTATTATGGAAACATAAAACATAATTGCGCAACTCTTTTTAAACCAACCACTAGATAAATGAGGATTGGAATTAAAAGATACCCACCAAATGATTGGAATTATTGATTTACGCTTAGATCCAATTATGCCAAATGCAAAAATGGGTTATATTGTTAATAAAAAATATTGAGGAAATGGCTATATTGTTGAAGCCGGGAAAGTAGTTATTGCCTTAGCTTTTAAAAAAAATGAAATTAAAATGAATTTTTGCTGAATGCGATGTTGAAAACACTAACTCATAACGAGCAATAATTAAAATGGAAATGGAATATTCAGGAATGTTACCATACCAAATTACAACAAATTATGGCCAAAATCGAAATCATAAAAATTATGGCATAAAAAATGTTGATATCATTTAATTTTATTTTAAATCATATCAACTCAAACCTGTTTTCATATCAACTAATAACTTAACATCTAACACCATTGAATCTTCCATTAAATTTTTAACAATTGTTTTAACTTGTGATAATTCATTTTGTGGAATTTCAAAAATTAATTCATCGTGAATTTGTGCAATTATCTTTGCTTTTAAATTTAATTTTAAAAATTCTTGATCAATGTTTTTTAAGGCAATCTTAATGATATCTGCCGCACTGCCTTGAATTGGCATATTCATTGCAATTCGTTTTCCAAATTCTCTTTGCATATAGTTGCGATCATTAATTTCAGGAACATATCGTTTTCGATTAAAAATAGTTGTAACGTAACCATTTTGTTTGCAAAACTCAACTCGACTATCAATAAACGCTTTAATTGTAGGGAATTGTTGGTAATAATTATTAATAATTTCTTTTGCTTTATAAACGGGGATATTTAAATCAGTTGCCAATCCAAAATCACTAATGCCATAAATAATCCCAAAGTTAACAGCTTTAGCGCTACGACGAATATTAGACGTAATTTCTGCTTTTGGCAAATTAAAAATTTTCATTGCCGTATTAGTATGAATATCTTCATTATTATTAAAAGCCATAATTAAATCTGAATCTTTTGACATATGAGCTAAAATTCTTAATTCAATTTGTGAATAATCACATGATAATAAAATATTATCTGTTGTTGAAACAACAAATATTTTTCTAACCTCTTTTTGAACTTCATCACGAATACTAATATTTTGCATATTTGGTTCAACCGAAGAAAGGCGACCCGTATTTGTTAACGTTTGTTTATAAATTGTATGCACTTTACCATCATTAAAAATATACTTTTCCATCCCTTTTAGATATGTTGAATATAATTTTTGATACTTCCGATAATCTAAAATTTTAGGAATAATTTGATGAGTATCCTTTATTTCCTCTAAAACTTCCTGCGCTGTTGATCCTTTTTTTAGATCAGACAAAGAAAAATCACAATATAATAATTCTGATACTTGTTTTGGCGAATTAGGATTAATTTCTTTTTGGGCAATTGCGTTAATTTCATTATTTAATTCTTGAACAATTTTTTCAATTCGTAATGTTTGATCCGTTAACTCTTGTTGGTCAATTTTTACCCCATTAATTTCCATTCGTGCTAATGCAAAAGCTGTTGGTAACTCAATATCATAATATAAATCATATTGTTGATTAGTTTTTAATAATTTAATAATCTTTGGCTGCAATTTATTAATATAAAATGTTTTTTCCCCAATAAACTGACTTAGTTTAATAATATCAGCTGGGATTTGTTTTTTAACTCCTTTCCCATAAAATAAATCATCAGTTAAAATCTGTTTCTTTTCAAATAAATTAATGTAAGTATCTAGCGTATTTTTTGCATTAGAATTATAAACATAACCAGCTAGCATCATATCATAACTAATATTTTGCACAATAATGTTGTCCCGAGCTAAAGCAACAATTAAACTTTTGGCATGATAAGTTATTTTTTGATATTTTGGATCATGTAAAAACCGATGCCATAATTTGTCATGTTTAGCATTAATATAATCAAAATAAAAAACTCCTTTGGAATTAACAATTCCAAAGCCAATGATTTCTGAAAGATGATAATTTTCATCAAATAATTCTAAATAAACAGTAGTATTATCCTCATTATATCCTTCTTTTCATTCTTCAATAATTTCAACTTTTAACTCTGAATTTTGAAAATCATCTTTGTTACTAAATAATTTTGTTATAAAAGAATTCATATTATATTTTAAATAAAATTGCATTAAAGCATCATGATTTGGTTGAAATGGGGTAAATGCAAACTGTCTTAAATTAATATCACAAAAAATTGTGGCAACTTTTTTACATAATAACGCATCTACTTTATTATTTAATAAATTTTGTTGTAATGTCCCTTTAATTTTATCAATATTATCATATAGGTTTTCAATTGAATGATATTCTTTAATTAATTTTATTGCTGTTTTTTCACCAACACCAGGAACTCCTTTTAAGTTATCAGAAGGATCTCCCATTAATCCTTTTAAATCAGGAACTTGTAATGGTTTAACTCCTCATTTTTCTGCTAAAGCCATCTCATCAATGACATCGGCAGTATCGCCTTGACGCGGAACTAAAATATTTGTTTTATCACTTATTAATTGATATAAATCTTTATCACTTGAAAAAATATCAACATAAAAATCTTCTTTTTCTGCTTGTTGTGCCAAACATCCTAACAAATCATCAGCCTCATACCCTTCTTGTTCTAAATACGGAATCTGATAACTATCTAAAAATTCTTTTACAATTGGAAATTGCACAATTAATTCCTCTGGTGTTTTACTGCGGCCATCCTTATAATCAGCTAATAAATCATGGCGAAAGTTCTTTTTTCCTTTGTCAAAAGCAACAACAACACTATAATAATTATTTGCTTTTAAAATTTTATTTAGCATATTAGCAAAAGCATAAACTGCATTAGTTGGAGTTCCGTCTAAACTTTTTAACATTTCACCATTATAAGCCGTAGCATAAAACGCTCTAAAAAGTAAAGCATTTCCATCAATTAACAATACTTTATTCATTTTATATTCTCCTCATTTATGTTAAATTATAGCCTAAATTAATTTTAAAATATACTTTAAAACTATATTATCATACTAAAAAAGTACCACCACTGCCCGATAGCATCACATTGTAGTGTTCTTTTTTTAATGTTATATAAAATTTTTTTAGCTTTGGATTAATTTTAAAAGCGGGTTGTTGCAGCATATTATAGTAGATATTAGTATTTTTCTTTACTTTATAATATTGATAATTATGATCAAATTCTTCATAAACATCTTTTGTAATTGATGAAATTTTTGAATTAATAATTTTAAAATTAGGAATTTCATATTTTTTAATTTGGTTCGATGTTAAATACGTAATTCTATTACCATAACCAAAAATAATTGCTGGTTTTTCTAAATAAAAAAATAAGGCATCTGAACTAAGATTTTTAATTAATTTTTTAACTTTTTTTGAATAATAATTAATTTTAAAAAAATTACAAATTATTTTAATAACAGCAACAGCATTACTAGAAGAATACCCTAACCCTGAGCCAATTGTTGTATTTTTAATTAAATTAATATGTAAAGGAATTGTTTTAAATTTAGGAAAAACTGTAACAAACTTATGATAAGCGTCTAAAACAGTATTATTATTTCAATCAAGTTCTTTCTTATTACAAGTAAAGATTGTTTGATTACCTTGATAAGGTAGAACCTCAACCATATCATATTCTAATTTGTAAGGAAAAATAATACTTTGAATTCGATGCATTTTTTTTCATTGATTCTTACGAAAGACTTTTAATGTTAAATTAAATTTACCATATGATCTAATTTGCATTATTAACCTTTTTTCTCATTTTGTTTAACTTCATTATATAATATATAAAAATCATTTAAGGTTAAACTTTCTGATCTTAAATTTAAAGCATAATTTAATTTCAATAAAATATTTTGTGCTAATGTTTTGTCATGCAAAATAGTTGCTAAATTATTTAAAATTGTTTTTCGCTTTGTTGCAAACATGGCTCGAATAAAGCTAATAAAATCTTCCTCATTTTTTAAATCAGGATATTTTTGATTTAATTTAAATTTTAAAACAACACTATCAACTTTAGGCACAGGAACAAAATTATTTCGTCCAACTAAACAAACTTTTTCAATATAACTATAAAATTGGCAAACAATAGAAAGATTATTGTACACCTTTGAATTTGGTTGAGCCATAATTCTTTCACCAACTTCTTTCTGCATCATTAAAATAATTTCTTTTACCTTTGGGTTCTTTATTTTTAATAATTTAAAAATAATCGGTGAAGTAATATAATAAGGAATATTTGAGATGATACTAATTGGATTATTATCTGAAAATTCAGTTGCAAATAAAGTTTCTAAGTCAAGGGTTAAAATATCTGCTTCAATGATTTTTGAATTTTTATTTTTGAATTTTATTGTTAAATACCTTACTAAATCTGGATCAATTTCAACACAAATAAATTTATTTGCTTTTGCTAAAATTTCATTCGTTAAAGCCCCCATCCCCGGACCAATTTCTAAAATATTGGTTTTTGGAAATTCAAATGCACTATCAACAATTTTATTAATAAAATAAGCATTTGTTAAAAAATTTTGGCCTTTACTTTTTTTGGCAATAATCATCCCTTCTACTCACATTTCCTGATTTTGTTTTTTCATATCCTTATTTCTCCTCTAAAATCTTAATTAAATCATCTTTTGTCACATTCATATAATTTAAACACTTAAATGTTGTTTTATTATTAGTGGGTGCTAAATTATAATAATTGATAATTTTTTGACGTCTTAATTTTGAATCAACTAAATTAATATAATCACTTCATAATAAACTATCACCAACTGTGTTGCTAAATATAATTAGATTACTAATACTATTCTTAATTGCTAACGTAGAAGCTTCAGCAACTCCTACTTTTTTTCCTTTAATTGCATCAGTCTTATTGATAAAAGCATGAATACAATTGTTATCTAAATAATCACTAATCATTTGACGTAATTTTTGACCAGGATGATCAGGGTCGGTAAAAATTATCACTTTATTATGTAAACTAATTTTTTTAATTAATTCTAGTTTTTCTGTTGTAATTCCACCCCCACCAGTTTCAATGATTTTTAGGTCCGGAAAAATACTTTTCAATTTTGTTGCAACTGTCTTGCCTTCTACAATAACGAATGTTCCCACTGTTGCCTTTTCCCTCATAAAAATCTTTTTGGTTTAATTTATCATAATTTTATAGTATAATTATACTAGAATGTTATATTAAAATAATGATAAATTTTAAATATAGGAGTAGGAGGCAAAAGAAATATGGCTAATTATAAATTTGGAAAAGATTACTCATTCTTAGCTTTAGACCTAGGTACAGCTAATACAGTAGCATATGTTTCAGGACAAGGAATTGTTTATAACGAACCTTCAATGATGGCATATGACACCTTAAGTAACTCATTAATTGCCTTAGGAAACGAAGCATACAAAATGGTTGGAAAAACACATGAACACATTAGAATGGTAACACCATTAGTTGATGGAGTTATTTCAGATATGGATGCTGCCCAAGATTTATTAAAACACATTTTTAGTAGATTAAAATTATCAGGAATTTGAAAAAATTCTCTAGTAATATTAGCGTGCCCAAGTGGAGTTACAGAACTAGAACGTGGTGCTTTAAAAGCAATTGCAAAAGATATGGGAGCAAGTCACGTTTTAGTTGAAGAAGAAGTTAAATTAGCAGCATTAGGAGCTGGTTTAAACATCGGATTAGCACAAGGAAACTTGGTAATCGATATTGGTGGAGGAACAACTGATATAGCAATCATCTCAGCAGGTGATATTGTAATCTCAAAATCAGTTAAAGTTGCTGGAAAACACTTAGATCAAGAAATTCAAAAATACATTCGTGCCGAGTATAATGTTTTAATTGGAATTAGAACCGCCGAACAAATTAAAAAAGAAATTGGAGCATTAGTTAAAATAATTAATGAAAAAACCGTTCGTGCCTTTGGGCGTGATATTATCACTGGACTACCACGTGAAGTAATGATTAAACCCGAAGAAATTAAAAACGTTTTATTAGCACCATTTTCAAGAATCACAGACTTGTTAGTTGAAGTGTTAGAACAAACACCACCTGAATTAGCGGGAGATGTTATTAGAAATGGAATCACAATTTGTGGCGGAGGAGCTTTAATTCGTGGAATTGTTAAATATTTTGAATCAATTTTCCAATTAAAAGTAAAAGCTGCAAATGACCCATTAATGTGTGTAATTGATGGCGCTAAAACATATGAAAAAAACTTAGGTGCTGTAATTGAAAGAATTCAATTGTTAGAAGCAAATGAATATAAAATTGCATAAAAATTAAAAGTATATTAAAATGTACTTTTTTTGTAAAAAAGAGAGTAAAATAAAATAAAATGCAAAAAAAAATTAAATTGCTATTTTTAATTGCAAATTACTCTGGATTTTATATAATAAAATTACTTGATGTTGAATTTTTTATTACAATTTAAGGGATTTAATATTTAAGAAAATTATTATGTTATTTATTATTGCTATGTTTTTTAACGAAGCAATAAATGGAAGGAGACATTTTAAAGATGGCAATATCAGACGTATTGAAAAATACATTCAACATCTCACCAAAGCCACCCCGTAAATTTATCGCTATAGATTTGGGGACAACTAATTCGATCGCTTATGTTGCGGGGAGAGGTATTATTTTCAACGAAGCATCCGTAATGGCATATGAAATTGGAACCAATAAACTAATTGCATTAGGAGATGATGCTAAAAAGTTAATTGGAAAAACTCATGATAGAATTGAAATTTATACACCATTACGTAACGGAGCAGTTACAGACTTATCTATTGCTGAAGAATTTATTCAACAAATAGGGAAAAAAGCAAAGGTGGCTGACTTATGAAAGAATGCTATTGTTTTAATTGCGTGTCCAAAAAATGTTACAGAGTTAGAAAAACGAGCAATAATCAAAATGTGTAAAAATATTGGTGCAGATTTTGTTAAAATTGAAGAAGATTCATTAATGGCTGCTCTAGGAGCCGGAGAAAACATTTTTGCACCAAAAGGAACTTTTATTTTAGACATTGGTGGCGGAAAAACAAGTTGCGCTATTATCTCAGCTGGCGGAATTGTTGAAAGTAAATCAATTAAAACAGCTGGAAATTATATTGATGAAGAAATTTTAAAATATATCCGTGCTAAACACACAATTTCAATTGGAGTTGTAACAGCAGAACAAATTAAAAAACAAATTGGATCATTATACAAAATGAAAGAAAACAAAAAAATGATCATTTTTGGAAGAGACGTTGTCACAGGAATGCCAAAAGAAGCTGAAATTTTAGATTCAGAAATTAGAAAGTTATTAATAAGTGTTTTTTCATCAATTATACAATTAATAACTGAAGTACTAGAACAAACACCTGCTGAATTAGCTGGAGATGCTGTAGCCAACGGTATTATAGTTACTGGTGGTTGTGGACAAATTGCAGGAATTAAAGAATTTTTATCAGATTATTTCCAAATTCCAGTTCGTGTTGCTAAAAATGCTGAAACATCTGTTATTGATGGTTGCATTGCATATGAGAAAAAAATTAGAGATGGATTAATTGAAGAAAATAAAAAAAATAGATAAACTGAAGATGTCAATTAAAATTGACAGAAAAAAAAGATTTTTTTATTAAAAAACTCCATTCGTTGTTTGAAAGGAGTTTTTCTTTGCGATATTCTTGGCCTTACAAAGTTATAAAACTCAATATAGTTCGAAACAATTTCATAAATATTATTTAAATTTAGTTCATTTCGTTGATATAAATATATGCATTCTTTTTTAAATGAACTAAATCAAGTTTCACATGCCCCATTATCTGGTGAATTTCCTCTTCGAGACATAGAAATAACCATGTGCATACTTTCACATAAATCCTTCCACATTGGTGAAGTATATGAGCTACCCTGATCACTATGAATTATTACATTTTTTGGTTTTCCTGAATAATTTCAAGCTGAAACTAAATTTTTGTAGCACAAATTGCTATTTAGATTATTAGATAATTTTCAATCTAAAATTTCACCATTAAATAAATCTCTTACAATTGATAAATATAACATTTTATTTTTTATTGGTAAATATGTAACATCAGTTACTCATTTTTGATTAGGTTTAGTTGCAACAAAATTTCTGTTTAAAACATTTGGAAACCTTAATGGTCTAGATTTTAAATAACTTGGCTTAATTTTACGTTTAATAGATTTAATTTTTAAAATTTTCATGTATCTATAAACAACTCATTTGTTAAGTTTTATGTTTTTATATTTTTCTAATAAAATACTCAGCATTGGATATCCGTAGATACCTTTAAATTTATTAAATAATTCTAATATTGTATTGGCAAATTTAATATTATAATTTTTATACTTAGGCATTCCATTTTTTATTCATAAATAATATCCTTGTCTAGTAACTTTTAATTTTCGGCATAAAAAATCAACAGAATAATCTGCTGATAAATTATTAATGGCGAATAACTTATCTTTAATAGTCTTCGCTTCATACTTTTTTAGTGCAAGATGGAGCTTTGCAATTTCTTCTAATTCAAAGCGCGACATTTTAGTCACATCATCAGTCATAACTTTTGATGCTTTCATTCTACGTTTTGAATGATGAATTGTTTGCAAGCCACGGCCTCACTCTAAATTATCAACATTTTCTTCAGCCTCAGCGCGTCATCTTTGAATAGTTGACTTTGCTACATTATATTTTTCTGCAGAACTTCTCACTCCATTTTGTTTAGAAAATTCTAATATTTCAATTTTTTCATCTTTATTTCATTGTTTTGCCATAAAAAAGAACATCCTTTCAATAAAATTATATAACAGAAATTTTAACTCTCTTTTTTCTGTCAATTTTATTTTATATGTTCAAAACAAATGTTTATCTTTTTTTATGACAATGACAATAATTTTTATAAAAATGATAAAATAACATTATATAAGGTGTAAAACAAGAATGAAAAAACTACTATTATTTTTAACAGCATTAACAATTACAACATCGACAGCAACTGCTGCTGTTGTTAGTTGTTCAACAATTGATGTTAGAATTCGTCAATCATTTGCAAGTTGAAGTTATACTTCAAAAACGGATCAACCAATATTTGGAGAAGTTTTTAATACCGATAAAACTATTAATGAGCCTTATTTTTCATACTGATTTATTCAACAAGTTTTAACTTCATCAGGACATATGAATACTGATAAACCATGGAATCAATTACTAAATAATAATAGTGGCATTGCTTGGCCTTATCCTAATACAACAAATATTGAAGAAATTGATAGTAATTGATTTTATTACACAATTAATACTATTCAAACTGGCAAAATAAATATTACAGATTTAAAAACTTTTTTTATCTACATGACAATCTATAATCCAATTATGATTTTAGAAAACAGCCAAATTTTTAAATATCAATATAGTCGTGAGAAATCAGCTATTAAAATAGAATATTTATATAAAACAACAAATGATATTGAAAAATATATTGAAACAATAAATAGCAAATATACTACTTTTTATAAAAAAACTGTTGAAGTTAAATATTTAAAATTAGTCCCATATTTTTTACCAATTGAAAAAGAAAAACAACGAATTAAAAATTTAGTTAATACTTTAATTCGAATTTTAACAATTATGTCCCCTACTTTTGTTGTTCCGTTAAACGTTAACACTAATCGCTACTAAAACTAATTATGGAAATAATTTTAAAAAAAAAGTTAAAAAAATATGTTATAATTAATTCGTATTGTATTCTTTATTTACAATCAAATATAGAATTGCAATTCATTTTTACTGATTAATCAAATATATTAATCTAACTAAATAAAACAAGAAGAAACAGGAGGACAAAATTACATGGCTTTATTTAATAATAGCACAAAGAAACCAGCTTTCGTTTCTATGGACTTAGGAACTGCTAATACATTAGTATATGTTTCAGGTTCAGGAATAGTTTATAATGAGCCTTCAATTGTTGCTTACAGAATTAAAGAAAACAGAATTATTGCTGTAGGTTCAGAAGCTTACAAAATGATTGGAAAAGGAAACAAGTCAATTCGTATTGTTAGACCAATGGTTGACGGAGTTATTACAGATATTCGTGCAACAGAAGCACAATTAAGATATATTTTCACAAAACTACGTATTACAAAACAATTAAAACATTCAATTATGTTATTGGCTTGTCCATCAGTTATTACTGAATTAGAAAAAGCTGCATTGAAAAAAATTGCAATGAACTTAGGAGCATCTAAAGTTTTTGTTGAAGAAGAAGTTAAAATGGCTGCTTTAGGTGGAGGTGTAGATATCTACAAACCTGCTGGAAACTTAGTTGTTGATACGGGTGGAGGAACAACAGATATTGCTGTTATGGCCTCAGGAGATATCGTATTATCTAAATCAGTTAAAGTTGCTGGAAACTACTTAAACGATGAAGTACAAAAATTCATCCGTTCACAATATGGTCTAGAAATTGGATCAAAAACAGCTGAACAAATTAAAATTGAAATCGGATCATTATCGAAATATCCTGATGAAAGAAGAATGAAAGTTTATGGACGTGATGTAGTTTCGGGATTACCAAGAGAAATCGAAGTAACACCTGAAGAAATCAGAGAAGTATTAAAAGTACCAGTGTCAAGAATTATTGACCTAACAGTACAAGTGTTAGAAGAAACACCGCCTGAATTAGCAGGAGACATTTTCCGTAATGGAATTACAATCTGTGGGGGTGGAGCCTTAATTAAAGGAATTGACCGTTACTTTACAGATACATTACAATTACCATCAAAAATCGGTGAACAACCATTATTAGCCGTTATTAATGGAACTAAAAAATTCGAATCAGACATCTTTGATATCTTAAGATTAGAATCAATGCATGTAAAAGAATTAAATTACTAAAATGGCTATTAATAATAACACTATTAATAGTTATTAAATCGTTAAGGAGGAAAAAAACGTGAGACCAGAAACTAGACCATTTATTTCTCTTGACTTAGGAACTGCTAATGTTTTAGCATATGTTTCAGGACAAGGTGTAGTCTACAATGAACCATCATTAATGGCTTATAACAATAAAACTAATAGTTTAATTGCCTTAGGAAAAGCTGCCTATGATATGGTTGGAAAAACACACGGAGATATTAGAATGGTAACACCATTAGTAGATGGAGTTATCGCAGACATGGAAGCTGCACAAGATTTATTAAAACACATCTTTTCAAGAATGAAAATGATGAACATTTGAAAAAATGCTATTGTATTATTAGCATGTCCAAGTGGAGTTACAGAATTGGAAAGAGAAGCTTTAAAAAATGTTGCTAAAGAAATGGGTGCTGAATTAGTTATTATCGAAGAAGAATCTAAAATGGCCGCTTTAGGAGCAGGAATTAATATTGAATTACCTCAAGGACACTTAATTATTGATATTGGTGGAGGAACAACTGATTTAGCTATTATTTCATCAGGTGATATCGTAGTTTCAAGATCAATTAAAGTTGCTGGAAACCACTTTGATGATGATATTCGTAAATACATTCGTTCAGAATACAACATTGCTATCGGACAAAAAACAGCTGAAGATGTTAAAAAATTTATTGGTTCATTAGTTAAATACCATAACGAAAGATCAATTCAAATTTATGGACGTGATATTGTTTCAGGATTACCAAAAGAATCAAAAATCTCTTCAGAAGAAATTAGAAATGTCTTATTAAATGCATTTTCTAAAATTACAGACTTAGTAATTGAACTATTAGAAAATACACCACCTGAATTAGCAGGAGACATTATGAGAAACGGAATTACAGTTTGTGGTGGAGGAGCCTTCATTAGAAATATTGATAAATACTTTTTTGATATCTTCCAATTACCAACAAAAACTGCTTCAGATCCATTAAATTGTGTTATTGAAGGAACAAAAATATTTGAAAAAACAATTAAGAAAAATATTGAAAATGGTTTGTATAATTTCCAAGAAAAAGGATTATTATCATCATTAGGTAAAAAAAGAAAATAAATTAAAATGAAAAAAATATTAGATTGCTCTAATATTTTTTTCATTTTAACTTTTGTTATTTAATTTAAAAATTATTCAAGATTAAATAATTTACGGGCATTCTTATTTGTAATACGAATCACTTCTTCAACGGGCATGCTTTTTAATTCTGCTAGTTTTTTAACTGTATACATAATAAATTTAGGATAATTTTTCTTCCCACGGTATGGATCAGGAGTTAAATATGGTGCATCTGTTTCAACCAAAATTTTATTTAGCGGTACCATTTTAGCAACTTCACGTAACTGCTCGGCATTTTTAAAAGTAATATTTCCTGCAAATGAAAGATAAAATCCTAAATCTAAAAATTTTTTTGCCATTTCAATTGTTCCATTATAGCAATGCATCAAACCAATTTCGATTTTTTGTGTTTTTAATATTTCATAACAATCTTCATAAGCATCACGACAGTGAATTGCTACAGGAAGGTTATGTTCCTTTGCTAATTCAAGTTGTTTAATAAATCAATGTTTTTGTAAATCTGGTGAAACATTTTTATGATAATAATCCAAACCAATTTCGCCAACAGCAAT
The DNA here is from genome assembly GCF_918697755.1 of Spiroplasma endosymbiont of Phyllotreta cruciferae. Taxonomy (NCBI): domain Bacteria; kingdom Bacillati; phylum Mycoplasmatota; class Mollicutes; order Entomoplasmatales; family Spiroplasmataceae; genus Spiroplasma; species Spiroplasma endosymbiont of Phyllotreta cruciferae. The sequence continues at coordinate 100,365 of NZ_OU953854.1, forward strand.
TACTTTATCACTATTTAATAACTGATCTAATTTTATTAAATCTGTCACGCCATATTCAGCAACACCAGTTGGGTGAATCCCAATTGTTGCAAAAACATTATCATATTGCATTGCATGGCGAACTGCTGCTTTACTAGATTTTAAATCATACCCAACATTATTAAGCCAATAAACGCCACTTATTTTTGCATCAGCAATTATTGCTGAAGTCTCTTCGTTTTCATATTCATGTGACATTAAATGACAATGTGTATCAAAGATTCCTTGCATATTTTCCTCCTATTTTCCTAGGCAATATCTACTAAAAATTGTTGTCAATAAATCATCTTCATAATTTTCACCTAGAATTTCACCTAATATTTCCCAAGCCTCATGTAAGTCAACATTAATAATATCAACTGGAAATCCACTCGTAGTATTATTATATGCATTTTTTATTGAATTTGCTACCTTCTCTAACAAAGAAATTTGTTTTATGTTTGATAGAACCAACTGATCATCCTTAATAAGATGTTCAGTATTATATAATATTAAAATCTTATCAATTAACGCTTTAATATCTCGATTTAAAGCAGAAATCCCAACTAAATGTTTATCTAAGTTGGGCTTATTAACATTAAGTAAATCAATTTTATTGAGAACTAATAAATACTCTTTATTTTCAATTAACGCTTTAACATCAAAATCTAATTCAACTAAATTTAAATAATTATCTGCAACAACTAAAACTAAATCAGCATTTTCAACTTGTTGTCGTGCTTTTTCAATTCCCATTTGTTCAATTTTATCAACTGTTTCACGTAACCCGGCAGTATCAATAATGTTCAGTGTTAGTGGTCCTAAGTTAATTTTTCCTTCCACAATATCTCTTGTTGTTCCTGGTACCTCAGACACAATGGCTTTATCTTCGTTCATTAAAGCATTTAACAACGATGATTTCCCAACGTTTGGTTTACCAAGAATCAAAACATTAATTCCCTCATTAATAATTTTACCAACTTTACTGATTTTAACTAAATCATTAATTTTCTGTTCTAAAACAAGTAACTGTTGATTTAATTCTTGTGTTGTTAAATCACAAACTCCATCATACTCTGGATAATCAATATTTACTTCAATGTTAGCAATAATATCTAACAATTCATCACGATAAGCACTAATTAAATGCGTGTTTTTATTTTGTAAATTATTCAAAGCTATTCTAGCACTATTATCATTTGTTGCATTAACCAAATCGTTAATTGCATATGTTTGCACCAAATTAAGTTTTCCATTTAAAAAAGCTCGTTGGGAAAACTCCCCTCGATTAGCTAACCGTGCTCCATTTTTTAACAATAACTTAATAATTTTATTAGTAACTAAAACACCACCATGACAATTAATTTCAATGATATCTTCGCCAGTAAACGAATTTGGACTTTCAAAACAAACTAAAATAACTTGATCAATTGTTTCACCATTTTCAGTTAAATAACCATAGCAAACTTGGTTCCCATTAGGAACAACTGTTTTTGAAAAAATTTTATTAATAATTTTGTAACTATCAGACCCTGACATACGAATAACTGAAATTGCTTGTTTCACCATTGCTGTTGCTGGGGCAACTATTGTATCTTCAAACATTTTTTGAAACTCCTCTTTGCTTTGTTAAATTATATCAAAATTAAAAAAAAATAAAATAATCATTATTTTTTATTAGTACACTTAATAACGATTTGACGGGCATTTTCTGGCCCAATTTATTTTGAAATTAAGTTTTTGCAACTTTAAAATACTTTTATGCACTAATTTACGCTGATTTTTGTTCATAACTGTTAAAATATAATCTTTTTGTGATAACAAAACTTTATTAACTATTTTTCGAAGACTTTCAAACAGAATTGATTCGTTATAGTTAAAAACAATAATAATTTTAAAATTATTTTGAAATTTTCGACTAATATATGTATGTAATATATTTTCTAAAATAAAAATAAATTCAAAAATATTAATATTAAGCGTTAAATCTTTAACATCTAACATAATTAGAATTTGTTTATTATGAGATGAAAAAAAACATCTCATAATCTTTTGATAATAAGATATCTTCAATAATAATTTTTAAACGCTCTTCACAAAAAGAAATAATATCATCAATCTCAAAAAAAGTTACATGTAATTGTTCAAAAAAAATTTTTTTTGTAAATAATTCTGTCTTATAAAAATATGATTCGGATGAATTATTTAAAAATTCTTTAAATTTTTTTTGTGATTTAAATTCTTTAACAAAAAACACTATTTTTTATTTTTTTTCTTACTATGTAAAGAGAATTTTGATTTTTTTGGTTTTGTTTTTATTAGGTTATAAGAAACTTTATTAGTTTCGTTTGTTTTTGTTGGCTTTGTTTTTGTTACTTCAACAACTTCTGCGTTGCCAACCGTTGATAACTTTGGTTTATGCACAAATAAATTTTTAATTTTTTGTCATCCTGATCCACTATTTTTATTTTTTTTGCTTCGCTTTTTAACTCGTAAGAAATGAAATCCTAAAGTTTGTAAAATTTGAATTACCGCAGAAAAAATCCAATAAATAACAACCCCTGACGCAATCGAAATTGTAACTACAAAGAAAACAATAATCATTACCCCTTGCATAATAAACTGACGTTTACGAGCTTTTTTCTGCTCTTTAGTAATAACTTTTGTTTTACGAAGATTTAAAATCGTTGGTAAAATCATTGAAAGAACTTGGATTGGTAAATAAACAAATAATAGCGCTAAATAAACATAATTTCCACTTGTAATCATGTCTCAGGGCTTTTCAATCAAAGAAATTTGCCCAATTGTTGCCATTTTTAACTCTCGGGTTGCTCGTACAACAGTATACATCGCAATTAAAAATGGAATTGATAAAAACGAAGAACCAATCGTTGATAACGGAGAAACTCCTTCTTTCCGATATAATTGCATCATTTCCATTTGTTGTTTTTGTTTAGCAGTAGGATCCTTTGAACCTTTATATTTTGCTTGGATTTCTGCTTGCTTAATTTGCATCAACTGCATTTTGTCTTGATTCCGCTGGGATTTTCAACTGAACATTAAAGTAATTAATCGAACAATTAACGAAGTTAAGAAAAGTGCACCAATAATTCCGGCACCATTGTCTAAACCACCAAACCCATAAATTAAATTAACTAAAATTCAAGCAACTGGGAAAACAAAACATCCATAAAATGGTGATGTTGTTTTTACAAAAGCATCAGCCCATGTTCTAATAGCTAAATAAGGGTATTCAAATAATTGTCCATTTTCAAAATGAAAAAAGTGTTCTTTTCCAACGTTAGTTTTTCCTAAAATAATTTCAAAGAAAACTCCCGGTTTATATACTCTTTGGCCAGAAACATCTAAAATTTGCGCTGTTCCAAACTTAGGAACAATCATTTGTCCACAGCCTCACAACATTGATATAATTAAAAAAAGATACAAAATTAATTTTGTTCATTTCCAGGCAATTGAATATCAAGGTTTTCGTGTTCTTTTCCCATCTGAGAAAATATAATCACGATAGTTCACTATTACGCCTCCTTTTTACATTTTGATTTGATTTAATAAAATTTTTTTATTAACTAAATAACTATTACTAAAATATGGTTTTCTAACAATAATGATTTGGTCATAACCTTCTGTAGCTGAAAAGTCATATGATAGGATAGCTCTAATTTGTCTTTTTACTTTATTTCTAACAACAGCATTTCCTAATTTTTTACCAACGGATATTCCAAACCGATGATAATTAAGATCATTTTTTTTAAAATAAATAAAATAAGTGTTAGTTTTAATGAAAGAACGATTATTTATTATCTTTTGAAATTCATAATTCTTTTTAACAATAAATTTTTTTTTCACATTTTTACACAAATAGAAAATAAAGTATGTCACCAACTAAATTAAGCTGATAATACTTTTCTTACTTTCGCTCTTCTTCTACTTAAAACTTTACGGCCTGAAGCTGATTCCATTCTTGCTCGAAAACCATGTGTTCGCTTGTGTTTGATTTTACTTGGTTGTCATGTTCTTTTCATTACTAGCACCTCCTTATGATACAAATTATTAAGAAATCATATAAATAATATATGAATTAAAAAGAAATATCAATTAAAATAACATTTTTTTAAAAATATTAGATATTTTAAAACCTGATTTGCTAAAAATCAGGTTTTAAAGATTAATCTTATTTTGTGTAATTTGGTGGTTCTTTCGTAATTGCAATGTCGTGTGGATGTGATTCTTTTAAACCATTATTTGAAATTTCAACAAATTGTGCTGTTTTTTGTAATGTTGCAATATTTTTTGCACCACAATAACCAATACCACTCCGTAAACCACCAATAAATTGGAAAAGAATATCACTTAGTTTTCCTTTTAATAAAACACGACCCTCAACTCCTTCGGGTACTAATTTACGGTTCTTATCTTGAAAGTAACGATCAGCACTTCCCTTATTCATTGCTGCCAAAGAACCCATTCCTATATATGTTTTATATTTTTTACCTTCAACAATCATTTCCTCGCCAGGTGCTTCAAAAGTTGCTGCAAAAACTGATCCCATCATAACAGCAGCTCCTCCGACTGCTAAAGCTTTAACAACATCACCAGAATACTTAATTCCACCATCAGCAATAACAGGAATCCCTTTTGGCCAACAAACCTCATAAACATCATTAATAGCTGTAATTTGGGGAACTCCCACCCCAGCAACGATTCTGGTTGTACAAATGCTTCCTGGTCCTACTCCTACTTTAATAGCATCAGCACCAACAGCTATTAAATCTAATGCTCCTTGTGCTGTAACAACATTCCCAGCAATAAGATCAAGTGTTGGAAAAGCTTTTTTAATTTTACTAACCATAGCAATAATTCCTTGACTATGACCATGGGCAGAATCAACAACAATCACATCAACACCAGCGCCAACAAGTTTTTCAACCCGCAACAAAGTGGTTTCATTAATTCCAACGGCCGCTCCTACTCGTAACCGTCCTTGATTATCTTTACAAGCATTAGGATATTCATCACGATTATTAATATCTTTAATTGTAATTAATCCTTTTAAAATGTTTTTAGCATTAATAATTGGCAACTTTTCAATTCGATTACTTAATAAGATCTCTTTTGCTTGTTCTAAATTAATTTTTTCATGAGTCGTAATTAAATTTTTTACTGTCATAAAATCAGCAACTGGTGCTGATAAATCATGACAAGCTCGAATATCGCGATTTGTAATAATCCCTAACAATTTATTTTCTTCATCAACAATTGGTAATCCTGAAATACGATATTGCGCCATAATATTTTCAGCATCTTGAACAGTCATTGTTGGTTTCAAAGTAATTGGGTTAATAATAAAGCCTGATTCATTTCGTTTTACTTTTTCAACTTCTGCGGCTTGGTCATCAATTGATAAGTTTTTATGAATAATCCCAATTCCACCTTCACGAGCAATTGCAATTGCCAATTTTGATTCAGTAACCGTATCCATTGCTGAAGATAAAAAAGGAATATTTAATTCAATATTTTTTGTTATTTTAGTTCTTAAATCAATCTGATAAGGTAAAATATCTGATTTTTGTGGAATTAATAATAAATCATCAAAAGTATAAGATTTTTTAATTTGCATGTTTTTCTCCTCCAAAAGATTTAATACAAAATTGAATAAAAGAAACACGGTCTTAACAAATTAAAAATAAATTAAGACCTATAGTAATTAATTCAGGGTTAACTGTAGAGACACCAGACCATATTTCTAGTATATATAGGAAAATATATTATAGTATTAAATTATATTGATTATAACAAAAAAATAAAAAGGAACCAATAGAATCTACATTTAAATTGTTTTCCACGAAGAAAAGTTTTAAATCACAAAAAATGTTAATAATGTGGAAAAAGATATAATTATCCAATAAAAATAGGGGATTTATAAAAAAATAAAAAAATATTATATGTGGAAAACCATTGATATTCTTTAAATTAAATTATTTTTTACTACTTTTCCACATCTTTTATTTATAATTAATGAGATAAAAACTAATGGAGATGAAGTAATGAACACAAAAGAATTATGAAGTGAGGTTAAAGAAATTCTATCCCGCGATGAATCAGTTTCCCCAGAAATTTACAATTATTATATTAGTGATACTAATCTATATACCGTATCTGATAATAATTGCTTAATTACAACAAAATCAGAAATTGCAATTGGAGTTTTTGAAGCAGGATTAAATGATAAAATTAAAAATATCTTAAAAAAATTAACTGGAATTGAATATAACATTTATTTTGAATTAGAAAAGAATATTAACAAACAAGCATATGTTATTAACAATATTGATACCTTAAAGGAAAATAATAACAGTACTTATTATGAAAATTATACCTTTGAAAACTTTGTTCGTGGTGATTCTAATCGTGAAGCAATGCAAGCAGCACTAGCTGTTGCATTAGATTTGGGAAAAAAATGAAACCCCCTATTTATTTATGGTGATTCTGGATTAGGAAAAACGCATTTATTACATGCAATTGAAAATAAAGTAAATGAAATTTATAAAACAAATACTAGGGTTAAATATTTAAAAGCTGATGAATTTGGAAAAATTGCAATGGATATTTTAAATCAAGGTCACGAAATTATAGAAGCTTTTAAAACATCATATGATATTTATGATTGTTTACTAATTGATGACATTCAATTATTAGCAAAACGAAATAAAACAAATGAATTATTTTTCCATATTTTTAACTCATATATTGAAAAAAACAAACAAATTGTTATTACTTCAGATAAATATCCTGATGATCTTGGCGGTTTTGAGGCTAGAATTATTTCTCGTTTTTCATATGGCTTAAGTATTGGTTTAGATTCACCTGATTTTGAAACTGCTCTTAAAATACTAGAACAAAAATTAAAATATCAAAATAACTTAGCATTGTTTTCTGAAGAATCATTAGAATTTATTGCCTTAAATTTTAATAGTGATGTTCGAAAATTAGAAGGGGCAATTAAACGTTTATTATTTTTAGCAGTTATGAATAAAAAACCAGATGAAATTATTACATTAATTGATGTTGAAAAAGCCTTTAAAAATGCTCCTTTGCAAAATAATGAAAAGATTACCCCGAAAAAAATTAAACAAATTGTTGCTGACAACTATAATATTACTGTTAAAGCAATGATGAGTAAATCTCGAGTTAGCAACGTAATGCAAGCTCGGCAATTAGCAATGTATTTTTGCCGAACATTATTAGATGATCCTTTTACAAGAATTGGAACTGAATTTGGGGGAAAAGACCATACAACAGTAATGAATAGTGTAAAAAAAGTTGAATCTCAAATTGCAACAAATAAAGAATTTAAACATTTAGTAAATATGATTCGTAAGAAAATTGAAGGAAAATAACACAATGTTTTCCACCGCTTTTTTCCCAGAAAAAATTATATTATTCAAAATTTTGTAAAGTTTTCCACATTTTCTACATTATAATAATAATAAATAAAAAACAATTTTTAACAATAGTATATAATTTAAGTATACTGTATGTTTAGTAAGGAGTAAAAAAAATGATTGTAAGCATTAAAAGAGATAAAATATTAGACGAATTATTAAAAGTAAGTCGAATAATTTCTCAAAAAACATTAATTCCATCATTATTAGGAATTCTAATTGAGGTTAAAAAAGATAAAATTACTTTTACTACTTCTGATGGTGATACATCAATTAAATCAGAAATATTGGTGGGAAATGATTTAGTTATTAAATCAATTGGAAATGTCTTAATAAAGAATAAATTTATTATTGAAGTTATTCGTAAGATTGAGGATGATTTTATTACCTTAGAAGTAGTGGAAGGTAGTTTAATTAAAATTAAAGCAAATAACTTTGACTCAATTTTAAATACTTTAAATGCAATTGATTATCCGCATTTATCGTTTGATACGGAAGGGAAAGAAATAATTTTTACTAGTGTTTTATTAAAAGAAATTATTTCACAAACAAGTTTTGCAATTGGAGAAAAAGAAAAAAGAATTGTTTTTAATGGTTTAAATATTAAAACTGATCAAAATAATAAACAATTAGTGATTACAGCAACTGATTCATTCCGATTGTCATATAAAAAAATTAGTTATAACAATAGTTATGATTTTGATGTTATTATTCCAGGAAAGTTTATCAATGAAATTGGGAGATTAATTTCAGAAAATGATCAAGAAATTAGAATGAAAATTACAGATAAATCAGTTAGTGTTATTATTAATAATACAATTGTTCAAACAAAAATTATTGAGGGAAAATATCCTGATACAAGTAAAGTTATTCCAAAAACCTTTAATACTTCATTAACAATTAATAACCGTGAATTAATCAAAATTATTGAACGAGCTAGTGTTTTATCAAATGAAGCAATGACAACAATTGTAACATTAAAAATTAAAGAACAAAAAGTTTTAGTCACTTCATTTACACAAGAAATTGGAAATACTGAAGAGAAAATTAAAGAATTTAAAATTGAAGGTTCAGATCAAACAATTGCTTTTAATTCAAAATATATTTTAGATGCTTTAAAAGCATTTAAAACAAAAGAAATTACTATTAAAATGATTGATGAGACAAAACCATTGATTATTACGGCAAATGAATATGATTCATTGCAACAATTGGTTTTACCAATTCGATCATATTAAAAATTGAAATAATAAACAATTTAAATGATAGGAAATAAAATTAATAAAAGGTTAAGTTATATTAAAAATAGAAACTTAACCTTTTATTTTTTTATTTTATAAGTTTTTTAAAGGGTAAAATTAGACACTAAAAATAAAAAATATATTTTTTAATATATTTTAAAATATATTTGATAATTTAACCCTAAAATTAGGTAATAATGGTAAAATAATATTGAACAGAAATGGAGAAAATTATATGAGAGATAATTATAATTCAGGTTCGATTCAAGTTTTAGAAGGTTTAGAAGCAGTTCGTAAACGTCCTGGAATGTATATTGGAGCTACTAATGTAAGGGGTTTACATCATTTAGTTTGAGAAGTTGTTGATAATTCTATTGATGAAGTATTAGCAAATTTTGCGAATAAAATTACAATTACAATTAATAAAGATGAGTCAATTACAGTTACTGATAATGGGCGGGGAATTCAATCGAAATCCATCCAAAAACAAAAGTTTCAACCTTAGAAACTGTTTTCACTGTGTTACATGCAGGAGGAAAATTTGATTCAAACACTTATAAAATTTCTGGAGGTCTACACGGAGTAGGAGCTAGTGTTGTTAATGCTTTAAGTAAATACTTAAAAATTGAAGTTAAAAAAAATAATAAACAATATTTAATGGAATTTCATAATGGCGGTCAAATTTTAACACCAATTAAAGAAGTTGGGACAACCAATGAAACTGGGACAACAGTTACTTTCTTACCGGATGAAAAAATTTTTAAAGAAACAACAATTTTTAGTTTTTCAACAATTCAAAATCGGATTAAACAATTAGCTTTTTTAAACAAAGGGTTAAAAATATCATTAGTTGATTTACGTGAAGAAGATGAAGAAAAATCAGTTGTTTATCAATTTAATAATGGAATTAAAGATTATGTTTTAGAGTTAAATAAAACAATTGGAACACCATTGAATGATGTTTTTTATGTGGAAGGCATTGAAGATAATATTATCGTTGAATTTGGGTTACAATATAATGATAATTATTCTGAAAATATTTTTTCTTTTTGTAATAATATTAATACCCACGAGGGAGGAACACACGAAGAAGGAACAAAGTTAGCAATTGTGCGCGAATTAAATAATTACTTTAAAAATATTAATAAAAATAATAAAGGAATTGAAGATAAATTTACCTGAGATGATGTAAAAGAAGGAATGACAACAATTATTTCAATTCGTCATCCTGATCCACAATATGAAGGACAAACAAAAACAAAGTTAGGGAATAGTGAAGTTAAAAAAATTGTGTCAAATATTGTCGGGAAAGGATTAAATAGTTATTTATTGGAAAATCCAGAAGATGCTAAAAATATTATTGAGAAAATAAACTTGTCTTTAAAAGCACGAATTGCGGCACAACGAGCAAAAGAAACAACTCGCCGAAAAACAGTAATGGATAGTTTTTCTCTACCAGGGAAATTAGCTGATTGTGAAACAAAAGATTCTAATATTGCTGAACTTTATATTGTCGAAGGAGATTCTGCGGGAGGAAGTGCAAAGGCTGGACGAAATCGAAGATTTCAGGCAATTCTACCATTAAGAGGAAAAATATTAAATGTTGAAAAAGCAAAACAATTAAAAGTTTTGAAAATAATGAAATTAATTCAATTATTACAGCATTAGGGGCTGGTGTTAAAGACAGTTTTAATGAAAAAAAACTACGTTATCAAAAAGTAATTATTATGACCGATGCTGATGTTGATGGTGCTCATATTCGGATTTTACTATTAACATTCTTTTATCGCTATATGAAAGATTTAATTGAAAATGGAAATGTTTATATTGCACAGCCACCATTATATAAAATTCAAAATGGTAATAATATTCGTTATGCTTATACTGATAATGAATTAGAAACTTATAAAGAAGAATTATTAGTAAAAAATATTAAAAATTATATGATTCAACGCTACAAAGGATTAGGGGAAATGAATCCCGAGCAATTATGAGAAACAACAATGGATCCAGAGCGACGATTATTATTAAAAGTCTCGGTCAATAATGCCTTTGAGGCAAATTTAATTTGTAATGAATTAATGGGAGAAAATGTTGAACCACGTAAAAAATTTATTCGTGAAAATGCAAAATATGTTAAAAATTTAGATATATAAGAGGAGGTGAGTAAATTGAACCCAGAGAACGATACATATGATTATAATGGTAAAATCCGTGATATTGATATTGCTGATGAAATGAAAAATGGCTTTTTAGATTATGCAATGTCAGTTATTGTTTCACGTGCAATTCCTGATGTTTGTGATGGATTAAAACCTGTTCATCGTCGAATTATTTATGCAATGTGAGACTTAAATATGACATATGATAAACAACATAAAAAATCAGCGCGAATTGTTGGGGAAGTAATTGGGAAATATCATCCCCATGGTGATACTGCTGTATATGAAGCAATGGTGCGAATGGCACAAGATTTTTCTTATCGTTATCCTTTAATTGATGGTCATGGTAATTTTGGATCAATGGATGGTGATGCGCCAGCGGCAATGCGATATACTGAAGCAAGAATGAGTAAAATTGCTGGTGAATTAATTAAGGATATTGAAAAAGAAACAACAATTTTTATTGATAATTATGATGGTAGTGAACAAGAACCAACTTTTTTACCAGGTTATTTTCCAAATTTACTAGTTAATGGTGCAAGCGGAATTGCTGTTGGAATGGCAACTAATATTCCACCGCATAATTTAAATGAAGTAATTGATGGTGTTATTGCTCTTACCAAAAATATGGATATTACAACAGTTGAATTAATGAAAGTTATTAAGGGACCAGACTTTCCAACAGGAGCTTTAATTACTGCTGGAAATAGTCTAATTAAAGCTTATGAGACAGGGAATGGGACAATTACAATTCGTTCAAAAATTGATATTGAAGAAAATAATAATAAACGTCGAATTATTGTTTCTGAAATTCCATATCAAGTGAATAAAGCAAAATTATTAGAACGAATTGCAGAATTAGTACGCGATAAAATTATTAATGGTATTTCTGATCTTCGTGATGAATCAAATATGGAAGGGGTTCGTGTTGTTTTAGAATTAAAACGTGACGCCCAAGAAAATGTTATTTTAAATAAATTATATAAATTAACGCCATTACAAACTAATTTTTCGTTAAATATTTTATCTTTGTATAAAAATCAGCCAAAAGTAATGGGGTTAAAGCAAATTTTAAAATATTTTATTGAACACCAAATTGATATTATTGTTAAGCGTAGTCAGTTTGAATTGCATAAAAATCAGAATCGGTTAGTGATTTTAGAAGGATTAAAAATTGCCCTTGATCACATTGACGAAGTAATTACAATAATTAAAAAATCGCAGACAACACAAATTGCTTTAGAAGCTTTAATTGATCAGTTTAAGTTAGTTACTGAACAAGCACGAGCAATTTTAGAAATGCGTTTACAACGTTTAACAGGTTTGGAAATTGAAAAAATTAATAATGAAACTAGGGAAATTAAACTTGCAATTATAGCATTAGAAGAAATTATTAATAATAATGAAAAACAAATTGAAATTATGATTAATGAACTAATTGAAATTAAGAAAAAATACGGTGATGAACGTCGTAGTCAAATTATTAAAGAGGAACTAACTGAAATTGATCCAGAAGAATTAATCCGTCGGGAAGATATTTTAATTATGTTAACCCAAGATGGCTATGTTAAACGTGTTGCTGATGATACATTTAAATTACAAAATCGTGGTGGAAAAGGGATTACTGGTTTAGCAAATATGGAAGATAGTTTGAAAAAAATTGTTAGTGCTAATAGTATTGATTCTTTATTGATTTTTTCAAATTTTGGGAAAGTTTATAAACTGCGAGCGTATCAAATTGAAACTTATTCACGACATGCACGAGGATTACCAATTATTAATTTAATTGCAATTGATAAAACTGAAAATATTCAAACAATTCTAGCTTTAGATGAAACAATTTCCGAACAAGATAACTTATTCTTTGTAACAAAAAAAGGATTGATTAAAAAAACAAAATTAAGTGAATTTAATCAAATTCGCCAAACAGGGAAAGTTGCTATTAAATTAAAGGAAAAAGACGAATTAGTAAGTGTTATTATTAAAAAAGGAACTGATGATATTATCATTGGAAACAACATTGGGAAAGTAATTCGTTTTAATGAAAAAGAAATTAGGGATATGAGTCGCCAATCTGTTGGAGTTAAGGGAATTTTTAACGATAAATCAGGGATAACAATTGGGGTAAGTTCTGGCCGATCCGTAAAATATGTGTTATCTGTAACAGAAAATGGTTATGCAAAAAAAACACCAATTGAAGATTACCGTTTGACAGGTAGAAATACAAAAGGTGTTAAGTCAATAAACTTAACAGAAAAAACAGGGTATTTAAAATTTGCTCAAACAGTTGTTGGGGATGAAGATCTTTTGGTAGGAACAAAGAATGGAAATGTTATTCGTGTTTCATTAGAACAAATTCCGTTGTTCGGTCGAACAACATCGGGTGTTAAAATTATGCGATTAGATCAAGATGATAAATTAGAAGTTATTGAAATTTTAAAAAAGAAAGATAATAGTGAATAAGGAGAACAAAACAATGTTAGATAAAAAAAAAGTGGTTGAAAACCTTGACGAAATAATCAAAAAGTTAAGTCGCCGTCAAGATTATTTTTCATATTTACAAGATGTTAAAAAATTATCAGAGCAACGTCGTGAACTTATTGTTAAATCAGAGAAATTAAAAGAACAACGAAATCTTGAGTCAAAAAAAGTTGGAGCATTAGTTGCTGAAAAAAAAGATCATGAAGCGGAAAAAATTAAAGAATTAATTGTTACAATTAAAAAAGAAATGGAAATAATTGATGATCAATTAAACCAAGTCGAAGAAAAAATTAAAGCAATCTTGGAAGTTACGCCAAACATTCCGGATGATTCAGTTCCAACTGGTCAAGATGAAAATGATAATCTTGAAATTCGAAAATGAGGGAAAGCCATATCAAACCTAAACATAAAAGAACATTGAGAAGTAGCTTCAAAATTAGATATTATTGATTTTGAAAGAGGTACAAAATTATCAGGATCACGTTTTGTTGTTTATAAAGGCATGGGAGCTAAATTAGAACGGGCTTTAATGAATTTTATGTTAGATGAGCACACAAAACGGGGGTATGTTGAAATTGAGCCACCAGTGTTAGTACAACCACAAATTATGTATGGTACAGGAAATTTACCAAAATTTAAGGAAGATACATATTATATTGAAAAAGATAATTTGTATTTAATTCCAACTGCAGAAGTACCGTTAACTAATTTATATCGTGAGGAAATCTTGGCAGGAAAAGATTTACCAATTTATCATACTGCTTATACACCATGTTTTCGACAAGAAGCTGGGTCATCAGGGTGTGATACAAAAGGGATCATTCGTTTACACCAATTCAGAAAAGTTGAAATGGTTAAGTTTACTAAACCAGAAAGTTCATTTGATGAATTAGAAAAAATGGTCCTAGATGCCGAAAATATTTTACAATTATTAGAAATTCCATATCGAGTAATATTATTATGCTCAGCTGATATGGGGTTTTCTTCGGCAAAAACATATGATATTGAAGTATGAATGCCAGGGCAAAATAAATATCGTGAAATTTCATCATGTTCAAATTGTCTTGACTTTCAAGCACGAAGAATGAAAATGCGTTATCGCAATGATAATAATGAAACGAATTTTGTGCACACTTTAAATGGTTCGGGATTAGCCGTTGATCGTTTAATTGCAGCAATTTTAGAAAATTATCAAAATGAAGATGGAACTATTAATATTCCCCAGAAAATACAAAGTTATTTACAAGGGCAAACAGTTATTACTTAAAGTGTTTCACGTGAAACATTTTAAGTAATAGTAGTTTAAACAACATAAATGTTTCACGTGAAACATTTGACTATTTTAATTAAAACATAGTCAAACAAAAATTATATGTTATAATTATTTATGTCATTACAATAGTTACATTTGAAACTGGTCAGGACCGGAAGGTAGCAGCCATAAGACTAAGGACTATGTGTAATGACATTTTTTATGATAAGGGTGAGTTTATGAAGGAAAGCGAACTAATTTTTAATAAATTATATAAATTATCACAACGAGCATACAAGAAAAAACATGTTCCAATTTCTGCATTAGTTGTTGATCAAAAAGGTAAAATTATTGCAATCGGTTATAATAAAACAACAAAAAACTCAGTTACAACACATGCTGAGATTTATGCTTTAAATAAATCTTGTCGCAAAAAAAGAACAAATAAAATTAATGATTGTTCAATTTGAGTGACTGTTGAACCATGCATGATGTGTTTAGGAGCAATAATTAATTCAGGAATTAAAGTTATTAATTATTATTTATCAAATGAAAAATTTGGTTTCGTAAAATCAAATCATACTTTTGACTTATCAAAAATGAAAGTTCACCATGTTCGAAAAAATGAAGAAAATATAATGTTTAAAAATTTAATGAAAAAATTCTTTGAGCAATTAAGATAGAATATTTTAAATTAAAAGAGTAAAATAAAACTATAAATAATAATTATGGGGGTAAGGAAATGGATTATATTTCGTTATATCGTAAATATCGACCAAATACTTTTGATAAAATTGTTGGTCAAGTTGAAATTATAAAAGCTTTGAAAAATGCAATTACTAACAACACTTTTTCACATGCTTATTTATTTTCTGGCCCACGTGGTACAGGGAAAACTTCGATTGCAAAAATATTTTCAAAAGCAATTAATTGTACTAGTTTAGATAATGGTAATCCTTGCAATACTTGTTCAAGTTGTAATGAAATTAATCGTGGTAGAGCAGTTGATGTTTTTGAGATTGATGCGGCTTCAAATAATGGTGTTGATGAAATTAGAGAAATCAGAAATAATGTCCAGTTATTACCAACAATGGCAAAATATAAAGTTTACATTATTGATGAAATTCATATGTTAACTAATTCAGCTTTTAATGCCTTGCTAAAAACATTAGAAGAACCACCTCAACATGTTGTCTTTATTTTGGCAACAACAGAGAGTCACAAAATTCCGGCAACAATTATTTCACGTTGTCAACAATATAATTTTCGAAAAATACCAAAAGTTGAATTAGAAAATAACATAATTGAAATCTTACGAAAAGAAGGAATCAATTATGACTTAGTTGCAATCAAAGAAATTGCAATTCTAGCAGATGGGAGCGCACGTGATTCATTAAGTATTTTAGAACAAGTAATTATGTTTTCTGATCGTAATATTACCCTAGAGAGTGTTAATATTATTTTTGCAACAGTTTCAAAAAATGTTAAGTTAAAATTATTAAAAGATATTTTAGAAGATAAAAAAGAAGAGGTTTTACTAACTAGTAAAAAAATTTATGAGGCTGGTTCTGATTTTGAAATTTTAACATTAAATTTGTTAGATATTTTAAAAGAAGTTTTTGAATATAAACAAACTGGGAATATTGTTTTTTTAAATTTATTATCAGAAAATCAAGCAAAAGTATTTGCAAATAAAGTAACCCCAGAAGAGTTATTAATGTTACTTGATTTATTTACGGAGGCATCAACCAAAATGCGTAGTAGCAGAACACAAGAAATGTATTTTGAATTAATCTTGTTAAAAGCTTTAGCCATGTTTGAAGGTAATGTTAAAAACTTAGATGATCTGGAATTAAGTGATCTTACTATTGCTACTGGCGTTGAAAAAGTAGCATATAGTAAAATGGATAATTCAGATATAATTACCAAAAATATAAAAATAATGGAAAATAATTCCGATAGTAATAAAACCATTAGTGAAAAACTTTCAGAGCCACAACAAGTTAAGGAAAAAAATGCTGAAAATGTTGAACATCATTCAGAAAGAAAAATACCAAATTCACAACCGTTATTTCGTAATATTTCATTATTTGATGATGAAGAATCAAACAATGTTTCTTTTACACAACCAGCACAATCAACATCAGGAAAAATAACTGAGGATATTATGACAGAATTTAATGCTAGTAAAGGTTCTCAACAGGAAAATAGTTTTCCAACAGAATTAGAACAAACTCCACATGGGAAAGAGTTAGAAGGCATAACTGATTTGCAGAAGTATCGTGATGATATGAAAAATAAAATTAATATTTATGAACTTACTAACATTAATTACTCAATTAATCAAATTTTTAATATTTTAATTAAAGCTAATAAAGAAGAACGAGAAAAGTTTGAAAGTAAGTTTATGGAATTAATCAATGAAAAAAGAAAAGTTGTTAAATTAGATAAACTAATTAGTTTTTATGATGTTAAATATGCTGCTGCATCAGAACAAGGTTTAATCATTGTAACAAATACGAAACCAGAAGCGAATTGAATTAGTTTTGAAATGTGTGATTGAGAGTTCCGTAATAAAATATTTCAGGCATTTGATTTTGATTTTGTTATCATTGCTTTAAGCGAAAGTGAATGAAATAATGTCCGTGATGATTATGTTAAAATTCGTCAAGCAAATAAATTGCCAGAAGCAACGCTAACGGATGTGGAGGAATTTTATCAAAATTTATTGGTTAAACAAATTGATAATTATGATGATCATAAAGATCTCCTTGAGACAGGAAACCAAATTTTTGATAATATTAAGATAATTGATTAATTTATAGGAGACTTAATTATGACTTACGAAGAATTAGTTATGGAATTAAAAACTACTCTAGGTGTTGGTAAAAAAGTGGCAGAAAGAATTTTTAATAAGTTAATTATTAAGCCAGAATTATTTGACTCGTTAGAGAACGTTTTTAAAGAAATAAAAGATAACTTTCAACAATGTCCAATATGTTCAACATTAATGCAAAATAATATTTGTTTATTTTGTCAAAATGATTTACGAGATCAAACAAAACTTTGTGTTGTTAGTAATTTTTTTGATGTAATAAAAATTTAAGCAACAAAAGTTTTTAATGGTGTTTATCATGTTTTAAATGGCGAAATTAATGTTAAAAATGGTATTGCACCGGATAAATTAACTTTTCCTGTTTTAGAATCTCGAATGAATGATAAAATTATAAAAGAGGTTATTATTGCTGTTGGCGCTACTTTTGAAGGTGAAGTAACAGCACAATATTTAAAAACAGTCTTGCAGCCTTTTAATGTGAAAATATCACGTTTATCTCGAGGAATTCAAATTGGAGGATCGTTAGATTATGTTGATGAAGTAACTTTAAAACAAGCATTAGAATGTCGAAAAGATATTTAAGAACGGAGAGTGTGTAATAATGCTATTTATAACATTAGAAGGAATTGATGGTTCTGGAAAGACAACAATTTCAAAATTACTAAAAGAAAAACTACGTTCAGAAGGATACCAAGTTGTTTTAACAAGAGAACCAGGAGGCAATGAAATTGCTGAACAAATTCGAAATGTTATTTTGAGCAAACATAATTTAGGAATGGATCCGTGGACAGAAGCTTTATTATATATTGCTTCACGAAAACAACATGTTATGGAAGATATTTTGCCAGCGTTGAAAGAAGGGGTGATTGTTATTTGTGATCGTTTTATGGATTCAACATCAGCTTATCAAGGTTATGCTCGTGGTTTAGGAATTCGGACATTAGATGAAGTTCAATCAATTGTTTTAGGAACGACAAAACCAGATTTAACTTTGTTTTTTGATATTGAACCAGCAATGGCAAATGAAAGGATGAAAGTTAGAAATGAAAGTGAAATGAATCGTTTAGACTTGGAACAAGAATCATTTCATGAAAAAGTATATGAAGGGTATCAAGTTTTAAATAGCGAACATTCTGAGCGAATTAAAGTAGTTGATGCTCGTAAGTCAGTTAACGAAGTTTTAGAACAGGTTTATTATTATGTTGATGAAATAATTCAGAAAATAAAGGATAAGAAAAATGAATAATTTATTTTCGCAAAGTGATGAAGAGAAAATGGCATTATTTAAAAATTTAATTTTAAAAAATAATTTATCAAATCAACTTTTAATTTCTTGTAATAATAAAATTAAGTTAGAAACTTTTACAACTGAAATTATTAAGTTTTTATTATGTCAAGAGAAAAAAGATTCTGATTGTCAATGTGAAACTTGTCAACGTATCAATAATAAAACCTATTATGATTTAAAAATTAGTGGCGATTTTGAAACAACAGATTTTGAAACAACAATTAAAAAAGAGACAATTCAAGAAATCATTCAAACTTTTAGTTATTCAGCATTAGAACAAACTGGAATTAAAGTATATGTTATTAATGGTGCAGATTTATTAACATTAGAAGCTGCTAATTCATTATTGAATTTTTTAGAAGAGCCTAGTAAAAATACATATGCTTTTTTATTAACAACAAATAAAACAAAAGTCATTGATACAATCAAATCACGTTGCTTAAATGTTATTTTAGAAAACACAGTTGATGAATTAGATATTGATGACTTTAAAACAAAGTTTATTCAAACTTTCTTTAAAAATTTTGCAAGCACACCAGAAAATAATTTTATTCATATTCGTCAATTAAATTGTTATGATAATTTAGAGTCTCGTCAACTTTTTTTAGAGATTGCTAATATTTTAAAAAGAAAAGAATGAAGTAAATATGAAATTATAGATCAAACTTTAATTAAAAAATTAAATGATAAAAATACTAAATTAATTGAAATTTCTTATACGATTGCTAATTTACTGTTAGAGAATTTAAATAAAGAGTTAGTTTTAGAAAAAGGATTGATTGATTTATATAACGAGGTGTAAAGTGAAAGTTTTAAATGATTTGTTAGATTATGAAGGAATTAAAATTAACCAACGAACAGATATGTTTAACTTTTCATTATATACTGTTTTATTGGCACGGTTTGCAACTTTAAATGCTAAAACTAAAAAAATTCTTGATATTGGAACTAATAATGCTGCAATTCCATTAATTTTATCAACATTAACTTCAGCAGAAATTACTGGAATTGAGTTACAACAAGAAGCAGTTCAATTAGCGGAAGAAAATGTGGTATTGAATCAAAAGACCACGCAAATTAGAATTGTTCATGATGATATTAACGAATATGTTAAGATAAATGCGAATTTTAAATATGATTTGATTTTATGTAATCCACCATTTTTTAAAATTGGTGAATCAAAATTAAATGAAAAAAGTAAATTACTAATTCCAGCACGGCATGAAACAACTTTAACATTAGAAGATATTATTTTAGCTGCAAAGAAATTAATTGCTAACCGGGGCTATTTTACAATAATTCATCGCACAACAAGACTATTTGAAATTACTACTTTATTAACTAAAAATGGTTTTAACATTAAACGGTTACAGTTTATTCATCCGTTTCAAGAAAGTGAAGCTAATAATGTTTTAGTTGAAGCACGGTTTCAAGGTGGCGATGGTCTTATTATTGAAAGACCAATTATAGTACAAAATAATGATTATTAATATAGTGACACAGTTTTAAAATTATTTCGAAAATAGGTGATTAAAATGGATGACAAACTTTTAAATCGTAATGAAAAATATATTATTGGGGTATCAGGTGGTCCAGATAGTATGTTTTTGCTTGACAACATTTATCATAATCCTGAATTAGATATTAATAATTTTATTGTTTGTTTAATAAATTATCAAAAACGAGAGTATAGTGATTATGATGAACAAATTGTTATTGAATATTGTAAAAAACGAAATATTAAAATTTATTTTAAAAGAGTAACACCAGCAGATTACGATCAGTACCAAACAATTTCTCATAATTTTCAAAATATTGCTCGTAATATTCGTTATGATTTTTTTTTCCAAATTAGTAAAAAACATCACTGTCAGGGTGTTTTAATTGCTCATAATTTGACTGATCATATTGAAACATACATCTTGCAAAAACAACGCAACGTAATTGTTGAACATTATGGTTTAAATCAAATTAGTTATTATCATTCACACTTATTAGGTTCTGAACTTAAAATAATTCGAATAATGTTGAAAATAACTAGAGAAGAAATTATTGAATATCTTTTTCATAATCAAGTTAACTATGCAATTGATTCAACTAATATTCTAGGAATTTATAATCGTAATATTATTAGAAATGAAATTCAACAAATTAATTTACAAGATATGTTATTAGAAATTAACCAAAAAAATAGTGAAAATGAGCAATTGAAATTAATGGCAAAAAATTATTTAATTGATAATTTTGGACAAATTAATGTTGCTAGTTTTAATATTATTAATAATATGCAATTGCAAAAGATTATTATTTTTAATTATTTTAAAATGAATAATCTTGTTCAGTTAATTAGCAATAAAAAAAGAAAATTTTTAAATGAAATAATTAAAGAGCTAAAAAGTGAAAAACCAAATATTATTATTAAAGTTAATAATGATTATTCTTTAGTTAAATCATATGATAATGTTGAAATTATTAATAATAATGCTTTACAGCCAATAACTGTTAAAATTACAATGACAACAAAGTTTCCTATTAAATGAAAAGAAAAGATAATTTCGCAAGGAACAAACAAAAGTTGTGCTTTTAAAATAGGAGTCGATCAATTTCCATTAACAATTACAAATGATGTTCTTTTTTTACAGAAAGTGATTCTTGCAAAAACACCTTTGAATCGATGGTTTATTAAAAATAAGATCCCAATTTTAGCTCGAAAAAGTTATTTTATTTTGGATGCTCAAAATAAACTTGTTTATGTTAATAATTTGATTGATTTAAAAATTAATAAATTTATTAATAATACTTGACCGGAAAAACACAATTTATTTTTTTTTATGATAAAATAGTTTAGAATCGGGTTATCATTTTAAATGACTTAAAAAGATTAGTTTCAGAGTCTTGATGGAGAGGAAATGATTATGAATAAAAAAAGAATGTGGTTTGCTGTTATAAGTTCATTTATTTTTATTGGGTTAATTGTGTTAACAATTCTGTTATGAACACGCTCAGATGTTACAAAAATTAGTGAAGGCGATATGAGAACCATTGGTAATACGCAAAAGTATAATGATAACCAAATTGAGGAAATCACTATTACTGCTGGTGTTGGTCGTAATAGTGTTCAAATGTCAGGTGTTATTAAATATGTTGACAATGGTGTTACAAAAACTGTTCGTTATAGCTCAGAGTGAAATCGTGAAGGATTTAACAATTATTCTTATCAAACAGGTCAAACTCAAAACACTTGAGATAAAAACTTTGCTGATAAATTAAAAGGTGGTCTTGTTTCGGTTGACCATGAATTTGTCCCACCATGACAAGTAATGTTAATTCAGTTAATTCCATGGTTATTATTAATAGGAGTTGCTGTCTTTATGGTTATGCGATTATCAAAAATGTCTGGTGGAATGGGTGGAGCAAACCCATTCTCAATGGGGAAAAATAAAGCTCGTCAAATTCAATCAACAGTTAAGTTTTCGGATGTTGCTGGAATTAACGAAGAAAAAACAGAATTAGTTGAGTTAGTTGATTACTTAAAAAATCCACAAAAGTATTCAAGTATGGGAGCACGTGCACCAAAAGGAGTATTAATGGAAGGACCACCGGGAACGGGTAAAACCTTGCTAGCAAAAGCTGTTGCTGGTGAAGCAGGAGTGCCCTTCTTTTCAATCTCAGGTTCTGAATTTGAAGAAATGTTTGTTGGGGTTGGTGCTTCAAGAATTCGTGAAATGTTTATTGCGGCAAAAAAAGCAGCCCCATGTATTATCTTTATTGATGAAATTGATGCTGTTGGACGAAAAAGAACTGTTTCAATTGGTAGTGGTGCTAATGAACAAACATTAAACCAATTATTAGTTGAAATGGACGGTTTTGGCACTAATACCGGAGTTATTGTGATGGCAGCAACAAACCGTGTTGATGTTTTAGATTCAGCGTTATTAAGACCTGGTCGTTTTGACCGCCAAATTCAAATTTCATTACCAGATATTAATGAACGTGAAGCAATTTTAAAATTACATGCTCGTAATAAAGCTGTTTCAACTGAAGTTGATTTTAGACGAATTGCAGAAAGAACACCTGGTTTTTCGGGAGCTCAATTAGAAAACGTCTTAAACGAAGCAGCAATTTTATGTGTTCGTAATAATTTAAAAATTATTACAATTAATATTATTGATGAAGCGATTGATCGTGTTGTTGGGGGACCAGCAAAAGAATCACGTAAATATTCAGTTATGGACAAAGACATTGTTTCATATCATGAAGCTGGACATGCTTTAATTGGATTAAAATTAGAAGCAGCTAGCAAAGTTCAAAAGGTAACAATTATTCCGCGTGGACAAGCTGGTGGATATACAATCATGACACCAAAAGAAGAAACAATGTTTCATAGTAAAGAAAACTTATATGCAACAATTACTGGTTACTTGGGTGGGCGTGCGTCAGAAGAAATTATTTTTGGAAAAACCAAAATAACAACTGGAGCACATGATGACTTAGAAAAAGCAACAAATATTGCTCGTCATATGGTTACTGAATATGGAATGAGTTCATTAGGATTAGTGCAATTTGAATCACCAAAAGATGAATACACTGGTGCAACAAAACGTTATTCAGAAGATGTTGCTGCTAAAATTGATACGGAAGTTCGTAAAATTTTAGATGACTGTTATGTTACAGCAAAAGCATTAATCTCAGAAAATCGTGAGTTATTAGATTTAATTGCTGAAAGTTTAAAAGTGTTAGAAATAATTACTGCTGAGCAAATTGAATATATTAATAAATATAATAAAGTACCAGATGAAGTAATTCGTGAAAAAGAGCGTGCAGCTAGACATAAAGAAAAAGAAGAAAAAGGTGAAATTTTAGAAGTTAAACCAAAAGAACGAAAAAAAGATCATCCTGAAGAAGAAAATAAAAAAGAATCAGATGATAAAGAGTAGGAATAATCAAAACCTACTCTTTATTTTACTTTTAAAAATAGTTGTACTATAATTGCAGAGTGAACAGAATTATGAAGGAGTTTGATAAAATGAGTAAAGATAAAGTAATTAAGGCAATTAGTAATTCCCACAATGTAAAAATGACTGTTGTGGATGCAACTGAAGCACTAAATAACATTATCAAATTACACGAAACTAATCCATTAGCAACAATTTCTTTGTCAAGAGTTGTATTAGCAACAATTTTAATTGGTAGTGATATGAAAAATGCAACGGATAAAATGACAGCTATTATTAATGGAAATGGCCCAATTGGAACAATTATGGCAGAATATACTGGTCATAAAGTTCGTGCTTTTTGTGGGAATCCGCAATTTGATGTTGAACAAATTGATCGTAGTAACAACGTAATCTCGCAAGTAGTGGGAACTGATGGTTATTTACGAGTAATGAAAGACTTGGGAATTAAAGACAGCTTTTCTGGTCAAATTGAATTGATTTCTGGTGAAATTAATTTAGATTTTACTTATTATTTAGCACAAAGTGAACAGATTAAATCAGTAATTGCTTGTTCAATTAAAATGAATGATGATAATACAATTGCTAAAGCAATTGGTTTTTATGCGCAATTATTACCAGAACATAAGGATGAAGATATTGATTATTTAGAAGAAAAAGTTGGTAATTTAGAAAGTATTAGTCAGAAGTTGATTACCGAAAGTGATCTAACTAATATTTTTAAATTAATTGATGAAAATGCAAAAGTATTGGAAACTGATTCTGTGGCATTTGAATGTAGTTGTTCATATGAAAAAGCCTTGTCATCAGCTAAATTATTAGGTGATGAACAATTGAATGAAATTTTAGAAAAAAATAGCGAAGTTGAAATTGTGTGTGATTTTTGTCGTAAAAAATATGCAATTAAAGCTGCTGACTTAAAAAGTCTTTTAAAAGAATAACTTTAATAAATATAAATAAGTTGGTAAAATTAAAATAATTTTGTTATGATATTAATATGATAAAAATTAATTGCAAAATGTAATGTGATATTTACCAGGGGAGGAAAAAACAAAATGGCTGAAATGGGAAAAGCACCTAATACAGAAGAAACAAAAACTAAAGGAAAGCAGTCTAAAGTAAAAGAACCAAAAGAGAAAAAAGAAAAAATCGATTATACTGCAGTTAAAGAATTTAAACAAAAACTAAAAGAACAAAAGAAACAAACTAAATTATATTCAAAACAAATTTTAAAAGGGGAAGTAATTTCAACAACTAGCACAAAACAAGATACAAGTAAGTATGTTATTGAGTTAGTAGATGTTAAAAAATCATATATTACCGGAGAAGTTGAAACACCAGTTTTAAAAGGGATTGATTTAAAATTAGAAAAAGGAGATTTCATTGTTATCTTGGGTCCTTCTGGATCAGGGAAAACAACCTTGCTAAATATTATTTCAGGATTAGATAAAGTTTCAAGTGGTGATGTTTTTGTTATTGGTTATAATTTGTCTTTATTAAAAGATGTTGATTTAACAAAATTCCGAAGAGATAATGTTGGTTTTATTTTTCAACAATATAACTTATTAACTAATTTAACTGCAAAAGAAAATGCCGAAGTTGGTGAAAACCTAAGTAAAAATAAAGATATGACAATTAAAGATATCTTTGAGA
The DNA here is from genome assembly GCF_918697755.1 of Spiroplasma endosymbiont of Phyllotreta cruciferae. Taxonomy (NCBI): domain Bacteria; kingdom Bacillati; phylum Mycoplasmatota; class Mollicutes; order Entomoplasmatales; family Spiroplasmataceae; genus Spiroplasma; species Spiroplasma endosymbiont of Phyllotreta cruciferae. The sequence continues at coordinate 125,714 of NZ_OU953854.1, forward strand.
CAATTGGAATGGAAGAACAAATGAACAAGTATCCTCATCAAATGTCGGGTGGTCAACAACAACGGGTTTCGATTGCTAGAGCATTAGCAAAAAATCCTGACATTCTATTTGGTGATGAACCAACGGGAGCTTTAGATGAAGAAATGGGTCGGAAAGTACTTGAAATTTTAGTTGATGTTAATAAAAAATATAAAACAACAGTTATTATTGTTACTCATAACCCCAATATTGCTGATATTGCAAATACAGTTATTCATGTTCGTAATGGATTAATTGATCAAATTAAGAAAAATACACATCCAAAAAAACCAAGTGAAATTGATTGATCTTAATCTATAAAACGCTATTATTAGTGTTTTATAGATTTTTTTATTATAATAAATATAAATGTTTAAAAACAAAAAGGAAAGGAGTAGTGTCAATAATGAGATTGTATCAAGATTATGTTAATAAAAAAATGATTTGAAATAATGATGTTCCTTATTCTTCTAATATTGGTAGTTATACTTTTTATGTTGCTTCTTTTCTAATCATTACGGGAGTTACTTTATTAATTAATTCCAAGTCAATGTTTAAATATAATAATCATAAGAACCAAAATTTTAACCAAGTAAATTATTTTTTTAATATTATTTTATAGTTGTATTTTGTCTTCTTAATGCCGGTGGTTTTTTTACACGAATAAAATTTGAAAGTGCAACTTTTTTATTACACACATATTTTTGATATTTTTTTATTCCAACCTGAATTTTATGGATTACTGCCATTTTAACTAAAAACAATTTTTTCTTTTTAATTACAAAAACAATTTTGTTAATTATTTTATTTTTAATTTTAACACCATGAACATTTTTAGTATCATTTAAAACTATTAATTACCTTTTGAATTTTATTTTATTTAATGTCTTAACTAACATTTTACGTAGTATCTTAGTATTATGTTTTATGCTTGTCGTTTTATTAATGGTAAAATTATGTTTCTTAAATTTACTGCAAAAAGTAATTACCAAGATTAGTACTAATAAAATGGAAAAAACAATCTTTTGCTTACTTAAAATGCAACAAGCAACGGCAAAAACATTAGCAACAACATATGCAATGGATTTCTTTTTAATTTATCTTAATAGTTTGATTAATGATAAGAATAGCAAAGTTAATCTAAACGATGAAGATAATCTTAACGAAAAATGTGAGTTATTATTAACACAAAATGATAATAGTATTAAAGAAACAAAAATTATTATTAATGGTTGAAAGATAATTTTACGAAATTAATTTTTTCTTATTTTTTTAGTAAAAATTTAAGAAAAGAGGAAAAAAGATGAAGAAAGTTTTAAAAAGTTATATTAGAACCTATCTTAAACAATGAGTTGAATCATTAGGTTTAATTTTATTTGTGACAATTTTATCTTTGGCAGTAATTGGAATTTTAGCATCACCATTACAGTTATTAGGTAAAAACAAAAGTATTAATCGAGAAGCAAATACTTGAAATTATAGTTTAATTAGTTCACCAACCAAATTTGAAAATGAGTTTACGTATAATTATTTTGTTAGTGAATCAACAGACTATAATTTAGCACCAATTAAAGATCAAAATGGATTAGGAATTTTATCACAAGTTGGTTATGATGCTTTAAAAAGTAAAGATAATGATCCAATTGGAAATGTTGAAAACCAATTGGCATGGGGAGAAGATTTAAAAAATATTTTAAATAATTATTTTAATTATCCCGAAACACCAACTGATCTTAGTTATGGGGGAAGAACATTATTAGCTAGCGAAGTTTTTAATGATGCATCTTATTATGTTAATAGTAAGATTATGGAAACATATCAAAATCAATTTGCATTATCAGTTGATTTAGAATTTTATTATGAATCATATCCAACCCCAACAACAATCACCCCGGATGGTTATTATTATATTACAAGTGGAACTAAAAAGGTTAATCCTATTTTAGGAAAATGAATTAATAATTTAGTTATGTTAAAAGGAGAAAATAAAACACAAAATAATGAAATTGTTGTTACTGATAAATTTGCAAAAGATAATAATTATCAGTTAAATGACAAAATTAATTTTTATAGTTTAGGAACATTGGTTCCAGAATTAAATCATCCAGTTATTAGTGGATTTGGAACAAAAGTTGATACTTTATCATAAGCCGATTATTTTTCAATGACTGGTTATGCTTCTAAATATGCTGCAGTTTTTGTTAATGACAATATTTTAAATACAATGTATCAAAAGGTTTGACTAAGTCAAAACAAATTAAAAGGTTTTAATTTTGGAATAAATCAAAAAGTTAATTTTTTAAATAATTCATCATTTGTTACTTTGCGTAATGCTTTTGCTCAAAAAAATAACTTTGATAAATCAGTTTATTTAGCAAGTAGTGGTGTTTTAACGGCCTATGATTCATTAGGACCAGTTTCAAAGATTAGTTCAATGAAAGTAACAACAACAATTTACACTTTATTAGGAATTGGAATGATTGTTTTAGCATTTATTTTTATTAGCTTCGTGATGAAAAAAGAAATGAATAAAACAAGAAAACAATTAGGAATTTTTAAAGCACTAGGATATCGTACTAGTGAGTTGGTTTGAATTTTTACTGTTAAAACATTAATAATGATTATGGGCGGTCTAATTTTTGGATATTTACTTTCAATTCCGTTGCAAATTTACATGTATGGGCAATTTGAAACAATGGTAACCATTAGTTATGATAAAGTTTATGCTGGATGAGGATTCGTGGTAATAATTTTTATCGTAGTTCCTGTCTTCTTCACCATTGCTTCTTATATTACAACCTTTTTATATATTAAAGAGCCAATTCTATCATTAGTAAATAATGTTGCAAAAAGTAATAAGGCAGTTCGTGCTGGTATTATATCACGGTCATTGTCAAAACGCGGCAAAGTATTTACTTGACGGTTACAACTTGCTTTTACTTCTCGGAATAAAGGTAAATTTACTTTAACAATTATTTTATTTTTCTTTTCATAATCATTATTATTAATATTAATGTTAGGCGCAACAAACATTGCTAAATCAATTACTGGTGGGATGTTTAATATGTTAAATAGTAAATTAGATCATACTTTAACATTTAATAATTTCCCACGAATTAACGGAAATGGTCAGACAAATGGGCAATTGGTTGTTAATGATCAAGAATATCACCAATATGATTTTAAGTTTAAAACTTATCATAACCTTAGTGATATTACAAAAACCAACCAGACAGCAGCGAATTTTCATGATGCCTTTAATAGAATTGATCCAACTTCACCAACGGCAGGACAACAATATATTGTTTTACTACAAAAATATAATGTTCAAAACCAGAGTGGTGATAATCAATATCTGTATTTAAAAGATTTAAAAACAATTTTTAGTGTAATGAATATTAATAATATTTTTCTTCAAAATAGAATTGATCCAAGTATTTATCCAAACTTAATGAGTTTAATGTTGAATGCAATTATGATGGATGATAGTACTAATCCAGTTGTAACCTTTAATGATTTTTGATACAATCCTAACCAAGAAACAACTTTCTATTCACTACCGGTTGTTTTAGACATCAATCTTGATGAACCGGGGATGACAATTAAGGGACTTAATAATAATGGTGGTGTTGGAGGTTATTATAATAATGCATTAAATTGATGGGGAGTTTCCCAACAACAAATTGATGAAATTTTTAAATCAACAAATGCACCAAATAAAATTAAGGGACTGATCTCTTACAAATTAGCACGGAATGCTAACTATAAAGTTGTTGATACTTTTAAAGTAAAAACGGAGACACCAAATAAAACTAGTGTTGAAGTTGTTGGGGTCATTAAAATAATACGGTTACTGATGACATTTATACTAGTTATAATAATGTTATGTATAATTTATTTGTTGCAAATACAATTGATCCGAAACAACCAGAAACAAATATTTATAATGGTTTGTATTCACAACAAAAAATGTATCATGGTAAAATTGATTTAAAAAATATGGCACAATCAATTAAAAATTTAAAATTTATTGTCAATAATTTAGTAATTGCCGCTACGCATAATCAATCAATTTGAGACTTGTTACTTAACATCAATATTAAAACAGTAACTGCTACCTTAATCAGCAACATGGCAGGGACAGGAACAACAGGGAGTGATTTTGGAATGTTGCCGTTAAATATTATTCGAACATCAGTTGATGAGATGTTAAAAAAAATGAATAGTTCAATGCTGATGTTTGAATTATTAGTTGCGTTAATTATTTTAATCTTATTAGTAGTTGTAGTAATGGTCATTATTGATGAGTTAATTCCAATTATTTTAACAATGAAAGCAATTGGATATAACAATGGTAAAATTAACTTTGTTGTTATGGGTAGTTATGTCATTGGAGTTGTTATTACTTTTATTGTTGCTTGAATTGCTTCAATATTAATTTGACAAGGGATTGGGGTTTTAATTTACAGTCTTTTTAAAATTGTTTTAAATATTCCAATTAATATTAAAGGTCCATTAATTGCTTTAGCTATTATTACTATTATTTTATTAACATCGTGATTTGTTGCAATGAATTCAATTAAAAAACGACGAGTAACAGAAATTACTAATTAAAATTACTTTGTTGTTATTATAAAAAAGAACTAATTAAAATAGTTTTAATAATATTGTTGTTAAAACTATTTTTAATTTTGTTTAAATTAATATTAAAAATAACTCTATATTTATTGAATTTATAGTTATTTTTTATTAAGATTTATCTAATGACTATTAATTAAAGAAGGAATTAAAAAGATGAAAATAGGGAATATTGAAATTAAGGGGCAAGTTTTTTTAGCACCAATGGCAGGAATTACAAATGAGGAATTTCAGATTATTTGTCATGAATTAGGGGCAGAATTAGTTTATGATGAAATGGTTAGCGATAAAGCAATTTTTCAACGAAATGAACGAACTTTACAAATGATTAAAGTAAATAAATTAGAACACCCAATCTCAATGCAGATTTTTGGTACTGACGTTGAAACATTTGTTGAAGCAGCTAAATATGTTGATCAAAATAGTGGTTGTGATATTATTGATATTAATATGGGCTGTCCGGCACCTAAAATTGCAATTAAATCGCAAGCATGGTCACATTTTTATTAAAACATCCCCAACGTGTTTATGAAGTTGTTAAAGCAGTTGTTGAAAACGTTAGTAAACCAGTAACGGTTAAAATTCGCATTGGTTGAGATGAGGAAAATATTAATTGTATAGAAATTGCAAAGTATTGTGAACAATCAGGAGCGAAAGCAATTGAAGTGCTTGATCGTACCCGTAATCAATTTTATTCAGGAAAAGCTGATTGAAGTTGAATTAAAAAAGTAAAAGAAAATGTTAGTATTCCAGTTATTGGCAATGGCGATGTTTTTAGTTGTGAAGATGCTAGACGAATGCTAGACGAAACGGGGTGTGATGCGATTATGTTAGCTCGCGGTGCGCAGGGAAATCCCTGAATATTTAAACAAATTCAACATTTTCTTGATACTGGTGAAAAAATTGAACAACCGCCATTAGATGAATGACAAAAAATTATTTTCCGTCATGCTGAATTATTGTTAAATTTAAAAGGAGAACGTGTTGCTGATAGTGAAATGCGAAAAAATTTAGCATTTTATTTTAAAGGAAAACCAGAGGCAACAAGTTATAAAACACGTGCAACACAAATAAATACAATATTTGAGTTAAAAACGCTTGTTAATGAATATATTGACTATTATAATGGTAGTAGTTTTATTAAATAATAAAAGGAGAGTTAAAATGGAAAAACGTGATTTTACAGAACAAGAACAAATTAGACGCGATAAATTAGAAAAGTTAGTTAAAGATGGTCATAATCCTTTTATAATTGCAAAGTTTGAACGAACACATACTAGTAAAGAAATTAATGAACAATTTAATAATTTGTCGAAGGAAGAATTAAGTGCAATTGTTGATAAAACAGTAGTAAAAATTGCTGGACGAATTAAAACATTTCGTGAAGCAGGAAAAGCTACTTTTGCAACATTACAAGATCAAAATGGCATTTTTCAAATTTATGTTCGTAATGATGAAGTTGGTGATGAAAAGTACCAAGAATTTATTGACTTTGATTTAGGTGATATCATTGGTGTTAGCGGGATAATGATGAAAACAAATACTGGTGAATTAACAGTTCGTTTAGAAGACTTTGTGTTATTATCAAAAGCGTTACGTCCATTACCAGATAAGTACTATGGAATGACTGATATTGAAGAAAAATATCGTCGTCGTTATGTTGATTTGATTATGTCAGCTGAAACAAAAGATATTTTTATTAAACGAAGTAAAATAATTGCTTTAATGCGGGACTTTTTTAATAACAAAGGATATTTAGAAGTCGAAACACCAGTTCTTCAACCAATTCATGGTGGGGCTGCAGCAAAGCCATTTACAACGCATCATAATACATTAGATATGAATTTTTATTTACGAGTAGCAACTGAATTACCATTAAAACGATTAATTGTTGGTGGTTTTGAAGGGGTATATGAAATTGGGCGTTTATTTAGAAATGAAGGAATGGATACTCGTCATAATCCAGAATTTACAACAGTTGAAATTTATGTTGCATACCAAGATATGAGTTTTCTAATGCAACTAACAGAAGATACAATTTGTTATATTGCAAAAAACATTTTAAATAAAGATGAAACAGAATATGGTGGAGTAACAATTTCATTTAAGCAACCTTGGAAGTGTTGACATATGGTTGATGCAATTAAAGAAATTGTTGGAGTTGATTTTTGAGAACGAATGACTTTTGAAGAAGCAAAAAAAATTGCTAAAGAAAAAAATGTTCCAATTGAGAAATTTCATACTTCAGTCGGTCATATTGTTAATTTATTTTTTGAAGAATTTGTTGAAGATAAATTAATACAACCAACATTTATTTATGGTCATCCTGTTGAAGTTTCACCATTAGCAAAAACAAATGCAGAGGATCCTCGTTTTACTGACCGTTTTGAATTGTTTATTAAAGGTCGTGAATATGCGAATGCTTATTCAGAATTAAATAATCCGGTTGAACAATATGACCGTTTTGTTAGTCAGTTAGCAGAACGTGACAACGGTAATGATGAGGCACAAGAGTTAGATATTGATTTTGTTGAAGCATTGGAATATGGAATGCCACCAACAGGTGGTTTAGGAATTGGGATTGATCGTTTAGTTATGTTACTAACAGGACAAGACTCAATTAAGGATGTCTTATTATTCTCTCACATGCGTCCAAGAGGAAAATAGGTGATTATATGGCATATGATATCCAAATTGGATATAGTTCAATTTTAACATTGCGCGAAACAGTAGAAGCAATTAGTTTAGCTAAAAGTGAATTGGTTTGTCGTTTTATTATTCAATTTAATCTTTTAAAAGTTGATGCTCCTTTAATTAGTAGCGAAGAAAAAGGATTAAATGATGATTTTCAAATGACAGAGCGGCCAATTGATTTTGACATTTCACCAAGTAATTTAGTTGGTGAAATTTTGCAATCACACAATAAATGACGAAGAAGTGCAATTGTTCGTTATGAGTTAAATGAAAATGAAGGAATTTTAACAACAACAATGGTGCTTAGACGTGATATTAAACAATCAAATAGTCAGGCCGTAACTTTTAGTGAAATTGGGTTTGACTTATTATTAGATGAGAAAAAGATAACGTTATTAAAAATACAAGAAACAATTGATAAAGCAGTTAATATTATTAGTGAAGTTGAAGATATTTTATTATTAAAATTTCCGCAATTAAACAAAAAATTTGGAAAGAAATTAAATTGAACAAGCCATACTGAATTGCAAAAAGCAATGCGGTTATTAAGTCATCAGGAACGTTTAAACCGTTATACACGAGAACATGGGGCGACAATTTTATATGGATTAAAAAAAGTTATTACGAACAATACAATTGAGATTAGTGAATCACAAGATGATGTTTTTAATTGAGAATTATATGCAAAAATTTTTGTTTATGATTTTGTTTTAGAAAAAGCAATCTGTATTGGTTATTGTGCTGTTAGTGTTAATCGTGATGTTTTAAAAGAACAACTAGCTGTAACAAAAGAGACAACTAAGTTAAAAACAGAATATGATGCAAAAGTAGTAACAGATGAACTACCAGTGACATTATCATTTGGTCTTTATAAATCACAGTTAGATTTGTTTTTATTAGAAAAACAACATATTGGAGAAGTAATTGCTTCAGTTTGAAGTGATGATTTTTTAGAATATGCTGAAAAAAATGGAATTGATATTTTATAGATGAAAAATTATACGGCAATTATTGTAGCGGCAGGGAATTCATCGCGGTTTAAACAAACAAATAATAAACTATTATATAAAATTAATGATACTAATACAGTTATTGAAAAAACATTGGCATTATTTTTAAGCGATCCTTTTTGTACGGAAATTATTGTAGGTGTTAATGATGAAATATTAAACTTTTTATTAAAGAAAAATTATCAATATCAAAAACTTCACTTTGTGATAGGTGGTTTAGAACGGGTTGATACAATTTATCATTGTTTAATTAATCATAAAATTAAAAATGAAATGGTGATGATTCATGATGGTGTTCGTTGTTTTGTTAGTTTAGATTTTATTAATAAATTAAATCAAACTTTTTCCAAAGCAAATTATGAAGTTTTAGTTCCAATGTTACCAATAACAGAAACGCTTAAAAAAGTTAATAATTGTCTTGTTGAAAAAACAATTAACCGAGACGAGTATTTTACAATTCAAACACCACAAGTTTTTAAAACAACATTATTATATAATGTTTATGATGAATATTTTCATACTAAAAATAAGAAAATAATTTATGATGATAGTTATTTAGTTGAATTATTTGCTGAAAAAACGGAGATTCATACAATACTAGGAGAAAAGCAAAATATTAAAATAACTTATTTAGATGATTTAAAATTATTAAATTTAGGTAAATAAACCTTACAATTATAGATAATATAAGGTATAATTGACAACGAGTTAATAATGCTTTAATGATGATTATTAGCTCCTTGTCCGAACAGGACCTAGACCAAGAGGGGGAAAATAAAGTGCGCAAGTACGAAGTTATGTATATCTTAAACCCAGAATCAAATAATTTAAACGAATTAGAAGGTCGTCTACATAAAATTTTAGAAGCTAATGGTGGAGGAATTGAAGAACACGGTAAATGAGGAATTAGAACTCTAGAATATCCTATTAAAAAGAAAACAAAAGGATATTATGGTGTATTAATTGTTAATACGACCTCAGAAAATATTGATGAGTTTGTTCGTATCAGTCACATTGAGCAAGATGTATTACGAATTTTAGTAATTAATACTGAAAAAGAAAAAGGATATATTCAATCAACTGTTTATGCAAAAACAGAAGTTAATAATGATAAACCAGATCGTGAACGCAAACCAGGAAATAAAAGACCAGATTATTACAGACGTAATGAACAACGCGTTGAAGGTGAAGAACCTAAAGCAACAAAACCAGTTGAAGTAAAAGAATAATTGAGGAGGGTGAAAGAGTTATGTTAAATCGAGTTTCATTAGTAGGAAGAATAACACGTGATTTAGAATTAAAAAATTCTGTTAATAATAAGCCTTTTGTAGCTTTTACCTTAGCAGTAAATAATAATTTTAATGATCAAGCATCATTTATTTCATGTTTCGCTTGAAATAAGACAGCAGAAAATATGGCCCGTTATTTAAAAAAAGGTTCATTAATTGCTTTGGATGGTCGTTTACAAACAAGGTCAGATAATGTTAATGGACAAATGACAACAATTATGCAAGTGGTTGCAGAAACTGTTTCGTTTTTAGATTCACGAGGAACAGGAACTGCTGCTAATATGGGAACCCCAGCTCCAAATCCTGATGATTTTAATAATATGACTTCTTTCAATCAAACAGAATCACAAGATAATAATAACAATGATAGTATTAGTTTTGATGGTGATGATGCAATTTTATGAGATTAAAAGGAAAGGAAACAAATAATGAATCCAAAATTTAAACGTTTTAAAAAACAATGTTATTTTACAAAAAATAAGATAACATATATTGATTACAAAGATATTGAATTATTAAAAAAATTTATTTCTGGTAATGGACAAATTTTGCCAAAAAGAGTTACTGGAACAACAGCTAAAAATCAAAGAATGTTAGCGATAGCAATTAAGAGAGCACGTCAAATGGCATTATTACCATTTGTTATTGATTAAAAATACTTACAAAAATAAGTATTTTTTCTTTTTTAGTGTAGAATCAATATGATGTAAGGCACAGTAAAAAAAGTTAAGGGATGACATTATGATAGAGAATCCAAAGTTTAGTAATGTTTTTAAAACAGAAGCAAAAGAGAAAATGGGGAAGAGTCGGTTACAAATAATTAAGTACATCTTAATTTGTTTTGTACCATTTTTATATGGTTTTATTTGTGCATGAGCTTTTTGGAATCCATTAGCTAAAATCGGGAGTATTCCAATGGCAATTGTTGATAATGACAATCCTCCTTGTGTTGCTTATGCCGTTAAAAAAACTGGTACTGATGAAAATAATTTATTAACATCGCCATTTGTTGAATATTTGCATGTCAATAATGCTGCAGAGTGTCAAAAAAAAGCCAAGAATGGTTTGATAATAATTCAAAGATTGATAAAAATATTTATAAATTACAATATCGTTTTGATAGTATGGTTAATTTATCAGTTACTAATAATGAATTTTATAATGTTAATTCAAAAGCATTAGAATTAAAACAAAATGGAATGACAATTAAATTAAACTATTTACATGATCGTGAAACTAGTTTTAAACCAGCAGACAAATATTGGGCCCAATTACAAGTTAGTCCTGGGTTTACAGAAAATATCTTTAAACTAATGCGTGCAGTTGGTAATCATAGTCCAACCGAAGTTATTAAGAGCTTAGAATATTTGATTAGTAATATGCCACAGTTTTTATCAACATATAAACAAAACTTTTTAGCGGGACAAGTTTTATATACTTTTACTCAAATTAAGACAGCTCTGGTGCATTCGGCTTTACCAGAAGTTTTAGGCACTTCAATGTTTTGGGCTTTTGCAAAATGAGATGAAACAGCCAATGTTCACTATTTAACTGGTCGTGATTTTAGTAATTATTTAGAAAATATTTTATTAATTATTGGTCCAAATACAGCAATTGGAAAAGCAATTTTAAATTATGTGCAAGATAATCATCCACAATATTATTATATTGCTAAGAAAGTTTTAGAATTAGTGGAAACAACTGGAAAACAATTTCTTGATGAGTTTGTTCGTGAGATTTTTCCTAATTTAGATGCCCATGTTACTTGACCTGAATATAGTGAGAAAGCACAGTGCGTAATTCGAGATTGAACAAATTTAAATTCATCGCTTTTCCAAATCCCTGCGCACATTCAAGGTTATCAATATGGTGAATACGGAATTGGTTTAGGAGAATTTTTTATTGCAATTGCGATGTGGGTTGGTGTTTTAATACAAACATTTATTTTTGACCGTACTTGCCGTACAAAACGGGCAAAATGATATCAACATTATTTTTCAAAATTATTATTAATGTTAATTACAACAACAATTCAAACAACAATTTTAGCTATTTCGTTAGCAATATTAGGATATAGCAAGATAGGAGCTAGTTTTGGTTTATTGTATGTTTGATTATTATTATGCAGCCTTATTTTTACTATCATTGAGCATGCAATTTGGTTTGCTCCTGCTGATGGTGATGTTGGAAAATATTTAATTGTTATTTACTTAATTTTAAATTTAACGGCAGGTTGAGGAACATTCCCATCATTTATGCAAGCTGGTTTCTTCAATGTTGTTTCATTCTTGACCCCGTTCAAGTATGCAATCCATGGAATGGGTAATATTATTTATGGAATTGGAACAGGAGAAGGTTCATTAATTCAATATCAAACTGAAATTTTACAAAATATGGGAATATTATTAATTTGAATTCCAATTTTATTAATAATTAGTTTAATTTTAACTTATTTATGACGACAAAAAGAAAAATATGGGACTTTTAACTTGAGAGCATTAAAAAAAGTATTAATGGAAAACAATATCAATATTAATAAAAATGTTGCTCGTACTTTGAATAATTTAAGTAATCAAGAAGTTGAAATAGTAAAAGAACAAGTTCTAATAAGTCAATATCAAACATTTGAAGAACAAAAGAGTCAAAAGATAAAGCGGATGGAAATAAAATTTGATCTTACAAGAAATCCGAAATATTTATATAAAATTAAAAAAATTAAAGCAAAAGGTTATTCAATTGAAACAGAAAAGGAAGACCGCGATAGCATAATATAATTATTGTTGAGGAGAAAAGTTATGGATAACAAAAATAATTTGCCAACTTTTAAAGAAATTTTTAAAAAAGAATGACAAGAACAAACAGTTAAAAATAAGAAACGAATTATAAAATTCATTGCAATCTGTATTGTGCCATTTTTGTATGGTTTCTTTTGTGTTTGAGCTTTTTGAAATCCATTTCTTAAAACAGACCAAATTCCAATGGCGATTGTTAACCATGATGCAAACTTATGTGTGATTTATAAACCTAAAAACGCTACTGATCAATCAATTGCAAATGGAACTGATATTCATTATGTTAATGCAACCGATGAAGCAAGTTACAACGCTGCAGTTAAACCAAACGAAATTGCACGTTTTACAAGTGTTAGTGACAATGTTGTCACTGGTCCAAACTATTATGATAAAGAACATAATAATGTTAAGATAGATGTTAGCATTATTACATTAAAATTAAATTATTTTAAAAAAAACCACTAATTTTGAACCAACTGACAAATATTGAGTCCAATTACGAATTCCTGAAAATTATTCTGTTCATCTAATTAATATTTTAAAAAACATTGCTAATTCATCATTTGACCATAATCAATTTTTAACCGATATTACTTGAATGAGCAATAATCCAATTAACTTGTGAGCTACTTATAAACAAAACTTTTTAATTGGTTATTTTGCAACAACTTTTACCAATTTACGAGAAAGTTTTGTTCGTGAAGCTGTCCCCCAACTGATTATGCCAATGCTTTATACCATTTTGTCTAATCCTGATGGAACATTAAACCGCACTACTTATGATGATTATGTTAAAAGTATTAAGACAAGTAATTTAATTAATGAAACAAATAATTTAGTTAATCAAGGTAAATTAACTTCAGCCCAAGGGAAGATTATTACTTCGTTGTTAAAAGTATTTGGTCTAGTAAAAGGACAATTAGTACAATTTATTTTTGGCTCAGAAAATGTTGTTAGTAAGGACCAATATTTTACTAATAGTAATGAATTGGGGAAACACTTAAAAGATGTTGGGAGCATTATTGATATCCCATATAATGTTCAGGGTTATCAGTATAATAAATATGGAATTGGATTGGGAGAATTGTTTATGTTAATTGGTGTTTGAGTCGGAGCTTTAACACAAACATTTGTTTATGACCTTAAAGGAAGAACCAAAAACACATTATCTTATCAACATTATTTTAGTAAATTACTTTTAATGTTATCTACATCCTGAATTCAAGTTACAATTATGATGCTTTCATTATTAATTTTAGGTTTTGGACAAATTGGTCCAACTTATGCTTTGCTGTGGCTATGAATGCTCTTTTTGGGTTCACTTTTTAATGTTATTATTTGTTCTATTTGGTTAGCAATTCCAGACGAAATGATCGGCCGTTTTATTGCTGTTATTTATCTAATTATTAATTTATCAGCTGGATGAGGAACATTTCCATCATTTATGCAAAATAAATTTTTTGATGTTTTATCATATATATCACCATTCCGCTATGGTTTGCATAATATTGGCACGATAATATATGGCTTATCTTCGCCAACAAGTATTGGTATTGGTGAATATCAAACTGAAATTGTCAAAAATATGGGGATTCTATTCATTTGGGTTATTGCTTTTGTTATAATTGGATTAGTAGGAACCTACTATCGTTTCTTAAAAATGAAATATGGAACAATTAGAGTAAAAACAATTTATCAGGCAATGAATAACATTGATAATATTAAGGATTATGAAAAAAGTATTAGTACCTTAAACTATTTAACAGTAGAAGAACAAATTCTAATAAAAGCAGAAGTAGCAGTCCAATTATTAGCAAAACAAACAAAAAAGCAGTTAAAAAAACAACATAAATAATTGTAAAGATAATCTTAATATTTTTTGCCTTCTTTTTTAAATGAATCACCAGCTATTTTATGATATTATTTAAATACTAATTTATTTTATGAAAGAGAGAAAGTTAAATGTATTTAAATTTATTATATAGTACAGATAATAGTAACCCTTTACATGACTTTTTGTCAATTTCAACTTGGCAATCATTTGTTAGTATTTTTATTTTCTTTGGAATTGTGCTTTTACTATGCTTTTGAATTAAGAAAACAAAAATGCGTTTTATTTTTCGTGTTTTATTAGGGTTAGCTCTTGGTTTTATTTTTGGGATTATTGTTCAAGCAATTAATGGTTTCCCATATAATACAGCTGATCCATCAGGCTCAATGATTTTAATCCAACGATTCCAGATCCAAGTTCAACTGATCCTAAGAAGACAATTCCAAATGATATTTATGTCCTATGAGTTCATGAATTTTCAATTTGAGTTAACTTGTTTAGAATGATCTTCTTAAATGAGATTTTACTAATGACTGTCCCGGTTGTTTTCCTAGCAATTGCGCGAGCAGTATCAAAACCAGGGAAAGATGCAGCGTCAAAAAAAGGAACAATTATTACAATTGCGATTTTATTATTGAATGTTGCAGCAATGTTTATTATTACATTATTTATTGGAATTGCTTTTAATATTAGGAATGGTTTTACAATTTCAGGAAGTGGTAGTTACGATAAAGCGGCGTCTAAACCATTGCCATAAATTATTTGAGATTATGTACCTTAAAACTTTGTTTCGCCATTCTTTTTAGGAGCAATTATTCCAGTAATGGTTGTTGCCGGATTAATTGGTCTTGCGGTTAAAAAATCATCAAAAAGACACCCTGAATATATGCAAAAAATTCGTGATGGATTTAACCGTTGATGAACAGTTATCATGTCATGTTTAATGTTTATTATTAAGTTAATGCCTTATGCTGTAATGTAAATGATTACTTATGCTATTGTTTCACGTCCAATTGGATATTTAGCTCAAATTGGAATTGTAATTGGGGTTGGTTACTTATGTTTAGCGTTTGCTTTAGTTTGACATTCATTGTTATTAACATTATCAGGAATTAATCCATTTAAATGATGAAAATATGCTATTAAGCCAGTAATTCAAGGATTTACAACACAGTCTTCAAATGCGACGTTGCCTTTAACAATGGAAGTTTTAAAAGATGAGATAAAAGTGAAAGAAAATTTAGTTGGGATTTCCGCACCATTAACAACGACAATGGGCTTAACTGCTTGTGCAGTAGTACAATCAGGGATTATTGTTTCATTTATTGTAACAGCAGGATTATTTGACTTAACAGTTGCTAATTTCTTTATTGCTTTAATTGTTGTTGTTGCATCATTAGGAATTGCTGGTGTTCCAGGAACAGCTAGTGTTGTCACAACTGGAGTGCTGGGGGGCTTGGCTTAGGGACTTTATATGTTCCTGTTTATGCAATTATTGGGGCATTAGATGGTTTATTTGATATGGGTCGAACAGCAGTAAATGTTGCAGGAGGATTACAAGCAACAACAATTGCCGCCCGGTTAACAAATTGTTTAGAAAACGAATAGTTAATTCTGTTTAAATGATCACGTTTACGGCGAAAACGAAACAGAAAAAAAGAGTCAAAACAAGAATAAAGGTGCTACCTTTATTTTTATTTTAAAGGGGAAAGGTTATAATATTATTAATAAGACAGAAAGAAGGGAAAAAGATGAAGGTAATTATAATTGGTGGGTCAACCGCCGGAATGACAGCAGCTAGTAAGTTAAAACGAACTTTAAAAGATAATGTTGAAATTATTGCTTATCAAAAATTAAAATATCCATCGCTGGGTAGTTTTGTGGGATTTCTTATTATGTTGGGAAGCATTTTGATAACCCAGAAAGGATGATTGCACGAACTGTTGAACAATTTGAAAATAATAGAATTTTTGTAAAAACTTCATGTGAAGTAACAAAATTTGATTTTAAAACAAAAACAGTTTATGGAATCAATCTTGAAACAAATGAAGAATTTATTGATACTTATGACAAGTTAATTATTAGTGTCGGAGCAAACACCACGCAAATTAAATTTAATGGGTGAAGAAGCATCAAATGTTTTTACAGGAACAACTTTAGAAGCAGCAGTAGCGCTTCGTGATAGTTTAACAAAAATTAAGAATGTTACTATTATTGGTGGTGGTTTTATTGGGCTAGAATTTTGTGAAAGTTTTGGTTTGGCTGGAAAAATATTACGTTAATTGAAGCTGATAAATGAGTCTCACGAAAATTAATTGATGAAGATATCGCACAATTATTAGTAGCGGATTTAGAAAATAAGGGAATTAAAATTAAGACAAATGCTAAAGTAGCGGAATTTATTATTGAAAACAATAAAGTAAAAAAAGTTAGATTAGCATCTGAAGAAGAGATTGCAACAGACTTATTTTTAGTTGGTATCGGAGTTACACCAAGTACTGCTTTTTTGAAAGCAACAGATTTAAAAATGAATGAATTTGGTGCAATTTTAGTTAATGACCAGTTTGAAACTAATATTAAAGATGTTTATGCTGTTGGTGATTGTGTTATGACAAAAAATGTAATTGATAATAAGTTACAATATATTTCGTTGGCAACTGTTGCTGCAAAAAATGGGAATGTTTTAGGTAATATTTTAGCAGGAAAAAAAGACCATTTTCCAGGAGCAATTGGAACTGCTATTATCAAAGTTTTTGATAGTGAAATTGCGCGGACAGGATATACAAATGAACAAGCAATTGCAAATGGTTTTACTGTTAAAGAAGTCGTAATTACGGAAACTGATCATACCCATTATGTTGCTGATGCTAAACTAGTTACAGTTAAGGTTATTTATGATCAAAAAGCAAAAATTATTGTGGGAGCGCAAATCTTTGGTTATAATAAAGCTAGTTTAAGAATCAATGCTTTAATTTCATTAATTTGAACAAAAACTAAAATTAATGAAATTGAATATTTGGATTTACCATATTCGCCACCATTTGCAAAAAATGTTGATGTATTAAATGTTGTTTTAGCGAAGATTAATGAAAACCAAAAAAGAGAAAAAGGTATTAAATGACAGTAAAAAATGCTATTAATTTACGAAAAACAATTAAAAAATATGATAGTAGTAAAACTATTAACAATAATGATTTATCAATGATTTATCAACAATTATTGAAGCAGGACGTTTGGCACTGTGTTCATTAGGTTTAAAAGTTACTAATGTTGTGACCATTACTAACAAAGAATTAAAAACTAAGTTTGTAGAAGAAGTCATGAGTGGCTCAAATCAGGAAAAAGTTCAAGATGCTAACTGTATTATGATTGTTGCTGGGGTTAATCCAGGACATTTAGTTTCAACGGAATTTTTAACAAAACGATTGGAACGAAATATTATTCAACCTGATGTGTTAAAAATAACAATTGATAAATATCAAACTTTTTTAACGCAAAAAGAAAATTTGTTTGCCTTTGTGTCAGAACAAGCCCACATTGTAACTAGTTTTATTACTATGCAAGCTGCGGACTTAAAAATTGGGTCAACAATTATGGGGGGCTTTAATGTTAAAAAATGTAACGATTTATTATCACAACATTGTTTTTTTGATCAAACTAAATTACATTCGGTGTTAGTTTTAGCTTTAGGATATTATGATGAAACAGATGAAAAAAACAAGTTTACCACGAATAAGGATTGATTTTAATGAATTTGCAAAGATTATTAAATAATTTTTGTTTTTATTGACAATATGTGTTATCATTATTTACGTGCAAATAATATGCATCCATATCATTAAAAGAGAGGTGAATTATATGGCAAGAGAAAGAATCCATCCAAAATATTTTGATACTAAAATTATGTGTACAACTTGTGGAACAGAGCGAATGAGTGGTTCTACTAAGGGGGAAGAATTAAAAGTTGATACTTGTTCTTCATGCCATCCCTTCTATACAGGTAATCAGCAATTTGCTAATGCCGCAGGACGTGTTGAACGCTTTAAATCTAAATTTAATAAAAAAGAAAAATTAGCAAAGCAAACAGAAGAAGCATCAAAAGTACAAAAAGAACTTAATAAAAAAACAGCAAAACCAAAATCTGATAATCAAAAAGCAGAATAATGGGGAAAAACTTTTATCTTATTAAGATAAAAGTTTTTTTTAAATGTAAATTGTAATATGAAGCAGAAAAAAATCAACTCGGAAAGGAGTTGATTTTTTAATGGAAAGAAAACATTATTTTATTTTTTGGTCCTTAGTAACTAAGTGTGGAAAAGATAATGTTATTAATACTGTTAATAAAATAGTAACTAATAATTTAAAAGAAGATGAATAAATTATCCGCGTAATTTATTAGCGGTAATTTATTCAATATAGTTTATTTTGAGCGTAGCTAACACGCGAAGCGTGCCGCGCAAGTTAAATTTTTAGGAGGAATTAAGTTATGACAGGTTGATTAACGACAATTTTTAGTGTTGTTATTATATTAGGTATTTTTGCTTGAATTGGTTTATAGATTTATCAAAAAATTCGTCAAATTCGAGGAAAGAAAAAAGATAAAAAAGAAATTAAAAATAAGGCGGAAAATAAATAATGTTAGGTATGTATTTAACAACAGCGGTTAATTTTTTAGCAGATAGTAATACTCCTACTATTTCTGGTGGAATGGATTCTATCTGAAGTGGATTAGGACAAGCTATGATGAAAGTTAAAGAAGCAATTTATGCTGTATTACCACAGTTAATGACATTTCTTGGTGATGCTTTTAATTCCATTTTGAATTTTTGTTATTATTAAGATTTTGAATTTATTTAGAATTATGATTAAAGGATTTTAATATTTATTATAATTGATCATATATCTTAGTTGTGGCACACTAGCTTTGCTATTTGATTTATTAATTTTATATTTTCTATTAACGTTGTTAATAGTATTTTTCAGTGTGCCTTACTTATTTTTTATATATTTTAACATTGTTATTACCAATGTTTATTTAACAAGAATTAAGTTACATTAGTATACCAATGTTTATTACAGTAAGGGAGACAATAATTATGCAAGACTTATTAGATGAAATTAAAATGAAAATTAGAACTATGCAAGCTACTTTAATTCAATTGAATGAATATGAAATTCATCATGAATCCGTTAATATTATTCGAAAAGAAATGAGTTTTTATCACATATTGCAGAACAGTTAGAAAGTAATATTGTGAAATAGTTTATGCAATTTTAAGTCCTTTATCATGAGTGGGTGGGAAAAACTAAAGATGATAAATTTATATCTTCCTTTTTCCCCAACAAAATAAAAAGATATGGTAGAATTATTTGCTGGTTCAGCTGCGATTGGTTTTACGTTTAATGTTTAATGACAAAGTAGATGAAGTAATATTAAATGATATTAATTTTTATTAATGACTTTTTGAAATGATGTAAAAACCAATAATATTGTTAATAAATATCCTAAATTTAATTCTGTTGAAGAAGATAAAAATATTTATAATTCATTACCTAAATTTGGTAAAAAAGGTTGAGAAACTTTATTTCAAAATCATTAGGTTGAAGTGGTCGTGAAAATACTACTTTTTCAATTACACGTTATGAATTAAAATATTATGATTGTTTAGAACGTGTTAAATTATGTGAATATTTACTAAATAAATATAATGCAATTTTAGAAAATAAAATTAATTTGAAATTATTAAAATTTATGATGATAAGAATACTGTTTTTTATTTAGATCCGCCTTATTATATTGCAAATATTTCTGCTATGTATAAGCATTATAAATTTGATTATAAAGAATTATTGTATTATTTAAAAAATATAAAAGGAAAATTTATTTTAAGTTTGATAATTGTGAATATATTAAAAATTTGTTTAGTGATTTCTTTCAATTGAATGAGAAAAAATTTATGATATGAAACATAAAAATAATTAATTGAATTAGGCCAAGAATTATTAATTATGAATTTTAAACCAAATATTTCTGAACAACTTAAACTTTTTAAGGAGTGTGATTAATTATGTTAGGAATTTGAATATTTTTTATTAAACGTAAATGTCAAATTTGTCATTCTATTTGAATAGAAAATTTGTTGGTAAATTATATTTTAAGTTAAATATTTGTCAATGCAGTGTAACCGAAAGCGAGTTGATTTGAGTAATGTATCAGGAACCAAATTATAATAAAAGTCCAAATCTGTTTAATTTTATTAAAGTAATCAATATTGAGTGATTTATAAATTTTAATGGTTTTCAATCTTTTCGCAAAATAATTGAAAGTGAATTCTTTGCCGGTATTGATACTAGTAAAAATGAGTTATATGTGTGAAAGTAAGGTGTTTTTATGAGTTTTTATAAAAAGAATATTAATGTAGAAAATTATTTTATTCGAGCAGAATTTGTAGTTTTTCAACTGATAAAGCAAGTTTATAAATTTACCTAATCATAATCGCCATATTGGTTTTTGATTAAGCAATAAGTTTATTTACTTTAGTGAAAAACATTCTGATCAAGTAGCTATTGGTTTGATTTATGATAATTCTTATCCTATTGTAAAATATGATGAAAATTTAAAACGTCATGTGTGAAAGTATTTGACTGGAACAGAACTAATCAATTTGTATAATCAATATAAACAAAATTATTATATACAAATGAAAAAAAGCAATATTTTCCGGTGAACCTCAAAAAGTAAAAACAACTAACAATAATTTAACAAATTGAAGTGATTAAAAAGTAGATAAATTAATTAATGACTTGAAGGACTTAAATTAATGAGTTTATATGAAATTTGAGTTCAATTTGCAACTTACATTATTGTTTCAAATGCCCCGAATTTTTATATGTTATATCTTTTGTATTATTTATTGTTTTATTTTTTGGTATGTTTTTTAAAATCATTCAAAAAATATGAAGCTTTTAAATTGTGACAAAAGATTGAGAAAAAATTAAAAGAGTTTTTTATTCATGTATTTTTGTTTATTGACAAATCTAACGTTGAAAGTATTACAACTTGGAATTTAACTCAAAATGAATATTTAACTCTTATGATTGGTGTTTGAATTGTGATTTTATTTTTAACATGGTTTTTATTGTGAATGGTTTTAAAATAGTTAGTTGTTTTAAATAATGAAAAAAATTATTGTTATATTAGTGGTTCAATGATTTTGTTTAGTTTAATTGATTTATTATTTTGAATTATTTCTTTAAATTATACCGATTTAGTTTTTTGATTATTATTTGTTTTACAATGTGTTTATTTCGCATGGTGATTATGAAAAAACATTTTTTATCAGTTAAATGCTTTTCGGTTAGTAAATTTTGTTTGAGATAATCCTTTATCAGTTATTATTGGTAAGTTATGAACTGGTAAAATATTACTTTTAACTTATTTGTCAGAAACAATGAAGTTATTAACAGATAAGATTTATAGTAACTATCCATTAGAAGATGATAAAGTTAAAGTTTTAACATTTAAAAATTTAGATTTTACTGATCGAACAAAACCAGTTCCCCTGATGACAGTTTAATTTTGTTTGATGAAAGTTTTTTATATATTGACGGAACTAGACCTCACGATGAAAAAAATAACTCATAGGGGAAAAATTCCTTGAATAGTCTTGGCCAGACATTTTGGGACATCGTGCTTTATTTACAGCTCAACGCGAAGGTATGCTTTGAAACAATATTCGCCAATTAGCAAGTGGTATTATTATTCCTATTTCCCTTAAAAAACCTACTGCTAAAAAAGGATTAAATTTTTTTAATCGTTTCTTTATTATGCGAATTGGCATTTTCCAAGATATTACTGATTATGAAATTTGAAAAACCGAGTCTGTTAAAAAAACTGCTGAGGGTAAACGTGCAAAACATAGATCTGATGTTGGATTAGGAATTCGGTTTTTTAAAATAATTATTCCATTAGAAATCGCTCAAAAGTATGAAAGTAAATGATTATCATTTGTCGTGATTTAAAAAATGATGATGTTCCAGTTACTAAAGAGTACTATTGGACTCAATTTAAAGATTTAACAATAAAAGAAACGTTTAGATTTATTAGATATTGATATTTTGAAGAAAAATTTAAAACCTAAAAAAGAAAAAGGAAGTGGTAAAGATTATTAATTTATTAACTGAAAAATAATAGTAATTGAGACAAAATTTTTAGTTTTATTTTTGATGTGATTTGAAATACTAAATTGCCAATGACAAATACAACGATTGCTTATTTTATAATCTTTTTTATGGTTATTAAATTATCAATTTATGCTATTCATGGCACAAGAACGCAATATAATGAATTAGGTTCAACTGTTAAAAATAGTACAGCAAAATATATTCTTCAACAGCTCGTTGTGTTAAAAAAGCTCATAATGCAAATAAAAATGGTCAATGAAAGGAAACAAATTAATGATTAGATTAGTTTTATTAGTTGCAGCAATCGCTATTTTTGGTACTGGTTTTATTACTGTAATTATTAATAAATTAACATCAGCAAAAAATATTATTATGGATTTATATAACTCAGATACTTTTTTACTTTCTTTATTTAGTAAAATGGCAATTTTATTTAGTCATCCGTTAATGTTAACAATATCAAGTTTATATATTGTTGGGTTTATTTATTTCTTGGGTTGATTTAATTTTGTATCTTGTTATAAGTTTTTCGTTAACCCTTATATGTGTATTAGATACAGTTTCAACTATTGATATTGATGAATTAAAAGAGAAATATGCCGTATAAATGGTTATATAATTTATGGTTTATGATTTGATATATTATTGTATATCTTAATAATTCATTATTTTATGGTTATTTATTTAATCAAATTATCAAATTAATAAAAGAAAATAAAAAAGATAAGGTGGTAGAGCATAATGCGTAAGTCATTAACTTTATTTGCCATATCTATTTTAGGTATTTTAAGTTTAGTGATTCCTTTTATTACTTTAACAGCATTTAAACCATTACATCAGCAAAATTATACTGTTAATCAATAAACAACAGGAATGAATGAAACTGATTTTATTAATACAATGTTTTTACGCAGTACTTTTTTTGAAAATTGGTCAGAAACAAATTACTTTATTAGTCCAACTCTAAAAACATCACAAACATTAACTTATAATGATAAATGATATTTAGACTTTTTAAAGGATAGTTATTCAACGGGAATTTCATTTTATAAGCTTAGTGATGAGTTTATGGATTATATAAAAATTGAGATACTTATGCTAAACAATATAATATTGATAAATTTGGTAGTATATATTATTTTGAGGTTTTAGTAAAAAAATAAATAATTAGAAACAAATTAAGTTTCGCTTATACTTAAATGATAACAAAATTTATAAAAAATTCAACTTTTTTTAAAAATATAATTTTTAATTAAAAAATATTTTCTAAAATTATGAATTTTGACAGACTAAAAAATACTTTTTAAATTACATTAATTAATTTGTTAAAGTTTTTGATTAAAGAAATAAAGATTGGTTTTGAAAATGATTTAAATTTTGAAGTTGATTTAAATTAAAAATATTAAATTCAATTTCTTCTTCACTAGTTTTATTATTAAGTCTTAACATCGAAACAATTAACATATTATTAAATGTTTCTTTACAATATATTTTTGCTCCTCGCCCCTTAACAGCTTTAATGTAATGTGAAATATCACCTTCCATGTGACAACCAATATTATATTCTAATGCTTGGTTTTTAACACCTTCTTCATTATTTTCAATTAATTTAATCGTTGTAATAAAAATCCTTTTTATTTCCAAAAACATAAGGTAAATGAGAATTTAATTAAATTTAACAACGCTTCATGATATCCAGCAAAGAAAAATTTTTTTGCTCAATTATATTTTAATATGTGAATTTTATTTCTTCTACGATAGGGAAATAATTGTTTAAATCTATTTATTAAATGAAATTTATCCAAACTATATGATACGATGTTGTTTTTGTATTTTTCTTTTATTGATTTGTAAATTTTTGGTCGTATAAAAAGATTGGGGTTTTGGAAAAAAACTCGGAAATTGAATAAGAATAATAAATTAAACCATTTACTAAAATGGTTTTTTTATTTGTAAAACCAAAATTATTAATTAATTTAATTGATTCAGAGAAAGGGCAACATCTTAAGTTCTTAAAATAGAAACTTTTTACACAACTTTCTGATACCCCATTTAAGTTGTTTACACATTTATAAATATCTTAGAAATCTTTACAAAGTGTACCTGTTTTTTCTCCTAATTTAAGGTGTTGTCCTTTCTCTGTTTCAGTTAATTAATTTATTAAAATTACAACTTAATGCAGTGTGGAACGGTTATTTTAAATAACTAAGTGTTTTTATTCCACATGAGGCGGTCTAGCCCAGCGGTAATCAGCCCGGAAATAATAGACGCTTTAACAAAGTGATAGTCGTGATAAGTGCAAGGTCAACATCAAACGACAATAAATATTGAGATGGTCACTTTATAAATAAATTTGCGATAGATATTACTTCTTAGAAGTGACAGCGGTTTTAATAAAAACCACAAAGTCAGCATTAGGCTCTTCAAGGTGCGAGTGAATTTATTTTAAAAACTGAACGCTTTGACCTGAAATTGTGCGGATGAAGAGAGAGAAAACTCTCTGGCATTACCTTATAAAAACAACTGTCGATTATTAAACAAACAATATACCGCCACCGCGCACCCCCAGTGAAGCGGATGGCGTAATAAATAAATAGATAAATACTTATATAACTAATTCTCGCTTTGGCACTTTCACTTGGGAGTGAGTGCCAGCGAGTTAAAAATAGGAGGAATTATAATGACAGAATATAAAAGTAAATATATTAATAAAACTTGAAATGAAATAACAACATCATTTGATTGAGTTAATTGTCAACCTGTTGATTGTAGTATTAAACATCATAAAAAGCATTATGATTTGCAATGTTTAGAATGAACAAAAATGTACTTAAATTTATTTAAAAATAATTGAGATGTTATTGTTTCTTATATGCAACATTACAAAATTAACGATATTTTAGATTTAGCATCAGATGGATGAAAAATATTACAAATTGATAAAAAAATTAAAGGAATAATTTAGGAGGTTTATATGAAAAAGTTAAATAAAATTTGTCTTAAACAAAAATACTGAGGTTATTGCTTTAAATGCAATATAGAAAATAAATTACAAAAATTAATGCTTAAAAGTTATCCAGTTTCATTTGAAGATATGACAGATGAACATTGAGCATTAGGAAAACAAAATTAGGAGAAATTAAATTATGAATAAAAAATATTTATTAATAATAAAAAGTAAATACGGTGATTTAAAAACAGAATTCTTTTATACATTAGAAGAAGCAAAAATTACCGCAGAAGAAGCAAAAATTACCGCTAATGTTGAAAATCAACAAGAGTGATTAACAACTATTATTGATTTAGAAGATAACAATATTACATGAAAAGGAGATAAATAATTATGTGAAAAGATGAAAATGGTTATGTTTATACTGAAGAAGATTTATTTAATTTAGCATTAGAAGAATGTCATTCAGAAGAAAGTGCTTATGAATATATTGATAATTTAATTGAAGAAATGGAATTAGAGGAATATAATAATGAATAAATTTATTGGAATTGGTAGAACAACTAAAGATATTGAAATTAAAAAAACACAAAATGGTAAAGAATATAGCATCTTTCAATTAGCAGCAATAATACCTTATTCAACTCAGAAAGAAACTGATTTTATACCTTGTCAAGTTTGAAATAAACAAGCAATTACTTTACAAAAATATTGTCAAAAAGGTAGTCAAATTGCAATTACTGGTATTTTACAATCTTTTAAAGATAAGGATAATAAAATACAGTGAATAGTTCAAGTATCTAATTATGAATTTTTACATACAAATAATGACTTAAAAAGAGATATATCTGAAAAATCAAATGAAATTATTGCAGAAAAACAAATAA
>NZ_OU953854.1:152506-224331 GCF_918697755.1 Spiroplasma endosymbiont of Phyllotreta cruciferae
GAGATAAAAGACATTGTTGATTGAATTAAAATGTCAAACAATACTTACTATAATATTGATCATAAAATGGGTGCAAAAGAGGAACCAGATACTTTAACGGTTATTGATCCATTTAGTCCACATGCATAATAATGCTTTTTCTTTTAAAATCAAAAATTTTAAAAGAAAAAGCATTTTTTTATTGATTTTCAATTTAAAATTAATACTATGTGAAGTAAAGAATTATAGACAATTTTAAAAACAATGATAAGTAAAGGCAAACCGGGGTTTAGATTACCATCAGAAGAAATGCTGATGAAACAATATCAAGTTAGTCGGACAACTGTTCGTGATACATTTAAAAAGTTAATTGGAAAAAATATGATTTATAGTTTGCAGGGGAAAGGTTATTTTACTTTGAATCGAGTTTTTTGAAGTACGGAATTATCATTTTCAAAAAAATATGACAATGCAGTTAATAAATTATATGTTGTTAATATTCCGCTTGATCAATATTTTCTTGATACATATCAATGTTTGGAAAATGATTTTATGAGTTTAATTAAAGTTCGTTATCAAAATGATAGGATTAAGAAATATTCCATTATTTGAGTTAATAAAACAATTTTAAAAAACCTTAACTTTAAAGATTGTGAAGATAGTTTATTATATTATATCCATTCAAGGAATATTACGCTAATCAATAACCTTAAATGTTTACGCTTAGAATTGCCTAATGCTTATGATGAAAAGTTTTTGCAGTTAAGTTTTAAAACATATTTGCCTAAAAAGTATTCAATTACTTTTTCAGAATATCATGAAGTTGTTGAATGTAGTAAAGAAACATACCAACCAGAATTATTTGAATTTTATAAAGTAAATTATTTTTAATAAGAACTTGTTACGACAAGTTCTTATTTTTTTTGTGGTAAATAAAATTAAAATAGAAAGGAGAAATAAAGAATGGCAAAGTCAGAAAATTTAAGGCAAAAGGAAAACTATTTTATGAAATTAAAGAATAAAATTAAGGTGCCATTTGAAGGGGGAAAGAATTCACGCTTTAAAATTGGGATTAATAAATTTGCTAAGGCAATTTTAACAATGATTGCAATTTTACCAGTTGCTGGGTTATTCATTGTTGTTGGTAAAATTATTGGACCGTTAGGCTTTGGTCAAATTACAAGTATTGCCAAAGTAGCAAACCATATTGGAACAATTATTGAAACAATTGGTTGAATGCCATTCCTTCATATTGGATTGTTATTTGCTATTGTTATTGGTGGGTCATGGCTAAAAATAAGGATGGTGGTTGTTTTGCTGGAGCAATTGCTTATTTAACATTATTAGGTGTTGGAGCAACATTTTTTGTAACTAGAACAGGAACTGATGGAACTGAGTTTATGAATTATATTTTAGGGGGAAGATGAACCAACCAAAAGGATTATTTTAGTAATCAAGAAGGGGTTTATTCACTCCGTTTTGATGCATTGGGGGGAATTATTACTGGTTTTATTGGGGCTGGAGTTTATAATAAGTTTTTTGCTTTTAATCGTTTACCTAATGCGTTATCTTTTTTTAATGGACCACACTTTGTGCCATTAATGGTAATTGTGGCTTGTTTACCAATTGCAATTACTTTGTCCCTACTTTGACCACTAATTCAAACGGGAATAAATGTTATTGGGAATAATATTGCTTTAAATAATAAAATTCCGTTTATTATTCCTTTTGGATATGGTTTTTTAGAACGTTTGTTACTACCATTTGGTTTACATAACATGATTACAATTCCAATGAATTATACTTAATTAGGGGGTGTGCTAGACTTTACGAGTGTTAATACTTTTTCAGATACTTTATTTGAAAATCAAGCACTTACAAAAGAAGAACTAGTCGCTTTTTTTAATTATGCTGTTAATAATAATTTAGTTGATAAGAAAAGTTTAATTCCAGAAGGTCAAGAACAAATGTGATATACCTGAATTACAGCTTTAAATTTAGTTAAAAATAATTGAACGAAATATGCAAATAATATTGTTTCCAATCCAACGGGGGCTAATGCTGTTTATCAAATTGTAATAAATGCTTTTGAGCCAGTACGTTTCAAAGTTGGTCAAATGATTACTTCAACAGGATCATTAATTGGAGCTGGAATTGGAATTATGTATGCGATTAGTAAAACTAATCGTGTTAAATATAAATCAATTTATATTTCGGGTTGCTTAGCTTGTTTATTAACGGGTGTTACTGAACCGATTGAATTTATTTTTATGTATACAGCACCATTATTATATTTGGCCCATGCGGTAATGACAGGAATAGCTTTTGGAATGGCTGATTTAGTTCCAATGCGAATTCATGCTTTTGGGGCAATTGAAATTATCATGAAATACTGGTTTTAGAAAATGAGGATGATTCAATTGCACAAATAATTGATAATCAACTTTATTTAGGGAGTAATTTATTAATAGCTCCGATTTTAACACCACAAACAATGAAACGAGAAGTTTATTTACCTGCAGGAGAATGGTTTTTGTTTGGCCAAAAAGAAAAGAAATATCTTGGAAAGCAATATTATTTATTGTCTTGTTCGGCAGATGAAATTTTGCTTTTTGTAAAAGGAAACACCATTATTCCAACTATTAAAGAAGATAATTATCATTTTGAACAATTAGACACTGTTTCATTAGAATTAAATCTTTATGGAACATTACCATCAAAATACGAATTAAAGTTTAAACTTAACAAAAATTTAATTATAATTACTTATCAAAATCAAAAGTTTAATATTTCATCAAAGCACAGTTATGTTCTAAAATAGTTAATATTTCCATTTTTTCCTTTAAAAAATAGTATAATATATGTGGTAATTATTTATTACCATTATTCCACTTATACACTTAAATTAATACTTCTTGCTTAATACTCTAAGTAGAGGAGACATAATTATGGAAATATCTATATGAGTAATAATCATTATTGCTGTTGCAATTGGTTTTTACTTTCTTGGATTTTTATGTGAAAAATATCTAAGATTTAAATTAATTAAAAAAACAAAGTTAAAAATAAAACAAGCTGAAGAAAAGGCAAAAAAAATTATTAATGCTGCAAAAGCAGATGGAAAAGTTGAAGCAGCACAAATTAGACAAGAAATGAATAATGAATTAGCTCGGAAACGAGAAGAATTTTTAGAAACGGAAAAGTTTTTAACAAATAGGGAGCGTTTAATTATTGAACGCGAAGAAGTATTACATAGTAAAGAGCAAGAAACGTTTCGGAAGAAAGAAGAATTACAAGGAAAGATTAACTATTATCAAGAACTAGTTGAAAATAATCTTCAACAGCTTGAAAAAGTTACTGGTTATTCTCTTGAAGAAGCGAAAGATGTACTTTTTAAAGAAATAAGTGACCGTTACCAAAAAGAAATTGGTGAATTTTTAAAAAATGCTGAGAATACAGCAAAAATTAACGCCAAAGAAACAGCTATTAATATTGTTACTAGCGCAATTGAACGTTATGCTGTTAATATTGTGGCAGAAAAAACAACTACTTCTGTTTATTTGGAAGATGATAATATGAAAGGACGGATTATTGGGAAAGACGGCCGTAATATTCGAACTTTTGAAGTAGCCGCTGGAGTGGATCTAATCATTGATGATACTCCAAATGTTGTTCAAATTTCATCTTTTAACCCCATTCGCCGTGAAATTGCCCAAAAAACATTAGAAAAGCTATTAATTGATGGACGGATTCAACCAAATCGGATTGAAGAAACAATCAAGTTAGAGCAAGAAGAAATTGAAATGACAATTTTGGAAACAGGAAAAGAAGTTGTTGCTGAATTAGAATTAGATAATTTAGACATTGAATTAATTCGCCATCTAGGAATTTTAAAATACCGAACTAGTTATGGGCAAAATGTTTTATTGCATTCAATTGAAGTTGCTAAATTAACGGCAATGATGGCTAGTGAATTAGGTTTAGACGCATCAATTGCAATGCGAGCGGGTCTATTACATGATATTGGAAAAGCAGTTGATTTTGATAACGAAGGAAGCCATGTTACCTTGGGAGTTAAGTTAGCAACAAAATGTTATGAGAATCCAATTATCATTAATGCGATTGCTTCACATCATGGTGAAGTCTCTGCTAATAATCCATATTCAGTTTTTGTTTCTGCTGCTGATACATTATCAGCAGCACGACCAGGGAGCCGTAATAATAATCTTGAAAATTATATTTCCCGTATGTCTGAATTAGAAAAAATCTGTCAAACAGTAGTTGGTGTTCAATCGGTTTATGCTTTACAAGCAGGACGTCAAATTCGTGTTATTGTTAATCCAGTTATTAGTGATGATGACCGTACACACAAAATTGCAATTGATATTAAAGAAAAAATTAAAAAAACAAAGGCAATTCCAGGGGACATTGTTATTACAGTAATTAGAGAGTTACGAATAACAGAAACTGTTATTTAAAAGAATAATTTAGAGTGCACCCCAAAAAGTAAGTAAAGTAAAAAAAGACTTTGCTAAACTTTTAAAGGAGGTGCATTTTATATGGCAAGAAAAGGTCAAAAATATAACAAATATACATCAGAATTTAGAACAAAAATCATTGAGGAAATTAAACAAAAAAGTTGTTGAGTAGTAGCAAAACAATATAATCTAAATGCAAATACAGTAGAATCTTGATGAGCAAATCATAAAAAAGGAAAATTAAACAATCATAAAGGACCTAAAATCTCTTTTGGTAAAAGAGATTTAGAATATTATAAAACAAGGTATGAATTATTAAAAAAGCTCCATGACTTTTACAATTAAGCAAACTAAGAATCGTCTCTTTTATTAAACAAAATTGTCATGAATATTCAATAAAATTATTATTAGAAGTAACGGGGTTAAAACGTAGTTATTGAGATAAATATAAAAATTATGACAGTAGCAAAAAAGATAAAGAAGCAATAAATGATATTGTAAAAGTCTATGAAGAAAATTTAAAACAATTTGGATATCGAAGAATTACTAAATATTTAAAAGAAGATTATGATATAAAATATAATTCAAAAAAAGTTTTAAGGATTATGCGTTATAATCAAATACAACCTGAATATGTAAGAAAAATGAGAAGAAAAATGAAATATAAACAGAATAAAGAAAAAAGTTTATTGCAATATCCTGATTTAATTAATCGTAAATTCAATGATATAAAAACAAGGTTTTCAGTGCTATATACTGATGTAACATATTTAATTTGAAAAAGAGAAAAATATTATCAATCAACAATTATTGATGGATATACTAAAGAAATAGTTGATGTAAAGTGATCTAAATATAATGACAATAAATTAGTAATAGATAATTTAAATGATGCAATTAATAAAATAAAATTAATAAAAAAAGATCTGAATGGAATAATAATTCATTCAGACCACGGATATCAATACACATCCGCTATTTATCTCGATAAATGTGTATCTAACGGTATTATAATTTCAATGGGGAAAAATTACCACTGTGCAGATAATATTGTTATAGAAAGTTTTCATTCATTACTTAAGAAAGCTACAATCCATAATAAAATATATAATTCACATGAAGAATATATACAAGATGTTATAAAATGAAATACATGATATTCAAATCGTAAAGAAAAAGATATAATAAAAAAATAGTAAATACTTTTTATTAGTACTTACTAAAATGGGTGCAGTCTAATTTTTTATTCTTTTTTTATGGAAATTTTAGTATTATAACTATTAGGAAAGATTTTGTTATAAAAAATAAAGGAGAATTAGTGATGATTGGAGACTTTTTAGCAAATCGATTGAAAAAATCAATTGAAAAAAATATGAAAAAATCAACTTTAACTAGTGATGCTATTAGTGAAACAATGCGTGAAATTAGATTGGCATTATTAGAAGCGGATGTTAATAATGAAATGGTGAAAGATTTTATTAAGGCAGTAGAAACAAAAGCCCGCGGAGAATATATTTCCTATGGTTTGAATGCATCACAGATGATGGTTAAAATTGTTCATGAAGAATTGGTTAATATTTTTGGGAAACAACGAAGGAATTATCTTTTGCTTCAAAACCAACAATTGTTATGATGGTTGGATTACAAGGGAGTGGGAAAACGACAACCACTGGTAAAATTGCCAAATTAGTGGAAAAAAAATATCAAAAAAAACCATTATTGGTAGCTTGTGATATTTATCGTCCCGCAGCAATTGATCAGTTAAAAACAATTGGAAAGAATCTAAATCTTGAAGTATTTGAACGAGGAACACAAAATCCTGTTCAAACAGCGCAAAAAGCAGTTACTTATGCAAAAGAAAATAAAAATGATGTTATTTTAATTGATACTGCTGGTCGTTTGCATATTGATTCGGAATTAATGCAAGAATTAAAAGAAATTAAAAATAATATTACTCCTGATGAAATCTTACTTGTTGTTGATGGAATGACAGGACAAGATATTATTAATGTTGCAACAGAATTTAATCAATTGTTAAAGTTAACCGGAGTTGTTGTTACTAAGTTAGATGGTGATGCTCGTGGGGGAGCAGCATTATCAATTACTCATTTAACCAAATTGCCAATTACTTTTATTGGGACTGGAGAGGGAATGAGTAGTTTACAAATTTTTTATCCCGACCGAATGGCAGATCGAATTTTGGGAATAGGGGATGTTCAAACCCTAGTTGAAAAGGCAAAAGATGTTTTAGATGAACGTGATATTAAAAAAACAATGAATCGAATGATGATGGGACAATTTGATTTACAAGATTTGTTAAATCAAATGCGACAAATCTCAAAAATGGGAAAAATGGGTGGAATTATGAAATTACTGCCTGAATGCCAAAAATGAGTGATGAAAAAATTGCTGATGCAGAACGTAAATTAAAAGCAACAGAAGTCTTATTATCTTCAATGACAGTTAAAGAACGTCGTGAACCGCGGTTGTTAAAACACTTATCACGAAAAAATCGGATTTTAAAAGGTTCGGGGCGGACAGAAAAAGAATATAATGAGTTAATTAATCAATTTGAAAAACAAAAAAACAAGTTGATGAGATTGCTCGCCAAATTAAATCTGGTCGTATGCCAAACATTCCGGGAATGGGTGGTTTAAGCGGAATGGGTTTTAATTAAGACAATATTTCAAAGTTTTATTATAAAAAATTGTGAATCAAATAAAAAAAGTTTAAGGACAATTAAATGTTGTAACTTAAACTTGTTTTTATTATTATTTAATTTTTTTCTTATTCTATTTTAGTTCTTTCTGCTATAGAAAATTGCATTCCTATTTTGCCACTATTAGACCATGGACTTGATACAAACGAATAGTATAAGCCACTATCAAAAGATTCACCAAATGTAAACATCATTGCTCATGGAGTTGTTATTTGATAATCTCAAACTATTTCTAATCAACTTCAATTTTGTTCTATTCCTTTAGGTTTTGACAATAGGGGATGTAATTTAATATTAAATAAATCAAGGTCTTCCAAATCTTTGGCTTCATCATAATTTTTAAAATCTTTTACTAAAAGTTAATAACACTTTGAAGACCATCCTTTTTATTTTGTTCTAGGACCTTTTTAAATGTTTTATTTGGAAATCTAAATTCAACAAAACTACTAATAAAAGTTCCACCCTTGGCGTATTTAATAAATTGAATAATAATTTTTCCTCAGTTTACTAATTTTTTGTCAATTGCTGCTCGCGATAAGTTCAAAGTAATTGTTGCATCTTCATTATTTTTATTTGTTACATTACCAGATAACCCTAATCCGTAGATGTTAAAATAATTTAGTTTAATTTTTAATGTGCCTAAGTCTAAACCAACATTGTCATCAACATTGAAAACGGGGCCAACATTGTTTTTATAAAAATCAACAAAATCAGTAGGTTTGATATCATCAATGCTATCTCAACCAACACCATTATTCATTTTTTCTCCAATTCATTCCTGCAATAAAACCTTGTTTTTTTTTGCATTGTTTGTTAAACCATCATATCCCTTATTTTCTGATGTTAATGCTCCATTTTGTTCTTTTTCAATTAAGGGTGTATCATTATAAGTAATACTAATATTTTGAAATTCTTTTTGACTTATAATATAATTTTTTACAGCAGTTTTGAAAATATCGTCTAATGGTTTAGTATATTTTCCAAAATCTCACATCATTTGATCATATAGTGGTTTAAAAAGTTCATTTTCACCAAAATTAACAGTTTCTAATTTAATAAAATAGTCTTTAATGTTTTCAATTAGAAAACTTACTGCTTTATCAGAAAGGGCATGTAAGGCAGTAACATTTTCAGTAACATTGTAAATACTTGTTATTCCAAAACTAGCATAAATTTGTTTAAATTTTAATTGAAGTGTTGCTTTGTAATCAACTAGAACAGCTGAAAAGGGCTCTGGATTAACATCACTAGGAAATTTATTGCGTAAATTTTCTACATCAATAAAAGTAACTTTTACAATATTTTTTTCATCATCTAGGGTTAATGGCATTTCATCAACAAAGTAATTTGAATATTCATTTTGTAAGTCATGGTTAACATTATCAAAAATTTTTGTAAAACTATTGATAAAATAAGTAACAATTTTATTATCTTCTGGATTACTTAACTTTAATTGATAAGAATCAGTATCTCCTTTATTTACTTTAGAATAGATTTTTGACAAGTTGCTTTTTATACTATCGATATAAGGAATATTTTTAATTTTTTGATTAATTTTTTCACCTGCTTTTGCTTGAATTTCATTAAAGACTTGCAGGTCTTTTGCGGTAATACTTTCGTTAGTAACTAGTTTTTTGTTATGACAAGCAACAACATTGGGAGCAACAGTTCCAACTAATGTGATTGTTCCTAAAATACTTAATAATTTCTTCATTTTTTTCTCCTTGTTATTAATTCAAATTAAAAAATTATTGGCATTGCAATAGTAATTTAATTAGTATTTTTTAATATTTAACTTTTTTGTTTTTTAAGTTAACGGTGGCGCATGTCCTTTTTTAAATTGACTAATTGATTTAGAATTACGAAAATTAGTAAATAATAAACCTTCACGGAATGTTAAAATTCTTGAAAGAAAAATATTTAAAATAATTATTAATGTTATTTGTTTTTAGAAATTAGATATTGGTAAAAAAGAGTTTTAAATTGTTCTGTGCTTTTTTAAGGTATTTTAAAAATTCAATTTTAATTTTAAAACAATAAGCAAAAAGAAGGAAAATAACAGATGCATAAAATAAATTATCGTTGATTTCTAAATCAACATTTTTAATGGATATATTATAAGTAAGATAAATAATTACCAAAATAAAATATGAAGTTAAATACCCAGTAAATAATTTTTTTCTCATCAGTTTTTCCTCTTTTGTTTCTTAACTATATTTATAACAATTATTTATAAAAAAACAAGTGGATAATTTTTATTAACCGAAGTTTTTTATTTATTAATCTATAAATTACTAATTTTATTTTGCTTATTTTTTAAAACAATTTATAATATATTAGGAATAAACAAGAAAAAGAAAGGAATGTTATGATGGCATTACAATATAAGCGTGTTTTATTAAAATTGTCTGGCGAAGCATTAGGAAACCCTGATGATTTGTATGATTCAAAGAGAATTCATGATATCGCTAGACAAATTGTTAAATTACAAAGAGAAAGACTTCAAATTGCGATTGTTGTTGGTGGTGGCAATATTTGGCGTGGTAATCGTGCTGATAGTATTAATATGAATCCGATTAGTGCGGATTATATGGGAATGTTAGCAACCGTAATGAATGCACTAGCATTAGAAGCAGTCTTAAAAAATGAAGGAAGTGAAAATGTTGTTGTAACTTCAAAATTCAAGTTCCAGAAGTAGCATCGCCATATTTGTTTAAAAAAGCAAAAGCTGCTTTGGAAAAAGGAGCAATTGTTATTATGGCTGGTGGAACTGGCCAACCAAAATTTACAACTGATACTGCGGCAACAATTCGGACAATTGAAATTGATGCTGATGTTATGTTAATGGCAAAGAACGGTGTTGATGGCATTTATGACAAAGATCCGCGCGAAAATTCTGATGCAATTCGATTTGATAATATTAGTTTAAATGAATTACAAGAAAAACAATTAAAAGTGATGGACTTAACAGCATCAAGTTTAGCAATGGAAGATAATGTTAAAATTGTTGTTTTTGACATTAATGAACCAGATAATATTTATAAGGCAGCACACGGAAGTGCTCGTTCAACAGTTGTTACAGGAGGAAGAAAATAAATGTCACAAGAAATTATTAATCAAACAAAAGAAAAAATGACAAAAGTATTAGGGACATTTGAAAATGAATTAGTAAAAATTCGTACTGGTCGTGCTAATCCAAATATGTTAGCACATATTATGATTGATTATTGTGGAACACTAACGCCAATTCATCAATTAGCAAATATTATGGTTCCTGAGGCGCGTCAATTAGTAATTAAACCTTATGATCGCGGAACAATTAGTTTAATTGTTATGGCAATTAATAAGTCAGATTTAGGATTATCACCAAATTCAGAAGCAGATTTAATTCGTTTAAATATTCCTCCTTTAACAGAAGAACGTCGTAAAATGTTAGTAAAAGATATGTGAAAAGAAGTTGAACATTTTAAAATTGCAATTCGTAATGAACGCCGCGATAGTAATGAACAAATTAAAAAAGATCCCAATTTAACCGATGATGATAAAAAATACTATGAAGGTGAAATTCAGAAATTAACAGATAATTTTATTAAACAGCTTGATGAAAAGGGGACATTAAAGGAAAAAGAACTAATATAAGTATAAACTTTCATTTTTTATTATGCCAGATATAATAAATAATAGATAAAACAAGAAAGAGAGAACAAGGAATATGAATGTACCACAACATATTGCAATTATTTTAGATGGCAATGGTCGTTGAGCAACAAAACAAGTTTAAAGCGAACAGCTGGTCATGAAGAGGGAGCAAAACGAATTAAAGAAGTTGCTTTAAAAGCAAATGCATTAGGAGTTAAATATTTAACACTTTATTGTTTTTCAACAGAGAATTGAAAGCGCAATAAAAAGGAAGTTGCTTATTTGATGGAAATGCCAGAACGATTATTAAATAATAAAGAAGTAAGTAATTTTAAAATGAAAATATTGTTTTAAACCATATTGGTCGTAAAACAAAAATGCCAGCAAAAACGTTAGATGCTATTAATGACGCTATTAAGCAAACGAAGGATAACAATGGTTTAGTATTAACCTTTGCCTTTGATTATGGGGCAATTGAAGAAATTGTCACTGCTATTAACGAAATGTTAGCAGCGCAATTGTCTGAAGTTTATGAGAAAACTTTGTTTAATTATTTATATACTAAAAATCTACCAGCTGTTGATTTAATGATTCGTTGTGGTGGTGAACAACGCTTAAGTAATTTTTTACTGTTGCAAAATCGTTATGCTGAGTTATATTTTACTGATAAATTTTGGCCAGAATTTGATGAAAATGCTTTGTTAACAGCAATATTAGATTATAATAATAGAAATAGAAGATTTGGAGGGGTTAAAAGTTATGAATAATAAGCAAGATAATGTTCTTGTTGATGAAACAAATGCACCATCAGATACAAATGGCAATAATATTACCGAAACAAAGAAAGTGGAACAAAAAAAAGGAATGTTTCAAAAAAAATATGTTTCACGACATATTACATTTTATGTTTTATTAATTTTTTTGGGATTATATTTATTTACTGGGGCAATTGCAACAGAATGACAAGGTAAAGTTGCTCATATTGATATTGTTGATTATGTTTTTATTGGCATTAATGTCGTAATTTTGGGGTTAGTTAACTATGAGATTTTACGGTTAGTGGGGGGGGACAAAGTGACTAATTTATACTCAAGTTATTACTTATTTATTAATGGTGTTTTTATTTTTATTTCCAGTTGAATCTGTTGCGGAAAGTTATGGTGGAATCGGCGCTATTAATTATCCGTTTTATACTTTATTAAATTGAAATTGGTTGAAACCATGAATTATTTTTGTTATTTATTTATGTGCGATTTTAGTATATTATTGCCTAGTTTTTAGTTCAAAAGAAATTACCTTTGGTAAAATGACTTTAGTATTGATTTTTACGTTATATTTAATTTTTGCTTTTAAAGCAATGAATAAATTTATGTTAAATCCTGATTATGGTTGAAGCAGTGTTGTTTGATTAGCTTTAATTATTATTTTAACTGATACTTTTGCTTTTGTGGGAGGGGTTAGTTATGGAAAACACAAATTAGCACCAAATGTTTCACCAAACAAAACTTGAGAAGGAGCTGCGACAGGGACAATAATGGCGGCTGGAATTGCTATTACTTATGCTGTTTTAATGTTCAATTTAAACAAAAATGAAAAACACTGAGTTTTTAATTTCTTTTCAAATGATAATGATAAACATGTAATGCGTTATGTTATTTATGTTTTATTAGCTTTTGTGTTAAGTATTTTATCACAATTAGGTGATTTATCTTTTTCATGAATTAAACGTCGTTATGATATTAAAGATTTTAGTAATTTATTACCTGGCCATGGTGGGGGTGCTAGATCGTTTGGATTCATTTTCGTTAATATTTTTTGTAATGTTTATTATTTCAAATGTGGCATTGCAACGCTAATTAATGATGCGAGAACTTATTATTTTTGGGGCTTCAGGGAGCATTGGTAAACAAGCCTTACAGATTATAAAAACCAATCCAAATGATTTTATCCTTAGGGCGATTAGCGTCTATCATAATGTGACCGTTCTTGATGAAATATTACCAACATCACCAACAATTAAGATGGTTCATGTTGCTGATGCAACACAACAAGCAGCATTTACTGTTAAGTATCCAACAATTACTTTTGTTACTGAAGAAGCGGGTTTTGATCAAATTTTAACAACATTCCCATCAGTAATGGTTCTTAATTCTATTGGGGGGTTTGCAGGATTGTACCCAACTTTGCAAACATTGCAAGGATATCATCGTACCTTATTATTAGCAAATAAAGAATCACTAGTATTAGCGGGTGATTTAATTAATAACTTATTAGAAGAACATCAAAATCAGTTGTTTCCAATTGATTCTGAGCATTGTGCAATTTTTCAATGTTTAGAGCAAGATAATCCGGTGCAAGAGATTATTTTAACTGCTTCAGGAGGAATGTTTGCTGATAAAACATTAGCTCAATTAACAACAATTAATGAAAGCCAAGCTTTGTGTCATCCAAACTGACAAATGGGACAAAATATTACCATTGATTCTTCAACAATGGTTAATAAAGCTTTTGAAGTTATTGAAGCATATCATTTATTTAAAACAAAAAATATTACTGTTGTGTTGCATCCCCAATCAATTTTGCATTCAGCGGTGCAGTATGAAGATTACTCAATTTTAGCACAGTTATCACCACCATCAATGATTCAAGTTTTAAATTATTTTTTCTATTATCCGCTGCGGAAAAAAAATCCTTTATTAAAACCATTAGATTTTAGTGATTTAATTACTTTAACATTTCAAAAAGCAGATTTATCACGATGAAAGGCGCTAAAATTAGCTTATCGTTGTTTGAATGAAAACAACGCTTTGGCTGTTGCTTTTCATACAGCAAATGAACAGTTACGAGCGTTATTCTTAGCGGGAAAAATTAAATTTTATCAAATTGTTGATTATATTGAGTTTTTTATGGATAAAATTAAGCCACAAAAACTATATAATTATCAGCAAATAAAACAATTTAATGATACTATTAAAAGAGAAATTATTAATTATTTTTCGGAAAAATAATGTTATGAAAAGGTAAGTTAGGAGTTAGTATATAAATGTCAGCGGGAATGATAGTTTTAGGATTTGTAATTGGTATTATAATTTTATTAATGCTAGTTACAGTTCATGAATTTGCCCATTTTGTTATTGCAAAATTATCGGGAGCATATGTTTATGAGTTTGCAATTGGGTTTGGCCCAAAGATTTTTTCTTGAGGTAAAAAAGAAACGCGTTATTCAATTCGAATTTTTCCTTTTGGTGGTTATGTGTATATTGCCAGTGAATTAGTTGATGCTCCAAAAGGGCGCGAAGAAGAGGAAATTCCAAAAGAACGAAAAATGGAGAACATTGCTAAATGAAAACTATTAATTTTTATTGTGGCGGGAGCTTTAATGAATTTTTTTATTGCTGTTTTCATTTTTACAACAACTTTTGCTGCTTTAAATGCCAAACCATCAGATATGACATATTGAGGAGCAAAATATGATGTCGGAGGAGCAGCATATAATGCTATAAAAACAAGTAAAGAACCAATTGGACAGGATATTGTTATTTTAAATTATTGATTAGGTCCGAACCAAGCCAATCTTAAAGTGGCACAAAATTATTATCGTGATCATGAAAAGGATGATGAAAAATATAATGAAGCTAATAAGATTTTAGTTAGTCATCTTGGAACTATTAATAATATTCCGAATTATCAAACAACAGTTTATAATTTTATTAATAATTTAAAAAAACAATATAATCAAAGCGATGAACATCAGCGCGCTAATTTTATTACATTAGATTTTGTTCGGGTGAACAATAAAAAAGAGGTAACAACCGATTCAACTAATCGATTGTTTCAAAATGAACCAGTTGAATTAAAAATAACTGGCAGTACTTATACCGTTGGGATTCGTGCACCTGATCGCCAGTTTGCTACAACAGCACAGGCTTATGGTTATGGTTGACGTGAAACCTTTACTGAATCAGTAACAATTTTAAAATCATTTGGTTTATTATTTACTGGTCAATGAGGACAATTATCAGGACCAGTTGGAATTGCAAAAACAGTTTCTTCAATTTTAACGGAAGGACCAGCATTATTTTTTATGTATGTCGCAATGTTATCAGCAAACTTATTTGTTTTAAATTTAATTCCGATTCCACCATTGGATGGATACAAATTCTTAGAAACATTAATTGAAGGAATTGTTGGTGGTGGGAAACGTCTCAAAGGACGTTTCCAAATTTGAAAACAGCGTCATAATCCAGCACAGCAAAAATTATTATTAGAAGAATATCAGGTAAAAGAACAAAATTGGCAGCTTCCGCACAAGGTAAAAATTATTATTAATGTCACGGGGGCAGTGCTCTTTATTTTATTATTTATTGGAATAACAATTAAAGATGTCTTTTTTTAAAGAAGATAGATAGATGAGGGATGACAAATGGATCAACAATTGGTAAAACTATTTACAGTTAACAACTTAGAATTTCCTGATAATTATTTTGCTGATGCAAAAATTATTAAAAGCGAGTATAGTACAGGAGAATCGTTTTTTCGTGTTATTATTGAAATTAATGATTTTTTGCCAACTGATGTTTTATTAAAATTAGAAACAACGTTATTAGCAAACCCAACATTACCAACGAAAGTTTCGTTCCTAGTACGGAATAAAAATTATCAATTAGAAACTATTTTTACTTATTTAGAATATATTCGTTTTAATAAATCAGAATTAAAAAATAGTTTTTTTAGTAAATTACCCCTATCACGTTTTATGTTAGTAGATAATATTTTAAAAATTACAGTTCATTCAGATAGTGAAAAAAAACTTGTTAGTGAACATTGTCATTATTATGAAAACAAATTACGTCGTTATGGGTTTCATAATTTACGATTAGATTTAATAGTCGATTTACAAGAAAATAATATTTTAGAAATTAATGAACAAGAATTAATAAAATACCAAGAAGATCAGCAGAAAAATGAAAGTTTAATGTTAAAACCAGCAATTACAACAAAGCAGGCACGGAATGGAACTAATAATTATGTAAAAGGAAAAATGGGGCAAGTAAGTTATGAACGTCTTTCTGATATTGACCAAGATGCGCCAAATGTCACAATTTATGGGAAAATTGTTAATAAGGATCGACAATTAATTTCCACTAAAAAATTTATTTATACAATTACGATAACTGATTATAGCGATACTATTGCTGGAAAGTTTTTTACCCGTACTGAACAGGCAGATGATTTTTTTGAAGAACTAAAAATTGATGAATGAGTTAGCATTTTTGGTGATATTCGTTATGATACTTATGCTAATGAACAAATGCTTTTTATTAAAAAAATTGCGCGAT
The DNA here is from genome assembly GCF_918697755.1 of Spiroplasma endosymbiont of Phyllotreta cruciferae. Taxonomy (NCBI): domain Bacteria; kingdom Bacillati; phylum Mycoplasmatota; class Mollicutes; order Entomoplasmatales; family Spiroplasmataceae; genus Spiroplasma; species Spiroplasma endosymbiont of Phyllotreta cruciferae. Next base: position 168,661 of record NZ_OU953854.1, read on the forward strand.
TAGATCGCGAGGACTTATATCGTGAAGATAATGCGGATGAAAAGCGTGTTGAATTACATTTACATACTAAAATGAGTGCAATGGATGGCGTTGTTAATATTCCTGCCCTTTTTAAAACATTACAACATTGAAAGCATTCAGCAATTGCTTTTACTGATCACTTAAATGCCCAAGCTTACCCCGAAATTTATAATATTAATATGAAATATCCTGATATTAAAGTTATTTATGGGGTGGAAGCTGACATGCTGGATGATAAAGTTTGGTATGTTAAAAATCCTCATCATCATGATTTACGGACAGCAAAATATGTTATTTTTGACTTGGAAACAACTGGTTTGAGTAGTAGTTATGATGAGATTATTGAGTTTGGAGCAGTTATTATGGATGGGATTAGTGGTGAACGAAAAATTATTAATCACTTATTTAAACCAACAATTAAATTATCTTCATTTACAACCGAATTAACCGGAATTACTGATGAATTATTAGCTGATAAACCAACTTTTATTGAATCAATTGACCAAATTTTAGAATATTTTAAAGATGCAATTTTGATTGCCCATAATGCAGAATTTGACTTAGGTTTTATTCAATCATGGTTAGAAAAAGCGGGCCGTTCTAAAATTAATAATACTGTTATTGATACCTTGCAAATATCAAGGATTTTAGAACCAACGTTAAAGAACTACCGTTTAGGAACGATTGCTCGTTGTTATAATGTTATTTATAATGGAGAAGTAGCGCACCGTGGAGATTATGATGCGATTGTTTTAACTGATGTTTATGAACACCAGTTACGCAAAATGATTAATGTTTATGGGGTTGAATTTGATGATGATATTGATCAAATTCATAATTCTGCTGTTTATAAAAAGTTACGACCAAAACATATGACGATTCTTGCCAAAAATCAACAAGGATTATTGGAATTATTTAAATTAATTACAGCGGCACATACAACCTATTTTTATTCGTCACCAAAATTATTACGCAGTGTAATTAATGAACATCGTGCTAATTTGTTAATTGGTTCATCGTGTGTTAATGGTGATGTTTTTGAAGTAGCAAGGAATAAAGATCTTAGTGAGTTAACAGAAGTTATTAGTTTTTATGATTATATTGAAATTCAACCCCCAAGTGTTTATAAACACTTGGTTCAAATGGGTGATTTATCAGAGGACCGGTTGTTAACAGTTATTAAAGATATTATTTATGCTGCAAAAAAATTAAATAAATTAGTTGTTGCAACTGGTGATGTTCATTATCTTAATCCAGAAGATAAAATTTTTCGTGAGGTTTATATTAATGCGAAAGGAATTGGAGGAAGACCGCATCAATTGTATGATTATAAACAACGGGTGACTGATTACCCCGATCAATTTTTACGAACAACAACGGAAATGTTGTATGAGTTTAAATTTTTAAATGATGATGCATTAATTTACGAAATTGTTGTTACAAATCCAAATCTTATTGCAAACCAAATTGAAAAAGTTGAAATTATTAAGGATAAATTATACACCCCCAAAATTGATGGCAGTGATGAACTTTTAAGAGAATTATGTTATAAAAATGCTTATAAGATTTATGGAAATCCATTGCCAGAAATTGTTGCAAAACGGTTAGAACGAGAATTAAGTGCAATTATTAAACATGGCTTTGCCGTTATTTATTGAATTGCTCATAAATTAGTTGATAAATCATTACAAGATGGTTATTTAGTTGGATCGCGAGGAAGTGTTGGGAGTAGTTTTGTTGCAACAATGAGTAATATTACGGAAGTGAATCCCTTGCAGCCACATTATTTATGTTCAAATTGTAGTTATAGTGAGTTTATTGTTGATGGGTCAGTAAAATGTGGTTATGATTTACCATCACGTAATTGTCCAAAGTGTCAACAACCATTAAAAGGAGATGGCCATGATATTCCTTTTGAAACATTTTTAGGATTTGAAGCAGATAAAGTTCCTGATATTGATTTAAACTTTTCTGGTGAATATCAACCAATTGCCCATGATTTTACGAAAGAAATGTTTGGAGAGCGGAATGTTTATCGTGCTGGTACAATTTCAACTGTGGCAGAAAAAACTGCTTATGGATATGTTAAAGGTTATTTTGAAAATAAGAATACCTTGCATTTAAAACGCCGGGCTGAATTAAAACGAATTGCCAAGGGGTGTGAAGGAGTTAAACGAACAACAGGGCAACATCCAGGGGGAATTGTTGTTATTCCAAAAGAATATCAAGTTGAAGAATTTACGCCTGTTAATTTTCCCGCTGATGATATCAAATCAAATTGATTGACAACACACTTTGATTTCCACGCTATTCACGATAATGTTTTAAAATTAGATATTTTAGGGCATGTTGATCCAACAGCATTACGAATGTTAGAAGATTTAACAGGAATTAATCCAAAAACAATTCCAACCAATGACGAGGCAGTGTTAAGTCTTTTTCGTAGTCTAGATGTTTTAAAAATTAAACCAGAAGATATTAATGGTGAAAAAACAGGAGCAATTGGAATTCCGGAGTTTGGGACTTTTTTTGTTCGGAAAATGTTATTAGATACTAAACCAACGTCTTTTGCTGATTTAGTTCAAATTTCAGGATTATCACATGGAACAGATGTTTGAGTTGGTAATGCACAAGATCTAATTCGAAATCAAAATATTCGAATTTCTGATGTTATTGGTTGTCGTGATGATATTATGGTTAACTTAATTTATAAAGGATTACCAGCGCAAAGTGCTTTTAAAATTATGGAAGATGTTCGGAAGGGAAAAGGGTTAACTCCAGAACAAGAGCAATTAATGCGAGAAAATAATGTTGAACAATTATATATTGATTCATGTAATAAGATTAAATATATGTTTCCTAAAGCACATGCAACAGCTTATGTTTTAATGGCATGACGAGTGGCGTGGTTTAAAATAAATTATCCTGTTGAATATTATGCAACATTCTTTTCAACCAGAACTGATGTTTTTGATATTAAAACAATTTTAAAAGGAGCAGAAACAATTAAACAAGTTTTACGTGATATTCAAGTTCGTTTGGATAATAAAGATTTTAATGCACCAAATAAACCATCGCAAAAAGAAAAGGATTTGATTCCCGTTTATGAAATTGCGTTAGAAATGTACGCTCGGGGTATTAAAATGAGTAATATTGATTTAAAAACAAGTATGAATAAAAACTTTACCGTTGTTGAAAATGATAATAATGAAAAAATTATTTTACCACCATTTTCAGCGATTGATGGTTTAGGGGGTGCTGTTGGATATAGTATCATTAATGCTCGGAAAGAAAAACCTTTCTTATCAATTACTGATTTGCAAAAACGAACAAATATCACAAAAGCGCATTTAGAATCTTTTGAAGAACTTGGAATTTTAAAAGATTTATCATTAGATGATCAAATTGCATTTGAATTTTAAAATAATAATCTTTTATCTTATTTTTCTTTATAATTAAATTAATTACGAGGTGATAAAAATGACAATTAAATCGGGATTTGTGGCAATTGTTGGCCGCCCGAATGTTGGAAAGTCAACATTATTAAATACAATTTTAAATAATAAAGTGGCAATTGTTACTGCGAAAGCTCAAACAACACGCAATCGAATTCAAGGGATTTATAATGACAATGAAGCACAAATTGTTTTTATGGATACACCAGGAATTCATAAAGCACATCATGAAATGGGGAAATTTATGAATAAAGTTGCTTTATCCACAACAAAAGCAGCGGATGTTATTTTATTTTTAGCACCCGTCAATGAGTATATTGGCGATAATGATCGCTATATTATTAAAGCACTAGAAGAACGAGGGGTTCCCATTATTTTAGTTGTTACTAAAATTGATTTAGTATCAAAAGGGGATTTAATGGTTAAAATTGCGGAATGAGAAAAGGTTCATAATTTTACTGCTGTAATTCCAATCTCAGCGTTAAAACATGAAAATGTTCCTAAGTTGCTAACATTATTAAAAGATCATTTAACAGAGGGACCACAATATTATCCTGATGACATGTTAACTGACCAGCCTGAAAAGTTTTTAATTCGTGAAATTATTCGAGAAAAAATTTTATTTTTAACTGAAGATGAAATTCCGCATAGTGTAGCAATTTTAATTGATAAGGTTGACGAACAACGAACATTGTTAAAAATTATGGCCTCAATTTGTGTTGAACGTGATTCTCAAAAGGGGATTGTGATTGGCAAAAATGGACGACTAATTAAGGAAATTGGAACTCAAGCTCGTTTAGAATTAGAACAAATTTTAGGAACAAAAATATTTTTAGAGTTATTTGTCAAAGTGGTTGAAAAATGACGTGATAAACCATCAATGATTGCTCGTTTAGGATATAACAAAGAAAGTTACTAAGTAATAATGACAACAAAAGTTACTGGGATCGTTATTAATAAGCAAAGTTATGATGATAGTGAAATTATAACGGTTTTTACCAAAGAGTTAGGAAAATTAGCTTTTTTGCTCCTGGTGTTCGGAAAATTACTTGGCATCGTGTAAGTGAAGTGCAACAAATCAACTCAGAAAGGAGTTGATTTTTTATTGAAAAGAAGCATTATTTTATTTTACGGTCCTTAGTAATTAAGTATGGAAAAGATAATGTTATTAATACGGTAAATAATATTGTAATTAATAATGTAAAAGAAGATGAATAAATTATCCGCGTAATTTATTAGCGTTAATTTATTCAATATAGTTTATTTTGAGCGTAGCGAACACGCGGAGCGTGCCGCGAAATTAAATTTTAGGAGGAATTAAGTTTTATGCTAGGTTGATTAACGACAATATTTAGTGTTGTTAATCAAACCTGGAATAATAATAACTCCTTTCAATAAATTAAAAAATTGAAATTTGAAAAATCGCTCCACTCGTTGTCGCTTTGCTCCATTAAAAACATTATTGAATAAATTATCCGCTAATAAATTACGCGGAATAATTTATTCTTTTACTTTTTAATTTCAATATCTTTTGCAATCTTATTGACAGTATTAATAACATTATCTTTACCATACTTTTTCACTAACGACCTAACGACCGCAAAATAAAATATTGCTTTGTTTGCATAATTTCAACCTCCTATAGTTAACTTAAAAAAGTTAACTATTAATTTAGTTAACTTTTTATCGGTTAGCATTTACAATTTACATCAAATAAAATTAATGTCAAAGAAATGATTGTTTTATTTAAAATGCTATGTGAGTATTATTTAACGAAAGTTGGCTTTTTTTCTTATAGTATTTATGAAATGCAGAAAAAATCAATTTATTTTAAATAATAACATAGTATAATTGAGGGTAGAGAAATAAAAAGGAGTTATATTTAATGCGATATACATTAGAAGAAGTTGTTAATCATTTAAAATCACAAGGCTTTGTTTTTCAAGGGAGTGAAATTTATGGCGGTTTAGCAAATAGTTGAGATTTTGGTCCATTAGGTGTTGAGTTAGAACGAAATTTAAAAAATTTATGATGACAACATTTTATTATAAAATCAAAATATAATGTTGGTCTGGATAGTACAATTTTAATGAATAATAATGTGTGAAAAGCCTCAGGCCATTTAGGAAATTTTGCTGATCCATTATTAGATTGTAGAAAATGTAAAACTCGTATGCGAGCAGATAAGTTAATTGAAGATAATTATCCTGATCTTAATTGTGGGGGATGAAGTAATGAACAATTAAAAATTTTTATTGACGAAAAAAATTTGCTATGTCCAAATTGTGGTGCACATGATTTTACTGATATTCGTCAGTTTGAATTAATGTTTAAGACGAACCAAGGGGTACTGGAAGATGAAAAATCGATTGTTTATTTACGACCAGAAACAGCACAAGGAATTTTTGTTAATTTTAAAAATGTTCAACGTTCATTACGAAAAAAATTGCCTTTTGGAATTGGTCAAATTGGAAAGTCATTTCGAAATGAAATTACGCCGGGAAATTTTATTTTTCGGACACGCGAATTTGAACAAATGGAACTAGAATTTTTCTATCATCCGGATGACCAAACAGATTGGTTTGAATATTGAGTTAAAGAAGTTACTAAGTTTTTAAATTTAATTAATCTAAATCCTAAGAATTATCTTTTTCGTAACCATGAAGCAAGTGAATTAGCACATTATGCTAAACGCACAATTGATGTTGAATATAAGTTTCCGTTTGGAACGGGTGAATTATGAGGAGTTGCTGATCGTGGTGATTTTGATTTACGTCAACACAGCAGAATGAGTAAACAAGATTTAAGTTATTTAAACCAAGAAACAAACGAAAAAATTTTGCCACATGTTATTGAACCGTCAGTTGGGGTTGGGCGTTTAATGTTAGCAATATTATATGATGCTTATCATGTTGAAAAAATTGGTGATAATGATTCACGAATTGTTTTGAAATTAAGTCCATTGTTAGCACCATATCAACTTGCTGTTATTCCATTAAGTAAACAATTAAATGAAGCAGCTTATCAATTATATGAAAAATTATTAAATCAGTTTCAATGTACTTATGATGAAACAGGAAACATTGGGAAACGTTATCGTCGGCAAGATGCAATTGGAACTCCATTTTGTGTCACTTTTGACTTTGAATCATTAGAAGACCAAAAAGTTACTGTTCGGAATCGAGATACAATGGTTCAAGAACGAATTGATATTGCAAATTTAGAAGATTATTTTAGAGCATTATTAAAATAATTAAAAGGAGGAGGAAGGTATGGCATTAATTAGTAATGAAAAGATTGATTTAATTCGGTCAAAAGTAAATATTGTTACAGTAATGTCAGAGTATTTATCACTGGAAAAGCGGGGGAGGAATTACTGAGCTGTTTGTCCTTTCCATCAAGATTCACATCCTTCAATGAGCATTTCACCAGAAAAGCAAATCTATCGTTGTTTTGCTTGTTCAGCTGGTGGGAATGTTTTTACTTTTTTACAAGAATATGAAAATATTAGTTTTATTGAAGCGTTGAAAAAAGTTGCTGTAATGGCTAATATCTCCTTAGATGAATTAACAACTTATCAAGAAAAAGCAAAATATGATGAAATTGATAAATTAATTTTTGAAATTAATGCTTTAGCACAAGCTTATTTTAGTAATAGTTTGGCAACAAAAAAAGCCTATAATGCAAAAAAATATTTAGCAACAAGAAATATTACACAACAAGAGATTGAGTTGTTTAATATTGGTTATGCTGAAAGTGGTTTTGATCATTTATATTATTTTTTAATAAAAAAAGGATATTCTATTAATGACATTCAACAAACTGGATTAATTACTATTAAAAATGGGAATGTTTATGATTATTTTAATAATCGTGTTATGTTTCCAATTAAAAATGAGGATAGTTATATTATTGGATTTTCTGGTCGGGTGATTGGCCAAGATGATAAAGTTGCCAAATACTTAAATAGTCCAGAAACAAAAGTCTTTAAAAAAGAACAATTAATGTATAATATTCAACGAGCAAAACCATTCATTCGCCAACAAAATAACTTGATTTTGTTAGAAGGATATATGGATGTTATTGGTTTAGATAAATTGGATATTAAAAATACGGTTGCTTTAATGGGGACTAATTTAAGTGATTATCACATTAAGGAAATTAAAAAGTTAACAGGTGAATGTTTAGTCTTTTTAGATGGTGATCAAGCAGGAATTAATGCTAGTTTAAAAGTTGCTGCAAAGTTATTAGTTAATAATTTGAAAGCTAAAATTGTGTTAAATGAAACACGACAAGATCCCGATGAATTATTTAATAGTGGCCAAGGGGAATTAATTCATACAATGTTAACGCACGCTATGCATCCAATTAATTTTGCAGTTGATTATTTTAAAAATAAATTTAATTTAGAAGCAGCAAATGAGTTGGAAGAATTCATTAATGTTGTTGGAACCTTAATTAAAGCAAGTCCCGATCCATTAGAACAAGAATTAGCAATTAATAATTTGGTAAAAATTACTGGTATTTCAAGCGAAACAATTCAAACTAAAATTAATCAAATTAAAGTGTATCATAAACCCTTAGCAAATGCGCCAGTTTCAGAGCCAATGATCTCGATTGATTCTTCTGAATTAGCAAAAAAGAGGGAAAAATCAGCAACAGTAATCATTAAAGATTCTAATGCTTTTACAAAAACAAAATATAAGATTAAAAGTTTAAAACGTTATATATTAGCGGAACAAAAAATGTTGTTACAATTGCTTGCTTCTAGAAAAGCAGCTGATTTTTATCAAAAAAAAATAGCAAACTTAAATTTTAATGGTTACCGATTACTAGCAAATGATATAATTATATATTATAATAGACATTTAGGGGCAGAAAATGTTAATATTAGTATGTTGTGTGATGAAATAAATGATCCGGATTTAAAAAAAATGTTAATGGACATTATTGATAAATCAACGATTAAAACTAAATATAATAAGAAAGAATTAGAAGACTATGCGCTGCTAATTGATGATTTTGCCAATGAAAAAGAGATTGCAATGCTATGAAATAAACTAGAAAAAGCAAATAATCTGATTGAACAACAAACCATTTCGATGGAAATTGATAAGATGAACCAACGGTTAAAATTTAAAAAGGGGTAGAGAAAATGGGATTATCAAAAAAAGACATTAGAGAAATGAAAACTTTTGATGAATTTAAAGATTATATTAATAAATTTTTAGAAGAAAATAACAATGAAATTGAACAAGAAAAATTAATTACTTTAATTAATGATCATTTTGAGATTGATGATAATGATGTTGACGAGTATTTTGAAGAACTTGTTGCAAATGGAGTCGAATTTAGTGATGTTAATTTGGAAGAAGTTGAAGAGGTTGAAGAAGTAGTTAAACCAGGAAAAAAACAAAGTGAAGATAAGTTGCGTTATAAAGTTGGGGGAATTTCAAACGAAACTAAAATTCAAGATATTATTAAAGCGTATTTTAATGTTTTAGGAACAAGTAAAATTCTAACGCGTGAAGAAGAAATTAAATATGCTAAAATGTTGGAATCATCAGATCCTGAAGAAAAACGATATGGTCGTGAAAAATTAATTACTTCAAACTTAAAGTTAGTCGTATCGGTTGCCCGTAAGCATTTAAACCGAGGACTAGATTTTTCAGATTTAATTGAAGAAGGAAATATTGGCTTAATGAAAGCAGTTGATAAGTTTGATTATACCCGTGGTTTTAAGTTTTCAACGTATGCAACATGATGGATTCGTCAATCTATTACACGAGCAATTGCTGATCAAGCTCGAACAATTCGAATTCCAGTCCACATGGTTGAAACAATTAATAAATTAACAAGGATTGAACGTCAGTTAACACAAGAGTTGGGTCGTGAACCAAGTTTTAATGAAATTGCTGAACGAATGGGGCAAGGAATGACTGGTGAAAAAGTACGTGAAATTAAACGATTATCAATTGAACCAGTTTCATTGGAAAAACCAATTGGAGATGAAGATGATACTCATTTTGGTGACTTTGTTGATGATAAAGACATTTTTACACCGGATGAATATGCTGAAAAAGAGTCATTACGGGAAGTAATTGATGAAGTTTTTCATGAAATTTTATCAGCACGTGAGGAAAAAGTAATTAGAATGCGGTTTGGAATTTTACCAACAAAATTAAGAACAGTTTTAAGATTAGCAAAAGAATGTGAAGATGAAACTTTCCTGGAATTGGTGCAAACAGTGAAAGCATTAGATACTCACTATGATACCCCAATTGAAAAAGTTCAAAGTCGAAAAAATAAACTAATTGATAAACATTTGTCAAAATATGATTCACCAAAAACATTAGAAGAAGTAGGAAAAGAATTTAAAGTTACTCGTGAACGAATTCGCCAAATTGAGGCAAAGACAATTCGAAAATTTAAACCAAACCAAGCTAATTCAAAAGCAAAAGTATTAAAAGACTTTTTTAAAGGATAGGTGTTTTAAACCATGGATAGATTATCAGAACGTTTATTATTAATTTCAAAACAAGTTAATGATAAAGACGTTATTTGTGATATTGGAACTGATCATGCAATGATTCCAATTTATTTGGCAAAAGGAAATTTAATTACCAAAGCGTATGCTTGTGATATTGCAGAAAAACCATTGGAGCAAGCAAAAAAGAATATTGCTAAATATCAGGTTGGGGAAATTATTACTCCGATTTTAGCCGATGGATTGCAAGGACTTGCAAATATTAAAATTGATTCGGGTATTATTTCGGGGTTAGGTAGTGCTAGCATCCTTGAAATTTTACAGCAAGATTCAGATTTAATTGACCGCTATATTTTGTGTTCAAATGATGATCCAATTATTTTGCGTCAATGAGTTAAGGAAAAAAAGTATTTTATTGAAAAAGAACTTTTGATTAAAGAAAATGAAATTATTTATGAAATTATTGTTATTAATAAAGTTGTTGGACAAAAAGTTAGAAATAAGAAAGATATTCTTTTTGGACCATTATTACAAAAAGAACAAACTAAACTTTTTCAAGAAAAATGATTATTAAAAAATGATTATTTTCAAACATTATTAAATAAAATTCCAGTAAAAACAAAACGCTATCAAGAAATTAAAACAAAATTGAAAATGATAAATAAGGTGATTTAATGCTAATTAAAAAATTATATCAAGAAATTGAAATTGACTTTCCATTAAAAACAGTAGTGAAATGAGATTACAGTGGTTATCAATGGGGAGTTAAAAATAATGAAGTAACAAAAATTTTTGTTAGTTTGGATTTAACTACAGAAGTGATTGATGAAGCCATTACTCAAAAAGCGAATGTGATTATTACACATCATCCGTTTTGTTATGGGAAGAAAAAAACATTATATCAAATTGGCTATAAACAAGAAATTTTAAAACGTTTGAAAGAACACCAAATTTCAGTTTATGCTCTCCATACTAATTATGATGGTTTAATGAATGAACTAATTTTACAAGAAATAAATGCTCAAAAAATTACTTCGTTTTTAGGTGATCCTTTTACTAAAATTGGTTATGTTACATTAACGGTTGATGAAATTATTACCAAGTTAAAAACAATTTTTAACATTGTAACAGTGCAACATAATTTAACAAATTATCAGCAGCCAATAACAACGGTTGCTTTAGCAGCTGGTGCTGGCGGGGATGTTATTGCTAAACTTGATAATGAAGTTAACCTTTTTATTACCGGTGAAGTAAAGTGAGACCAGTGAGTGCTAGCAAATGAGAAACGACTTTCAGTTGTCTGTTTTAACCACTATATGGAAGATTTTTTTAGTAACGCTTTTTCTAGTTATTTAAAACGTAAATTTCCAACTTTATCAGTTATGGGTTATCATATTAAAAATATTATTAACTACCGTTAGTAATATTTTTTAATTTTGCAAAATATTGCAATATTTTGCAAAATTAAAAAATATTTTTATTTGATTATTCTTTTTTTAAGTCATAATTAATAAGGCAATTAAAAAAGGAGATGTTTATATAAAAATGAAAAAACCATTAACATTGTTGGGAATTTCTGCTTTGACAACAACAGGAGTTAGTACAATTGTTGGATGTCATCATTATTCTCAACTAGAAGAAGACCCCAATATTGGGATCGATAAAGATGCTGAAATTTTAAACAAAATTTCACAACGTGCTTCTAATGGTTTTTTAGATTATATTCGAACTAAAAACATTATTGATAGTACTGAATATCAAACTCAATTTGATAATTTATATACAATGGTTGATAAAGATAAACAAAATGTGCCCATTATGCTAACTGACCCAAAAGTTGAACCAGCTTTATCAATTTTAAGTACTGGTTTTATGGCAAGTTTTAATAATATTAATAATGCAATTATTAATTATTATTCAAATTATTATTTTAATACAACACCATTAGCCATAATGCCCAATAGTTTAACATACCATCTAAATTTTATTGACGTTGAACAATTGGCAGTTATTTCTGATCCAACGATTAAAAATGTCCGTGCTGTTCGAGTTGATTTTAATTTTAAATTTGAAGTTCATTTTAAAACGTTAGCATCATTTTCGGAGTATTCAATGCAATATGTTATCACCGATAATCCAACAGTAATGAAAAAAGTTTTAGGGGGTTCATTAGTAAAATTTCAAAAGTAGTTGTTGCTTTTTTTAATAAAGAAGGAACATTCCAAATTGATAAGAATAATGATCTTAAATCAGTTTATGATAATTTTAATGTTAATTATACAAGTAATTTTACCGATTTAGATAATATTATTTTTACAAAATTAAAAAAGGTTTTAACAGAAGATGTTAATTTAAAAACTTTTAGTGATAATATTAAATATAATTCAGCAATTCCATTATTAACTTTGTTAACTAGTGCGGTTAATGATAAAACAAATGGCCAAGTTGTTGTCCGTTCCGAAATAGCTTCATATAATTGGGCTGGTGAAAATTATCAGGTAAGTCAAATTACACCAGAACATTTTGTTAAATTTTATCGTTCGTTTATTAATGTTTTTAATACCGGGGGTAATAATTTAAATTTAGCAACTTTTAATATTAATTTAGGAAAAATAATTGTTGCTGGCTTGCCATTATCAGGCACTGTTGTTAGCGACGAACATCCGTTAAAAGTCCAAGTTGAAATTACAGAGGAAGGTTTAACAAATAAATTAATGCAATTTGGAAATTTAATAACTGCTTTTTTTAAACATTTTCAAATTGAATCAAATAAAAACTCGGGAGTGTTTTATCTTAAACCAAGCAACGTTTGATAAAGTTTTAGCTTTGTCACAATATGATTATAGAAAGGTTTTACGTATTTTACTTAATGATTTTAAGGCCTCTGAGGAAGCAAAAGATTTACAGGGTTTAAATATCTTTAGTTTAGGAAATTTAAGTAGAAATCATAATCTTAAATTAAATGCCAATAAAACTAGTTTTATTTTAGGGCGGCGTTTAATTTGAAACTTTGATTTTTATTTTGGAACAAATAATGCGATTTTTTATACTGCTTGGACGTCATGGTATTTTGAACTTCGGTTTGAAAAATCTAAGGTATAATTTTAAGATAATAAAAATAAATAGTAATCTTTTTGTTATAAAAAGATTACTATTTATTTTTTAGATGGTTTCTAAAAAGCGAATTACTTTTAATTGAATAATACTTGGCGTTGAAGCACCGGCAGTAACAGCAACACAACTTTTGTTTGTCAGTCATGCCAGGTCAATATCATTTTTATCATTAATACGATATGATTTAATGCCAATTTGTTCTCCCATTTCTACTAATTTTAAAGTGTTGCTACTGCGTTCATCACCAACGACTAATAAAAGATCAATACTGGTTGGGTCTAAATTCAAAACTGCATTTTGTCGTTCTAATGTTGCGTTACATAAGTCGTTTTTAAAAGTAATTTCATTAGGAATTAATCTTTTAATTTTTTCAACAATTGCTTCAATATCAATCTTTGATAAAGTTGTTTGATTAGTAATTAAGATTTTTTTATTCGGATCAAGACTGGGAAGAATTGCATCAACTTCTTCTTCGTTTGTAACAAGTTTGATGGTTGAACTAATTGCTAACATCGCATTTGTCTCTGGATGAAAGTGCTTTCCAATAAAAATAATTTGATAGTCGTCTTTTAATAAGTATTCTTTAATTAGGTCCTTAGTTACTGTTACTCATTCACACTCGGTATCAACAAGCGTAATATTTTTCTCATCAGCAACAGTTTTAATTCGATCATTGCTGCCGTGGGCGCTTAATATGACAACAGCATTATCTGGTAATGTCTTAATTAACTCTAACCGATCAAGTTTAAAATCATTGACAGGAATTACACCTAAGTTAACAATTTCTTCAATGACATGACTATTATGAACCAAATAACCTAACATATAAATTTCGCGACCAGCATATTTTATTGCTGCTTCTTTTGCTCATTTAATTGATTTGACAACACCAAGGCAATATCCGCGTGGTGTTACTTTGACAACTTTCATTTTTTCACCGTCCATTTTATCTATTTATATGATAACACAACTAAAAAATGTTAGTTTTATCATTTTAAAATAATCTATTAAAGGTATTTATTAATTTGGTTAAATTTGATACAATTATATAGTCTATTTTAAGGTAAAGAATATGATTTTCCTTAAAATATTACATTTATCTTAAATTAGTAATACTTTAAGATAAAAATAATTTAATTAAATATATAGCGCTAAGAGCATTATATGAAAGGAGATTGAGTATGGCAAGCTCAAAAACTGTGAAAACTAGCAAGGCATCAGCGCCTAAAAAACAAGTAGTAAAAAATGGTGTGGAAGAAAAATGACTATTTATTAAGGAACAAGCAGTAGTAGATTCAACTCCAGCAATGAAAAGATCAATTGATCGTTCGGTTGGAGATGTTTATACTAAAACTGTTGCGGATTATCGCGCCAAAGATGGTTCAGCAATTACTACCGCAATTACTGCACAAAGATTAATTGCAGAGAGATTAGGAAAATCAACAGCACAACGTAAAGCACTTGAAGCAAAAAACCGTAAAGAAGCAAATGAAAAATTAGAAGCATTTGGAAATGGGAACCCTGCCAAAAAAGCAACCCCAAAAAGCAATGGTGCAAAAAAACGACAGGGAAAAAATCTTCGTTAAAAAAATAAGAGAAAAAATAGAGATAGTAACAATAACTAGTTTGACTAGTTATTGTTTTATTTAAAGTTTTTATTAATGTTTTTCCTGTTTTATTGAAAATAGAAAAATAAAATTAAGAATTTTAAATAATTAGGACTATAATAAACTTAAATGAGGGGGAAAGAATTAAATTATGAAAACATTTGCAAAATGAAGTATTGCTTTAATTTGAATTATTGTTTTATTTATTTTAGTCTTAGCGTTAGCTTTTTTAGCTGTTCATTATAATAATGGTTATTATTGGGAAGGTAAGGAACTACCTGTTAATGTTAAGGATACTAAAACATTCGATGGGAATGGTTATCAATTAATTGCTGAATTAGGACTTGGAAAAGTAATGCGATTAGCAACAAGCGGCAGTTTTATTTGAGGATATTCCAATTATGTTACTGTTAATGGTTCAGCAATTGATTTGATGGAATGATTAAAACAACCAGGAAGTGTTATAAATGGTGTCATTCAATGACCATCAGACTATGAACCTGAAATTGGAACAAATTTTGCAACAGTGACTGGAAGCGTTGTTGTTGCCTTGTTAGTTGCCATCCCAGTTTTAAGTCTTGTTGGTTTTTATATAACTGCAAAAATTGTTAAAGCAATGACGCGCCCATATTCAATCGAATATTTAGATGCTAAAAAAAATCTTAAAAAAACAAAAACGCATGCTAAAAAGCATTGGCAAAAATGACAAAAGCCGTTAAAAAGGGTCAAGAGCAACCAACCAATTTTGCAAAAGAAAAATAATATTGAACTAATTTATTGGACCAAGCACAAGCTGCTTTTAACAAAGAAAAAGATCTTTTTAAAATTAAATATAATAAAAAAACTACGATCAGAAAGCTAAATGTTATTGCTGGAAAATAGTAGTTTAAATAGTGAAATTAGCAATAATTTCATTTTTATTTATGTTATAATTTTGATATTGAGAGGGTGCTAATAATGAATAATTTTTATAAGTTAGGTTTAAAACTATTTCTAAATTTAGGTTTGGAACAATTAAATTTTACAGAACCAACAATGGTACAAGAAAAAGTTATTCCATTGTTATTAAAACATCAAAATGTTATTTGCAAAGCTCATACTGGAACTGGCAAAACTTTTGCATTTTGTTTACCGATTTTAAATAATTTAGATTATGATCAATCAAGCATTCAGTCAATTATTGTGACACCAACCCGTGAGTTAGCAAAACAAATTTATGATAATATTCGTTTTTTTAAAACATTTCAACCAGCATTACAAGTTAATTGCTTTGTTGGGGGAGAAGACATTAAACGGCAAATAGAACAGTTAGAACGAAGTCAACCGCATATCATGGTTGTAACACCAACACGGTTAAAGGATTTGTTTGATCAACAAAGTTTAAAATTAGGAAAGTTAACAACATTTATTATTGATGAATGTGATATGATTTTTGATTTAGGTTTTATTGAAAATGTTGATTATCTTTTAAGTAAAGTTAATCCTAACGTTCAAGTTTCTGTATTTTCAGCAACAATTCCAGAAGTGTTAAAACCATTTTTAATAAAATATTTAAAAAATCCGCATTATTTGGATTTAAATGCTAATCAAATAACTAACCAAAATATTACGCATATTTTAATTCCAACCAAGCATCAAGAACGAAGTACTATTTTATTGAAACTTTTAAAAACATTTGATCCTTATTTGTGTTTGATTTTTGTTAATAAGAAAGAAGAAATTAATAAATATTATGATTTATTATTAGAACATAATTATTCAGTAACCCAATTGCATGCTGGTTTAGAACCACGGTTACGAACTCAAGTTGTAAAACGAATTCGTAATTTAGAATATAAGTATGTTATTGCTAGTGATATTGCGGCGCGAGGAATTGATTTTGTTGGAGTAAGTCATATTATTTCAATTGATTTACCAAATGACTTAGAATATTATATTCATCGTAGTGGGCGAACTGGACGGGCAAATTATACTGGTTATAGTTATGCTTTGTA
Source organism: Spiroplasma endosymbiont of Phyllotreta cruciferae (assembly GCF_918697755.1). Taxonomy (NCBI): domain Bacteria; kingdom Bacillati; phylum Mycoplasmatota; class Mollicutes; order Entomoplasmatales; family Spiroplasmataceae; genus Spiroplasma; species Spiroplasma endosymbiont of Phyllotreta cruciferae. The sequence continues at coordinate 185,339 of NZ_OU953854.1, forward strand.
TGATACAAAAAATTTAACGCTGGTTGAACAATTAATTGCAAAGGGAATTGCTTTTAAGTATCAAAAATGAAATCAGGTGAATGAATTAGTTGATATTGATTTAGTGATTAATAAACCAAAAAAACAAAATTCAGAACAAGTTAATAATGAAATTAATAAAATTATTCATCGTTATAAAACAAAAGATAATAATAAAAAAATTAAACCTGGTTATAAAAAGAAACGAAAAGAAGAAATTGCGGCGTTAAAGAAACAAATTCGTCGTGATCATATAAAAGCATCAATTAAGAAAATTAAAAAAGAAAAAGCAAAAGAACGGAGGATTAAATTATTTGATAAAGAATAATAAGGTAAGGTTTAAAAATTTAATTTAAAAAAAACAGCAAAAACCTTTTTTTGTATAATTATTTCATAATTTCTAAAATTATAAATTATTGATTAAATAAATAGGAGGAAAAATATGACTCATAATGAGGCGACAAAGACAACAAGTATTAAGAAAAAATCAGATCTAAAGAAAAAAATTAGTTCGTTTTTTTCAATAAAAATGTTTCGTTATACTTTAATTAAAATGTTAAAATCACCATCAACATATGTAATGTTTGTTTTAACATTTGCAGTAGGATTAATTTAATTATTACTATTTCGATGTCAACATCAATGATGGATAATCTTAGTGGCGAATATAGTGAGATTGCAAAATCAACATTTAACATTTATGCATGAATTTGATATATGCTATACTTTGGCTTAACATCAATGTTTATTGGATTTAAAGCCGTCCAACTAGTTCGCGATGAAATTGATGATGGAACATTACTAATTTTTTCATCAATTCCAATTTCACGAACAAGAATGATTATTGAAAAATGATTAGCATTACAATTTTTATGTTTAATATATTCAGTAATAATTTTGTTAGTGCCACCTTTAATTTCATTAGGAATGGGACCAAAAGGACTTGCCCTAGGAAAAGCAATCTTAAGCAAAGTTAATTTTATGATTTTAACAAGTTTTATTTTACAATTATTTTTAACAACAATTGGAATTTTAATTTCATTAGGATTAAATGCAAAAGGAGTTATTGGAATTTTATTTACAATTGGTTTTTTAACTGTAATTGGTGAAATGATTCCGTTTATTTATAATTCAACGAAACTTTCTGATAAGTCTTCAGCATATTTAATGAAAACAACGGACTTAGCAAAAAGCCCCGTAAAATTTAATGATTCTGAACTTATTAAAACATATCATAATATGCTCGATACTGTTGGATGACCAACTTGAAATTATTACAATAACAAACTTCAACTTAACATTAATTCTAATTTAGATAGCCAAACAGTTGGTTCATTTAATGTTACTAGTTTAGCTAATAATATTAATGCGGCAATTCAAAGCGCCATAGCAACTGCAGGAACACCAACAATTAATTGAGAACAGTTTGTAGCAGAAGTTAAGAAAAATCCAACTAATTATCCAAATTTAGCAAAATTAATTAACAATTATGTTTTAGAATTTGATGGTTATAATCCAAAGCCATTTACTGAAACTGAAAGTGGAATTGATAAAGTTCAATTTTTCAATAATACTGATAAAGGAATTAATATTTTAGGGCAATTTTATCAAGAGTTAGCAAGTGGGAATCCCCTTATTGTTTCATCAACAAAACCATCATCAGTAAAAATTAATTTAAATGAATTAGATGAAAGTAAATTAACAACCAATACTTCAAAACAAATTTATAAAATTATGAAAACAATGTATGATAAAGGAGTATTTTCACCAACAATTATTGGTTATGATAATAAATACAGTTCTGGACGATATGGTGGTTTACTTTCACCAAATGTAATTACAGGTTCTATTAATGAAAACTTATCAGCTGATAGTCATAAACATTTTAATTATTTTAGAGATAATTTAATAAACTTTTTAACAAATAATTTGTATTTGCAAAATGTCTATCTTGATGATCCTGTAATGTCAATCTATTATCAATTTGTTTCACAAATGTATTATTGGTTGAATCAATGAGCATATTTAAGATCTTCAGATAGTTCTATTTTTGATGATAATACTAAAGCAACATCAGAATTGCAAAGTATTACAAATGCTCAAACAGAATATAAATTAATGGCTTATTTAAATATTTGGCAACAATGAGTTATTATGTGAACTGGTGATGCCCGCGCAATTTTGACAGGACAAGATAATATTGTGTCATCAATGTTATTACCATTAAATAATTATTTAGAAGCAAAAGTTAATAATGTTGAATACAAAGTTAATAGTAATGCCACACAAAAAGGATATTTCTTAATGGCTGATTTTAATAAACCGGTAACTTTAACTAGTCTAACAGGAATGTATGCTGGTTATTTATTAGTAACTGGTGGATTAGCAGCAATAACATTATGATGAATTACAAGAAAGGATTTTGTATAGTTATGAAAACAAAGAAAAATGATTTTACACCAGATCCTAATTTAGCAATTGAAATTCATGGATTTACAAAAAGATTTAAAAAATTTGTTGCCGTTGATAATATTGATATGAAAGTTTCAAAGGGGAAAATTCATGGTTTTATTGGGCCAAATGGTAGTGGGAAAACAACAACAATTAAATCGTTGGTTGGAACAATTATTCCTACCATTGGTAATTTTAATATTGATGGTTTGAAAGCTAATTCTCCAGCAGCTAAAAAAATTATTGGATATATTCCTGAAAATGCTCGTTTTCCAAAGCATTTAAATGTTTATCAATACTTAGTTGAAATGAGTTATTTACGTGATATTCCTTTTAAAGATGCTAAAGTAAAGGCAAAGAAAATTTTAGAGAATTTAAATTTATGAAAATTTCGCAGTAAAAATCCTAATACTTTTTCATCAGGAATGAAGAAAAAAGTTTTATTAGCTCAGGCTTTAATTGCTGATCCAAAAGTGTTAATTTTAGATGAACCTGCCGCTAATTTAGATCCAACTGCACGCCAAGAATTATTTAATGATTTGATTCGAATTAAAAACCATGGCAAAACAATTTTGATATGTTCGCATATTTTAACAGAATTACAAGATATTGCAGATGAAATTACAATTTTAAATTATGGGAAAGTTGTTTTTTCAGGAACGGTTATTAATGCTAGTCAAAATTATTATCAGTTTACAGTAATGGAACAACCAATGTTAAACGATTTTGAAGCAGTAATTAAAAAATTAAATATTCCGATTATTGAAAAATTAGAAGATTCATTAATTTTGCATTTAGAAAAAGAAAGTGAGCAAATTAAACAAATTTCCCATCATGCTTTTGAGAAAAAAGTAATTTTAATTACAATTAAACCATTTGTAACAAATATTACTGAAATTTATGATCGTGTTGTTTTTTCAGTTAATAAAAATTTTGGGCATGCAAGTGCATTAACTAATTAATTAAAGATATCTTTTCTTAAAAAACCTTAATAAATTATTTTTTTGAGCTATAATATAAAATGGATTATAAATATAGTTTCATAAATTACTTTACTTAGTAAGGTTTTTTGTTTTTTTGTAGTAGAGGGGGATTAAGTTGTAAGAAGTTTTAACTGTTCGTGAGAAAAAATTACGGTTTGAACAACCATGAAAAACAATTGCATACTTTTGTATTCCAACAGTTTTTTTAATGGTTGTCCAAGGATTATATAATATTATTGATAAAAAATTATCTTTAGCATTTGTTGCATCTGATGCAATTTATGATCAATTTTATATTGATGCTTATAATCAAATAACAGGAAGTGCTGTTTCTGTTGTTCCATTAGCTGATATGCGTTAATTTATTAATGTAGCAACACAATATGCTTCACAAACGTATAATTTACAATGATCATTTAGTATTATAATTGGAATGGGTTGTGCAATGAATTTTTCAATTGCCTATGGTCAACGTGACATTCCCAAAATGCGTCGGATTGTTGGAAATGGGTTTTCAACAACGGTGCTTTTTTCGATAATAATAGCATTTGCAATTTTTTGTATTGTGTACCCCGGATGAAATGCTGTTTTCATTACTTCTAAAATGGGGGAAAATTATAATCCAATTACAGAACGACTATGTTGGGAATATTCATATACAATGTTAGCAGCAGCCCCAATTATGTTCTTAAGTTATTATTTTACGTCATTAATTCGTAGTGAAAGGCGAATGAAATGAGTAACAATAATGATTTTAAGTTCAATTGTTATTAATTCTGTTGCTGCAATTTTCTTTATGAAAGTTTGTCATTTAGGAATGGCTGGTGCAATGTTGGGGACAGTTTTTTCTTGAATAGTGCAAGTAATATGGGGATTAATTATTGTTTTTAAAACAAAAAATAGTTATTCAAAATTTTATTGAAGTGATTTACTCCACATTGAAGGTAGAAATGTTGCTGATTTTGCAAAGGCGGGGTTACCAAATTTTATTAATAATGCTGCTTTAGTTATTACATCATATGTTGCAACATCACTTGTTGGGCAATTACCAAATCAAGTCATTCATAATTGTGTCCCGGTTTTGCAAGAACTTTATTCTTCAATTGTGCCATGAATGACATTAGTTTTATCCGCCGGGATTGAAGTCACCCAAGGGGCGTGGAGTATTATTGCTTATAATTATGGGGCGAAGAAAAATGATCGGATTTGAGAAGTTTTAAAGCGAGTTAGTTTATTGATTATTATTTGGTTTAGTCTAATGTTAGTTGTTTTCATTTTGTTTGGAAAAGATATGATGATTATGTTTGCTTTTCCACCAGAGTATGCGACTCAATATCGTTGATGAATTGTTATAAACTTTATGACATATCCATTTTGTTCGTTGACTTATATTGCTTTAACATTGTTCCAAGGAATTAATCGTTCAATTTTAGCAACTTTTACAAGTAGTTTACGTTTAATTGTTGTCATATTACCTTTTATTGGTATTGGATATGGGGTTAGCCAAGCAACTGGTAATCCAATTTTCTATTATGTTTTTATTGGTTTAAATGATTTAATTGCAGCAGCAATTATTATTCCAATTTTAGTTTATTTTTGAAAAAAATATCGTACGAAATTAATTGATGAACCAGATCCATATTTCAATGAATACCAAGAAGATTTACAATTAAAAAAAGGATTAAAATTAAGCCGTAAGAAAAATAAGAATTAGGTAATTTCCTAATTCTTATTTATGTTATTTCGTTGTTATTTCTGTCAACAAGTATTACTCATTTATCCTTTGTTGAAAAACTATAACAATTTTGATGATAATTATTAATAACAAAATCATTTAAAGGGGTAATAGCCATCAGATATTTTTGATCAAGGATTTCACTATTACATTTTTTACAAGTTAAATTATTAACCATATAATTAATTGTCGTTTGTTGAATGATTTGAATATTTTTAATTTTACCTTTACTAATTTTAGTTGCAATTTGACTTAAATCGTTTCCCTTTGTTTTTGTGACATATTCACTTAAATATAAATTAATTGGGCGGAAACCTAATTTGCGATAAACATTATATCCTTCTGGGGTAGCAATTAAACCAACTAAATAATAATCTTGATTATAAACACGGTTAATTAAATGATTCATCATTAATTTTGCTAGTCCTTGGCGGCGAAAATTTTGGTGTGTTGAAATATCATCAATAATGGCAATGTCTTTTTCAAAATAAATGTTTCCTGTTGCTGCGGGAAGATCGTTTTTATATAATAAATCAATTTCAGAAATATCTTTATCCTTATTTAGTCTCAATAATGTTTTATAAAAGGCATAATCCCAACTTTTTGGTCCCATAGCACTTTCTAAAATTTTACTAAAATCAGTTAAACGTTTGTTATCATTAACTCGGCGAAACTTAATACTTTTATCAACTTTTATTTTATGTTTTTTTCATTTTGTTAAATCAAGAACCATTCCAACTAAAATTTCATTTTGAACAAAACCTAGTGATTCAAAAAAAGCTTGTTCTTTTTCATCAATTTTTTCACCAATGGTATATCATAAAAAATATAAATCATTGTCAACATAGTCTTTTACTAACTCTTTAACACGTTCAGCGTCTTCTTGATAATCTAGTTGGGTACTAATAGCAATTGTATAAGTTTTGTTAACATCGTTGCTAATATCAGTCATATATATTTCGTTTTCAGTATCAATTAATTCATTTCGGATTCGTTTATCTTGAAAGGGGTTAGTCATATAACGAACAAAATTTTGTGCCAATTTTGTTGCTTCGTACTCCCCCTTAATACGAAACATTCGTTTAATTTTTGGGTTCTGTCGATACTTTCTTCGCTTCATCTTTTCATCTACCTTAAATTATATATATTATATCGTGTTTTTAGTAAACTTGCATTAAATTATTAGTTATTGTTGTAAAGTCGTAACAGTTATTAAAAAATTTAATTGTAAATTGTAAATGCTAAACGATAAAAAGTTAACTAAATTAATAGTTAACTTTTTTAAGTTAATTATAGGAGGTTGAAATTATGCAAACAAAGCAATATTTTATTTTGCGGTCGTTAGTGAAAAAGTATGGTAAAGATAATGTTATTAATACTGTCAATAAGATTGCAAAAGATATTGAAATTAAAAAGTAAAAGAATAAATTATTCCGCGTAATTTATTAGCGGATAATTTATTCAATAATGTTTTTAATGGAGCAAAGCGACAACGAGCGTAGCGAGTTTGCAAATTTCAATTTTTTAATTTATTGAAAGGAGTTATATTATGCCGGGTTGATTAACGACAATATTTAGTGTTGTTATTATATTGGGTATTTTTGCTTGAATTGGTTTATTGATTTATCAAAAAATTCGTCAAATTCGAGGAAAGAAAAAAGATAAAAAAGAAATTGAAAGTAAGGAGGATAAAAAATAATGCTAGGGATGTATTTAACAACAGCAATTAATTTTTTAGCAGATAGTAATACTCCTACTATTTCAGATGGAATGGGTTCTATTTGAAGTGGATTGGGACAAGCAATGATGAAAGTTAAAGAAGCAATTTATGCTGTATTACCACAATTAATGACTTTTTTAGGTGATGCGTGAATTATTTTAATTCCATTTGGTATTTTTGTTATTCTTAAGATATTAAACTTTTTCCGTGTTATGGTTAAAGGATTTAATATTTATTACAATCGATCATATATTTTAGCTGTGGCACACTAGCTTTGTTATTTGATTTACTAATTTTATATTTTAATAGCTATTAGTTGAAACTAAGTAGTTATTTTCAGTGTGCCTTAATTTTTGATTTTATATATTTAACATTGTTATTACCAATGTTTATTTAACAAGAATTAAGTTACATTAGTATAACAATGTTTATTACAGTAAGGAAACAATAATTTATGCAAGACTTATTAGATGAAATTAAAATGAAAATTAGAACTATGCAAGATACTTTAATTCAATTGAATGAATATGAAATTCATCATGAATCTATTAAACATTATTCGAAAAGAAATGAGTTTTTATCAGCATATTGCAGAAGAATTAGAAAGCAAACTTACTAAATAGTTTATGAAATTTTTAAGGAGTGTGATTAATTACGCTTAAAATAATTGAATTATTTGCAGGAATAGGTGCACCAAGATGGGTATTACAATTAGCAAATATAGATCATAAAGTAGTTTGATTTTGTGAACTTGATAAATATGCTGAAAAAAGTTATAGAGAAATTTACAATGATTATGAAACCCCTAATTTAGGTGATATTACTAAAATAGATGTTAATAATTTACAAAAAGAAGAAATTGATTTAATTATTGGCGGTTGACCTTGCCAAGACATTTCGCTAGTTGGAAAAAGAAAAGGAATAGATAAAGATAGTGGTACTAGGTCAAGTTTATTATGATATAGTTTAAAAATTATTGAATTTTATAAACCAAAATGAATTATTAATGAAAATGTAGGAAATGTTTTAAATGCAAAAGATTATGGAATACCACAAAAACGCAAAAGAGTATTTATTATAAGCAAGTTAAATGAAAATTGAATGTGAAAATTTCCATAACCAACTCAAAAACCATTAGAATATCAATTTAAATATATTGTAAATTGAAATATTCCGGGCAATAAAGAAATTCCAAAACGAACAACTTTCCATAATGGTTTTATTCGATTAAAAGGCACAAACAATAGTTGAAATTATTGTCCTAAGGCTGATGAAAAGTTATACCCTACTTTAACTACAAAAGCTGATATAACTAAGGTTTTATTAAATGATAAATACAGGTATTTAACAACTGATGAAATGACTTTATTAATGGGTTATACATTAAAAGATTTAGAAAAAATGTTGAGTGTTAATAGTAAATTTCAAATTAAAAAACAATTAGGTAACTCAATAGTTCCTAACGTACTAAAATATATTTTTTTAGAATTAGTTAAGGAGGGAAAATAATGTTAGGAATTTGAATATTTTTTATTAAACGTAAATGTCAAATTTGTCATTCTATTTTAAATAAAAAATTTATTGGTACTTTGTATTTTAAATTAAATGTTTGTTCAATGAAGTGTAATAGAAAGCGAGTTGATTTGAGTAATGTATCAGAAACCAAGTTATAAAAGTGGCCCTAATCCGGCATTGTGTAAATATAATATTATAAAAGTTATTGATATAGAATGATTTATTGGTTATAAAGGTTTTCAATCTTTTCGAAAAATAATTGAAAGTGAATTCTTTGCCGGTATTGATACTAGAAAAAATGAGTTATATGTGTGAAAGTGGGGTGTTTTTATGAGTTTTTATAAGAAAAATATTAATGTAGAAAATTATTTTATTCGAAGAGAATTTATAGTTTTTCAAACTGATAAAGCAAGTTTTATAAATTTACCTAATCATAATCGCCATATTGGTTTTTGATTAAGCAATAAGTTTATTTACTTTAGTGAAAAACATTCTGATCAAGTAGCTATTGGTTTGATTTATGATAATTCTTATCCTATTGTAAAATATGATGAAAATTTAAAACGTTATGTGTGAAAGTATTTGACTGGAACAGAACTAATTAATTTGTATAATCAATATAAACAAAATTATTTTACACAAATGAAAAAAGCAATATTTTCCGGTGAACCTCAAAAAGTAAAAACAACTAACAATAATTTAACAAATTGAAGTGATGAAAAAGTAGATAAATTAATTAATGACTTGAAGGACTTAAATTAATGAGTTTATATGATTATTGAGTTCAATTTGTCAGTTACATAGTTGGTTCAAATGCTCCCGAATTTTTATATGTTATATAGTTTGTATTATTTATAGTCTTATTTTTTGGTATGTTTTTTAAAATTATTCAAAAAATGTGAAGCTTTTAAATTATGGCAAAAGATTGAGAAAAATTAAAAGAGTTTTTTATTCATGTATTTTTGTTTATTGACAAATCTAACGTTGAAAGTATTACAACTTGGAATTTTACTCAAAATGAATATTTAACTCTCATGATTGGTATTTGAATTGTGATTTTATTTTTAACATGGTTTTTATTGTGAATGGTTTTTAAAATAGTTAGTTGTTTTAAATAATTACATTTTGTTATTATTATGGTTTTCTATCCCAACAAATTTTTATATAAATATTGATATTATTCTTTTGATTATTATTATTCCTGTTCCTATTAAAACTGAAATAATGATAAATCAAATAAATGATAGGTTATTAATTTCTATTGCATTGAATAATCATATTATTTTATCTAATATGAATAATTCTTTTCCAAAAGGATTAAAACCTAAAAATAATAATATATAGAGCATTATTGGTGTGAATGTCCGTAGTATTGATAAAAAAATACTAAGTATTTTTATCACTCTCCTTTCTGATTTGTGGGGAGAGAAAACCATAATAATACTAGTTTAATTATAAATAACTATTGGAGGTAAAATGAAGAAGTTTATATTTTTCTTAAAAAATTATTGTTATATTAGTGGTTCAATGATTTTGTTTAGTTTAATTGATTTGTTATTTTGAATTATTTCTTTAAATTATACTGGCTTAGTTTTTTGATTATTATTTGCTTTGCAGTGTGTTTATTTTATTTGGTGATTATGAAAAAATATTTTTTATCAGTTAAATGCTTTTCAGTTAGTAAATTTTGTTTGAGATAATCCGTTATCAGTTATTATTGGTAAATTAGGAACAGGTAAAACATTACTTTTAACTTATTTGTCACAAGCTATGAAATTATTAACAAATAAAATTTATAGTAATTATCCGTTATAATATGATAAAGTTAAAGTTTTAACATTTAAAAATTTAGATTTTACTGATCGAACAAAACCAGTTCCCCCTGATGACAGTTTAATTTTGTTTGATGAAAATTTTTTATATATTGACGGAACTAGACCTCACGATGAAAAAATAACTCATAGGGAAAAAATTCCTTGAATAGTCTTGGCCAGACATTTTGGACATCGTGCTTTATTTACATCTCAACGCGAAGGTATGCTTTGAAACAATATTCGCCAATTAGCAAGTGGTATTATTATTATTCCTATTTCCCTTAAAAAACCTACTGCTAAAAAAGGATTAAATTTTTTTAATCGTTTCTTTATTATGAGAATTGGCATTTTCCAAGATATTACTGATTATGAAATTTGAAAAACCGAGTCTGTCAAACGTACAGCGGAAGGTAAATGTGCAAAACATAGATCTGATGTTGGATTAGGAATCCAGTTTTTTAAAATAATTATTCCATTAGAAATCGCTCAAAAGTATGAAAGTAAATGATTATCATTTGTTCGTGATTTAAAAAATGATGATGTTCCAGTTACTAAAGAGTACTATTGGACTCAACTTAAATATTTAACAATAAAAGAACGTTTAGATTTATTAGTTATGATGCAAAAATATGGAAAAATTTAAAACCTAAAAAAGAAAAAGGAAGTGGTAAAGATGATTAATTTATTAACTGAAAATAATAGTAATTGAGACAAAATTTTTAGTTTTATTTTTGATATATTTTTATTTATTTTTGATGTGATTTGAAATACTAAATTGTCAATGACAAATACAACGATTGCTTATTTTATAATCTTTTTTATGGTTATTAAATTATCAATTTATGCTATTCATGGCACAAGAACGCAATATAATGAATTAGGTTCAACTGTTAAAAATAGTACAGCAAAATATATTCTTCAACAGCTCGTGGTGTTAAAAAAGCTCATAATGCAAATAAAAATGGTCAATAAAAGGAAACAGATTAATGATTGGATTAGTTTTATTAGTTGCAGCAATCGCTATTTTTTGTACTGGTTTTATTAATGTAATTATTAATAAATTAACATCAGCAAAAAATATTATTATGGATTTATATAACTCAGATACTTTTTTACTTTCTTTATTTAGTAAAATGGTAATTTTATTTAGTCATCCGTTAATGTTAACAATATCAAGTTTATATATTGTTGGGTTTATTGTTTCAAAAACATTGTATAGTTAGGAGTTTAGTTTATGGATAATAAAAATGAAAAGAAACAAAAAGAAAATGGTTTATTTATTTCTTGGGTTGATTTAATTTTGTATCTTGTTATAAGTTTTTCATTAACCCTTATATGTGTATTAGATACAGTTTCAACTATTGATGAATTAAAAGAGAAATATGCCGGTATAAATGGTTATATAATTTATGGTTTATGATTTGATATATTATGGTATATCTTAATAATTTGTATAATGTACGATGAAGCGGCAAAAAACAACTCTTGTTAAATAAAAAGGGTTGTTTTTTTATTTGTAAACCCATAATTATTAATTGATTCAGAGAAAGGACAGCATCTTAAATTCTTAAAATAGAAACTTTTTATTACAACTTTTTGATATTCTCTTTAAGTTTTTTATACATTTATTAAATATCTTAGAAATCTTTACAAAGTGTACCTGTTTTTTCTCCCCTTATTTAAGGTGTTGCCCTTTCTCTGTTTCAATTAATTAATTAATTTGGCTAATAAATAAAAAAATAATATCAAAGAAAGGAATGAGTAATGAAAAATAATAAGCAAGAACAAATTTGCGATATTGATAACTGCTATAAAGCAATATCATTCATTACCGAAGAATTTGTATCAAATAAAGTTTTATGAACTTGTGAAAATCATAAAGATTTATTAAATCGCATAAAAGATAAAAAACAAAAGAGGTTTTATAAACGCTTAGAAAATTCAAAAATTATCTTTGATGATAAAACTGGTTCTTTAAAATTTTGATTTTATAAAACAACTTAATGTAGAGTGGGACAGTTATTTTAAATAACTAAGTGCTTCCATAAGAACATGAGTATTAACTCATTCCCACAGCCAGCCGAGGCAAGTACTGAAATAGTGTATGAGGAAAAAAGTAAATCGGCGCTGGTTTTATAACTAAGCGATAGTCGTGATAAGTGCAGGGTCAACATCAAACGACAATAAAAATTGAGATGAACACTTTATAAATAAATTTGCGATAGATATTACTTCTTAGAAGTGACAGCGGTTTAATAAAAACCACAAAGTCAGCATTAGGCTCTTCAAGGTGCGAGTGAATTTATTTTAAAAACTGAACGTTTTGACCTGAAATGGTGCGGATGAAGAGAGAGAAAACTCTCTGGCATTACCTCATAAAAACAACTGTCGATTATTAAACAAACAATATACCGCCACCGCACACCCGCAGTTAAGCGAGTGGCGTAGTAAATAAATAACTTAATTTATATATAACTAATTCTCGCTTGGCACTTTCACTCGGGAGTGAGTACCAACGAGTTTAAAAATAGGAGGAATTAAAAATGATATGTAATAAAGCATTAAAAATTACAAATAAAGATATTATTTATGCACAAATTAATCGTGATTATTTAGGTAATTGAGAGTTAAATTTATATCTTAAATTTGGTAATGAAGAATGACACGTAGGTAATATTGAATTACCAATAGATTTTAATTTAAATTGCAAATGATATGAAATTGATAAAGTTAAAGGTTTAATTAGTGATTATTTAGAAGATGAAGAAGCGGATTACGAGGTGATAAATTATGAATAAAAGATACTTATTAGTAACAAAAGATAAATATAGTTTAAATACTACATATTTTTATACATTTGATGAGGCAAGAATTTATTCTGAAAATTTAAATTATTGTAAAACTACAATTATTAATTTAGAAAATGAAAATATTAAATGAAAAGGAGTTGAATAATATGTGAAAAGATGAAAATGGCAAAGTTTATACCGAAGAAGATTTATTTAATATTGCATTAGAAGAACGTCACTCAGAGAAGACAGTGCTTATGAGTATATTGATAATTTAATTAATGAAATGGAATTAGAGGAAATTTAATTATGAAAGACTTAAAATTAAATAATGAAGTTAAAAATATTACTTATCCCTTTTATTTAAAAGGAAATGATTTTAAAGAATTAAGTTTAAAAGCATTAACAATTAAAAAATGAATTGATGAAAATGGGCAAGAATTAGCAGAATTTATATATCGACAACAAGCTTGATTAATAAATGGAGAATATAAATCACAATCACTAAAAGATTTAAAACTAGTAGTTTAAAAAATTGATTATATTTTTAGAGAACCATTAGAATTAATAAAAAATTTTAAAGATGAATTAAATTTTATTAGAAAAGATATTTTGAATTTAGAAAATAATATTAAGAATAATCATGATTCTTTAAAAAATAGTGTCATTAATATTCAATTTCAAAAACAAAATGAAATTATTGAAACTCATAAAAAAGAACAATTTTTAGAAATTAAAAGTGTAGCAAAACAAGAACAAGAATTAAAAATTATTACTAGTAATTTTCGTAAAGATAAATTATTAATTAAAAATATTGAAGTTATTGGTATTAATGATGATTTTTTACAAAATGCTGATAAATTAGAGCTTATTAATCTTATTAAAAACTATTTAATTGTTGATGAACAAATTGTTAAAAATGAAATTAAAGAACAATGAGATAGTAATAAAGATATTAATTTAATTGGTATTAAAGGTATTAATTTTAAAATAAATAAAGGAGAAAAATAATATGGCAAATATTGTTGAATTTTTAAGAACAGATAAAGCAACAGAATGAATAAAAAGTAAATTTTCAAATGAAAATGAAATTGCAAGATTTAAAAGTAATATAGTTGCAATATCAAATAGTAATGAATTATTACAAAAAGCAGACCCAAAAACTATTATGACCGCTTGTTATCAAGGGGTTTTATTAAATTTACCAATGGAAAAACAATTCGGTTATGCTTATGTCGTTCCATATAATACTAAAATAACAAGAATTATTAATGGTCGTGAAGTGCAAGAATGAATTAATCAAGCTCAATTTCAAATGGGTTATAAAGGTTATATTCAATTAGCACAAAGAAGCTGTCAATATTTAGATATTTCAGTATCAGATGTTAGAACTGGTTAATTAGTAAATTATGATAGATTAAAAGGTACTACTTTTAATTGAATACAAGATGAAGATGAAAGAGAAAAATTACCAATTATAGGTTATGTATCTTATTTTAAAATGGTTAATGGTTTTGAAAAAACATTATATATGACCAAAGAACAAATGGAAAATCATTTTATGAAATATTCTAAAACTTATGCTAAAAATAAATCATTTTATATTGCTAGTTTTGATGAAATGGCTCTTAAAACGGTATTAACTAGTTTATTGCGAAAATGAGGTATTATGTCAGTCGAATTACAACAAGCTTATAAATCAGACCAAGCAGTTATTACAACTAATGATGAAAAGATTTATATTGATAATGATAGTAATATAAGCATAAATAAGGGCCAAATTAGTAATGAAAATATATCAAATAATAATTTATCCGAACCAAGTGAAGAAGTGACAGATAATAATGTAGTAAAAGAAGAAGACATATCAAATGTAGTATCAATAGTTAATAATAATGAAGAATGAACCGCTTGATAAGAATAGGGATTGATCCATCAGGAACTGGTACTACTGCTATTGTTTTGTATTCAAATAATAAACTAATAGATAAAATGGAGTATAAACATTATGATTGAATTAAACAAACGGATAATATTTTATATGAGTTAAAACAAGATACAATTATTAACATTGAAGATTGTTTATATACATCTGCTAACGCTAGTAAGGATAGGGATGATTTATTAAAAGTAATTGGAGCAGTTAAATACAATATAAAAAAAGTAAACAATATTAATTGAGTATCACCAAAACATACTAAATCAGTTGTTAAAAATATGGAAAATTTGAGCAAGTATAATGATAGTTGCGTATGAAAATTTGATAAAGATATTAATTTAACTTATCAATATGGTAAAGGTTGAAAATATAATAACAAAAAAATAAGTAATCATTTACGAGATGCGATTATTATTGCTAATTATGAGAGTTAATTTATGAAAGAAGCATATAATCAAAAAACAGGAAAATATTATTCTTGAAAAATTCGAAATGTTAATATTTACTTAAATAAAAGTGAAGAACAAGCTTGAAATGAATTAAAATTTAATACTTATTCACAACGAATAGAACATCTTATCAACTTTTATATAACACACAATAAAGAAAAATAAAAAATAACCAATTAAGGTTATTTTTTTAAATACTATTTGTTAGTTTTTGAATAGCATCTTTTTGTGCTTGTTTTTTGTCATTTACTTTAACTTGTTTTTTAACATTTTTAATTTGACCTGTTTTTAATGCTAATTCTGTTGCATATTCAGGCCCTCGTAAATGTTTTTCGTGGGCAATAACAGCAGTTCTTAATTCTCTAATTTCTGCTTTATATTTTTTAATTTTTTTAGCAGATAATCCTAGAATACCAAGACTACCCATTCCACCTGCACCCGCTAACACAAGTAAAGTAATCATTAATGTATCATTAAACATTGTTTTAATTCCTTTCTTATTCTTACTCAAACAGTGGCCATCCATTTTTTCAGAACAAAATAATTTATTAAATTAAACTATATAACCACCCAAAAATATCAACCCCCCCTATATATAGTCTATTTTAGATTTAATTCTTTGTTATTTTCATTTTGTATATTTTTTAATTTTTCTTCTTGTTTTTTAGTATATTCATCTTGCATATTTTTAAATATCTCTTCTGTTATACCATCTAAATTATTTCATTGTTTTGCTATTCTTGGCTGAATAACTCGCGGATTAATCCGACAATCCAAACAATGTCTTAAATGGTCTTTTTTTCATTTTGATTTATCAATTCAAATAATAATTAAAGAAATTATTAAAGTAATTAAAGGTAATATTGTAAATACTAATCCTACTTTAGAAATTTTTAATCGTGGAATATCAATTTTCATATCTACTTTTGGTTTACTACTAGCAACAAATATGCCTTGAATTCCATGCGTAAATAATGGTGTTAATAATATTGCAATGCCATTACCTCAATATTGACCATAATTATATCAATCAATATCACCTTTAATTGCATCAATCATGCCATATTCTAATCAAGAATTTAATGCTAAAAATATTAATGTATAAAAACCAACAACCAAACTACGAATTTTATATTTTCTTTCTCATTCTCTAATATCTTTATGAGTTCAATTATAAGTTGGAATAGGATCTTTTTTAAATCAATTTCAAGGTAAGGCACCTTTAAATCAAGTTGTTTTATCTTGTTTCATTAATTAAAACTCCTTTCTAACTTACTTTTTTTCTTTCAATGTGTAAACCAGTAATTGTTCCATCTGTCCCGCCTGTGCGTATATCAATAATTCCTTCATCGTCTAATTCTACACGATGAGAAAAAGCATTTTCTAAATCAAATGACCCAACAGTTATTTTTCCCTTAAAATTTTTGTATGTTGATAAATAATAATGATTTTGATTACTTGTTTTAATTCAAATATTGTATTTATAATTTTCTTTGTCTCAATTTTGTATTTCATAATCAAACCTTGTATTATCTAAATCACTAGTATCAACAATTTCTCAATCATTTATATTAATTTTAATATACTCAGTATAATCAATTTTAGAAAAGTCGTTAATAGTGGGATAACTTACATTTATAGAGTTATCTGTTTGTAATCGTTCTTTTAATCAAAATAATAATGTTGGATAAAAAGTTTTTTTACTAATATGTTTATATTCTTCTTCTCATGAATGAGTATAATTATCTAAACCATAATTATAAGGTCTAGATACTGTTTTACTAGATATAATATCAATTATTTCACCTGCTAATTTTAAAGCATTTTTAACATCAAGAGTAATATTCTCATTTGCTTCAGGGTCATTAGTTTGTGAATAAGCAACTCCACCTTGTGAAAATGAAGCACTACCAGTTAAATCATTAACTCCTTTTGGTAAATATCAATTCATAACTGCTAATAAACAAGCAGATTGAATATAACTTAATCATTTATCATATTCAATTAAACCAGTATTATCTTTTTTTACTCAGGGAAATAAATCTTTTTTATTAATTTTATCAGATATTGTTCCACCCGATAATCGATCCATTCATAAACTAGTTTTTAAAATAGCATTGTAAATTAAATTATCATTATAAGCAGATTGTTTACGATCATTAATGGGTTGTCAAAGTTTACTTTCTTTAACATCTTCAACTGTTATAAATAACAAATTACTTAAATTATTTTCCATATAAAACACCTCTTAATTGATTACGATATTTATTTTTTAAATTATTTGGTTTATAACTATTAACCTTTCTTTTGATTTTATTAATTGCTTTAATATATTTATTAACCTGATAAAATTTATTTTTAACTGGTGTTTTATATAAATTCTTAATATTTTTAACATCAGCAATTCGCTCTTTATATCATTTTTTATTATTAATTTCACCAGCAAAATTAAAATTAAAATGTCCAATCTTTAAATTGTTAATAAAATTTTTAATTTGTTGTAGTTTTTGAACTGTTGGTAATGTTAATTTAATATTTCCTTTTGGATATTTTTCTTTTAATGCTTGTGGTAATCTTTTTTTAATATAATCTCTTAAATGACTAGGTAATCATTTTCTTAATCAATAACGCCAAAACAATGTTCCAGCATTAGATACTGCATTACTTAATAATTTTCAAACTTCAACTGGAACACTAGGATAAACATAAGGCCCATAAAACTTAGGATGTTTTGCTGTTTTTGTATATATTAAAATAGTTAAATTACCTGTTAAAGTTAATTTATTTGTTATATTAAACATACCACTATCAAGTCAACTACTATTTAAAGGTTGTCAATTAGTATTTAGATAATTTTCTTTTTTAAATTGTTCTCTATTTTTAATATTATTTTCTTTTTTGTTTATAATTGTATATTGTAAATGCAAATGCAACATTTTATGAACTGTGTAAAATCAAGCTTTTTAAATTTTTAAAGATTTATTATAAAAATAAGTTTAAAAATAAGGAGTTTTAATCTAAATAATAAGGTGTTGCATTTGGTTTACAATATACAATTATAAACAAAAAAGAAAAAAATGTATTAAAAAACTGCCCACATTTACAGACGAACAACAAGAATTTTTAAATTTACGATTTAATATTCTTTACGATTCACCAGCAGAAATTATTCAACGATTTTTAATAAAGTTTGGTGTCAAATTTCCTGCTTGTCTTAAAACATTTTATAAATGAATTTATTTAGGTCTTTTGGGTTTGTTAAAGAAAAATTTATTAAATGGTGGCAGAAGAAATAGAACAAAGAAAAGATCTGATAATCGTGGAAAATTAGATGAAAGATTTGGGTCAATTTGAGATATTGAAAATAAACAATCTAATGTTGGTTGATTTGAAATGGATGCGGTAGTTGGCAAAGACCATCAATCTAGTTGTTTGGTTTTGGCAGAAAAATCAAGTAAAAAATACTTTGCTATGAAATTAGAAGAACATACTGCTAATGAAGTTTTAGAAAAACTTGAACATATAGTTAGAATTAATGGTTTAGTTGGAAAAATTAAAGGAATAATAACTGATAGAGGAAAAGAATTTAGTAAATTTAAAGAAATGGAAAATATTACTGGTTCTAATATTTATTTTTGTGATCCAGGTTCACCAAAACAAAAACCATTAATTGAAAGAATGAATCGTGAATTTAGAAAACGATATATTAAAGGAACAGATTTTAATAATGTTACGCAACAAGAAATAGATTGAGTAGTTAATGTTATGAATGAAAAATTAAGACCTTGTTTGAATTGAAGAACAGCTAAAGAAGTATTTTTAGAGAATTTTAGATAAATTTATTTGAAAAATTTAATAAATTATTTTTCAGTGTGTTTAAATATGCTTAAAATAGATTAAATTTACAAATAATTTAATTTTTTTAAAAAAATAGTTGCATTTATTTTAAATGATGTTATTATAAGATTAACAAGAAACAGACTTTGCTACTTGAATTTACACAATACAATTTATGGTTATTTATTTAATCAAATTATCAAATTAATAAAAGAAAATAAAAAAGATAAGGTGGTAGAGCATAATGCGTAAGTCATTAACTTTATTTGCCATATCTATTTTAGGTATTTTAGGTTTAATTATTCCTTTTATTACTTTAACAGCATTTAAACCATTACATCAGCAAAATTATACTGTTAATCAAAAAACAACAGGAATGAATGAAACTGATTTTATTAATACAATGTTTTTACGCAGTAGTTTCTTTGAAAATTGGTCAGAAAAAAATTACTTTATTAATCCAACTCTAAAAACATCACAAACATTAACTTATAATGATAAATGATATTTAGACTTTTTAAAGGATAGTTATTCAACGGGAATTTCATTTGATAAGCCTAGTGATGAGTTTATGGATTTATATAAAAATTGAGATACTTATGCTAAACAATATAACATTGATAAATTTTATGATGTAGATAAAAAACAATTTTTAAAAGAATTAACTAATTTTTCTTATTCTTTTGCAAAGTATTTTAATATTGTTGAAGTTATCAATAAATTAGAAAAAAGTATAAATAATTTACAGTTAATTACAATGTTTAATGAATTTTGAATACAAATTCCTAGAACACAAGCACCTAATAAGGAATTTTTAACAGCAACTAATAAATGATATTTTTATGGAGAAAAAAGAAATAATAAATATATACTTACAAAATTTTATTTTAATGATGATTTTATTAAAAATGAAAATTTATTATGACAACATTTAAAAAATGATTCAGATTTTATTTTAAATTATAATTTAGTATATCGTTGAGATGGAAATGGTTAACCTCAAATACCTGATGTTGATAATAATGGCAAATTAAAATATTTTTCAGAATACTAAGAAAATGTTCGTTCTTTTTTGCTTAAATATATTGATATTATTGTACAATAAAATATTCGAGTTCAGCAAGGTGGTAATCCAAATTATGATGACCCAAATTTAGGTAGTCAAAGAATAATATTTGATTTTGAAATTATTAATAATTTAGATAAATCTAGTACTGGTACTATTTTAACTAAAAAATCAATTTATCGAATGATTTTAACAATTGATGAAAAGAAAAATATTGTTGCAGGTAGTTTAGAGTTAACACATCTCAAACAATATTGAAATGGTACTAATTATAATAATTATCGGTATACTGATGATTTAGCTTTTTTATTTTCTTTTATGAAAGAAAAAGAAACTACATTTAATTTTAGTGCCGAAACATATAATTATTACCCGGGTAATACTCCCAATACTGGTAAAAGTATATTTGAACAAATGAAAGGACAAATTGATATTAATAAATTTTTAAAAGCTTTTTTTGCATACGCTTTAGTTCCAGTATTCCAAAATCGTAGTAATTTTATTGAAAGTGGTTATATTGATAATTTACAATATGATACTGTTTTAATTAATTTTTTTGGTTTAAAATTAGCTAATTTTAGAGATGTTTTAGTTGATGAAAATAAAACTAATGAAAATCAATTTGAAAAACTATTAAATAGTATGTTTACGGTTTCCCAAAACTTTCATAAAGATTATTTACGTACTATTTTTGATTTATAAAATGATACTTATGTACAAGGATATAATAAAAAATATGGTTTATTAGCAAATAATGGTTTTAAAATTTATCCCCGTTACTTTTATTTTTCTGATAAATACAATCAGTTAGATATTAAATTATATTCAGCATTTAAAAATCGGTTTTATAACACCAATTATGGTAATGTATTTAATTATGATTTTTCAGTTGCAAATGATTATAATATTAGTCAAAATGAGGGTTATGTTTTTGAAGGTGCTTTAAAAGATAAATACGGTTTAAAATACAAAAAAATTGAAGAACAAAAAATCGGTTATAATGTTTTGAATTACAAGCCCAAAAAGAAAATGATATGTATCGTTATTATGATTTCAATTTTGGTATTTATAATTGACAAGAAATAAATAACGGTGGATTATTTCCTGATGGGGCAATATGACAAGCACAATATGAAAGTTGTAGTTGATATAATTTAGCATGTCATATACGAAATGCGGCAATTTGAGTTGTGAATAATATACCTGGTGTAAAAAAAGTCAATGAATTAGCAAGTGGAGTTGGTAAAATTTTTCAAACAATATATAGTTTTTTTGATCAGACATTTGAAGTTTGAAAATTTAGCCCAGCATTATATAGCACAATAACAAATATATTTTTATTAATTATTTTATGAAATTTGTGCGATTAATTTAAAAAAGGACTTGTTAGTCCCTTTTATTCTTTTCAATTTGTAATTTTACCAGTACTTTTATCAACATCAGGTATTTGAGGTTCACCATTTCCATCTCAACGATATACTAAATTATAATTTCAAATAAAATCTGAATCATTTTTTAAATGTTGTCATCAAGTGTTTTCATTTTTAATAAAATCATCATTAAAATAAAATTTTGTTGTTATATAATTATTTTCATATTTATTTATATAAAAATATCATTTATTAGTTGCTGTTAAAAATTTCTTATTAGGTGCTTGTGTTCTAGGAATATTAGATCATTTGCTATTTTCTGGTGGTTGCTGAGGTTTATTGGGTTTTGGTTTACTATTATCTTACTTATTATCATTAGTACAAGCTATTAAACTTGTTGTACTTAATCCGATTACTCCTAATATACTTAGTCATTTTTTCATTTCAGCTTATTCCTTCCTTTATTAAAATTATTTGAATGATATAATTAATTTTATCATATATTAATCATGTATTAAATAATTTTAATATTAAATTTATAAATTAATGAAAGGTATATAAATGTTATGTATGGTCATTTAAGTTTTATTGATAAGGTTAAATTGGAAAAATTAATATTATCAAAATTATTCTTAAAAAATAATGGTGAAATAAATATTGCACATATTGCTAAATGTTTAAACAGACATTGTAGTACTATTTTGCGAGAAATTAATCGTTTTAAAACCATCAATGAATATAGTGCTTATAAGTCAGATAAAATGTATTATGAAAAAAGAAAAAAGAATAATAAAAGATATAAGTTTACAAAAGAACAATTAAATTTTATTAATATAATATTTAATGTTTATCGTGATTCTCCATCACAACTTATTCATCGTTATTTTCTAAAGTTTGGTATTAAATTTCCTGTTTGTGTTAAAACATTGTATAAATGAATTCGTTTGGGTTTTTATGGTTTTTTAAAACAGAATTTACGTCATCGTGGTAAAAAATATAAAACAAAAGGAAAATTTGATAATCGTGGTAAATTAGATGATAAATTTAAGTCAATATGAGATATTAAAAATAAAGAATCTAATGTTAATTGATTTGAAATGGATACGGTTGTTGGAAAAGACCATCAATCTGCTGTTTTAGTATTAGTTGAACAAAATAGTAAAAATTATTTTGCAATGAAATTAGAAAAAAATAATTCAAGTGAAGTTTTAGAAAAACTTGAACATATAGTTAGAATTAATGGTTTAGTTGGAAAAATTAAAGGAATAATAACAGATAGAGGAAAAGAATTTAGTAAGTTTGAAGAAATGGAAAAGATTACTGGTTCTAATATTTATTATTGTGACCCTGGTAAACCACAAACAAAAACCATTAATTGAATATATGAATTCTGACTTAGAGAATGATATCCTAAGGAACTGATTTTAATAATGTTAGTCAACAAAAAATAAATTGAGTATTTAATGTTATAAATGAAAAATTAAGGCCTGTTCTTCAATTAAGAACAGCAAAAGAGGTATTTTTAGAGAATTTTAGATAAGTTTATTTGAAGTAATTTAATAAATTATTTTTTAGTGTGCTTAATTTTCCTTAAAATAAAATAAAAACTATAAATATTTTGATTTTTAAAAATTTATAATTTATTTTTTATGATTTTTATTGTATTATTTGACTAACTAAGGTTTGTTGCATTTCATTTTACACAATTCCTCTTTAATATCATTTTGTAAATTAATAATAATTGGTTGTTTGATTATTAATATTTTGCTCTTGTTCTTGTTTTGCATATTTAACATTAAAAGTTTTATTTCAATAAGTTTTAACTCCATCATGTGTTTTAACCATAGCTTTAATTAATTCAGACTCAATTTTATCAACTTGCTTTTCAATTAATGGAACTATCTTTTCATTCTTATAAGAATCATGTCTTCATCTTGCTGAAGGGTTTAATTTATTGAATAAATCATTCAAAGTATATAAATTCATTTGGTTCTTATTTTCTCAAAATTCATCAATTTTTTTATAAATTGTACTTAAACTTGCCTTTTTTGGATTAAATTCTTTCATTTTTTATACTCCTTTTTTCGTCACCATCATACCATCATCTTTACAAAAATAAAAAAATACTTTTTCAAGTCTTCTATTTCGTAAATTTCTAAAACAAGTATGGGAGTCTGGAAAATCCATAATTGCATAGAATTACACCACCATTTTAACATTATCAAATTAAATGTCAATAATTTCTATTTTTTTAATTTTATTGTATAAATAAAAATACGAAAGGAATTATTGACATGAAAAAGTTTAAGCATTTAAGTATTAATGAAAGAATAATTTTAAAAGAATTATTAGAATCACCAAAATTTAAGAAAAAATAATGGATCAATTAATTTATCAAAAATTGCTATATTTATGGATCGTAGTAAAAATACTATTAGCTATGAACTTAAATTTTATAAACATATAAAAAGATATCACCCTAAAAAAGCCTATGAGCGATACCTAATAAATCGTAGAAATTGTAAAAAACATATAGTTCTTACTGTTGATCAAATTAAATGATTAAATCAAAATTTTAACCATTTACATTATACACCCGAAATAATTTGTAAACTATATAAAATTGAATTTTACAATAAATTCCCAATGTGCTTTAAAACATTATATAACTATATTTATTTAGGATTATTTAATCTTAATAAAAAAATCTATATTTTCATGGTAAAAGAAGAAAAATAAAAAAGTCATTAGATAATCGTGGTAAGATTAGTAATTATAAAACTATTGCAGAATCTAAACATCAAAAAAATATTTTTGGTTGATTTCAAATGGATTGTATTGTGGGAGCAGATCATAAATCAGCTTGTTTAACATTAACAGAAGAAGCTACTAAATTTACGATTTGTAAAAAATTAAAAGAGCAAACAGCAACAGAAGTTATAGATACTTTAAAATCAATATTTAAAAATCGATTACTTAAAAAATGCATTAAAGGTATTATAACTGATCAAGGTAAAGAATTTAGTGAGTGAAAAGAAATAGAAAAAATAACTAATTCTAATCTTTATTTTTGTGATCCTGCTACTCCAACTCAAAAAACGATTGTAGAACGAATAAATATAGATATTAGGCATTGATTACCAAAAGGGACTGATTTTAATAAAGTTAGTCAAAATAGGATTAATTGAATTATGAAAGTAATTAATACTAAGTTTAGAAAATGCCTTGATTGAAAAACATCACAAGAATTATTTTTACAAAATATTATTAAGTAATTTATTAAAATAACTTAATAAATCCTTTTTAGTGTGTCAAAATATGCTAAAATAATCTCAAATTAAAAAAAATAACTAAAAATAGTTGAAACTTTATTTTAAAGTGTTATTATTTTAATAATAAGGGTCTGGAATGTCCTATTTGCATTTACAATCTTCATTTTAAAATAAAAAAAGCAAACTATTTTGCTTTTATAAAATATTTAATTAGTCTTCATATTTTTCATTTCAAACTTTTTTTACAGATGTTAGTAAATCTTCAAAGTAGGCCGCTTGTTCTAAATCATTATGTTCATTACTTTTTTTGTTGGCTAATTTGATGTTTTAAAACTTCAAGATATGCATAAATATCTTCCCCTAACATGCGGTATCTCCCAACAATTTCCCCAGCTTCATCATGAGCTGTTTTTGCGCGATTATTTTCCATTATAATCATCTCCTCTAATTCTGGTTGCTACATAAATATATTATACCACAAAACTCAAGGAAGTATTAGATAACTTATAATTTTTAATTATAACAGGAAAAAATAAAATTATAAAGAAAATTAAAAATTTTTAAATATTTGTTTTTCTAGACCTCTAATTCTAATTCCTCCCATAAGTTTGTTATAATTATTTTATAAGGAGCTGATGTAAAAATGAACAAAAGTGATTGCATCTTTTGTAAAATTATTGCCCAAGAAATTCCAAGTAAAAAATTTATGAAAATGATCTTGTTTACGCTTTTTTAGATTTATTTCCAAGCAGTGATGGTCATACTTTAATAATTCCAAAAAAACACTTGAGTATTATAGTGAGACAGATTATGAACATTTAGCAGCTGTTGCAAAAGCTGGAAAAATGGTTGCCCAAAAAATGTATCAAGCTTTACACCCCATTGGAATTAATTATGTTAGTAATGAAAAAAGTGAAGCTTTCCAACAAGTTTTTCATTATCATCTTCATATTATCCCGAAATATAAAAAGGAAGAAGGTTATGGTTTTAAACTAAACGTTAATAAAGAAAAAATACGTGACCTTGATGAGATCAAAGAACTTTTAACCTTAAAATAAAAAAGTATTTTATTGAACATATAAAATAAAATTGACAGAAAAAAGAGAGTTAAAATTTCTGTTATATAATTTTATTGAAAGGATGTTATTTTTTATGGCAAAACAATGAAATAAAGATGAAAAAATTGAAATATTAGAATTTTCTAAACAAAATGGAGTGAGAAGTTCTGCAGAAAAATATAATGTAGCAAAGTCAACTATTCAAAGATGACGCGATGAGGCTGAAGAAAATGTTGATAATTTAGAGTGAGGCCGTGGCTTGCAAAAAATTCAGCATTCAAAACGTAGAATGAAAGCATCAAAAGTTATGACTGATGATGTGACTAAAATGTCGCGCTTTGAATTAGAAGAAATTGCAAAGCTCCATCTTGCACTAAAAAAGTATGAAGCGAAGACTATTAAAGATAAGTTCTTCACCATTAATAATTTATCAACAGATTATTCTGTTGATTTTTTATGCCGAAAATTAAAAGTTACTAGACAAGGATATTATTTATGAATAAAAAATGGAATGCCTAAGTATAAAAATTATAATATTAAATTTGCCAATACAATATTAGAATTATTTAATAAATTTAAAGGTATCTACGGATATCCAATGCTGAGTATTTAAAAAACATAAAACTTAACAAATGAGTTGTTTATAGATACATGAAAATTTTAAAAATTAAATCTATTAAACGTAAAATTAAGCCAAGTTATTTAAAATCTGGACCATTAAGGTTTCCAAATATTTTAAACAGAAATTTTGTTGCAACTAAACCTAATCAAAAATGAGTAACTGATGTTACATATTTACCAATAAAAAATAAAATGTTATATTTATCAATTGTAAGAGATTTATTTAATGGTGAAATTTTAGATTGAAAATTATCTAATAATCTAAATAGCAATTTGTGCTACAAAAATTTAGTTTCAGCTTGAAATTATTCAGGAAAACCAAAAAATGTAATAATTCATAGTGATCAGGGTAGCTCATATACTTCACCAATGTGGAAGGATTTATGTGAAAGTATGCACATTGTCATTTCTATGTCTCGAAGAGGAAATTCACCAGATAATGGGGCATGTGAAACTTGATTTAGTTCATTTAAAAAAGAATGCATATATTTATATCAACGAAATGAACTAAATTTAAATAATATTTATGAAATTGTTTCGAACTATATTGATTTTTATAACTTTGTAAGGCCAAGAATATCGCAAAGAAAAACTCCTTTCGAACAACGAATGGAGTTTTTTAATAAAAAAATCTTTTTTTCTGTCAATTAAAATTGACATCTTCATATTAATACTTTTTTATTTTTTACTACTTAAAAAATCATACACTGCTTGATAATTTGGCTCATTACCAATTGGACTAACAACTTCAAGATATTCAACGATATTATCTTCATTTAAAATAATTACAGCTCGTGGTAAAATTTGTGAATCAGTAAAAACTAATCCTGATTTTGCCCCAAAGTCTCGATAATTATAATCCGAAATTAAGAAATGTGCTTCATCTTTAAACGATTCACAACATCTTTCTTGAGCAAATGGTAAATCTCTTGAAATCATAATTAAACGAACATTATTATAATCCTTCATACTTTCATTAAACTTAACTGTTTGTGTATAACAAACACTAGTATCAATACTTGGAATTGACGAAATAACTTTATAGTTTGTTCTAACATCATCGATATGAAAATCACTCATATCACCATTTGTTGCTCTAAATTTTAATTTATCCCCAACTTTAATAATATCTTGTTTAATATGTGAAAACACATCACCATCTAGTTTAAATGCTCCCATCTTTTTTGTCCTCCTCTTTTTTTAAAATCGTTTCTTCATTGTTGACGAGGTGTGCACCATCGCCGTTAATAATCATACTATTATTTTTAGTAACAGTAAATTCAGCTTCAATAATATTTTGTTCAAAATAATCATTGTCTTGATAAATACCACTTAGTTTAATTACCCGTTGATTGGTTGAACCAATTAAACGCCGTTTTTTATCTAGTTTTTCAATAATAAATGGCCCATCAATTAAAATATCGATTTTAGCTAAAATTGCCGGGTGTTTTTCTTGTAATAGTTCGTATAAAAAGCCAGAAAAAACAATTACTGTTAAATTGTTTGCTTGACACAACGTTACTAATTCCAATAATGCCCGTGGTTGAATAAACGGTTCGCCTCCCAAAATAGTAATTCCTTCAATTTGAAAGCGCTCTTGCGCATCCTTAATTGCTTTAAAAAGTTCACTAACTTCCATCACATTACGATTAATTAACGGAATCATTTCTTGGTTACTACATCCTTTACAATTAATAATACATCCTTGCATTCATAAGGCGAAACGGTTCCCCGGGCCTTCAATTGTTGTAAAAGAAACAAACCGATTAAAATTAATTAAATTACTCATTATTTATTTTAAGCTATATTCAATTTGATGACCATTAGCTTGTGCCAAAATTGTTTGACCCGCTTTAAAACTAGTTTGATTAACAAATATAAAGGAGCTTAACCCATCAACAATATGTTTTTCAATACTATTTAACAAGTCACGTCCCCCCTTTTTATCATCAGCATCTTGAATAATAATTGGTAAAATTTGTTCCAACTGAATAAACTCTAATTTCACCTTATATTTTTCTCATACCGCCACTTGAATTGGCCGTAATTTCTGTGTGATTAATTTTGCTTTAAAATTAATATCCTTAATAAAATTAAACGGAATAATATTATTCCCAATTCGCCCTAATAACTCTGGACGTCTTAATTCGGTGCGAAAATGGTCAGAAACCTTTTGAATAAATTGCTTTTCAATCTCTGAAAATTCTAAACTATCATCAACTTCACTAGCACCAATATTTGAAGTAAAGATAATAAAAGAATCAGAAAAACTAACAGTTTGTCCCTTATTATCTGTTAAGCGCCCATCTTCTAAAATTTGTAAAAACTTATCTAAAATTCGTGGGTGTGCTTTTTCAATTTCATCAAATAATAAAACACTAAAAGGTTTCTCTTTAATTGCATTAGTTAATTGCCCACCTTCTTCATAACCAACATAACCTGGCGGTGCTCCAATTAATTTTTGATCACTAGCTTCCTGATTATATTCTGACATATCAAAGCGAATACAATTTTTTTCATCACCAAATAGAAATTTTGCTAATGATTTTGCCAATTCAGTTTTCCCAACCCCCGTTGGACCAACAAAAAATAATGTTCCCTTAGGCTTTGTTCGTTTTGAAGAATATTGAACGCCAGACAACCCCGTAAAGGCTTTATAAACAACATTTTTCACTTTGACAATTGCGTGGTCTTGACCAATAACCCGTTTTTTTAACTCTGTTTCAATTGTTGCTAATTTTTCATAATTCATTTCTTCTCATGGTGAAACCTTATCACCATATTGATAAGAATTTAATAATTTTTCAAACGGTAATCGTTCATCAATATTGTTTGAGAATTTAATTAATTGATAAACTTCTTTCAAAGTTCATCCCTCCATAGTATCATAAATATCTTGTAATTTTAGAATATCTGTACTTAAATCTTCCGTAATCTTAAAAAAGTTCTTATTAGTTAAAATAAATTTCTCACGTTCTTCGCGATTTGGTTTTGTTAAAGTAATTGTTGTGACATCTGGATTATTTAAATAAAATGATGTTGGTAACTTTCCAACACTATTGGTAATAAAAATAATTGCAGTATCAAAATCAACTATTTCTGATTGATCAAATTTTTTATCGCGAAAAGCTTTACTTAAAGAGATTAAGTTAACACGTTCCTCTTCAATCAATGCTTGTTCATTTGAAAATAAATAATCTGAAAAATCAGCAACAAAAGCAACTTTTTTAGGACTTGGTGTTAACATATTTCGACGAACAATGGCAAAAAATTCTGCTAAAGTTGGAAACTGTCCAGTTGGACCATTATCTTGGTTATTAGCATTATTAATTACTTCTTGACCAAAATCATAAGCTTCCCCTTCTTTGCTTTTTTGTTGTGGTTCAGATGTTAGAGCTAAGTTTTTAATATTTCCACCAGTTAATCCATCAATTCGATCTCAAGTAAAAATGTCATTAAAACCTTTCTCCTTTAATAAACCACGTAATTTATCTTTTAAACCGACATAACCGTTATTTATTTGATAAATATCATTAACGTTTCCTTCAAGAATAACACAACGTTTAATCCCAATTTGGTTCTTTAATTTGTCTAAATTACTTTTAACACTCATTTATTTGCTCCCTCTAATCATTACTTTGATTATAATTTTTTTAAAATAAAATTAGGAATTAATCCTAAAAATAATTAATCTCACTATAAGTTATTATACTATTTATTTCCCGTAAATTATTTTTAAAATGCCATTCTCCTTATTTCTAAAAAATATTCTAACAGTAAATATCTAAAATAAAATGGACGCATAAAGAACAAGTTTATGTATCCATTTTTCTTGGCATATTTAATATTATTTCTTTTTTATTTTATGATCAATTTGCACTTTTGCTTGATTCATAATTTTATCAGGATTTAAATATGTTTTTTTTATTTCTTTTGATAATGATACATCATACATCGATAAATCATTAACAAATGGTTGTTCATCAACATCATGGGCATGCCCTTCATAACCTTCAAATTTGTAAGTAAACCGTCCATCAAGATATACTTTAAAAATTGCTTCTTCTCCCGTTACTTTTTTAGCATAAACAAGGACAAGACTATCATCGTTTTCCTTCGTAATTCGAATATCATTACTATCAACAATAAAACCACGTTTTTGAATTGCTTGTAAAATTGCGGCGATTGCATGTTTTCGAGCTGATTCATCTAATTGTTGACTAATAATTTTATTTTGTAAAGCCAATGCTTTTTGATTCAAAACATCCGAATCATTAACACCAGTTTGGTTAAATTCTTCTAGTACCGGTGCTAACTCAGCATTAATAAATTTATCGTAGCCAATTTGGGCTTTAAAACTATTTAAATATTGATTTTTCATAAATTCTGCCGAAGCACGATAGTTATTAATTTCATCTTGCACAAGATCTGAAATTGTATTTGGGTCTAAATTAACAAGCTGGTTTTTATTTGTTTTGAAAAAATTAATAATAAAAGCTTTTGTAATATTATCATCAAACATCCCCAATAGTTCTTGTTCTAATGTTTGATAATTTAAATTAGTACGATTTTTCAAATTTATTAATCGTTGTTTTGTTTCATCCTCAATAACTTTTAATTTTAACACTTCAATTTTTTGTTGAATTTCTGCTAAACGCAATGTTTTTTGTTCTAAGAAAAAATTAACTTGTTTTGCTAATTCTAACTCAACATGCTTAACCTTTTGCAGTTCTGCAACTAACGGATTAGTTTCTAAATCAATTAGAATTTGATTTAATTCTTGTAAATATGTTTCAATTGCTTGGCAATTTAGTCCACTAGCATCAATACTTTTTAGTTGCTTTAATAATAATTGTAAGTTTTCTTTAACAAAATTAATATTTAAACTTAATCTTTCAATTTTTTTTTGATAATTATACATTACCTGTTCAACGCTCATACTCATTAGTTTAACACCTCTTCTATTTCTTGCTGTAGTTTTTTTAATGCCTCACGATTTTTATTATCGTTTTGTTCATCACGAGCTTTTTCACAATATAAATATAGTCGTAATTCATGATATATTCTCATCATTTCTTTTTGCTTGTTTTTATCAAAAAGTTCTTTACAAACAAATAATTTTTCATTAATTCCTTTCAAGCGTTGGTCTTTTGCTTTTAAAATAGCAGTAATTTTTTCTTCCATTATATTTATCAAATATAACGCGGCTTTATCAAAATAATAAAAATCAAGGTATTCCTGAAATTTAGGTTCCGAATTAAACATTTCTTTAAACTTAATAGCTTTGTAGGTAATTTCTAATTGTGACAAGGACCATAATAATTGAATGGTTAAATCATCGCCATAGTTAATATTTTTAAAACGTTCACTAATAGTTGTAATCTTAGCTCAAATATCTTGCCAATGACGCTGCAATCTACTTGTTTCCCGTTTTTTCATTTCATTAAAATACTTTAGATACTCTTCAGCATAACCATACAGATTAACCAATAAAGTAATATTCTTACTTAAATTTATTGTAGTGACTTCTTCAAATAATTCACGATGTAAATTATCATTATTAAGAGCAAAAAGAAATTTGGTTAAAATAGCGAATAAATTTTGATTTCAAATTTTTTCTACAATTGTTGAACTTGCAACATTAGTTAATTCTAATAATTGTTTTAATGTCACATCATCTTGATTATAAAGTTCTTGTAACATACTTAAAACTTCTTTACTTGCTAACAAATCATTGTTTGTTAAAACTTGATATCCTTTAACAATATGCTGTTGATCTTTTGCTTGTTGTTTCATTGCAGTAATTAAAAGCATATGCATCTTTGTAAAATAATTTGGTTTTAAAATAAAATTAGTTAAAATTTGTTCACATTTATATAAAATTGAAATCTTATTTTGAAAATCATTTGCAATAATCCCTTTTAAAATATTATCAAAAGCATTTTCATTTTGATTAAAAAGGTCAATTAAATAACAATAAATAAAAAGATTATTAACCTTATTACTATGAATTGTTTCATAAATATTTTCTTGCTCATTTTTTAACAAGGTTTCTAAACTTTGTAAAATTTTTTTAAATAAAAGTTTACTATGATCTGGTAAAAACTTTTGTGCTGTAATAATTTGCCGGTTTAACATTATTAATTCAGTTGACTGTAACACATAGTCTTCTGTCTCATTTTTATCATTAAGAAATAATGTTAAGAAATAATCATGAATTGGTAAGATGGTTTTATCTAAGTAAAAAATTGGAATTGAACCGGTTAAATCACTTATTTCAGTACTATGCTCAGCATTAACAAAAATAATACAATGAACATTATTATCAAAATAATATTTGTGATTTAAAACGGCCTTTGGATTAACACTTGTTGCATTAATAATTAAAATTCGAGGATTTATTAATGTTGAAGTAATATGACGAGGATCTTGTTGATAATCACTTTCTAATGTATTTGTTGCAATCTTTTGAATATTTAAATTAAAATCCGATGTTAAATCCTTTGTCATTGTTGTCAAAAAATAATCTAAAATTTTTGTTCGTAAATTAACATTATTTTCAATAACGTTTTGCAAGTTTTTATCATTGATAACTTGCATTTTAATATCTTTAAAAGTAGTTAAAGTTAACACTAATTCCTTTGCTTCATAAACATCAGTTAATAATTTATTAATTTGCTCATTGTTATGCTTAATTTCCTGTTGTTTCTTTCGAATTGAAGTAAATGTTGTATCATCACTAAACATATTATATTTATTAGGAGTAGTTTTATAATCTTCTAAAAACTTAAATAAATCACCACCAGTAAAACTTGGTTCATGTTCTGGGAAAATAGTTAAATCATTATTATTAATTTTTTCCGTTAGCATAAAATGTTCATTATTAATATATCGTTGGTTAGTAAAAATATCAAACAGAAAATCAATTGTTGCCTTACGATTATTATTTTTACTTAACAAGTAACCCTTCTCTAGGGCTTGTAATGCTTCTTTGGAAATATAAAAAATCCCAATTGCTCGATCAATTCATTCTTGCTCAGCATAACTATTAGCCAAATAATTTAATGACCCTTGCGAATTAATTTCAATCGTGTTTTCCTTTTCAATTAAATACTTTAAACATTCAGCGTAAATTTTAAGGTTAAAAATCTGCAATTCTTCTTGTAAAATATTGGCCAAGGACTTTTCTTTATTCGGATAATTAGCAATAGCATTTAAAATTACATACTGAAAAAAATCTGGTCTCTTCGGAGTTTGATAACCAACAACTGTTGTTAATTTTTTTCAGTTTTTATAGACCTTAACTATTCCTAATTTCATTTTCTACCTCTAACTTCTATGATAACAAATCTTTTGCATATCAAATAAGACCATAATTATTAATAATTCGCAAAATTTCATAATATGCTTTAATTGTTGTTGTAACATTTGGATTAATAACCGTTGGAATCTCAACATCAATATTAGCAAAGAAATTAACTGCCCCAATAATAATTAACATATTCTTTGCTCGGGAAAAAGCAACATTTAACCGCTCATATTTTTTAATAAATTCTTTATTAGCATTAAGTTGTCTTTGCGGATGACGAACAATATTCACAATAACAATTTCTGTTTCTCGTCCTTGATAATCATCAACAGTTGAAACTTCAACTTTAATATTTTTAAATTTTAAATTACTAATAGTTTTCCGTAATTTTTTTACATGTAATCCATAAAAACTAATAACCGCCACTTTGGGTTGTTTTTCTAATTTAGTGGTTAAATTATTATATCCTAGTTCAATTAACTGAAGCGCTTTAATCGTTAAATTAATTTCTAATCAATTAAAAAGACTGGTACTACCACTTTCGCCTTGTTCATAAACAAAATTTTGATTTTCATCTTTTGTTGAATCAATTCAATAAATTGCTTTCTCACTATCGAAAATTTTTAACCCCTTGTCGTTTTCAACTGTAACATAATGCTGTTTTTCATTATTTTGATTTATTTCGTCTCCTAGCTGCAATTGATTTTCATAAAAAACATTAACAATCCGCATAATGTCTTCATGACTACGATATTGATTAATTAAAATCTCTTTAACTGAATCATCACATTTCGAAATAATCTTTTTAAACATTAGTCACTAGCTCTAAAAAATCATTATAACTATGATTTTCGTTAT
The DNA here is from genome assembly GCF_918697755.1 of Spiroplasma endosymbiont of Phyllotreta cruciferae. Lineage (NCBI taxonomy): Bacteria > Bacillati > Mycoplasmatota > Mollicutes > Entomoplasmatales > Spiroplasmataceae > Spiroplasma > Spiroplasma endosymbiont of Phyllotreta cruciferae. The sequence goes on from NZ_OU953854.1 coordinate 220,143, forward strand.
AAATATCATTAACTAAAGCAACATATTCTTCGCGATATGGCATGATTGGTGGTAACTGACGATAATCACCCACTAGAACGACGGCTTTAACATAAACTAATGGCATAAAGATTTCCATTGGTGTTAATTTACTTACCTCATCAATCACAACAACATCGAACCAAATTTTTTAATATCAATATCAGCAATATTGTAATCCTGTAAAACCTTATTTTTACTTTGGGAATATGATTGATTTGAAGTTGCTGTCATTGCAACAACATTAACACCATCTTGTAAAAATTGATTGGCATAGTTAACGGTATCACGTTCCATTGCGGGGGTAAAACGATCGTTTTGAATTCCTTCTTGGTTTAAGAAATCAGCAATATTGTAATTTTTATCTAAGAAAGTAATCATATTATTAACAAAATTACCCTTTGTTGCTTTTTCATTAATAATAGTCTTCATATCATGATCAATGCTATTAATAACCTTATCAATTTCATTAATTGTTGCCGTGATATCTTTTACAACTAAATTTAAGTTAAAAACATGATTAATACTATTAACAATATTTTCAATCTCAATTTTCAAAGTATTAATTCGGTTATTTAATGCTGCAATGTCACTTTCTAAATATGATATTTCTCGCTCATTTTATTAACATCAATTTGATTTATTAATTTTTCGTTATCATTAATTTGTTTTTCCATATTGACCTTTTAACTTTAAAAGGTCTTTTTTAAATTCTCATTGCAAATTTTGATAAACAACATTTCTTGTTTTAACGAAAGTTGTTGTTTTAATTCTAAAATTTCATTTTGGGCCACTTGAAGTTTTTCAATTCATGCATCATCACGAAATGCTTGACTAACATTCTTTAATTCTGTTAATTCTTGTTCTTTTTTTACTAATAATGGATTGACAGGTCCCGATTCTGTTATAATTGTTGATAGGTATTTGTTAAAGAATATGATTCATCAAATTGAAAACCTAGTTTTTCTTGAATTAAAGTTCCAAAATACTTATTAAATAATTCAACTAAATCTGTTGTTGAAGTAATAATCCCTTCTCAATTTAAGTTGCCTAAAAACTCTATTGCATTATCAATATTATTAATGTCAACTTTTAATCTTCGGTTATCCTTTTGATATTCCAATTTTTGATTACCCAGCATTTCTTGTTCTGCAACTAACTCATTTATCTTTTGTGTTCAAGTATTATAATATTTGATTTCCTGTTCAAACATCTTCGCACGAGCTTTAAGACCTTTGTAACTCTTTTTTTTGATTTTCATAATCATAGTCAATTGCATTCCATTTTGTTAAGTACTGACGCATTAAATGAGAATAAATAAAGCGATAATTATTAAAAATTAATTTATCCGGATTAAAATCATTAAAACGATTTTTTTTTCGAACTTCTTCGCCGGTTAACCGTAATGGTACTAACATTGGCGTCTTATATAATCTCGTTAAAACATTATCAATCGCAGTATGATTTTGAGAGATATCAAAACTTTTTTCCAAGTTTAGCATATTGATAAACTAATTCAGCAATAAACTCTGTTTTCCCTGTTCCTGGTGGCCCTTGCAATAAGAAAAATATCTTGCGAATTAAGGGCTTTAACTAATGCCTTTTTTGATTTAAATTCAAATTAGTAGAAGCAAAATGTAGTTGTTCTAACGTTATTAAATGATGTTGTGATTTTAATTTAACATCTTCAATATTAAAAATATAGTTAATTAAATAAGGGTTAGCAACATCATTTTTACTAATTTTATCTAAAATTACACTACTACGACGAATTAAAGTTGAATCTCCTTTTCCAATATAAGTTAAATAACCATACTGGGAATAATGTTTGTTATTTCTTTTAATGAAATATCATCATCATTTTTTATTTCATAAAAGCAACTAATGATTTGATACTTGCTTAAATGGTCAACAGCTAATTTAATTGTTTCTGAATCAATTTCTTTTTCTTTTGTAATATGATTTTCAATCATATACAATTTCATTAATTCTTTATAACATTAAGATTAGGATTTTGATGTTCTTTTGTTGTTGTAATATTAAAAACCAAATCATAGATATAGTTCCATCTTGGGCATAACTATCACTAAAATTAAAAGTAAATAAGGTTAATGGTGTTTCTTTTTGATATGTTCGATTAATCTGTAATCCGGGCAATACTTAAATTATTTAATCCTTTTAACATTAACACAAGATATTTATTAAAATCCTCTAAAATTAGTTCTAACTCAATAACAATAACTTCCTCAAAAGAAGGATTAATTTTAATGTTTTTATTGGCAAAATGCATTTTGTTAACATATCAAAAATTATGAGCCAAAAAACGCGCATCATGAAACGATTCTAAGGTCGTAACTGTTTTTGGAATTTTTATATATTCTGTTAATTTCCGTGTTAAATATAAACATGAATTATTACGTTTATATTCTAAATTCTGACTTTGAAATTGAAGATATTGTAATCAACGTTCTTTTTCTTTCGAAAAAGATGAAATCAAAAACTTCATATTAGCAAAAACATTTGAATCAAAAATAGTTCGTAGTTTTGCTTCATTAATCCGAAAATTATCCGCTATTTCTAAAACAACAGTAGTTGCCATTGTTTCAAATTCTTGTTTCTCTTTTTCCATTGCTGTTAAAAAGATGTTTTTAACATTAACAATGCCAATTTGTGGATCAATATCACCAAGGATTGTTAATGATAAATTTGGATCTAAAATATCATCAAAGCCCGTAATTGATTTAAAACGAATTAAAATATCATACAACTCTTTTGTTTCTCCTTTTTTATCTTTTTTAATCTTTGCTTGATCATTAATTAAACTAACAAAAAAATCAGCAATATAAATATCTTTTTTTAAAAAAAGGTCTAATCCATTCACTGTTGTAATATTCTTTAAGCGTAGATTCTTAACATCATCATCAGTAAATTTACTTTTCGCATTTGTTAAAAAGTATAAATTTAATAATAAATTTTTACCATTAAATTTATCTCCTTGAATTGTAAATTCTGTTAACGCCATTAATACACCCCTCTTATTCATATATAATTATACTAAACTTATATTAGATAACAATAAAAGCCACCAAAAACAATAAAAATAAAAAAGAGAATATTTTTGCAATATTCTCTTGATAAAAATACCTATCTTTTTGAGTATTGTGGTGCTCTTCTTGCTCCATGTAACCCGTATTTTTTGCGTTCTTTAATACGAGCATCACGAGTTAGCATCCCCGCATGTCTTAATAAGGTTTTATAATCTTGTGAAGCTTCAATTAGTGCTCTTGCGATTCCTAATCTTGTTGCTCCCGCTTGCCCAGTAAAACCACCACCAGATACTTTAACACGAATATCAAATTCTGATTTTACACCAGTAATTTCTAAAGGTTGTTCCAAATCCTGCACTAATGTTGCATATGGGAAAAATTCTAATGCTGGTTTCCCATTTACAACGACATTTCCTTTACCAGGAGTCAATACAACTTTGGAAACAGAAGATTTTCTTCTTCCTGTCCCACGATAAATAACTTCTTGTTTTTTTGCCATACTTGCTCCTTTTATTTATTAGTTAATTCTAACTTAATTGGTTGTTGTGCCTCGTGTGGATGTTCATTACCAGCATAAACAAATAAATTACGAAATAATTTACTTCCTAATTTATTTTTTGGTAACATTCCTTTAATTGCGTGTTCAACTGGATAAATTGGTTTTTTAACTAGCATATCTTTTGCTGTTGTTCGTTTTAACCCACCTGGATGTTGTGAATGATGATAATAAATTTTACCCTTTAATTTGTTTCCTGAAAAATTAACTTTATCAGCATTAAGAATAATAACATTATCACCACAATCAACATGTTGCGTATACGCTGGTTTATTTTTTCCTCTTAATATCATTGCGACTTTACTTGCTAAACGTCCTAAAACTAGATCCTGAGCATCAATAACATATCATTTCTTTTCAACTTTAGCTAAATTAAAGATAGTAGTTTGTCTCATGCCACTGCCTCCTAACATTATTCCGTACCGGGGTTCAATGCATAAAGCATTAATATTATAACTAAAAAGAGCGCGATAAGCAACAATTTAAATCAATATTTCCAAATTAATTATTATGCTAAATGTCAGTTTGAATAAATTGGAAAATCATGCAGAAGGGTATTTACCTCTTT
>NZ_OU953854.1:224831-242339 GCF_918697755.1 Spiroplasma endosymbiont of Phyllotreta cruciferae
AGTAGACCTGCCGTTAACTCTTAGTAAAATAAATATCCCTAGGATTGTGATATTTGTGAGTAAATAATTTATTATCGTTAAATAATGGTTTACCTCTCATAAATATAATAATTTTTTCCTCAAGAATGGGTTTTTATTACCACTATTTTTGAAAGGAATTATTAAAAATGAAAAATTTTTCATGAAAAAAATATTTACGTTATCTTCCCTTAGCGTTAATTATTTTAGTTGCCATTGTTTTAAACATTTATTATATTCCAAAATACTACCAAGAACGACACAAAAATAATTACCAAGGTACTTATACAGTAACTGTTCTTGGGCAAAAAGAATATTTTAGTCTTTATTTTACAAAAGGTTTAAATGTTTAACATGTTGCTAGCCTTGCTGATGTCTTAATAAACTACTACCCCATTGATTTTGGATTATCTTCTGGCACAATTGGCACCTTTGTTAAACGAGTTGGTCAAATTGAATTAAATCCTAACGTAAAGTATTTTGACATTCAAAGTGGTGATAATAATCAACCAAGTGCCGAACATATTCATAAGGATTGTCATGGCCCAAACAATTCTTGTGGTGTTGGGATTGACTTGCTGTGATTAACACCAAATACTGACAATGTCTTTCGTTTTGTTATTAGCAACGTAATTTAACCTTAGAAACAAGTGATGAAATATTAAAAAAATTAAGAAAGAAGATATTTGACCTTCAACTTTAAAAATAACCTTAAAAATGACCGTCATCGCTCTTTTTGGTGGTTTAGATTTAGGGCTAAAAATTGCTTTTGCTTTTTTACCAAACATTGAATTTGTTACCTTTATTTTAATGTTTAGTATTATTTTCTTCATAATTGAAGTTGGTTTTGGCATTATTAATGTCTTTTGTGCTTTAAATATGGTTTATTTTGGGGTGGCTGATTGAAGTATTATGTACTTTATTATTTTTAACTTATACGGTGTAATTATGTTTCTTTGTAAACCCCTTGTTTACTGAGGGTGATGAATAATAATTATTATTTGTGGTTTAATGGGATATTTGTTTGGAATATTATATGCCATTCAAGTAACCATCCTATATGATCGAAGTGTTGGGTTAGCATACTGAATAAAGGGCCTTACCTTTGATGCAATTCATGGTACAAGCAACATTGTTATTTGTGCCGTGTTCTATCCAATTGTTTACAAATTAATGCAAACATTATATCCAAAATGACCTTACTTATTTAATAAGAAATTTATTAAATATCTTTAAAGAACTAAACTTCAAATAGAATCAACAGCAATCACACCAATTGATTCTAATAATAAAAAAATACCAGTTGAATAACTGAACATATAAAATAAAATTGACAGAAAAAAGAGAGTTAAATTAGAGTGCACCCATTTTAGTAAGTACTAATAAAAAGTATTTACTATTTTTTTATTATATCTTTTTCTTTACGATTTGAATATCATGTATTTCATTTTATAACATCTTGTATATATTCTTCATGTGAATTATATATTTTATTATGGATTGTAGCTTTCTTAAGTAATGAATGAAAACTTTCTATAACAATATTATCTGCACAGTGGTAATTTTTCCCCATTGAAATTATAATACCTTTAGATACACATTTACCGTGATAAATAGTGGATGTATATTGATATCCGTGGTCTGAATGAATTATTATTCCATTCAGATCTTTTTTTATTAATTTTATTTTATTAATTGCATCATTTAAATTATCTATTACTAATTTATTGTCATTATATTTAGATCACTTTACATCAACTATTTATTTAGTATATCCATCAATAATTGTTGATTGATAATATTTTTCTCTTTTTCAAATTAAATATGTTACATCAGTATATAGCACTGAAAACCTTGTTTTTATATCATTGAATTTACGATTAATTAAATCAGGATATTGCAATAAACTTTTTTCTTTATTCTGTTTATATTTCATTTTTCTTCTCATTTTTCTTACATATTCAGGTTGTATTTGATTATAACGCATAATCCTTAAAACTTTTTTTGAATTATATTTTATATCATAATCTTCTTTTAAATATTTAGTAATTCTTCGATATCCAAATTGTTTTAAATTTTCTTCATAGACTTTTACAATATCATTTATTGCTTCTTTATCTTTTTTGCTACTGTCATAATTTTTATATTTATCTCAATAACCACGTTTTAACCCCGTTACTTCTAATAATAATTTTATTGAATATTCATGACAATTTTGTTTAATAAAAGAGACGATTCTTAGTTTGCTTAATTGTAAAAGTCATGGAGCTTTTTTAATAATTCATACCTTGTTTTATAATATTCTAAATCTCTTTTACCAAAAGAGATTTTAGGTCCTTTATGATTGTTTAATTTTCCTTTTTTATGATTTGCTCATCAAGATTCTACTGTATTTGCATTTAGATTATATTGTTTTGCTACTACTCAACAACTTTTTTGTTTAATTTCCTCAATGATTTTTGTTCTAAATTCTGATGTATATTTGTTATATTTTTGACCTTTTCTTGCCATATAAAAATGCACCTCCTTTAAAAGTTTAGCAAAGTCTTTTTTTACTTTACTTACTTTTTGGGGTGCACTCTAGTTTTTTTTTTGTCTCTTTCTATCTTAAATAAACTTAAGTGCTTTAGAAGGTTCTAATAAATCAATTAAAACACCCTACTTTTTCAAATTTATTATTAAATTTGTTTTTTCATTAAGTAACAGTTTTGTTTTTGTTAAATAAATTTCGCCATTATAACGCTGATACAAATAATTATTAATTAATAAACTATAACGTGGAACAACTAACTTATGATTATTCCATGTGTTAATATTTGCATTATTGTTATGTAACCCACGGCTTTCCACAAATCGTAAAACTTGGCTATTAGCATCATTCCAAATATGATAAACCTTGTTTTTTAATAGTGCCGTAATTTGCTCTGGTAAATTATTATATTCTAATATAATGGTCAATTCTGGACTGTTATTAATTTCTACTAAGAACTTTAAGTCAGAATAATTAATCATTGTATCACTAATAATACAATTTTCAACCCCCAAAATGACGATATCATTGTAATTGCACATATGGTGTGGAACTTGACGAAATTTTTCAATTGTTGGTAACCCCTGAAACAAAGGGCCACGGGGATATTTTAAAGTGGCAAGAAAAACAAAAATTGGAACATCATATTCCTGCAATATTTTTGTTTGAAAAATAAACTCACTAATATCCATACCAGTATATGGTTTTGGATAAAAATTATAAGAAATTGCTAATCGTTTTGTCCCTCGTGCTTCAATAATTTCTGATAAATCTCCTAACTGGTTATCACTGCCATTTAGTTGAATATCACATTGTAAATTATCAATCAGATTAATAATTTCTGATGTTGAAAACCCAAAATCTAATCGTAATTCATCGGGAGCATAATTATTAACTAAGTCATAGCTAAAATAAGGTTTACTAATATCTAAAATTGTATATAACCCCAATTTACGGGCATATTTAATTAGTTCCTTTAAATCAGTATCATTATGGTCTTTTTCAAAATAATAACCACTATAAAATACAGTTTTAAAACCAGCCTGGGATGCTTTTTGCAAATATTCCTTGTTCTTTTCGACTGTAATCCCTTGGTTTGTATAAATTGAAATCCCCAACATCATATCTCCTTCTCTTTAAAAAATAAAAAACATTTTAAAAATTAAGATGTTAAAGAATATTTGTTACTTATCATTAATTACCTTTAATAATGTTTCACTTTCCGCATAAGAAACATTTTTTAAAATCATAATAATCGCATTTTTACATGCATAGTTTGCTGCAGTTAATGCTTTAGCAACATCATCATCACTAGCGTTTGTTAATGCTTTGACAATTCGTGCTGTTTGCACTCTTAGTTTTTCATTTGTAGCAATTAAATCAACCATTAAGTTTTGATATACTTTTCCTCATTTAACCATTATAGTTGTTGAAATCATATTACATACTAATTTCGTTGCTGTTCCCGCTTTCATTCTTGTACTTCCAGTCACAACTTCCGCTCCTGTTTCAATTGCAATAACTTCATCAGCAACCGCTAACATTTCCGAATTTTTTGTCATACATAAACCAACCGCTAAAGCACCAATTGTTTTTGCGTATTCTAAACCAGCTAAAACATAAGGTGTTCGTCCTGACGCCCCAATCCCAACAACAGTATCTAATGGTTTCAAATTTAGCGCTTTTAAATCAGTAACACCTCCTAACCGACGATCATCTTCAGCTCCTTCAGATGGGGTTCTAATTGCATCATGACCACCAGCAATGATGCCAATAATTTGATCAGATTTAAGACCATAAGTTGGTAACATTTCTGAAGCATCAAGAATACCAAGTAGCCCTGATGTTCCAGCCCCCATATAAATTAATATTCCGCCTTGATTAAAACGAGTAAAAATTAAATCAATTACTTTTGTAATTGTTGGCAATTATGCTTGAACTGCCGCGGCAATCTTAGCATCTTCATTATTAATGATTGTTAAAATGCCCATTGTATCAACTTGATCAAGTTCCATGCTATTTGTATTTCGTTGTTCCGTGTCTATTTTTGACAAATCAATTTTTTGCATAATATCTCTCCCTTACATATTAATTTTATTCAACTTTAACATGGGCCATTTTACTACATTCTTCTTTTGGCAATTGATAATATGATACTGTTCAGTAAATAAAAATTCCAATAATAGTAATAAAAGCTAATGTTCATAAAATTTTTTGATATAGTTTATATTTTCCATCTTTGCGGTATAGTTCTTTCATATCTTTTCCGCCGGCTTTAACAATTCGGGAATAACCAAACATTGTAATAATCCATCCAGCGGCAACGGAAATAACCGATCCCACCAAATAAATTCCAACTGCTAATGGAATATTCCCAGTATCAGTTGTCATCATAAAGGTTGCTAAGATTCCTGATGGACCAAACATTGCATTTAATCCAAACGTAACGTGTCCTCACATATAAACAGCACCAATAAAGAATCCCCCAAAACCAGCACCAATCGATGCTGTTACAAAAGGACAAATTCGTGGTAAAGTTACCCCGTAAATCATTGGTTCACCAATTTCAAAGATTGCGGGGATTAAAGCCCCTTGAATTTGACGACGTAATAAACTTCCTTTTGTTGCCATAATTCATAAAGCAATTCCAGCTCCAACTTGGGCCATTCCCGCCATTCCTAAAATTGGGAATAAACCATTAACCCCAGTTTCTTTAATTAAAATTCCATAAATTGGAATAAACCCCCGGTGAACACCAAAGGCAACCGCTATTAAGAATATCGCTGCTAAAACAAATGCTCCAAACGGATTAGTATATAGATGAGCAAATAATCATGCTACAGCTTGATATAAATATCCTGAAATTGGAATTAATAAGAAAATATTTAATAAATAATAGACCAAATAATACCAAGGTTGGCGTTCCAATTGTATCTAAAACCCCTGGCATAAACTTACGAACCCCGCGCGTTCCACTCATAACGCTGCAGTTGCTGGAGCGTGATTTGACATCACACCCCCGTATTCTGATTGCATAATCCCAGCAATCCCTGATAAAATCCCAGCACCAATAAACCCAATAATCATTGGTGAAAAGATTTTTGAAAATTTAGTAAAAAAAGTTTGTACTCAATTTTGCTTTGCTTTCATTTCACCTTTAACTGCTTGAGCTGCTTCTACTGCTGTCACAAACTGATCAGTACCATCATTTTAGTTATAATATGTTTTACCAGCATTAACTAGTTTCCCAAATGCTTGTGTCACATTTGCAACAAATCCTGGTCCTAAAACAATTTGTAATTCAGTTGGTAAAGGTGTTAAAATTCCCATTACATTGGGAGTTGTTTTTAGTTTTTCTAAATCAACATTTGCTCCTGGCTTTAAATTAAGCCGTAATCTTGTTAAACAATTTGTATATGAAACAACATTATCCGATTTGACAATATCAGCAATATCTTTGGCTGTCTTTTTCGGATCTTTTGCCATATTACTCTCCTCGCTTTCTCATTAAAAAATATCATTATTTTTAATACATATGTATATCATAAAAGAAAGCATTACAATTACAAGGCAAACCCCATCATCTGTAATTTAATCTCAAAATTTGTAAATTTTAAAATTTAGGCACCAATGTTTGTTCTAAAACATGACGATAATGTTCTAAATCAGTTGTTAACAACGAAAAATAAATAATATCTAAGCCAAATAACAAAGCAAAACGACTTGTTGTTGAAATTAAACGTTCAATCGATTCATTACTACTAATTGTAATTTCATAATTAGCTAAATTAGATAACGTATTATTTGATTGACGACAAACAACAATTGGAGTTTGATTTTGTTGACAAACTTTTGCTAATTTAATTAAATCTAATGTTTCACCAGAATATGAAACAAAAAAACTAAATCATCAGCATTTAATTACTGTGCTAAAAAATAACCATTATGAAAATCATTCACCGCAATAATATTAAATCCAACCCGAAGAAGTTTTTCCTGAAAATCCTTCGCCACATTGTAAGTTCCTCCAACGGCAAAAACAACAATCATCTGTGCTGTCTTTAAATTAGTTATTACTTTATTAATGGTCTCTTTTTGTTTTAGTCCTAACCGAAAGGTTTCATGTAAACTACGAATAATATTATGATAAGTATTAAACATTAAAGCATTATTACTTTCCCCAGCCATAATACTTTCTTCTCCAGCAAGGTTATGATTAAAATATTTAATAATATGAATTAATTCTTTATACCCGTCTAACTCTAAAAATTTAGTAAAGCGGTTAATTGTTGCAACTGACGTATAAGTATATTCAGCCATTTCTTTAATTGTAATGTCTGGGATAATAATTAAATTTTGTAAAATATATTTTGCAATAAAAGAAAAGCGATGATCAGCATCAATACTAATTGCTTTAATTTTACGAATTATTTCATTTTCGGTCATTATTATCTTTCTCCTTACCCTTTTTTCTTATTATATCTTTCAAATACAAATCAAACAATAATTAACACAAAAAAACCAATCCCAGCAATTGATAATAAAACAATGCCGGGAATTAATAATTTTAAAAAATAAAGTAATAAACCAAGCAATGCCACTAGTGTCAATACTAAAAGGCCACCATTAATAATTCATTTTTGTTTTCTTGTAAAGTTAAACATTTCAAACCCTCATTAAAAGATAAATTATATTATTTAAAATAATATCTTCTTTTTTAACTATACCTTATTTCTTGCTTTTTGCAACGAATAAGAGTTTAATAAATAATGACAATCAAAAATAAAAACTATGCAAGCAGCATAGTTTTCCTAATTAAATTAACTTTCCATTAACACAATTTCTTGAATATTTAATTTATTAATTTTTTTCATTGAAACAAAGTATGAGAAAACATATAAAATAATAATTCCTCCTAAAATAATTGGCAGGGTAATTAACCCCGTTCCAATCGGAACATAGAGGTTAAAGAACATTAGAACTTTTTGAGCAATTGTTCAGGCTAATCCTCATGTAATGAAATAACCAATTAACCACCCAACAATTTCAAGGGGAATAAAAATTCCTAATGTTAAATTATTAATTTCTCACCGGCTATAACCTTGTACTTTCATTGTGGCAATGATCTTAATAAACTTCTTAATAAACAGATCAATTGCAAAGTAAATTGTAATAACTGAAACAATAATGATAATAACAATAAAAATTAGGGCAACGGATAAAGCAATAACAATAACGCGATTCATCACTTGTGATTTAATCCCAACATAATCTACCGACAAGACAGATGATGTATAAGAAGTTGTAAAGTTATTTAAGGATAAATCACTATTGGTTGATGATAAAGCATAACGATTAATTTGATCAGATGGTTGTAATTCAGTTGTATATTTTCCGTTATACCATTGCATTACATTAGCCTGACCATTTAATTTTGTTGTTGGGAATAAATTAATTTTATTTGCATTTTGCATACTAACAAATAAGCGTGGATTATCATAAGTAGCAATACTTTTTACAATTTTAACTTTCACTGGCAGTGTTGTTAATGATGGTGCAACTTTAATAAAATTATTATCAACCGCTGCTTGTTATCAGGGTGTTGGAATACCATTTACAAAGTCACCACTATATGAACTATCAAAGTTAAAATCATATGGTTTAGTAACTCAATATTCCTGACTATTAACTGTCTCTTTTCGCACTATTTTATTAGTCCCTGTTGATACTTCCAATAATTTCCGTTGTTGACCATTATTCAACGTAATTACTTTATTCGTTCAAATTTGTTCCATTGCCAAATTAGATGAAATCCATAATTCAACATTTTTTAAATTATAATATTCACTCTTTCGATCTGTTGAAGCATAATACTTCGTATTAGCACTTGTATTATAAGTAAAATAACTTTTATCTAGAGAATATAGGCTTTGATAATTACTTGGATTTCATGAACCCTAATTACCACTAAGGTTATATTTCCAGCTTTGGTTAACTAGGGCGGTATTATTATTACTAAACTCTGTTCACTGATTTGGACCAACATTATATTGCAAAGTTGATAATTGTGGGATTAAAGTAATCTCTTGTCCAACCCATAGATTTAATCGTTGGAGTGCTGTCACATTTGCAATTGCGTTGATAACTTGGCTATTATTAGTTGTTAAAGCAGCGCGATCATCTGCTGATAATTTTAACATTTTTGTATTAGCATTAATCCCGTAAACTGGTAAGTTTTTTCATTATATGCTGCATCAAAACTCGTGAAAAGATCATCAGTTGCATTTTTATAACTCATTGTCCCATTTCCTAAGGCAAAGTGATTTGCTCGATCAGGATTTTTATTTCAATCTTCTTTGACCGAAGCAGGAATAATTCCATTTGTTGCTTTACTAAAACAAGTATTTCATAAAGCAACATAATCACCTTTATCGGGAAACGGTGGATATGGAATCGCCCCAATTCCAAGCGCTTTTGGCAAAACAGTACATAAAATTTCAGAAATTAAAGCGCGAACACTATTACCAGCTGGTGAATTTTTTACTAGTTCATTAAGATAATTAAAAATTCCTAATGACAAGTTAGTTTCTGATAAAGTAACAAAATTATATGACAACATATCTTTTAAAATTCCAGCTACCATTGGTTCTTGGCTTACTGCTTTTAATGGTTTAATTGTTTGACCGCCATTAATACTATAGTAATTTGCTAACGGTGTCATTCCCCTAATTGGATATAAATAAGAGTCAACTGGATCACCAGTGTTTGGAACATTATTAATTCCATTTCATGCATAAGTTTTATAATATGACAATGTACTATTACTAATGACATTACTATATTTAACCTCACTACCATACTTAATATTTTTATAATAGTTTGTATTAAAGTTTTTGACATAAACTGGTGCTAATAATGATACCGTTAAAGTAAAGGTCACTGTCACTAAAGTAAAGATTCCTAAATAAGTAAAGGCTTGTTTTAAGGAGGTTGATAAAACCACCATTAGGAAGCCGACCAACAAAGGTTTTAAAGTGTAAACTACGAATAGAACGTGCTAACTTATTATCAACATTTAATTCACGCGTTGGATAAATTAAACTTAATACTTCTGTTTTACTAATTGAAAAATAACAAGTAACAAATGTAACCAACGATAGAAAAGCAACAAAAAACACCAGTAAAAAGATTAGAATCATTCAGTTTCAAGTAAAGGTTCAATTAATAATAAAGAATAAATTAAATAACTTTACAACAAAGAGTTGGAGCGTGATACCGACTAACCAACCGGTCGGAACCGCAATTAAAACACTAACCATTAAAATACTTCAATAAGATAAAGAAATTTCACGAAGATAATATCCACCCGCTTTTAACATTCCAATTTGTGATGATTCGCGTTTAATCATTTCTTTAATAATATATGAAACAGCAAATAATGTTATCGCAAAGATAATAATGAAAAATAACCCAATATAAATATAAACATTAATTGTTTTTGCTAATAAACTATAGCGCCATGTTAATTGGTTTGTTTCATTTTTAGCTTCAAAAGTACCAATTGAAGGATCAGTTCCTTTTTGATTATTACTTATTTGTAATCCTTGCGCATAAACATCTAATTGATTAGGATTGTTAGCATAATATTTTTTAAAAAGAGCTAAATTACCTGCTGGTTGACCAGCTAAACTTTTTAAAAAAAAACGTGAATTATCTTTTAAACTAATTAATCCCTTATTATTATCCTCTGATAATAACGAAATACCATATGAAGACAAGTACACAAAAGTATCTGTTTTAAAATTAGGAATAAAGTCTGTTTCATAAATTGTTGGATAAATATTTAACTTGTCTCCCCCTGTCGCACCAACTGTAAAAGTTTGCTGGCCAATCTTAATATCATCGCGTAACTTCTTATTCTGAACTTTTAAATAATTTGGACTAACAACAGCATAAGAATTACTTAATATTGATTCATTAAGCGATGGTCCTTCTCACTACCAAACTTTATCAAAGATCTTCAATTGATTATCTTTTATTAGATCATGTCAACCAATAACCTTATATTTTGAATTATTAACAATATCTCACGTTGTAACTTCTTGACGCATTGAAATCGCAAAATTACTAACAATTCCTAGCATCTTGTAATAATTTTGAACAAAATTAATAAACGAACTTCGTTCACTATAATTTCCAAAAAAAGGAACCTTATTAAACAAATCACCAATAACCATTCGCCCTTCGTTAATTCCAGTTTGGTTTAATTTATCAATGTATTGATAAGGAGATTGGCCTAAATATTGAATTCGTCGTTCTACATTACCAGCACTATCTGTTACAGTATAACGTGACGCAACACAAAAACTACCCCGTAAGCCTTCATCAAACAAAGTATTTGTGTTAACAACATCAATCGTTTTATTGTCTTTCCCTAACGTTACCATAACATCTGGCATATCAAAATGTTGAAAATCATTGTTTGTTGTTTTTAAGTTTCAATGTCAACGATTAATCGCTTTCAAATTTTGATCAGCTTGCCCATTAGTAAAAACAGCAATCGCATTTTGAATCTCAGCTGTTGTTGATGTTGGATGCTTTAATAAAAAATCTTTATTAATATAATCAGTAATAATTCCTAAAAAGTTTTTATAAATTTGAGTTGTTTTAAAAGCGGCAAAATATTGGTAAGCTAACGCATTCTGGTCCATTGCCCGTAATTTTGCAATTAATGTATTTTGATAATTAGGTGCTGATAACCGAATTTTTAGAGCCACCCCTAAAGCAGTTATTTCTCCAGAAGGTAATTTATCAAACGTAATGTCTTGTGGCGTTAAAGCATAAAAAACATCACTATTTGCGGGTCCAATTGTAATTTTTGGATATGTTAATTTATTATCATTGTTTTCTACAAGAACATATTCTGAATCAAATGCAAAACTTGGCGTAATTGTTTGCATATTTGAATTTTCAAATTCCATTGCTGAATAATGGAAAGAATAATTATAATCAAAACTGCCATATCCCATTTGACGGTTCGCTGCTTGTAAACTAGTTACCGTTGTAAATAAACAAGAAGTGATAATTGAGCAAATAAAAATTAAAAGGAGCAATGAAATAAATTGTCCTTTTGCTTTAATTATTCCTAAAATTCCTTGCTTCATTAACAATGTCTTTTTCATGCTTAATCTTATACCACTATCTTAATCATTTTGCACAACATCATAATAACGTTTTCATTGTCCGCCATTATCTTTTGTAAATCATTGAATATTAGAAATTACTCAGTATTGATGACTATCATCACCAGGGTTAACATTTGTCCAAGTGATAGTATATTTATAATTAACTTTTTGATAATTATTTCCTAAACCATCATACTTCGCAAATCAGTATAAATTATTATTTCCTAATACTTTTAAATAAGCAGCATTTAAATCTTGGTATGTTTTAATGTCGTCTTTTGCCACATATAATTTTTCATGCATATTTAAATTGGTCGCAACATCGGCATCTCCCATTCCCTTATATTCAAGGTCATATTGCATATTATTTTCATTTAAGAACTTCCCATTATTAATAAATCAATTTTCACCTAATAATAATGTATTCGTATAATCATATAATGCATTATTAATTGCCAATAAGTCCTTACGCGTTTCTGAATTAGGATCAAAATATAATTTATTTAATAATGAACGAACTGGTTTGGTTCCATCATTAAACCACGTAAGGGCTGTGTCCATAAATGAACCAGAGGCTGGTTTACTTGGATCCTCACTACCTGTTAATAATTTTGCAATTTCGGTTTGATTTTGTTCTTGATTGTTTTGATAAGATCATGAAATTTGACTAACTTTTCTTAATGCATCAGCACTATTTAAAATTCCTTGTGATAAGGCAATAACAAACTGATTCATATCATTAATTGTTAAGGTTACTAAACCTCCATTCGCTGGTATCATCATCATTTTGACCATCGATTGTAAGACTACTTTAAATCCTGGTGTAACTTTTTGTGCTGCAATTGTTAAAAATGTTCCAATTGCATTATTTGCTATCCCTTGTCGTTCTGTTGTTGCCTTTGTATACCAATCATTAACTTCGTTTCCAAATTCAACAAATAATTCAGCTAGCGATTTTAAAGAACTATCCTTTTTAAATAATAAATCAGCAAGCTGTAATTTTGGGGTCTTACCATTTCACATTGCATCACGATTTTTATATTGATATTCTGGTTTTGTTAAATCTAAATCATCTTGCATTGGTTTTGTTAATAATAAGTCAGTAAAAACTTGTCCTTGTTCATCAAAAAACTTATTAACTCTTGTTTCAATTTTTTGTTTTTCATTTCCTGTTGCACCCAAATTAGTTAACGCCATTTAATATTAAAATTATTTAATACATGATTAATATATGATAAAATCAATTATAGCATTCAAGTAATTTTAATAAAGGAAGGAATAAGTTGAAAATGAAAAAATGACTAAGTATTTTAGGAATATGTGGAATGATTAGTATGTCAGCAAATTTAACAGCTTGTAATAAGCCTGATAATAATGAAAATGGTGGAGACAATAAACATGATGAATCTTGAACTCCAGAACAACCACCAGAAAATAGTAGTTGAAAAATAGTTGATGTTAGTTCTAAAGAAAAATTAAAAAATGAATTATCAAATTTTAATGATAAATGATATACAGTAATTTGAAAACCAAAAAATATTTATTTCATTGCTAAATTTAATTCGAAATGAGATGTTTTAACTCCTGGTGGTAATATATCTTTTCAAAATTATTATGTTAATTTTGAATATATTAAATCTCTTTATCATTATGATAATAGTGCTAATGAACCTGAGTTACCTGAAATTGATAATAATGGTAAAATTACAGATTGAAAAGAATAAAAGGACTAACCAGTCCTTTTTTAAATTAATCGAACAAATTTCATAAATATAATTAATAAAAATATATTTGTTATTGTGTTATATAATGCTGGACTAAATTTTCATACCTCAAATGTTTGACTAAAAAAACTATATATTGTTTGAAAAATTTTACCAACTCCACTTGCTAATTCATTGACTTTTTTTACACCAGGTATATTATTCACAACTCAAATTGCCGCATTTCGTATATGACATGCTAAATTATATCAACTACAACTTTCATATTGTGCTTGTCATAATTGCCCATCAGGAAATAATCCACCGTTATTTATTTCTTGTCAATTATAAATACCAAAATTGAAATCATAATAACGATACATATCATTTTCTTTTTGGGCTTGTAATTCAAAAACATTATAACCGATTTTTTGTTCTTCAATTTTTTTGTATTTTAAACCGTATTTATCTTTTAAAGCACCTTCAAAAACATAACCCTCATTTTGATTAATATTATAATCATTTGAAACTGAAAAATCATAATTAAATACATTACCATAATTTGTATTATAAAACCAATTTTTAAATGCAGAATATAATTTAATATTTAATTGATTATATTTATCTGAAAAATAAAAATATCGTGGGTAAATTTTAAAACCATTGTTAGCTAATAAACCATATTTTTTATTATATCCTTGCACATAAGTATCATTTTCTAAATCAAAAATGGTGCGTAAATAATCTTTATAAAAATTTTGGGAAACCGTGAACATACTATTTAACAACTTTTCAAACTGACTTTTATTAGTATTACTTTAATCAATTAAAACATCTCTAAAATTAACCAATTTTAAACCAAAAAAATTAATTAAAACAGTATCATACTGTAAATTGTCAATATATCCACTTTCAATAAAATTACTACGATTTTGAAACACCGGGACTAAAGCATGCGCAAAAAAAGCTTTTAAAAATTTATTAATCTCAATTTGATCTTTCATCTGTTCAAAAACTGTTTTACCAGTATTATGAGTATTACCCGGGTAATAATTATAAGTTTCAGCACTAAAATTAAAAACATCTTCTTTTTCTTTCATAAAAGAAAATAAAAACCCTAAATCATCAGTATATAGATAACTATTATAATCACTACCATTTCAACATTGTTTAAGATGTGTTAACTCTAAACTACCTGCAACAATATTTTTCTTTTCATCAATTGTTAAAATCATTCGATAAATTGATTTTTTAGTTAAAATAATACCAGTACTATATTTATCTAAATTATTAATAATTTCAAAATCAAAAATTATTCTTTGACTGCCCAAATTCGGATCATCATAATCAGGGTTACCACCTTGCTGTACTATAATATTTTCTTGCACAATAGCATTAATATACTTTAATAAAAAAGAGCGCGTATTTTGATAATTATTATTAGTTCAAAAAATAGGGTTAACATTATTATCAATTTCAGGTAACTCAGGTTCATTAGTACTATTATCATAATGATAAAGAGATTTAATATATTCAAAATTAACATAATAATTTTGAAAAGATATATTACTACCAGGAGTTAAAACATCTCATTTCGAATTAAATTTAGCAATGAAATAAATATTTTTTGGTTTTCAAATTACTGTATATCATTTATCATTAAAATTTGATAATTCATTTTTTAATTTTTCTTTAGAACTAACATCAACTATTTTTCAATTTTGAAACTTTAAATTAACTTGTTGTAAATTATCAACACTTTTTTCTAATTTATTAATAACTTCAATAGTATTAAAATATTTTGCAAAAGAATAAGAAAAATTAGTTAATTATTTTAAAAATTGTTTTTTATCAACATCATAAAATTTATTAATATTATATTGTTTAGCATAAGTATCTCAATTTTTATATAAATAAATAAATTCGTCACTAGGCTTATCAAATGAAATTCCCGTTGAATAACTATCCTTTAAAAAATCTAAATATCACTTATCATTATAAGTTAATGATTGTGATGTTTTTAAAGTTGGGTTAATAAAATAATTTGTTTCAGACCAATTTTCAAAAAAGCTACTACGTAAAAACATTGTATTAATAAAATCAGTTTTTAATCCCTGTTGCTTGCTGTTCAATGTTATAATTTTGTTGATTTAAAGGTTTAAAAGCGGTTAAAGTGATAAAAGGAATCACTAAACCTAAAATACCTAAAATAGATATGGCAAATAAAGTTAATGACTTACGCATTATGCTATACCACCTTATCTTTTTTATTTTCTTTTATTAATTTGATAATTTGATTAAATAAATAACCATAAAAATAATGAATTATTAAGATATACCATAATATATCAAATCATAAACCATAAATTATATAACCATTTATACCGGCATATTTCTCTTTTAATTCATCAATAGTTGAAACTGTATCTAATACACATATAAGGGTTAACAAAAAACTTATAACAAGATACAAAATTAAATCAACCCAAGAAATAAATAAACCATTTTCTTTTTGTTTCTTTTCATTTTTATTATCCATAAACTAAACTCCTAACTATACAATGTTTTTAAAACAATAAACCCAACAATATATAAACTTGATATTGTTAACATTAACGGATGACTAAATAAAATTGCCATTTTACTAAATAAAGAAAGTAAAAAAGTATCTGAGTTATATAAATCCATAATAATATTTTTTGCTGATGTTAATTTATTAATAATTACAGTAATAAAACCAGTACCAAAAATAGCAATTGCCGCAACCAATAAAACTAATCTAATCATTAATCTGTTTCCTTTCATTGACCATTTTTATTTGCATTATAGGCTTTTTTAGCACCACAAGCTGTTGAAGAATATATTTTTGCTGTACTATTTTTAACAGTTGAACCTAATTCATTATATTGCGTTCTTGTGCCATGAATAGCATAAATATATAACTTAATAACAATAAAAAAGATTATAAAATAAGCAATCGTTGTATTTGTCATTGGCAATTTAGTATTTCAAATCACATCAAAAATAAATAAAAATATATCAAAAATAAAACTAAAAATTTTGTCTCAATTACTATTATTTTCAGTTAATAAATTAATCATCTTTACCACTTCCTTTTTCTTTTTTGGGTTTTAAATTTTTCTTCAAAATATCAATATCTAATAAATCTAAACGTTCTTTTATTGTTAAATCTTTAAGTTGAGTCCAATAGTACTCTTTAGTAACTGGAACATCATCTTTTTTTAAATCACGAACAAATGATAATCATTTACTTTCATACTTTTGAGCGATTTCTAATGGAATAATTATTTTAAAAAACCTAATTCCTAATCCAACATCAGATCTATGTTTTGCACGTTTACCCTCAGCAGTTTTTTTAACAGACTCGGTTTTTCAAATTTCATAATCAGCAATATCTTGGAAAATGCCAATTCGCATAATAAAGAAACGATTAAAAAAATTTAATCCTTTTTTAGCAGTAGGTTTTTTAAGGGAAATAGGAATAATAATACCACTTGCTAATTGGCGAATATGTTTCAAAGCATACCTTCGTGTTGAGCTGTAAATAAAGCACGATGTCCAAAATGTCTTGCCAACACAATTCAAGGAATTTTACCACGATGAGTTACTTTTTCATCATGTGGGCTTGTACCATTAATGTACAAAAAACTCTCATCAAACAAAATTAAACTATCGTCAGGTGGAACTGGTTTTGTTCTATCAGTAAAATCTAAATTTTTAAAAGTCAAAACTTTAACTTTGTCATCTTCTAATGGATAATTACTATAAATTTTATCTGTTAATAATTTCATTGTTTCTGACAAATAAGTTAAAAGTAAAGTTTTTCCTGTTCCTAATTTTCCAATAATTACTGATAAAGGATTATCTCAAACAAAATTAACTAACCGAAACGCATTTAACTGATAAAAAATATTTTTCCAAACTCATCACACAAAATAAACACATTGCAAAGCAAATAATAACCAAAATACTAAACCAGTATAATTTAACGAAATAATTCAAAATAACAAATCAATTAAACTAAACAAAATCATTGAACCACTAATATAAC
>NZ_OU953854.1:242839-278626 GCF_918697755.1 Spiroplasma endosymbiont of Phyllotreta cruciferae
ACAAGTTTACAAAATGAGATTCAACAGTTATTATGAAGAGAATACTTTTATTTTTATGATGCAGCAGCACCAGTTATTACAAAAGAAAGTATTGATTTTCAGAAGGTTTATTATAAGTCGCGCTATGATAAAGGTGAAAGTAAAGATTATATTAATTGCCCCCTGACAAAAACAGAATTTGAAATGTGAGTGCAAGAATTAATTACGGCTGAAACAGTTGCTTTGCGTGAATTTGAAAAAGAAATTTATTTTGAAGGATGTATGCCAATCGAAGTGATGGCAAAGCGGGGGGTTAAATCATATTGTTTAGACCATTAAAACCAGTTGGTTTAGAAAAACCAAATGGCGAACGACCATATGCTGTAATCCAATTACGCCAAGATGATGCAGTTGATACTTTATATAATGTCGTAGGATTTCAAACTAATTTAAAATTTCCAGAACAAAAACGTCTTCTTGCAATGGTTCCGGGATTAGAAAATGCTAATATTGTTTGCTATGGTGTTATTCATAAAAATAATTTTATTAATTTACCAGTGTTATTGAATCAATTTTTACAATTAAAATCACAGCAAAATATTTTTTTTGCTGGTCAGATTACGGGGGTTTAAGGTTACGTTGAATCAGCGGCAACCGGGATTATTAGTGCTCTTAATATTGCAAATTTTTTAAACAACAAAGCAATGTTAACTTTTCCTCCCAAAACAATGATGGGTGCATTAGTTAAGTATATTATTAATGCTTCACCAACTAATTTTCAACCAATGAAAGCTAACTTTGGGATCGTGCCTAGTCTTGAACAGCATTTTAAAGAAAAGGCCGATAAATACTTAGCATATAGTGATCGGGCTTTAACAGAATTAGCCAATTTTATTAAAAACAATCGGTTAAATGATGAAATTAACTTTTAATAATTTTAAAAAAGCATAAATAGAAGTAGAATGATATGAAAAGAAAAGAGGCAGTGAAAAATGAACTTAGAATTAAATGCATTAATTGATGGCGAATTAATGAATAATGGTGATTGGTTAGAAATAATTTCACCAATTGATAATAAACCTTATGGTTGTGTTCCAGCTTTAAAAGAAAAAGAAATTAATAAGGCTTTTCAGACATCACGACAAGCACAAAAAAAATGAGCAAAAATTAACTTTGTTTGAACGAATAGTTACTTACGAAAATGAGCAGAATTATTGTTAACTCATAAAACAGAGTTGGCAAAAATTATGGCTCATGAAGTTGGAAAAAGTTTGAAAGATGGTCAAGTTGAAGTTGAACGAAGTATTGAATATATTGATTATACAATTGAAGAAGCAAAACGAGTTTTTCCAGAAACTTTAACTGGAGATGGTTGAAATGTCAAAAATAAACTTGGAATTTTTTCACGTGTTCCTAAGGGTGTAGTCTTAGCAATTTTCACCATTTAATTATCCTGTTAACTTAAGTATTGCTAAAATTGCTCCAAGTTTAATTGTTGGAAATAGCGTGGTCTTTAAACCAGCAACAAATGGCAGTTTAACTGGATTATATATGGCAAAGTTAGCACATGAAGTTGGTTTTCCGAAAGGAGTTATTAATGTTGTAACGGGCCGTGGCCGTGATATTGGGGACTTATTAGTTTTAAATCCAGAAATTGATGTAATTTCTTTTACTGGCTCAGTTGCTGTTGGGAATCACATTCGTAAATTAGGACGTGGGAAAGATTTATTTTTAGAATTAGGTGGAAAAGACCCGGCCTTAGTATTAAAAGATGCTGATTTAACTAAAACAGTGAAAGAAATTATTGGAGGGGCTTATTCTTATTCGGGGCAGCGTTGTACAGCAATTAAGCGTGTTTTAGTTGATGAAGCAATTGCTGATGAATTAGTTGCCTTATTGAAAACAGAAGTCAGTAAGTTAGAGATGGGTTCACCATTAGAAAACAAGGCAATTATTCCAGTAATTGATATTAAGGCTGCTGAATTTGTTCAAGGATTAATTGATGATGCTTTGGCCAAAAAAGCATCTTTAGTTGTTGGAAATCATCGAAAAGATAATTTACTTAGTGCAACTTTAATTGACCATGTTACAGCAGATATGCGATTAGCTTGAGAAGAACCATTCGGACCTGTTTTACCAATTATTCGTTGTAAAAAATGTTGAAGAAATGATTATGCTAGCAAATAAATCAAACTTTAAATTACAAGCATGTATTTTTACTAATGATATTAATACTGCTTTTAAAATTGCTGGTGAATTAGAAACAGGAACTGTTAATATTAATGGTCGAACACAACGTGGCCCTGATTCATTCCCATTTTTAGGGATTCATGATTCAGGACAAGGAGTGCAGGGCATTCGTGAAACTATTAATTCTGTTACTCGTTTTAAAGGGTTAGTAATTAATTACTAAAGTAATTTTAAAGAACATTTTTTCATTTTAGACTGCACCCATTTTAGTAAGTACTAATAAAAAGTATTTACTATTTTTTTATTATATCTTTTTCTTTACGATTTGAATATCATGTATTTCATTTTATAACATCTTGTATATATTCTTCATGTGAATTATATATTTTATTATGGATTGTAGCTTTCTTAAGTAATGAATGAAAACTTTCTATAACAATATTATCTGCACAGTGGTAATTTTTCCCCATTGAAATTATAATACCGTTAGATACACATTTATCGAGATAAATAGCGGATGTGTATTGATATCCGTGGTCTGAATGAATTATTATTCCATTCAGATCTTTTTTTATTAATTTTATTTTATTAATTGCATCATTTAAATTATCTATTACTAATTTATTGTCATTATATTTAGATCACTTTACATCAACTATTTCTTTAGTATATCCATCAATAATTGTTGATTGATAATATTTTTCTCTTTTTCAAATTAAATATGTTACATCAGTATATAGCACTGAAAACCTTGTTTTTATATCATTGAATTTACGATTAATTAAATCAGGATATTGCAATAAACTTTTTTCTTTATTCTGTTTATATTTCATTTTTCTTCTCATTTTTCTTACATATTCAGGTTGTATTTGATTATAACGCATAATCCTTAAAACTTTTTTTGAATTATATTTTATATCATAATCTTCTTTTAAATATTTAGTAATTCTTCGATATCCAAATTGTTTTAAATTTTCTTCATAGACTTTTACAATATCATTTATTGCTTCTTTATCTTTTTTGCTACTGTCATAATTTTTATATTTATCTCAATAACTACGTTTTAACCCCGTTACTTCTAATAATAATTTTATTGAATATTCATGACAATTTTGTTTAATAAAAGAGACGATTCTTAGTTTGCTTAATTGTAAAAGTCATGGAGCTTTTTTAATAATTCATACCTTGTTTTATAATATTCTAAATCTCTTTTACCAAAAGAGATTTTAGGTCCTTTATGATTGTTTAATTTTCCTTTTTTATGATTTGCTCATCAAGATTCTACTGTATTTGCATTTAGATTATATTGTTTTGCTACTACTCAACAACTTTTTTGTTTAATTTCCTCAATGATTTTTGTTCTAAATTCTGATGTATATTTGTTATATTTTTGACCTTTTCTTGCCATATAAAATGCACCTCCTTTAAAAGTTTAGCAAAGTCTTTTTTTACTTTACTTACTTTTTGGGGTGCACTCTATTTTATTCTTTTTTTATGATATATTATACTTGTAAAGTAGGGGGAGAATAATATTGAAAAAAAGAGGAACAAATGTCCTTACGCGAAGAAAAAATTGAGCAATCACTAAATGAACTAATGTTAACAGTTCAAGATGTCAATTTAGATCTTAGTGAATTACAAGAGTGAGCGAGTTTAAATAATAGTGCCGTTGTTGATGATTATGAAAATATTACCGACCAAATAAAAAATATTGAAAAAGAGATTTGTGAATTAGAATAAAGTTTGATATCACTGAAATTTGGTTATATTTGATATTTTTAGATTTAAAACTATCATTTAATATTTTAAAAAAATAAATTAGAAGTAACAAAATATTTAATAGAACTTTTTAAAAGACAGTAAATCAATTATTATTGTCTTTAGTAATGTGTGGGGAGGATATCTTAAATGAATTTAAATCAAGAAAAATTTTTATTTACTGATGGAAAGGAACATCTAATTTCTGATTTTCAAAAAGAAAAGGGTTATATCTTTTATTTTTTTTCAAAAGCAACAACAACGGGTTGTACGTTAGAAACGGTTGCTTATAATCGTTATTATCAAAAATTCTTAACGGCAGGTTATAATGTTATTGGTATTAGCCGGGATAATTTAAAAAAACAAACCAAATTCCAACAAGATCATGCTGTTGAATTTCCAATGATTTGTGATGTTGATGAGAAACTATGTAAAATGTTTAATGTCTTAAAACAAAAGAAAATGTTTAATAATGTTTATATGGGGATTGAACGTAGTACTTTCTTGTTAAACAATGATTTTGTAATTATTGAAGAATTACGAAAAGTAGCGCCAGTTGAACACATTAAAACCGTTTTATCAAGCGTATTGTAATCAACTAGGTATTTATATTTAGGATATATATTAACTAACAATCTCAACAACAGATGATTAGCCCAATTGTAAGAATTTAATTTATTATTAATAGCTAAATTATATTTTACTTATAAAAATAGAAAGAACAATGAGGAAACATAATGGAAGAAAAATTAATAATGACAAAAAATGAACATAAGTTACGTTATGCTAAACCATGATCTGCAATTTGGTATTTTTGTGGTCCAATGGTTTTAATTATGGTTAGGTTATTCAAGGGTTATATAATATTATTGATAAAAATATGGCCCAAAATTTTACAAGCTCAGATATTATGAAGCGTTTTAATATTGATGAGCATACAGCAAATAATTTAGTAAATATTACAACTGGTTATACAATGACTGCATTTTATACTTTATTTGCTTTTGCAGCATTATTTGGTGGTGTTGGAGCATCAATTGTCTTTTCAATGGAATATGGGCGACGTAATATTGCTCAAATGCGACGAATTGTTGGGAACATGGTTGGTTTACAAATTGTTTTATCAATTCTTGTTGCCTTAGTATTATTCTTTTTGATGAATGAACATTTTGGAGCATTATTAGTAAAAGCTCAAATGAATGGGGGAATGTCAGGATTAGCGCAAAGTCGCTATATTACTTTATCGTGAGAATATTCACGAGTGTTCATTTTATGTGCGCCACTGTTGTTTTTATCATTTGCTTTACCAATTTTTCTTCGAACAGAGGAGAAAGTATTTATTGTTTTAATAATGCAAATTATTTCAATTCCGATTAATGTTTTATTTTCGTTTATTTTTGCAAAATTAGCACATTTGCAAATGTCGGGGGTAATGATGGGAAGTATGATGGCGTGGATTTTTAATATTGTATTTTCTGATTGTGTTATTATTTTTTCGAAGAATTCATATTGTAAATTTAGTTGAAAAGAAATGTTATGATCTCGCGAAATTATTAAACGGTCATTTCCAATTGGAATTGGTGCCTTCTTTCTTAATTTTGCTATGGCAATTCAAGTTTTAATATCAACGGTTTTAGTAGTGCATTTGCCAGGTCAAGATGATGTTTTAATTACTGTTAATGATCAAAAAGTATCGGCAACTTCAGCTGGAATTTATATTTGTCAGTTAGTCTACTCAACCGTTTCGCTGTTTATTGTTATTTTCACTTCAGCTGGTGTTGGTTTGGCTCAAGGGGCAACCGCTATTTGTGCTTATGCTTTTGGGACAAAAAAATATAAACGAATTGAACGAATTATTTTTAGAGTTGCAATTCTGGAATTAGCATGGTTTACTTTTGTTTTTCTACTAATTTTAGTATTTGCTGATAAAATGATGTTAATTTATAACTTTCCGCAAGAACTCGTTAGCCATTATCGTTGATATACTGTTTTGGCATTTTCAACTTATATTTTTGCATCAGTAACTTATACTTCAATGGCCCCATATTCAGCGATTGGAAAATCAACGCAAACTCTAATTTGTTCAATGTTACGTTCATTAATTGTTATGGTTCCATTATCATTTATTGGTTATGGGATTAGTTTATTAACTGGCAACAATATTGATTACTTTATCATAATTGGATTAAACGATTTAATTTGTGCTTTTATTATTGGTCCAATGTTAATCTCAAATTGACGGAAAAATAAAACAAAATTAATTGATCATCCTGATGATTTTGAACAACAAAATCGTAATAATTTACAAGATAATGTTGTTGATAAAATTTCGTTAGAAAGTGATATTAAATAAAAAATGATTTAATATCACTTTATTTTTTCTAGTAATGTTTTTGAAAATACGATAAAATTAATAGTAAAGGAATTTACAGAAGGGAACAGCTGTTAATGAACAATAATGTTTTTTCAAAAAATGAGATTAAGTTGCGTTATGATAATTTATGAAAAATAATTTTTGTTTTTTCATTGCCAACTGTTTTTGTGATGGCAATTTCAGCTTCCTATCCGATTTTAGATAAACTAATTGCTTTAACGTTTGTAACTCCTAATGTTTTTCATTATCAACCATATTTAGATTGATATAAAGAAAATATTAACAACAATAATGGCGTTTTAACTTATGAAGGGGCAAAGATCTTTGTTAATTTAGCAACCCATTTTTCAGGTCAAATTTATAACCTCCTTATATCTTTTGCTGTTTTAATTGCAATTGGAACATCAATTACTTTTGCAATTAAGTATGGACAAAATAATAAACAACAAACGCAATCTTTAGCGGGAAATGCCTTAACAATTACAATTTTATTTTCAATTGTTGCGGCATTTTTTGTCTTCTGTTTAGTCTTTCCTAAATGAGATAATATTATGATTTTTATTCAATTAAGTAAAAAAGGGTCATGAATTACACAAGATTTGACTTGACGTTATGTCTTTCCAATGTTACTAGTAACCCCTTTAATGTTTGTTAGTTATTTACTATTAACTTTATTACGTACTGATGGGAATGGACGGATTGCAGTTTATATTACGATTGGATCGATTTTAGTTAATGTTTGTTCTTCAATCATATTAGTTAAGTATGCTAATTTGTTGTTAGAAGGAACAGTCTTTGGTACTATTATTTCATGAATTTTTATTATTGTTGTTTCACTAATTTGTATTTATTGAAACAACGATTCATATTTGCGATTTCATTGAAAAGACTTGTTTTATTTTCGAAAATCAACTGTAAAAGAAATTTTTCGATTAGGATTTTCATCATTTATTAATAATTTAGGTATTGTTTTGGTTTCTATTTTATCATCAACAATTATGTCATATTTGCCGGGACAATTTGATGAAAAACAAAGAAGTGGTTTATCAGCCTTCCAGTTATTTAATAGTGCAATGACGCCATGAGTTGCTTTTTTTACAGCAATTGCGTTAGGGATTGCGCAAGGAATTAAAACAATTATTGGATATAATTATGGGGCAAAGAAATACTTGCGGATGTACCAAACCTGTTGATATGGATTAATTATCATTGGAAGTTGATTGTTTTTTGTGCTTTTATTATTTATTGGTATTGGACCACAATTATTAATGACTTTTGCTTTTCCATCATCGCTAGTTGAGCAATATCGGTGAACATCAGTGTTAATGCTAATGAGTTACCCGTGTGCTGCTATTTCTTTTACGGGTGTTTCGTTATTTCAGGGGATTAATAATGCCTGAAAGGCAGCATTATGTTCTGCGTTCCGAACGCTTATTGTATTGCCAATTTTTATGTTAGTGGGAGCCTTTATTGTTCGTGGTTTAACTGATGGAACAACAAAAAATAATATTTATTATTTCCTTATGTTGGGTTTTAATGACTTAATTTCGGGGTGTATTGTGGGTATTATTTTATATGTATTCTGGCATAAAAACCGTCATAGTATTTTTAATGAAGTAAATAAAAGGGATCAAGAATATTTACGAAATAAAACCCGTCAAGATAAAAATAAAATATAATAATTATATACTTTTCTTTTATTTTTGACAATAATTTTATTTATTTTTTTGCAAATTTATAGTATAATATACTTATCAAACAAAGTGGGTATATTAAAGTGGGGGGTATCACATGAATAATAGTGGAATAAAAACTACTGAAGGAACAGACAATCATTCGATTTCTTTTGGACCTAACAATAGTACACCTAGTGATAGTTTATTTAATCAAATACCTCCGTTAACACCATTGTCAAAGCCAATTAAGGTTCCATTAGACAAAGATGGTTTTAAATCGGGGCCTAATCCAGCTTTTAATCCATCATATATTTCACAATCATTAGGAATTAATGGAACAACATTGCAAGAACAATATAACAAACCAATTTATCAACCAATCATATATCAACCATATGTAATGCCAGTTGTGAATAATAATCCTAATTTGGGAATGAATCAGTATGGAATGATGCCACAATATCCGGGGGTGATGGGGCATTCACAAATACTACAATTTCCAGGGATGATGTGATATCCACAAGTACCGCAATTTCCAGGAATGATAATGGGATATCCGCCATTGTCAGGACCAGATTTAACACAGCAATATCCACCAATGCCACAACAAACGCCTCAGGAAGCTAATCATTCAGGAGTAGGAAATCAAGGGTACGATGATGGTTCTCATTTCGCAATTATGAATACAGATTTAATGAAGCAACATCATAAAAACAGCGGTGATTTTGGTGGTTTCAATGACGATTTTGATGATGATATTGCACCATTTTCAAAAAATAACAATAATGACTTTGGTTCAGCGCCATTCACAAATCCTGATTTTAATCAAAATAATAATTTTGGTTCAGCTCCAGGTTTTAATACTGAAAATAATTTCGGACAATTAAATCCAAATTTTGGGCCAACAAATGATTTTAATGATCAAGGCCAAAGTTTTGGACCAACGCCAGACTTTAATGCTGCGCCTAGTTTTAATTCGCCATCTGATTTTAATCCAACCCCAGAATTTAATCCAAATAATGCGGTCTTGGGGAAAAATGATCCAGTTAAAATGCCGTTTGCACAAGGTAATAATCTTAATCAAACAATGAATAATTCAAATCTTGAGGGATATGAAGAAGATTCACAAAAACGAAGATTACCAATATGAGCAATAGTGTTAATTGTTATCTTGACTATTTTAATTGTTGCAGTAGTAGCGATTGTTATGTTGTACTTTTTGACCCCTGATTTTAAAAAAACATAAAAACAAGGAATTATTCCTTGTTTTTATGTTTTTTATTATGTAAATTGTAAAAATGATGAAAATAAATATGTGACAAATAAATTGGAACATATTACACATAGTAAAGACTATTTAAAACCATATAATTTAATGATTGACTTTAATTGTATTCCAATTTTAAAAACATATTTAAAAAAAGCAAAGAACCTTTTATAAATTGGCATCGTGTAAGTGAAGTGCAACAAATCAACTCAGAAAGGGGTTGATTTTTTATTGAAAAGAAGCATTATTTTATTTTACTGTCCTTAGTAATTAAGTATGTAAAAAATAATGTTATTAATATGGTAAATAATATTGTAATTAATAATGTAAAAGAAGATGAATAAATTATCCGCGTAATTTATTAGCGGTAATTTATTCAATATTGTTTATTTTGAGCGTAGCGAACACGCTGAGCGTGCCGCGAAATTAAATTTTTAGGAGGAATTAAGTTATGCCGGGTTGATTAACGACAATATTTAGTGTTGTTATTATATTGGGTATTTTTGCTTGAATTGGTTTATTGATTTATCAAAAAATTCGTCAAATTCGAGGAAAGAAAAAAGATAAAAAAGAAATTGAAAGTAAGGAGGATAAAAAATAATGCTAGGGATGTATTTAACAACAGCAATTAATTTTTTAGCAGATAGTAATACTCCTACTATTTCAGATGGAATGGGTTCTATTTGAAGTGGATTGGGACAAGCAATGATGAAAGTTAAAGAAGCAATTTATGCTGTATTACCACAATTAATGACTTTTTTAGGTGATGCGTGAATTATTTTAATTCCATTTGGTATTTTTGTTATCATTAAGATTTTAAACTTTTTCCGTGTTATGGTTAAAGGATTTTAATATTTATTATAACTAATTATTTGTATTAGTTAAGGCACACTAGTTTATTTATATTTTATTAATTTATTATTTTATATAACTATTACTTTAAAACTTAATAGTATTTTTCAGTGTGCCAATTTTTATCATTTTTATATTTAACAATGTTAATAACATTGTTTATTAAACATTAGATAAACAATATATTATCATTATGTATACCATTGTTAATAATCAGTGTTTTTATCAATAAATAAGCAATATATAAACATTAAATATAACATTGTTTATTAAACAGATATTTAGTTAGGAGATTATATTATGGATATAAAATTTAAAACAACTAAGGAATATAAAAAATTAAAGAGAGATTTTATTATTAAAAATTTTGGTTTTGATTTTGGTTTTTGTTATTTTTTATTTTTAATTAATCTTATTGCAATTATTGTAGGTTTTATTTTGTTTTCAAATAGAGAAATAATGGTTGGTATTTTAATTCTTTCTTTATTTTTAATTTTTATATTTATTATTTTATTTTTTGTAATTGAAGAGCATATATCATAAATTAAGGAATATAAAGTTATGGTGTTAAAGAAACAATTGTTACCGTTAGAAAATATAATTGGAGAATTAGGAGAAGGTAAAATTCTAAGAGGAGGAGTTGATAAAATTGAGTAATTTTGTTAAGAAAAATCAGAATGTAGAAAATTATTTTATTCGTAAAGAGTTGATGGTTTTTGAAACAGATAAAGCAAGTTTTATAAATTTACCTAATCATAATCGTCACATTGGTTTTTGATTGAGTAATAAATTTATTTATCCTAGTGAAAAACACTCAGAACAAGTAGCTATTGGTTTGATTTATGATAATTCTTATCTTATTGTAAAATATGATGAAAATTTAAAATGACATATTTGAAAGTATTTAACTGGAACAGAAATAATTAATTTGTATAATCAATATAAACAAAATTATTTTACACAAATGAAAAAAGCAATATTTCCTGGTGAACCTCAAAAAGTAAAAACAAATAACAATAATAATTTAACAAATTGAAGTGATGAAAAAGTGCAACAATTAATCAATGATTTAGAAAGTTTAAATTAAATGAGTTTATATGACTATTGAGTTCAATTTGTTAGTTATATTATTGGTTCAAATGTTCCTGAATTTTTATATGTCATATCATTTGTATTATTTATTGTTTTATTTTTTGGTATGTTTTTTAAAATCATTCAAAAAATATGAAGCTTTTAAATTATGACAAAAGATTGAGAAAAATTAAAAGAGTTTTTTATTCATGTATTTTTGTTTATTGACAAATCTAACGTTGAAAGTATTACAACTTGGAATTTGACTCAAAATGAATATTTAACTCTTATGATTGGTGTTTGAATTGTGATTTTATTTTTAACATGGTTTTTATTGTGAATGGTTTTTAAAATAGTTAGTTGTTTTAAATAATGAAAAAAATTGTATTTTTTTTAAAAAATTATTGTTATATTAGTGGTTCAATGATTTTGTTTAGTTTAATTGATTTATTATTTTGAATTATTTCTTTAAATTATACAGGTTTAGTTTTTTGATTATTATTTGTTTTACAATGTGTTTATTTCGCATGGTGATTATGAAAAAACATTTTTTATCAATTAAATGCTTTTCGGTTAGTAAATTTTGTTTGAGATAATCCTTTATCAGTTATTATTTGTAAGTTAGGAACTGGTAAAACATTACTTTTAACTTATTTGTCAGAAACAATGAAGTTATTAACAGATAAGATTTATAGTAACTATCCATTAGAAGATGATAAAGTTAAAGTTTTAACATTTAAAAATTTAGATTTTACTGATTGAACAAAACCAGTTCACCCTGATGACAGTTTAATTTTGTTTGATGAAAGTTTTTTATATATTGACGGAACTAGTCCTCACGATGAAAAAATAACTCATGGGGGAAAAATTACTTGAATAGTCTTGGCCAGACATTTTGGACATCGTGCTTTATTTACAGCTCAACGTGAGGGTATGATTTGAAATAATATCCGACAATTAGCAAGTGGTATTATTATTCCAATTTCACTGAAAAAACCTATTGCTAAAAAAGGATTTAATTTTTTTTAATCGTTTCTTTATTATGATAATTGGCATTTTCCAAGATATTACTGATTATGAAATTTGAAAAACCGAGTCTGTTAAAAGAACTGCTGAGGGTAAACGTGCAAAACATAGGACTGATGTTGGATTAGGAATTCGGTTTTTTAAGATAATTATTCAATTATAAATTTCCCAAAAGTATGAAAGTAAATGATTATCATTTGTTCGTGATATAAAAAATGATGATGTTCCTATTACTAAAGAATATTTTTGAACACAACTTAAAGATTTAACAATAAAAGAACGTTTAGATTTATTAGATATTGATATTTTGAAGAAAAATTTAAAACCTAAAAAAGAAAAAGGAAGTGATAAGAATGATTAATTTATTAGCTGAAAATAATGGTAATTGAGACAAGATTTTTAGTTTTATTTTTGATGTGATTTGAAATACTAAATTGCCAATGACAAATACAAAGATTGCTTATTTTATCATCTTTTTTATGGTTATTAAGTTATCTATTTATGCAATACATGGTACATCAACACAATATAATGAATTAGGTTCAACTGTTCAAAATAGTACATCAAAATTATATTCAACAACAGCCCGTGGCGTTTTTGATACTAAACAAGGTATGCAAAAACATTTTAAAGAGCGTAAACAATTTAAAATTAATCGTAATAAACAACAATTATCAAGTTTAGCAAAACAAGCAAAAACAAGAGAATAAGGATATAGGAGAGTGCATAAATAATGATTAGATTAGTTTTATTAGTTGCAGCAATCGCTATTTTTGGTACTGGTTTTATTACTGTAATTATTAATAAATTAACATCAGCAAAAAATATTATTATGGATTTGTATAATTCAGACACTTTTTTACTTTCTTTATTTGGCAAAATGGCAATTTTGTTTAGTCATCTGTTAATGTTAACAATATCAAGTTTATATATTGTTGGGTTTATTGTTTCAAAAACATTGTATAGTTAGGAGTTGAATTTATGGATAATAAAAATGAAAAGAAACAAAAAGAAAATGGTTTATTTATTTCTTGGGTTGATTTAATTTTGTATCTTGTTATAAGTTTTTCGTTAACCCTTATATGTGTATTGGATACAGTTTCAACTATTGATGAATTAAAAGAAAAATATGCTGGTATAAATGATTATATAATTTATGGTTTATGATTTGATATATTATGATATATTTTAGTAATTCATTATTTTTATGGTTATTTATTTAATCAAATTATCAAATTAATAAAAGAAAATAAAAAAGATAAGGTGGTAAAGAATAATGCGTAAGTTATTATCTTTATTTGCCATATCTATTTTAGGTATTTTAAGTTTAGTGATTCCTTTTATCACTTTAACCGCTTTTAAACCTTTAAATCAACAAAATTATAACATTGAACAGCAAGCAACAGGAATAAATGAAACGGATTTTATTAATACAATGTTTTTACGCAGTAGTTTCTTTGAAAATTGGTCTGAAACAAATTACTTTATTAATCCAACTTTAAAAACATCACAATCATTAACTTATAATGATAAATGATATTTAGATTTTTTAAAGGATAGTTATTCAACGGGAATTTCATTTGATAAGCCTAGTTATGAGTTTATGGATTTGTATAAAAATTGAGATACTTATGCTAAACAATATAATATTGATAAGTTCTATGAAGTTGATAAAAAACAATTTTTAAAAGAATTAACAAATTTTTCTTATTCTTTTGCAAATAAATACAATTTAGCAGCAATATTAAATAAATTAAAAGCAAATATAAATAATTTACAAACAGTTAATTTAATTGAAGATAATTGAAAGTTAATTACTGATTATAGTTCGTTTGAACAAAATATTGATAGTCATTGATATTTTGTTATATGAAAAAATCAAAATAAAGAATGAAAAATTGTAAAGTTTAAACACAATATAAGCGGTGTAAGAAAAATTGGCGAAGTAATTTATATACATAGCATAAAATTTTATGCTGCTAACAGTGATTTAAATGGTATTTATCGTTGAGATGGATTAAATGAACCTGAAATACCAGAAATTAATAATAATACGGGTAAAATATTGGATTGAAATATTAATAATCAAAATAAAGTAAAAGATTTTTTAAATAAGTATTTAGATATTATTATTCAAGAAAATATTAGAATTCAGCAAGGTGGTAATCCAAACTATGATGATCTAAATTTAGGCAGTCAAAGAATAATTTTTGATTTTGAAATTATTAATAATTTAGATAAGTCTGATACTGGTACGATTTTAACTAAAAAATCAATTTATCGGATGATTTTAACGATTGATGAGAATAAAAATATTGTTGCAGGTAGTTTAGAGTTAACACATCTTAAACAATATTGAAATGGATATGATTATAATAGTTATCGGTATACTGATTATTTAGGGTTTTTATTTTCTTTTATGAAAGATAAAGAAAACACATTTTATTTTAGTGCTGAAACTTATAATTATTATCAGGGCAATTCTCCCAATACTGGTAAAGAAGTTTTTGAACAGATGAAAGTTCAAATTGCGATTAATAAATTTTTAAAAGCATTTTTTGCACACGCTTTGGTACCTGTATTTCAAAATCGTAGTAATTTTATTGAAAGTGGATATATTGATAGTTTACAGTATGACACTGTTTTAATTAACTTTTTTGGTTTAAAGTTAGTTAATTTTAGAGATGTTTTAATTGATGAAAATAAAACTAATAAAAATCAATTTGAAAAATTATTAAATAGTATGTTTACTGTTTCACAAAATTTTTATAAGGATTATTTACGAACCATTTTTGATTTAGAAAATAATACTTATGTGCAAGGATATAATAAAAAATATGGTTTATTAGCAAATAATGGTTTTAAAATTTACCCACGATATTTTTATTTTTCAGATAAATATAATCAATTAGATATTAAATTGTATTCAGCATTTAAAAATCGGTTTTATAACACTAACTATGGTAATGTATTTAATTATGATTTTTCAGTTGCAAATAATTATAATATTAATCAGAATGAGGGTTGTGTTTTTGAAGATGCTTTAAAAGATAAATATGGTTTAAAATATAAAAAAATTGAAGAACAAAAAATCGGTTATAATGTTTTTGAACTACAAGCACAAAAAGAAAATGACATGTATCGTTATTATGATTTTAATTTTGGAATTTATAACTGACAAGAAATAAACAATGGTGGATTGTTTCCTGATGGACAATGATGACAAGCCCAATATGAAAGTTGTAGTTGATATAATTTAGCGTGTCATATAAAAAATGCTGCAATTTGAGTTGTAAATAATATTCCAGGTGTAAAACAAGTTAATGAATTAGCAAGTGGTGTTGGTAAAATATTTCAAACAATATATAGTTTTTTTAGTCAAACATTTGAGGTATGAAAATTTAGTCCAGCATTATACAACACAATAACAAATATATTCCTATTAATTATATTTATGAAATTTGTGCGATTAATATAAAAAGGACTTGTTTAGACTGCACCCATTTTAGTAAGTACTAATAAAAAGTATTTACTATTTTTTTATTATATCTTTTTCTTTACGATTTGAATATCATGTATTTCATTTTATAACATCTTGTATATATTCTTCATGTGAATTATATATTTTATTATGGATTGTAGCTTTCTTAAGTAATGAATGAAAACTTTCTATAACAATATTATCTGCACAGTGGTAATTTTTCCCCATTGAAATTATAATACCGTTAGATACACATTTATCGAGATAAATAGCGGATGTGTATTGATATCCGTGGTCTGAATGAATTATTATTCCATTCAGATCTTTTTTTATTAATTTTATTTTATTAATTGCATCATTTAAATTATCTATTACTAATTTATTGTCATTATATTTAGATCACTTTACATCAACTATTTCTTTAGTATATCCATCAATAATTGTTGATTGATAATATTTTTCTCTTTTTCAAATTAAATATGTTACATCAGTATATAGCACTGAAAACCTTGTTTTTATATCATTGAATTTACGATTAATTAAATCAGGATATTGCAATAAACTTTTTTCTTTATTCTGTTTATATTTCATTTTTCTTCTCATTTTTCTTACATATTCAGGTTGTATTTGATTATAACGCATAATCCTTAAAACTTTTTTTGAATTATATTTTATATCATAATCTTCTTTTAAATATTTAGTAATTCTTCGATATCCAAATTGTTTTAAATTTTCTTCATAGACTTTTACAATATCATTTATTGCTTCTTTATCTTTTTTGCTACTGTCATAATTTTTATATTTATCTCAATAACTACGTTTTAACCCCGTTACTTCTAATAATAATTTTATTGAATATTCATGACAATTTTGTTTAATAAAAGAGACG
Source organism: Spiroplasma endosymbiont of Phyllotreta cruciferae (assembly GCF_918697755.1). Classification (NCBI taxonomy): domain Bacteria; kingdom Bacillati; phylum Mycoplasmatota; class Mollicutes; order Entomoplasmatales; family Spiroplasmataceae; genus Spiroplasma; species Spiroplasma endosymbiont of Phyllotreta cruciferae. The sequence goes on from NZ_OU953854.1 coordinate 259,403, forward strand.
ATTCTTAGTTTGCTTAATTGTAAAAGTCATGGAGCTTTTTTAATAATTCATACCTTGTTTTATAATATTCTAAATCTCTTTTACCAAAAGAGATTTTAGGTCCTTTATGATTGTTTAATTTTCCTTTTTTATGATTTGCTCATCAAGATTCTACTGTATTTGCATTTAGATTATATTGTTTTGCTACTACTCAACAACTTTTTTGTTTAATTTCCTCAATGATTTTTGTTCTAAATTCTGATGTATATTTGTTATATTTTTGACCTTTTCTTGCCATATAAAATGCACCTCCTTTAAAAGTTTAGCAAAGTCTTTTTTTACTTTACTTACTTTTTGGGGTGCACTCTAGTTAGTCCTTTTATTCTTTTTAATCTGTAACTTTATCATTATTATTAATTTCTGGTATTTCAGGTTCATTTAATCCATCTCAACGATAAAGACCATTTAAATCACCGTTAGCAGCATAAAATTTTATGCTATGTATATAAATTACTTCGCCAATTTCTCTTACACCGCTTATATTGTGTTTAAACTTTACAATTTTTCATTCTTTATTTTGATTTTTTCATATAACAAAATATCAATGACTATCAATATTTTGTTCAAACGAACTATAATTAGTAATTAACTTTCAATTACTATTTTCTGGTGGTTGTTGTTCTGGTTTTTCTGGTTCTGGTTTATTACCCCCCCGTTTTCATTGTTATTTGGTTTTTCACAAGCAATTAAACTTGTTGTACTTGTTGCTGTTAATCCGATTGCTCCTAAAATACTAAGTATTTTTTTCATATTTTACTCCTCCTTTATTAAAATTACTTGAATGCTATAATTGGTTTTATCATATATCAATAATGTATTAAATAATTTTAATATTAAATTTATAAATTAATGAAAGGTATATAAATGTTATGTATAGTCATTTAAGTTTTATTGATAAGGTTAAATTGGAAAAATTAATATTATCAAAATTATTCTTAAAAAAGAATGGTGAAATAAATATTGCACAGATTGCTAAATGTTTAAACAGACATCGTAGTACTATTTTGCGAGAAATTAAGCGTTTTAAAACTATTAATGAATATAGTGCTTATAAGAGTGCTTATAAGTCAGATAAAATGTATTATGAAAAAAGAAAAAAGAATAATAAAAGATATAAGTTTACAAAAGAACAATTAAATTTTATTAAAATAAGATTTAATAAATACCACGATACACCCGAACAATTGATTTATCGTTATTTCTTGGAGTTTGGTGTTAAATTTCCTGCTTGTGTTAAAACATTGTATAAATGAATTCGCTTAGGTGAATTTGGATTAAAAAAAGAAAATTTACCTCATCGTGGTAAAAAATATAAAACTAAAGGAAAACCCGATAATCGTGGTAAATTAATTAATTTTAAATCAATATGAGATATTGAGAATAAAGAGACTGATGTTGTTTGATTTGAAATGGATACCGTAGTTGGAAAAGACCATCAATCTAGTAATTTGGTTTTAGTTGAACAAAATAGTAAAAGTTATTTTGTTATGAAATTAAAAAATCATACTGCTAATGAAGTTGTGGAAAAGTTTAAAGATATTGTTATAAATAATAATTTATTTGGGAAAATTAAAGGAATAATAACTGATAGAGGAAAAGAATTTAGTAAATGAAGAGAATTAGAAATATTTGCTGAAACACAAGTTTATTTTTGCGACCCTTGTAAACCACAACAAAAACCATTAATTGAATATATGAATTATGAACTTAGAGAATGATATCCTAAGGGAACTGATTTTAATAATGTTAGTCAACAAAAAATAGATTGAGTAGTTAATGTTATAAATGAAAAATTAAGGCCTGTTCTTAATTGAAGAACTTCCAAAGAAGTATTTTTAGAGAATTTTAGATAAGTTTATTTGAAGTAATTTAATAAATTATTTTTTAGTGTGCTTAATTTTCCTTAAAATAAAATAAAAACTATAAATATTTTGATTTTTAAAAATTTATAATTGATTTTTTATGATTTTTATTGTATTATTTTATTAACTAAAATTTGTTGCATTTCATTTACATAATTCCATTTAATTGAAAAATTTATTGTATTTGCATTTACAATTTATGATTTAAAAAATAATTTTCAGTTTGATTATGTTATTATTTTAAAATAATACAATGTAAGAAGGAAATAAATGAAATGAGAAAAGTATTAAATCTATTAAGTGTATTAACCATCAGCGGAACAGCAATGCCAAATGTTATTGCCACAAGCAATTATGAAAGAAATGTGAATACAGGAAATTTAAATAGGATTAGGAAAAATGCTAATGAATTAAATAATAAAAAAATTCCCCGAGAAATTTTTATTGGAAATATTGAACTTAATAATGAAATAAATATTATTCAAGGATTAATTGCAATTAATCATTCAATTTTTTCAAGACCAGAATTTACTCAAAATATTGTGTTTGAAAGAATTTTTAGAGATCATGAAATAATTTATATAAATCCAAGTATTAGATTAGATGAAAATATTAACAATGTAAATCAATTTGTAATTTATTTTACTTCAAACAGATTTGCATTTTCTTCTGTTGTTCCAAATCGAAATTTGGGAGAAATTAATAATAATTACGAATATACTATTCTGCAAAATTTACAAAGACTTAATCCAAATATAGCTCATCAAAATTTGTGAATAGAGGTAACTGATGTATTTTTGAAAGTTCTGCATTATTGAGAACAACAAATCGGAATAGTATAGATTTTTTAGTTTCTTTTCAAACAAATAGTCATATCTTAGATTCAATTGTAGAAGTAACAGACTTGGGTGAAATATCTGATAACGATGAAGAAACCATTTTAAGACACCCGCTAGAATTAAATCCCACCCTTCGAAGGGGTGATATAAATAGAATTGAAAATATTACAAATAATAGTGCAATTATATATGGTAATATTCAGCAGATTAATGTTCCAACAATAACAAATGATGATTTGTGAAGACCACCTTTTGAAAATGAAGAAGATCATACTTATTATCAAAACTTTAATGATATTATAGAAGTTTTTTTTACATTAAATCATGTTTATCAAACATTAAAATCTAAATTAGAACCTAATAAAAGTTTTCTTCATAGAAATACAGCATAGAACCAAGAAAAACAAATTGGGAAACCAACATTATCAAATAATAATAATTTAAAGATAAATTGAAATATTACTGGACCAATAACAGATGATAAAAAAGTATGAGAAAAAACAATAAATTTAATTAAATGATCATACTATACTAGTAGTTTGCAAGAATTTAAAGAAAAATATGAACATATTAAATTTAATGATGTCTTTGCATATGCAGGTGGACAGGGGACAACAATAAGCAAAGAAAACATAAATATTAATTTTAATACAAAAGCCATAGATGATACGAAAATATATAAAAAGGAAAATTATACATCTATTATAAAACATGATTTTATTAATTATGTTCCTATCCCTTTCATAAATTATGTAGAACAATCTGCACACCCATATATTCATGTTTTATTCTTTGGGGGAGAATATTTAAAAGCAACAATAATTTCATATACTTATTCTTGAATGGCTATATGTCATGTCTGAACAAAACTAAAAATTGGGAAAGTTGAATTTTATTAATAAAAAGAGCATATGCTCTTTTTATTTTATTTGCTGTTTCAAATTTCGTAGGTGTACTGTGATGGATAAGCACCAATATTATTTATATTAATAAAAAAAGTCTAGATAAGTGTTAAATCTAGACTTTTTATGCATTATTTAAATTTGAAAGGTTATATTTGAAAAAATTATTTTGTTATATATTTTAGGTCGTTAATTTATTTTGCTTGTATTATTTTATAATACTTGTGGTGGTCAAGTATTCTTTTTAACTTTAAAAAATCAAACAACAAAACCTAATAACACTAAGACAACATTTTGATTTGGTTTTGAAAAACAATTAATTTTTCGAATAATTTGTTTATTATATTGGCAATTATTTTCTTCGTTGATTAAAGCAACTTATGTTTCACTAATAACATTTTCTTGGTGAATTGAATTAGTTAAAATATAGGCATAATCAAATTCTGTCTCATTTTCATATTTACTACGTAAAGGATTAAAGGTTCCAGGAATAAATAAACTTAATGAAAACTTAATTTTTTTAATAATATGTTTTAAAAATTTATTCATTGCTATTTACTTCTTAAATGATTATTCATATGATAACACAAAAAAATAATATTTTTAATATTTTTTTTATTTTTTTCGATGATTTTATTTTGAAATAAGGTAAGATTTAAGTATTGAAAAATAGAAAACATGGTGAAAATTAATGGAACAATATCTTAAGATGTCGCGCTTTATTTTAGAACACGGTCAAGAAAAAGATGATCGAACAAATATTAGTACAATTTCTTATTTTGGTTATCAAATGCGTTTTAATTTACAAGAAGGTTTTCCGTTATTAACAACGAAAAAGATTCATTTTAAATCATTTGTTTATGAATTATTATGATTCATTAAAGGTGATACTAATATTAAATATTTAGTGGATAATAATGTTCGAATTTGAAATGAATGGCCGTACGAGAAATATAAAGCATCGTCACAATATCAAAATGAATCATTAAATGAATTTGTGGAAAAAATTAAAACTGATGCTACTTTTGCCGCTGCTTTTGGTAATTTAGGACCTGTATATGGGAAACAATGACAAAATTTTAATGGTGTTGATCAGTTAGCGATTTTGTTAGATAATTTAAAAACTAATCCATATTCACGTCGCCATATTGTTAGTGCTTGGAATCCAGCTGAAATTAAAAAAATGGCGTTGCCACCATGTCATACTTTAATGCAATTTTATGTTTCAAAAGATAATAAATTAAGTTGTCAATTGTATCAACGTAGTGCTGATGTTTTTTTAGGTGTTCCTTTTAATATTGCAAGTTATTCGTTGTTAACTCATTTAATTGCGCAAGTTTCAGGATTATAAGTTGGTGATTTTGTTTACACATTAGGAGATTGCTATATTTATAAAAACCATTTTACACAAGTTAATGAACAGTTAACAAGAACACCGCGCAAATTACCAACATTAAAATTAAATCCAACAATTAATTCTTTATTTGATTTTGTTTATGAGGATATTACCCTTGAAAATTATGACCAAGCCTCATTAATTAAAGAAGTTGCTGCTGTCTAATGATTAAGTTATTATGATCAATGGATGAGAATAATTTAATTGGGAAAAATAATCATTTACCGTGACATTTAAAAGAGGAGTTACAACATTTTAAAAGAACAACAGTTGGACAAACAATATTATTTGGTCGTTTAACTTACGAAGGAATTGGTGGGCCACTCCCAAATCGAAAAATATTAGTTTTAACAACGAAAAAAGATTATATTATTAATAATCCTGATGTTAAAGTAGTAAAAAACTTGAATGATATTATTAACACTTATCAACAGAATTAAACAGATGATATTTATATTTGTGGAGGAAAAAAAAATTTATGAAGCAACATTACCGTATGCTGATGAATTAATTATTAGTTATATCAAAGGAAAATATGGGGGGATACTTATTTTCCGGCATTTGATTTAACACAATTTATCTTAATTAAAACCACTGAATTAGAGCAATTTGTAATAAAATATTATAAGAGAAAGGAACAAAATTAATATGTTAAATATTTGAAAAATTATTCTTACATGACCACGATTTTTACGAACAATTACGAAAGCAAAAAGCATTAGTAAAAAAATTAAACGAGATCCAAATATTATTTCTGAAGAATATCGTTACCATTGGTTGCAAAAACGAGCACGTTATATGTTATGAGTATACGATGTTAAAATAATTGTTCATGATCGTGACAATTGAATTGATAAAGGTTGTTTAATGGTGGCTAATCATCAATCAAATGTTGATCCCAGCCTTATTATTTGTTTTAAATGATTTTAATAAAACAGCACCATGTGCTTTTATTGCCAAAAAGAATTAGCAAATGATAAGACATTTAAAAACTTTTTAACATTAATTGATGTTTTATTTTTAGACCGCGATAATCCACGGCAAGCTTTAGAGTTAATGAAAGAAGCTAATTATTTAATTCGTGTACCAAGAACAATGGTTGTTTTTCCAGAAGGAACTCGTAGTCGTAATCAAGAAATGGGAGAATTTCATGCGGGTAGTTTTAAGATTGCTCAGAAAGCACATGCACCAATTATTCCGGTTTCAATAATTAATTCTCATTTAATTTTTAACAAGGAATATAAAAAGAAGGGGAAAAAATATGTTCATATTGTTTTCCATAAGCCAATCAAACCCAGATACTTTTATGACAAAGCCAACAGAGTTAATTGCGAATAATGTAAAACAAATTATTCAAAAAGGGATTGAACAATACCGTGATGTTGATAACAAAAAAGCTTATTTAGAATATAAAGCTTCATTAAAGAAAAAAAAACACGTAAAGTAAAAGGAACAAGTAATTATGAATAATATTTTAGCTTTAATTGATAAAAAGAAACATGGTCAGGAATTAACTCGTGAAGAAATTAATTTTATTGTCGAAGGTTATACGACAGGATTAATTCCCGATTATCAAATGTCAGCTTTTTTAATGACAATTTATTTTCAAACGATGTCTATTTCTGAATTTCATTTTTAACAGAAGCGATGATTAATTCGGGTGAAATTTATGATCTATCATCAATTTCGGGGTTTAAGGTTGATAAACATTCTTCTGGTGGGGTTGGCGATAAAGTTAGTTTAATTTATGCACCATTAGTTGCTGCTTTTGGTTTGAAAGTTGCCAAAATGTCTGGTCGTGGTTTGGGACAAACTGGTGGGACAATTGATAAATTAGAGAGTATACCAGGTTTTAGGGTTGAAATTTCTTTTTCTGAATTTGTTAAAATTATTAATCAAACAAATTTATCAATTATGTCACAATCTACTAATATTGTTCCAGCTGATAAGAAAATTTATGCTTTACGCGATGTTACAGCAACAGTTGATTCTTTGCCATTAGTTGCGGCAAGTATTATGTGTAAAAAAATTGCAACAGGAAGTGATTGCATTGTCTTAGATGTTAAGTGCGGAAGTGGAGCTTTTATGAAAACAATTTCAGAAGCACGAAAATTAGCTCAAATTATGGTTGAATTAGGAATTAAATTTAATAAGAAAATTGCAGCAGAGATCACTAATATGTCACAACCATTAGGAAGTGCGATTGGTAATGTAATTGAAATCTATGAAGTTTTGCAAACATTAAAAGGGGGAGGACCTGATGATTTAAACTATATTGTGTGTGAATCAGCAGCCTTAAGTTTATGCCAAGCCGGTTTGTTTCCGGATTTAGCATCAGCTGTTACTGCTTGTCAAGAAAAAATGCAAACTGAAAAACCACTAAATTATTTTCGTGCTTTTATTAAGGCACAAGGTGGTGATTTAAGTTTTATTGATAATGATTTACCCTTAAAGGATATTTTAAAAGTAAAAAATATTATTGAAATTAAGGCAGACCAAGATGGATATATGGAAATTATTGATACAAATGAATTGGGTTTATTAGCCGTTCGCTTGGGAGCGGGTCGAACAACAAAAGATGAAGAAAATTGATTATCATGCTGGGATTTATCTTAATAAAAAAACAGGTGAACAAGTTGTCGCTGGTGATGTTGTAATGACTTTGTATACTAACCGTTATGTTACTGACCCAGTTTATGAATGAGCAAAACAAACTTTTAAAATTGTCGCCACAAAACCACGTGAGCAAGAATTAATTTATGAAATAATTCAGTAAAAAAAGTGATTTTAAATTAGACTGCACCCATTTTAGTAAGTACTAATAAAAAGTATTTACTATTTTTTTATTATATCTTTTTCTTTACGATTTGAATATCGTGTATTTCATTTTATAACATCTTGTATATATTCTTCATGTGAATTATATATTTTATTATGGATTGTAGCTTTCTTAAGTAATGAATGAAAACTTTCTATAACAATATTATCTGCACAGTGGTAATTTTTCCCCATTGAAATTATAATACCGTTAGATACACATTTATCGAGATAAATAGCGGATGTGTATTGATATCCGTGGTCTGAATGAATTATTATTCCATTCAGATCTTTTTTTATTAATTTTATTTTATTAATTGCATCATTTAAATTATCTATTACTAATTTATTGTCATTATATTTAGATCACTTTACATCAACTATTTCTTTAGTATATCCATCAATAATTGTTGATTGATAATATTTTTCTCTTTTTCAAATTAAATATGTTACATCAGTATATAGCACTGAAAACCTTGTTTTTATATCATTGAATTTACGATTAATTAAATCAGGATATTGCAATAAACTTTTTTCTTTATTCTGTTTATATTTCATTTTTCTTCTCATTTTTCTTACACATTCAGGTTGTATTTGATTATAACGCATAATCCTTAAAACTTTTTTTGAATTATATTTTATATCATAATCTTCTTTTAAATATTTAGTAATTCTTCGATATCCAAATTGTTTTAAATTTTCTTCATAGACTTTTACAATATCATTTATTGCTTCTTTATCTTTTTTGCTACTGTCATAATTTTTATATTTATCTCAATAACTACGTTTTAACCCCGTTACTTCTAATAATAATTTTATTGAATATTCATGACAATTTTGTTTAATAAAAGAGACGATTCTTAGTTTGCTTAATTGTAAAAGTCATGGAGCTTTTTTAATAATTCATACCTTGTTTTATAATATTCTAAATCTCTTTTACCAAAAGAGATTTTAGGTCCTTTATGATTGTTTAATTTTCCTTTTTTATGATTTGCTCATCAAGATTCTACTGTATTTGCATTTAGATTATATTGTTTTGCTACTACTCAACAACTTTTTTGTTTAATTTCCTCAATGATTTTTGTTCTAAATTCTGATGTATATTTGTTATATTTTTGACCTTTTCTTGCCATATAAAAATGCACCTCCTTTAAAAGTTTAGCAAAGTCTTTTTTTACTTTACTTACTTTTTGGGGTGCACTCTATATTTTTTTAAATCTCTTTTTTCTATTTATCTTGGTTTAATTATAATTTTAATGGGATTATTACTTTTATTTCTAATACCTAATGTGCCTCAATTATTAACATCTATTGTAATTTCTTTGTCATTACCTAAATTATTTCAAATAACAGTTAATAATCTTGCTGATAAACTAGCAAGTACTGTTTTTGAAAATCTAATTTTTAATTTAATATCATTTGTATAATATGCCTGTAAATATGTTTCTGTAATTTTAACTTTATCAGTACCAGTACTAGGTATTTTTGTTATTTGAAATAAAAAGATAATATTTATTTTCTTTTTGTTATCAACATAAATATTTTTATAATTTCCACTCGGTAAGCCACTAGTGTATGCAGTTTCAAATGTTTTAATATCATTATTTATATTATCTGTATATAAAGTTATTGTATTGTTAAAATTAACATTATCAGTTTGTGACTGACCAGTTTGGCTTAGAACTGAAACATCTATTAATGAACATAAATTATTATTGCAATTATTATTTCCACCATTTAAATCAACTCTTCTATTAGGAATAAATCATTGTATTTTAGGATCTGAACATTCAACTTGTAAATTACCCAAATTACTTATTTCAATAGTTTTATAAGCATCTTGAAATTTACTGATACTTTGAATTGTTGGGTCAATTTGTTTTAAATCAATTGCAATTTCATAATAACCTTCATTAAATTCACCAGAAAATAAATCAATTTTTGTATAACTAGAAGATATTGATTTTTTACATTGCGTAGGTGCTGTAATTTTAGTTTTTAATGGTTTGATTGTATTAGCATCTCAGATATCTTTTGTATAAGGTTTATAGTTATATGGTACTGGTGGTAAAATATATTTAGGGTAATTAAATGTTGGTATTTCATAGTCGTGTGGTAATAAGAAACTAGTTTTATAATTAGTTGTCATATCACGTAAATAATTATTTAGTGTACTTTTTGTTTTACCACGAAAACTTCATACTGATAATCGTAAATAATCTTCTTCATTATTTGTATATGGGTTATCAGCATAAAAGATAATTTCAAAATTACCTTTATATAATGCTTGGATTGAAAACATATCAATTATATAACTACAATTTGTCCCATCGGGTGTTTGTAAGAATTCTAAATCATTATCTTTTTCACTATCACTAACTGGTGTTTGTGCATCTACTGATTTGGTTTGTTCATTAATTAAATAAACTCTATTTGTTTTTTCATTTAATTGTTTTAAATTATATGTTGAATAAACTAATTCTTCGGTTGGTTTACCATCTTTATTTAAAACAGTACCTTTGCATTTATCTGTTAATAAAGTTGTAAAACCTAAACTAGTAGCATTTGCTCCAAAAATAGCACCAACTTTATCATTTCCTTGTTCTCTAAATATTTCAAATGGTAAATAACCTTTACCTTTTGAGTTTTCAGACCAAAATGCATCATTATAAAAAACTATAAATATTAGCACTCATAAAACCATTTAATCATTGGAAATTAGGTCATGATTTTTCATCTTGATTAATTACTCAACCTCACGGAATACCCAAAAGAAATAAAGTTTAAGAATTTACCAACTCCGCCCGGTATCGTAAAAGGATTAAAGACTAACTTTTGTGTATAGTTTAAAGGTAATACGGTAATTTGACGATTAATGAAATTATTTATATTTAAAATATCTCAAACATTACATGCACCCATTTTATTGTATTCAAATTGAATAGATCCAACTGTATTACCGAATTCATCTTTTCTTCTAAAATATTATGATGCTTGCGTACTAATTATATTATTAACATCTTCATTATTTACTTTTATTTTATCTGGTGGAGTAATCATTCAATTTTTAGACCAATAAAATTTAGAATCTTTATTTTCTGTATGAATATTTCTACCAACAGTAGAATTGGTTGCTGATGTAGTAATGGGGTCGGTTATAACAAATACCTTCACTATTTTTCTGTTTTCAAAAGTCATATCTACTTTCCATATCTTTTTTTCAATCTTCATAACCAGTTATCATTGTTGGTTGTATTCCTTGAATGTTATATCAACTTACATCGGGTGAAGCATATGTAATTGATTTTATCAGGTGGACAAGGATACATGTTATACATTAATAAGTCTCTTGAATTCATTACTTTTTTATTAAATTGCCCTTTAATAATTGGACGAACCAATAACTGGCATATCAAAAAAGATCGGATTACCATAAAATTTAACTGCCATCGCTCTAACCCCCGGGTCTTTTAGTAAAATATCATCTAATTAAACAATACCTTTATTTAGTTTTTCATCATAAGTTATTTTAGGAAAACAATAACCCTCTCCTGGAGCACTGGTTTGAATAAATTGTCTTACTGATAAACCACTATGACTAATTTTGTCATTAATACTTGAAAATGTAATTTCTTGTCATAAGAAACTACCATCATAAGGTGAATAATAATTAATAACATTAGAGGGATATAATCATTGTCTATCTTGGGGGGCAGAATTAATATCACCACCACCAATATTTAAACCACGATCATTAAATACAGTATAAAAATTATAATAATCATTAATATTTAATTTATCATCATCTTCATCTAAAATTAATAAAGTATATTGTCTTTCAGTTGATTGCTGAGTAAATACTTGTTCAAATTTGGCTTCTCCAAATTGAATTGAACTTCTATCATCAATCATATAAGCATCTCAATATTTACCAACTTTAACTTCTTTTGTATAAAAGTTATCAGCTTTATTATCATTTTTAATAAAATAACTTAATTTATATTGCTTTAAGTATTCTAACATTTTATCAACATAATAGATGTTTTCACCATCAATTAATTTTCAATAAACATTTGTATTTTCATCTTTTAATTTTATCGCAAAAGTTGTTTCATTATTTGCTCATATTGTTGAATTAATAGGTTGTTTATTAAAATCATCAACGGTTAAGATATTAATTTCTTCACCTTTATATTTTTGTACTATTTTTAAACTATTTTGTCATTGAGCAATAGTACTTTCCATATTATCAAATATGCGTGAATAACTACCATAATCACTAGGCTTTGCATTATTAGGTTTTCATACTGTTTCAGTATCGGGTATATATGAACTATAAACATTAAAAGGAAATACCATTCAATGTCTATTATCTCGTATGTTTTCTCTAATATCTATTAAAGTATCGTGGGCTTGTCTTCTTAATTCTTCTATAACCCCTGGGTTAATTCTACTCATTTTTTAATTCTCATTTATTTCTGTTCTACCTTGTACAGCATTTTGATTATTACCAGTTTCATCATATTCTAGTAATTTATTATTATGTTCTATTTCTTTAGTTTGCATTTTATCTTGTCATGACTCTACTTTTTCATAGTATTTGGTTGCTTCTAATTAATCAATATTATCATATTCAGTTACAGCTCTTATTGGTTCCATTGTGCCATTATCTAATCTAGCTGTAATTAATTCATTTTGTCGCATTTGGTCTACTAAACTAGCACTAACAAAATCAAATCCATAAGGTCGTTCACTAGTGCCATCTCATAAACCATAATATTTTAAAACAGTATCAAACATTTTAGTATAATATTGTTTACGATATGATTGTAAATATGCTTGTTTTTCTAAATCTTTTGTTTTAGTTAATAATGATTGTGTTTTATTTTGGTCATTATCTGATTTATCACCAAATGGACTAGAAAAATGACATGCTAAATATACTTGTTCAATAATTGCTTTTTGGTCTTCGGTATATGTTTATAATGTTGGTGTCCCTTGCACTACTTGTAAAGATTGGGATAATTGACCATCTACTGTTGATGAACTTGATTGAACAAAAATATCATCAAATACATCTTGTAGTACTTTTTTATTACATTTGTTATAAGCGGTCATTAAATCATCACTTAGTATCCCATATCAATGCGTACGATTTGCATATCTTTCTTTTGATTTAATATTAAAACTATCTTCTAAATCAAATTGTAATTTATAACAATTTGCCATTGTAGGTCATGGATTTAAAGTAGTTGATGTTGATAAAAATAAAGGATTAGGTTCATTTATCATTTCTCAAAAAGGGACTATGCCTAATTTATTTTTAAATTCTTGTACTAAAACAGGTTTAACATCATCTTTAATTTGTGTTTTACTTTGCCCAACAACTACTTCATTATTTTTTGGTCAACCTTTAATAACTATTTTATCTTTGGTACAAATTAAATTTAAAATAAAACCACTATCTGATTGATGATAATTTAATCAAATATCAGCACCTTGTTCAATTTCATTTATTTTACTTACTCTTGATGTAAAGTTAAAAGGGTTAATTCATAAATCAATATTGCCATCACTAGTTTCTAATAAACCAAAAATAGTTTTACCCATTAAACTTGCTGTTAATTCATTTTTATCTAATTTTTCTTTTATTTTATAAGTTTCATATCATCAGTTTAATTTTTCTAAAATGTCTTTACGATGAGACTTAAATAAAATATCTTTACCATTTACTAATCGCATTTGATGACGAGCGATAATATTTGCTAAATTAATTGTTCAATCATAATTATAAAATTTTAAAACACTATTAATATCATTTAAGTTTGGTAAACTAGGGAAAGTATTATTCATTGTTATTTTGCTCCTTTAATTTTAAGATAAGTGCATAATTAATTATATTTACTGTTAATAAATTTGGTTCATTTGCTAAAACTTGTACACATACTTTAACTTTTTGGTATTTTTTAATATATTCGTTATATAAATTTAATTTACATATTGCGATATTATCTTTTTTTAATTCTTGACAAAGTCTTTTTTTAACTTGTCCACAAACAGACATATAAGGTCTTTTTGCATTTATTACACGCCCATCATGTATTACATAAATATCTTTTTTCATTAAGTTATTCACTCCCTTTGTTGTCATAATTTATAATCTGCTGAACTATTATGTTTAACCATATTAACTAATTCAAAGTGTAAGGCATAAAAATCACTATCAAAGGTATCATCATATAAGTCTAGCATTCGTTCTTCTCTGGCATCTGGTTTATCTTCTCATTGAATTAATTCATATTGAGTTTTACTTACAGGACATTTTTCTCATAATCATTTTAATTGATTAGTATTTATTAACATTGTAAAGGCTTCTATAAGATGTCTTATTTTAAATTTCTGCTTTTGTGCTGGTTTAAATGTCATATATTGACCAAAAGAATAATTATATTTTTCTCGGTTTAAACTTTCTAATGTTGCATAAGCACTATCATCAACATTGATTGATATACCTTGCTGTATTAAATTAAAATATTGATTTAATTGATTGTTGTAAAACTCTAAAATATCTTTTATTTGTTCTAATGGTCCTTTAAATTGTTGAGTAGCATTTGAGTGTGTATATTCAGCAACTTTATAGGCTTTTTTATCAAATGAATTATACAATCAAAAACTAGCGGCTGTTGTATGCCCTTTTGGACTAGTAGAGTTTGCTAAGTCAACACCACCTAATAATTTAGTTGGTTGAATAATATCTGTTGCTTGCATAATATCAATATATCTTGCAAAGATTGACCCACTAGTATTGCCTGGTAAACCTCAACTCCAAACTCTTGCTCTTTCAATATCTAATTGTTCTAATCTTAATTGTTCATTAATTTTTTCTTGTGGTAATTCATAATTTAATCTTCAACTAGAATAATGAATAATAATTTTCATATTTCATTTTTCAATATACTTAATTTGCTCATATTTACTACGCATTATTTCTTTATTAAAAGGCATTAATTCATTACAATAACCAACAATATATCTTTTTAAACTTTCAGGATTACATGTATTAATTGTTATTTTATTTTGATAACCACGAATAGCAAACTCTAAATCACTTAAATCTTTTTGTTGAAATTGGTCGCATTCTTCTCTTCAATCAATAACTAATTTATATTTATTCAAATCAGCAAATGCTTTTAATTTTTCTTTCCGACTTGGTGAATGTAAACCTTTACAATATATTTTGCTACCATTTGATAAAGTAAAAGTAAAATTTGATAAATTAATAGTATAAGAAATATGATTTTCATCTAACATATTTCATATATTTTGAAAGACACTATCTTTTAAATCTTTACTTCAATACATACTAGCAATGATACAAATTGGTTCTTTAATTAATAAACTAATTTTTAATAATTCACCAAACATTTTAATATTTGATATAGTCTTACCACTATATCGTGTTCCAATTTGATTAATTTCATTAACTAACTCAATCTTTTTAGCAAATGGATATTTATTACCAACATTACTATTTTGTAATAACCAATAAGGCGTTTCTAACAAATAAGTAAAATGATTAAGCATTATTATCACTTTCTTTTTTAATATCTCTAAGATCAGTTTGTAAATTAACAATTATTGGCTGTTGATTATTTAAGTTTAATTCTTGTTCTAACTGTTTTTCTTGCAATGAATATTTATAATTAAATGCCCGTTGTCAATATAATTTAGCACCATCAGGTGATTTCATCATAAAATTAATTATTTCACTTTCAATTCTATCAACTTGTTTTTCAAGTAAAGGAACTATTTTCTCGCTCGCGTAAGTATCATATCTTCACTTACGAGAAAGGTTGAATTCATTGGTTAAATCATTCAAAGTATATGGTTTATTAGATGATTTATTTTCTCAAAATTGCTCTATTTTACGATAAAAAGTTGCCAAACTTGCTTTATTTGGATTAAATTCTTTCATTTTTACTTCTTTATATGGTTAAATATAAGTAGAGAAAAACATGTCATGTATAGAAGAACTTGACACGGTTCTTTTTTTGTTAATTATATTTTACATCAAAATAAAAAAAAGTAAATTACTAGAGTGCACACCAAAAAGTAAGTAAAGTAAAAAAAGACTTTGCTAAACTTTTAAAGGAGGTGCATTTTATATGGCAAGAAAAGGTCAAAAATATAACAAATATACATCAGAATTTAGAACAAAAATCATTGAGGAAATTAAACAAAAAAGTTGTTGAGTAGTAGCAAAACAATATAATCTAAATGCAAATACAGTAGAATCTTGATGAGCAAATCATAAAAAAGGAAAATTAAACAATCATAAAGGACCTAAAATCTCTTTTGGTAAAAGAGATTTAGAATATTATAAAACAAGGTATGAATTATTAAAAAAACTCCATGACTTTTACAATTAAGCAAACTAAGAATCGTCTCTTTTATTAAACAAAATTGTCATGAATATTCAATAAAATTATTATTAGAAGTAACGGGGTTAAAACGTAGTTATTGAGATAAATATAAAAATTATGACAGTAGCAAAAAAGATAAAGAAGCAATAAATGATATTGTAAAAGTCTATGAAGAAAATTTAAAACAATTTGGATATCGAAGAATTACTAAATATTTAAAAGAAGATTATGATATAAAATATAATTCAAAAAAAGTTTTAAGGATTATGCGTTATAATCAAATACAACCTGAATATGTAAGAAAAATGAGAAGAAAAATGAAATATAAACAGAATAAAGAAAAAAGTTTATTGCAATATCCTGATTTAATTAATCGTAAATTCAATGATATAAAAACAAGGTTTTCAGTGCTATATACTGATGTAACATATTTAATTTGAAAAAGAGAAAAATATTATCAATCAACAATTATTGATGGATATACTAAAGAAATAGTTGATGTAAAGTGATCTAAATATAATGACAATAAATTAGTAATAGATAATTTAAATGATGCAATTAATAAAATAAAATTAATAAAAAAAGATCTGAATGGAATAATAATTCATTCAGACCACGGATATCAATACACATCCGCTATTTATCTCGATAAATGTGTATCTAACGGTATTATAATTTCAATGGGGAAAAATTACCACTGTGCAGATAATATTGTTATAGAAAGTTTTCATTCATTACTTAAGAAAGCTACAATCCATAATAAAATATATAATTCACATGAAGAATATATACAAGATGTTATAAAATGAAATACATGATATTCAAATCGTAAAGAAAAAGATATAATAAAAAAATAGTAAATACTTTTTATTAGTACTTACTAAAATGGGTGCAGTCTATTACTTTACTTTTTTTAGTACACAAGCATAAAGAGATACAAATTTGATACTTGTTACAATATAATAATATAATATCTTTAAAAATATTTGTCAATACTTTTTTAAAAAATTCGTGTATAAATAAATTTATTAAAAGAAATGGAGATACAAATATATGCAAGATTATATACATTTACAATTTGATGAACGAAGATTTTTTAAGGATTTATTTTTATCTGATAGTTGCAAAAAGAAAAATGGCACACTTAATTTATCTGAAATATAAAGACAATCAGGAAGAGATATTAATACTATTAAAAGAGAAATTAATAGATTTAAAAATATAGAAGATTATGATGCTCGTAAAGCACATAATGATTATTTAAAAAAACGAGAAAAATCCATTAAAAAACCGCCTGAATTTACCGAAGAACAAAAAGAGTGATTAAATGTAAGATTTAATAAATATCATGATACACCCTCACAAATTATTAGAAAATTTAAAAAAAAGTTTGGTGTTAAATTTCCAGCATGTAAAAAAACTTTATATAAATGAATTAAGTTAAATTTATTAGGTTTAAATAAACAGAATTTACGCCATCATGGTAAAAAATACAAAAGAAAAGGAAAAACTGAAAATCGTGGTAAATTAGATGAAAGATTTAGATCAATATGAGATATTGAAAATAAAGAGACTAATGTTGGTTGATTTGAAATTGATACAGTTATTGGAAAAGACCATCAATCTAGTTGTTTAGTATTAGTTGAACAAAATAGTAAAAATTATTTTGCAATGAAATTAGAAAAAAATAATTCAAGTGAAGTTTTAGAAAAACTTGAACATATAGTTAGAATTAATGGTTTAGTTGAAAAAATTAAAGGAATAATAACAGATAGAGGAAAAGAATTTAGTAAGTTTGAAGAAATGGAAAAGATTACTGGTTCTAATATTTATTTTTGTGACCCTGGTTCACCACAACAAAAACCATTAATTGAATATATGAATGGCGAGTTTAAACATTGATTTAAAAAGGGAACAGATTTTAATCCTATTAGTCAACAAAAAATAGATTGAGTAGTTAATGTTATAAATGAAAAATTAAGGCCTGTTTTGAATTGAAGAACAGCAAAAGAATTATTTTTAGAGAATTTTAGATAGGTTTATTTACAAAATTTAATAAACTATTTTTCAGGTATGGGTAAATATGCTTAAAATAGACTAAAATTACAAATATTTTATTTTTTTTAAAAAATAGTTGCATTTATTTTAAATGATGTTATTATCAATCTAACAAGAGATACAAATTTGGAACTTGTATCTACACGATGCCTTTTTATTAATTTCATAGGGTCAATATTTTTATATAGGTTTTAATATAAAACAATTTTATTCTCGCTTTTAATTAAATTAAGAAATTAAGTCTTAACTATTTAAAGTTTATTTAAGAGAGAAGATAGATTTTATTTAGTTAGGAGTTAATTTCTTATGTTTAAAGATAGTAATGTTTTTGTTTATGATAATTTAAAAAATAATAGTCATAATATATTTATGAATAAATTAAATTATGCTAAAAAAGAATATTATTTAAAAAAGGTATTTTATGGTAATTATGTTAAAAATATTGTCTTACCCTTAGAATTAATTAATAATAATCCTCGTAATAAAACGGGAATTAAAAATACGGGAAAAAATGATAAAAAGTTATGAAATAGTCGTGTTCGTTCACGGGGTAATTGTATTCGTAAAGCATATGAAAATTTTTGAAATTGTAAAAATTTAAGTTTTCTTACTTTAACTTATGCAAAAAATGAAACAGATATTAAAAAATGTAATCGTGATTTAAAGTTATTTTTTCAAAAATAAATTATTGATATATCAATCCTATTAGATCTAAATATAATAAAGGAATTTTAAAATCTCTAACTACTTATGAATATCAACAACGAGGAGCAGTACATTTTCATATAATTTTAAGTCAAAAAATACCTAATAGTGTAGTACAACAATATTGAAAACATGGAATTAATAAAAATATTAAAGTTCGTAAAGGAACAAATGAAGATGTTG
>NZ_OU953854.1:279126-298626 GCF_918697755.1 Spiroplasma endosymbiont of Phyllotreta cruciferae
GCTCCAAAGATAGCACCAACTTTATCATTGCCTTGTTCTCTAAATATTTCAAACGGTAAATAACCTTTACCTTTTGAGTTTCCAGACCAAAATGCATCATTATAAAAACTATAAATATTAGCACTCATAAAACCATTTAATCATTGAAAATTAGGTCAAGTTTTTTCATCTTGATTAATAACTCATCCTCATGGAATACCAAATGAAATAAAGTTTAAGAATTTACCAACTCCACCAGGTATTGTAAAAGGATTAAATACTAATTTTTGTGTATAGTTTAAAGGTAATATTGTTATTTGTCGATTAATAAAATTATTTACATTTAAAATATCTCAAACATTACAAGACCCCATTTTATTATATTCAAATTGAACTTGCCCAACTGTATTACCAAATTCATCTTTTCTTCTAAAATATGATGAAGCTTGAGTACTAATAATATTATCAACATTACCACTATTTACTTTTATTTTATTAGGTGGAGTTATATTTCAATTTTTAGATCAATAAAATTTAGAATTATCATCTTCTGTATGAATATTTCTACCAACACTAGAATTAGTTGCTGATGTAGTAGTTGGGTCAGTTATAACAATACCCTCACTATTTTTTTGATTTCAAAAATCATATCTTGCTTCCATACTATCTTTTCAATCTTTAAATCCTGTTATCATAGTTGGTTGAATACCTTGAATGTTATATCAACTTACATCAGGTGAAGCATAAGTATTTATTTTATCTGGAGCAGCAGGAAACATATTATACATTAATAAATCCCTTGAATTCATAACTTTTTTATTAAATTCACCTTTAATAATTGGTCGCCCAATTACAGGCATATCAAAAAATATCGGATTACCATAAAATTTAACTGCCATTGCTCTAACCCCTGGGTCTTTTAATAAAATCTCATCTAATTCAACAATACCTTTATTTAATTTTTCATCATAAGTTATTTTAGGAAAACAATAACCTTCACCAGGCGCTGATGTTTGAATAAATTGTCGTACTGATAAACCACTATTACTAATTTTGTCATTAATACTTGAAAAGGTAATTTCTTGTCATAAAAAACTGCCATCATAAGGTGAATAATAATTAATAACATTTGAGGGATATAATCATTGTCTATCTTGGGGGGCAGAATTAATATCACCACCACCAATATTTAATCCACGATCATTAAATACAGTATAAAAATTATAATAATCATTAATATTTAATTTAGTAATATCTTCATCTAAAATTAATAAAGTATATTGTCTTTCAGTTGATTGCTGAGTAAATACTTGTTCAAATTTAGCTTCACCAAATTGAATTGAACTTCTATCATCAATCATATAAGCATCTCAATATTTACCAACTTTAACCTCTTTTGTATAAAAGTTATCAGCTTTATTATCATTAATAAAATAACTTAATTTATATTGATTTAAGTATTCTAACATTCTATTAATATCATGAATATTTTCACCATCAATTAATTTTCAATAAACATTATTATTTTCATCTTTTAATTTTATCGCAAAAGGTGTCTCATTATTTGCTCATATAGTTGAGTTAATAGGTTGTTTATTAAAATCATCAATAGTTAATATATTAATTTCTTCACCTTTATATTTTTGTACTATTTTTAAACTACCCTGTCATTGAGCAATCGTACTTTCCATATTATCAAATATTCTTGAATAACTACCATAATCACTTGGTTTAGCATTATTAGGTTTTCATCCTGTTTCAGTATCAGGTATATATGAACTATAAACATTAAAAGGAAATACCATTCAATGTCTGTTATCTTTTATGTTTTCCCTGATATCTATTAAAGTATCATGGGCTTGTCTTCTTAATTCTTCTATAACTCCCGGGTTAATTCTACTCATTTTTTAATTCTCCTTAATTTCTGTTCTACCTTGTAAGGCATTTTGATTATTACCAGTTTCATCGTATTCTAGTAATTTATTATTATGTTCTATTTCTTTAGTTTGCATTTTATCTTGTCATGACTCTACTTTTTCATAGTATTTGGTTGCTTCTAATTCATCAATATTATCATATTCAGTTATAGCTCTTATTGGTTCCATTGTGCCATTATCTAATCTAGCTGTAATTAATTCATTTTGTCGCATTTGGTCTAATAAACTAGCACTAACAAAATGAAATCCATAAGGTCGTTCACCATTTCCGTCTCATAAACCATAATATTTTAAAACAGTATCAAACATTTTAGTATAATATTGTTTACGATATGATTGTAAATATGCTTGTTTTTCTAAATCTTTTGTTTTAGTTAATAATGATTGTGTTTTATTTTGGTCATTATCTGACTTATCACCAAATGGACTAGAAAAATGACATGCTAAATATACTTGTTCAATAATAGATTTTTGGTCTTCGGTATATGTTTCTAATGTTGGTGTACCTTGCACTACTTGTAAAGATTGGGATAATTGACCATCTACTGTTGATGAACTTGATTGAACAAAAATATCATCAAATACATCTTGTAGTACTTTTTTATTACCTTTGTTATAAGCAGTCATTAAATCATCACTTAGTATCCCATATCAATGCGTACGATTTGCATATCTTTCTTTTGATTTAATATTAAAACTATCTTCTAAATCAAATTGTAATTTATAACAATTTGCCATAGTAGGTCAAGGGTTCAAAGTAGTTGATGTAGATAAAAATAAAGGATTAGGTTCATTAATCATTTCTCAAAAAGGTACAATGCCTAATTTATTTTTAAATTCTTGTACTAAAACAGGTCTAACATCATCTTTAATTTGTGTTTTACTTTGCCCAACAACTACTTCATTATTTTTGGGTCAACCTTTAATAACTATTTTATCTTTGGTACAAATTAAATTTAAAATAAAGCCACTATCTGATTGATGATAATTTAATCAAATATCAGCACCTTGTTCAATTTCGTTTATTTTACTAACACGAGATGTAAAGTTAAAAGGGTTAATTCATAAATCAATATTGCCATCTGATGTTTCTAATAAACCAAAAATAGTTTTACCCATTAAACTTGCTGTTAATTCATTCTTATCTAATTTCTCTTTTATTTTATAAGTTTCATATCATCAATTTAATTTTTCTAAAATGTCTTTACTGTGTGATGTAAATAAAATATCTTTACCATTTACTAATCGCATTTGATGGCGAGCAATAATATTTGCTAAATTAATTGTTCAATAATAATTATAAAATTTTAAAACACTATTAATATCATTTAAATTTGGTAAACTGGGGAAAGTATTATTATTCATGATTATTTTGCTCCTTTAATTTTAAGATAAGTGCATAATTAATAATATTTACTGTTAATAAATTTGGTTCATTTGCTAAAACTTGAACACATACTTTAACTTTTTGGTATTTTTTAATATATTCGTTATATAAATTTAATTTACATATTGCGATATTATCTTTTTTTAATTCTTGACAAAGTCTTTTTTTAACTTGTCCACAAACAGACATATAAGGTCTTTTTGCATTTATTACACGCTCATCATGTATTACATAAATATCTTTTTTCATTAAGTTATTCACTCCCTTTGTTGTCATAATTTATAATCTTCTGAACTATTATGTTTAACCATTGGTATTAATTCAAAGTGTAAGGCATAAAAATCACTATCAAATGTATCATCATATAAATCTAACATTCTTTCTTCTCTGGCATCTGGTTTATCTTCTCATTGAATTAATTCATATTGAGTTTTACTTACAGGGCATTTTTCTCATAATCATTTTAATTGATTAGTATTTATTAACATTGTAAACGCTTCTATACGATGTCTTATTTTAAATTTCTGCTTTTGTGCTGGTTTAAATGTCATATATTGACCAAAAGAATAATTATATTTTTCTCGGTTTAAACTTTGTAATGTTGAATAAGCACTATCATCAACATTTATACTAATTCCTTGCTGGATTAAATTAAAATATTGATTTAATTGATTGTTGTAAAACTCTAAAATATCTTTAACTTGTTCTAATTCAGTTTTAAATTGTTGTGTAGCATTTGAATGAGTATATTCTGCGACTTTATATGCTTTTTTATCAAATGAATTATATATTCAAAAACTCGCTGCTGTTTTATGTCCTTTTGGACTAGTAGCATTCGCAATATCAACACCACCTAATAATTTCGTTGGTTGAATAATATCTGTTGCTTGCATAATATCAATATATCTTGCAAAGATTGACCCACTAGTATTACCTGGTAAACCTCAACTCCAAACCCTTGCTCTTTCAATATCTAACTGCTCTAATCTTAATTGTTCATTAACTTTATCTTGTGGTAATTCATAATTAAGTCTTCAACTAGAATAATGAATAATAATTTTCATATTTCATTTTTCTATATAAGTAATTTGTTCATATTTACTACGCATTAGTTCTTCATTAAAGGGCATTAATTCATTACAATAACCAACAATATATCTTTTTAAACTTTCGGGATTACAGGTATTAATTGTTATTTTATTTTGATAACCACGAATAGCAAACTCTAAATCACTTAAATCTTTTTGTTGAAATTGATCACATTCTTCTCTTCAATCAATAACTAATTTATATTTATTCAAATCAGCAAAGGCTTTTAATTTTTCTTTTCGACTTGGTGAATGTAAACCTTTACAATATATTTTGCTACCATTTGATAAAGTAAAAGTAAAATTTGATAAATTAATAGTATAAGGAATATGATTTTCATCTAGCATATTTCATATATTTTGAAATACACTATCTTTTAAATCTTTACTCCAATACATACTAGCAATGATACAAATTGGTTCTTTAATTAATAAACTAATTTTTAATAATTCACCAAACATTTTAATATTTGAAATTGTTTTACCACTATATCGTGTGCCAATTTGATTAATTTCATTCACGAGCTCATATTTTTTTGCAAATGGATATTTATTACCAACATTACTATTTTGTAATAACCAATAAGGCGTTTCTAACAAATAAGTAAAATGATTAAGCATTATTATCACTTTCTTTTTTAATATCTCTAATATCCGTTTGTAAATTAACAATTATTGTTTGTTGATTATTTAAGTTTAATTCTTTTTCAAGTTCTTTTTCTTGCAGTGAATATTTATAATTAAATGCTCGTTGTCAATATAATTTAGCACCATCAGGTGATTTCATCATAAAATTAATTATTTCACTTTCAATTCTATCAACTTGTTTTTCAAGTAAAGGAACTATCTTTTCGCTCGCATAAGTATCATATCTTCACTTACGAGAAAGATTGAATTCATTGGTTAAATCATTCAAAGTATATGGTTTATTAGGTGATTTATTTTCTCAAAATTGCTCTATTTTACGATAAAAAGTTGCCAAACTTGCTTTATTTGGATTAAATTCTTTCATTTTTTACTCCTTTTTGCATATTAAAATTGCTATTATTTAATGAATATGATTAAATAAAAGAGTAAATAAAACGTATAAAAGAACTCTCACAAGTTCTTTTTTTATTATATATATTTTACATCAAAATAAAAAAAAGTAAACTTAATTACTTTATTTTTTATAAACAGCTTTAAGAGACAGAATTTACTTACTGTTTATTATTTAAATTATATACTTATAAAAATAATTGTCAATAATTTTTAATTTAATGTTATAAATATTTTAAAAAGAATTGGAGACAGAAAAAATGCAAAAATATACACATGTAAAATATGATGAACGAAATTTATTTAAAGATTTATTGTTATCTGATAATTGTAAAAAGAAAAATGGCAATATTAACTTATCTGAAATAGCAAGACAAATCGGTCGCGGGATTAATACCGTTAAAAGAGAAATAAATCGATTTAAAAAGGTAGAAGATTATATGCCATTTGAAGCACAAAAAGATTATAAACAAAAAAGAAAAAAATGTATTAAAAAACTGCCCACATTTACAGACGAACAACAAGAATTTTTAAATTTACGATTTAATATTCTTTACGATTCACCAGCAGAAATTATTCAACGATTTTTAATAAAGTTTGGTGTCAAATTTCCTGCTTGTCTTAAAACATTTTATAAATGAATTTATTTAGGTCTTTTGGGTTTGTTAAAGAAAAATTTATTAAATGGTGGTAGAAGAAATAGAACAAAGAAAAGACCCGATAATCGTGGAAAATTAGATGAAAGATTTAGGTCAATTTGAGATATTGAAAATAAAGAGACTAATGTTGGTTGATTTGAAATGGATACGGTAGTTGGTAAAGACCATCAATCTAGTTGTTTAGTATTAGTTGAGCAATCAAGCAAAAAATACTTTGCTATGAAATTAGAAGAACATACTGCTAATGAAGTTTTAAAAAAACTTGAAGAATTAGTTAGAATTAATGGTTTAGTTGGAAAAATTAAAGGAATAATAACTGATAGAGGAAAAGAATTTAGTAAGTTTGAAGAAATGGAAAAAATTACTGGTTCTAATATTTATTTTTGTGATCCAGGTTCACCAAAACAAAAACCATTAATTGAAAGAATGAATCGTGAATTTAGAAAACGATATATTAAAGGAACAGATTTTAATAATGTTACGCAACAAGAAATAGATTGAGTAGTTAATGTTATGAATGAAAAATTAAGACCTTGTTTGAATTTAAGAACAGCTAAAGAAGTATTTTTAGAGAATTTTAGATAAATTTATTTGAAAAATTTAATAAATTATTTTTCAGTGTGTTTAAATATGCTTAAAATAGATTAAATTTACAAATAATTTAATTTTTTTTAAAAAAATAGTTGCATTTATTTTAAATGATGTTATTATCAGATTAACAAGAGACAGAATTTGCTGCTTGAATTTACACAATACATGGCATTAATTTATTTAAGTAGTCTATATGATCTTGATAAATACTATCAAGGTTAGTGCTTGTAATTAATATTAATTTTTTATAATCACGAACTGCTTGCATAATTGCTTCTTTTTCTGATTTACTAAATTCGTTAGCTTCTTCAAGTCAAATAATACATAAGTCCGCACCCATTGCTCTTGCTGTTCTTTTACCTAATACTTGCGATGAATTACTTTTTCTAGCACCTTGTAATTTAATAAAACTACCATTAGGAAATGTTCAAGTTGGTTTATTAAACCTATCATTATATTGATAATGACCACCACGCCATTTTTTAGTAGGGTTAAGGATTAATCCAACTTTTTCTAAGGCATCTTGAATATCTTGTTGCATTTCAGCAGTATCAGCACTATTTAATCTAAAACCATATATTGATATTTTTTTATCTTTATTTGCTAATACAACACAACTTAATAATTAGACTGCACCCATTTTAGTAAGTACTAATAAAAAGTATTTACTATTTTTTATTATATCTTTTTCTTTACGATTTGAATATCATGTATTTCATTTTATAACATCTTGTATATATTCTTCATGTGAATTATATATTTTATTATGGATTGTAGCTTTCTTAAGTAATGAATGAAAACTTTCTATAACAATATTATCTGCACAGTGGTAATTTTTCCCCATTGAAATTATAATACCGTTAGATACACATTTATCGAGATAAATAGCGGATGTGTATTGATGATATCCGTGGTCTGAATGAATTATTATTCCATTCAGATCTTTTTTTATTAATTTTATTTTATTAATTGCATCATTTAAATTATATATTACTAATTTATTGTCATTATATTTAGATCACTTTACATCAACTATTTCTTTAGTATATCCATCAATAATTGTTGATTGATAATATTTTTCTCTTTTTCAAATTAAATATGTTACATCAGTATATAGCGCTGAAAACCTTGTTTTTATATCATTGAATTTACGATTAATTAAATCAGGATATTGCAATAAACTTTTTTCTTTATTCTGTTTATATTTCATTTTTCTTCTCATTTTTCTTACATATTCAGGTTGTATTTGATTATAACGCATAATCCCTAAAACTTTTTTTGAATTATATTTTATATCATAATCTTCTTTTAAATATTTAGTAATTCTTCGATATCCAAATTGTTTTAAATTTTCTTCATAGACTTTTACAATATCATTTATTGCTTCTTTATTTTTTTTGCTACTGTCATAATTTTTATATTTATCTCAATAACTACGTTTTAACCACGTTACTTCTAATTAATAATTTTATTGAATATTCATGACAATTTTGTTTAATAAAAGAGACGATTCTTAGTTTGCTTAATTGTAAAAGTCATGGAGCTTTTTTAATAATTCATACCTTGTTTTATAATATTCTAAATCTCTTTTACCAAAAGAGATTTTAGGTCCTTTGTGATTGTTTAATTTTCCTTTTTTATGATTTGCTCATCAAGATTCTACTGTATTTGCATTTGGATTATATTGTTTTGCTACTACTCAACAACTTTTTTGTTTAATTTCCTCAATGATTTTTGTTCTAAATTCTGATGTATATTTGTTATATTTTTGACCTTTTCTTGCCATATAAAAATGCACCTCCTTTAAAAGTTTAGCAAAGTCTTTTTTTACTTTACTTACTTTTTGGGGTGCACTCTATTGCAAGTCTCTATTTTTAGTAATTTTAAACAAGTGATTAAGGGCTAGTAAATCCTACTTGTATTAAATTACATCATCATCCTAACATCTTTTAATAAATTGTCAACAAAATTTAATTTTTAATGTATAAATATTTTTGAGAAAGGGTTATAAAAATGAAAAAGAAAAAATTTAAACATTTTAAGTTAGCAGAAAGATATGATTTAAAAGAATATTTAGAATGCGAAAGATTTAAAAAGAAAAATGGTACACCTAATTATTCTAAAATAGGAAAAGTAATGAATAAAAGTCGTAATACAATTAGATTAGAAACTAAAAGACCGCAAGAAGAATATGATCCTGAAAAAGCAAATAAAGATTATAAAAATAAAAGAAAAAAATCGATAAAATATACTACAATTAGAATAAAAGTTGTAAATCATGTAAGAAAAATTTTAAGTAAAAAAAGTTATTCACCAATGTTAATTATTTATGAATATGAAAAAAAGTATAATGAAAAGTTTCCATTTTCGCATGTGACACTTTATAAATATATTGAATATAAAATTTTTGATGATGAAAATAATGAAATTAAGAAACGGTTACCATTTAAATGTAGAAAATTTAAAACAAAAAAAAGAAAAGATGATCGTGGGCAATTGACTAATATTAAATTTATTGAAGAATCACAACATAAAAAAGGTACTTTTGGTTGATTTAAAATGGATTGTATTGTTGGTAAAGACCATCAATCATCTTGTTTAACTTTTACCGAAGAAAAGAGTTTATATACTATTTGTTTTAAATTAAATCAACATAATTCAGAAGAGGTTAATAAAGCCATTAAAATTATTTTTAAAAATAAACTTTACAAAGTAAATATAAAAGGAATTATTACAGATCAAGGTAAAGAATTTAGTAAATGAAAAGAAATTGAAAAGATTAATAATGCAAATGTTTATTTTTGTGACGCTGGAACACCAACTCAAAAACCCCATGTTGAAAGAATAAATAGAGATATTAGAGAATATTTACCTAAGGGAACTGATTTTAATCAAATTACTCAAAAAGAAATTAATAAAGTTATGAAAATTATTAATGAAAAGCCACGACCGAGTTTAAGTTGATTATCATACAAAGAGGTATTTTTACAAAATATTAATATTTAATTTTTTTAAATATGAATTATATATTTGTAGCAAAGTTTCCTTTTTTGCGTGCTGAAATATTAACTTATATTCAAAAAAATTATTTTTTTCAAAAAAGTATTGCATTTTTTAATAAAAGATATATTATCAAATTAATAGGGGTTAATTGCACTACTTTCATCTTTACTTTACAACAAACAATATGTTCAAACAAGAATTGAAGGGGTTGAAAATATTTTTCGGAATGCAATTATCTTTGGTAAGGAAAAAACTTATTTTGGTTCTTCACATGGTCTTTATGTTTTAATGAATGGTGATAATAAAGCAACTAAAATTAAAGGTATTGATGATAAAGTTATTTTTTTAACAATTGATCAAGATAATAACATTTATTTTGCAACAGAAGATAATGATATTTTTATTTATAAAAACGATGTCTCAATTGTCCAAATTGAGGGACTTGTTGCTGATGCTGATGTCACTGCGCTTACTTTAGATAGTATGAATAACTTATATTTAGGAACACTCGCTGGAATCTATTATTTGCCAGCAGGGAAAACTGTTGCTGAAAAAGTTAATTGAGGTGATTATGTTGTTTTTGTGTTAATAATTGATCATCAAGATGATGTTTATTTTACAACTAATAAACGAGACTTTTTTCTTACCAACAAAGTAAAGGTGATCCGCTAGTATTAATTCAAAATTTAAATGAATTAATTTATGCAATGGCAATTGACCAGACTAATAATATTTATTTAGGAAATTATATTTATCAAACCAAAACAAATGAGTTGAAAGAAATTAATTTGCGGGATCGCAGCATATATTCGATTGCGGTTGATGCTAAAGATAATATTTATTATTGTAGTTTTCTAGATGGTTTTTATTTTTTAAAAAAGGTAGAAAACCAAGTTATTAAAACTAATTTATTTGGTCGAGAAGTTCAAACGATTGCGGTTGATGATAAATATAATATTTTTGTTAGTAATAATGAAGGTCCTTTTATCTTTCGAGTGTATAATCCCCCAATTGTTCCTGATCCAATTGTCAAACAAAAAGATATGGTGGTTGCGAAGGTTTTAGGTTATGTGTTTTTGGGTACTTCTGGTACTGTTGGGCTATCTTGTTTAGGAACATATTTATGAAATAAGTATCGTTATAAAAAGAACCGGCGAAAATAATAAAGTTATTTAATAAGTACTAATTTAAAAATTATTTTTATTTTATAGTATAATAATTATTAAAGAATTTAGTGGTTTTAAACGTTTATAGTTTTTATATACTTATAATATTATTTATTTGACTTTTGAGCAAAATTATAATATGATAATTATTGGTATTGTACCTTAGTCATCAAAATACCAGAGACAGCAACGGATTTTCTTAAATCTTAATTATGTTGCCGAGGCATTATTGATATATAGAACAACTATATGTTTTTATATTATTAAAATAATGTTTTAGGCAATTAATCTATTTGGTTAATTGTCTTTGTTTTATTGAATTATTATAGGGAGGCGAAAAATGAAGCCAGCAATGAAAATTAAAACAGCAGTTGTTAGTGAAATTGCTAATAACTTTAAAACTGCGAACTCAGCAGTTATTGTTGAATATCAAAAATTAACAGTTGCTGAATTTACAGAACTAAGAAGAATGCTTACAAAAGAAGATGTAAACATTAAAATATATAAAAATAACTTAGTGAGCTTGACTGCCAAAGAAACGGGGTTTGCAGAATTGGATCAATATTTAACAGGTCCTAATGCTTTTGTGTTTGGTGTAGGAGAACAGATGGCTGCCGCAAAAACTTTGGCAAAATTTGCAAAAAAACATCCAGCTTTGAAATTAAAAGCCGGAATTTATGAGGGTAAAGTCTTGGATACAAAAGCAATTATTGAAATTGCTTTATTACCAACAAAAGACGAATTACTTGCAATGTTTGCATCAAGCTTATTATACCCATTACGTATGTTCGTAATAGCAGGTAAAGAAATTGCTAAAGTGAAAAGTGAGTAATTAATTTATTCAATATTTTATAAAAATGTAATTATTAACGAGGAGGAAAAATATTATGGCATTATCAAAAGATGATATTATTAAAGCATTAGAAGAAATGAAATTATCAGAATTAAATGAATTAGTAAAGGCAATTGAAGATCATTTTGGAGTTATTGCTGCTGCAGCAGTTGCAGCAGCACCAGCAGAAGGCGGGGCAGCAGCCGGACCTTCAGAATTTGATATTGTTTTAACAGATCCAGGAGCAAGTAAAGTTGCAATTATTAAATTAGTAAAAGAAATTACTGGAAAAGAATTAATGGAAGCGAAAGCAATTGTTGATAAACTACCAGCAGTAATTAAATCAAAAGTAAAATCTGAAGAAGCTGAAGAAATTAAAGGACAATTAGTAGCAGCTGGTGCTTCAGTTGAACTTAAATAGTTTAATTTTATTAAAATAAAGCAGGGGGTACCCCCCTTTTTTTTTTTTTTTTTTTTTGTAAAATTATATTATGTATAAATGGGGGCGATAGAAATGTTAATAGATTTTTTATTTAATAGTAAATTTTATAAATTTATTACATTAATGAATAATATTTTTTCATCAATAGCATTTTGAATTTTTATTTGTTTCAGTATTAGCATTTTTATTCGTATTACTTTTTTAAAAGCAAAATCTCTTAAAACTCTTAATAATAGTTTTAATAGAATTGAAATTATTACTTTTATTATTACTTTTATTAGTAATATTCTAATTTTAAGTGTTCTTAATATCCTTACACAGTTTTATCTAGTTTGAGTATCGGGGTCAACACTTGTTTTATTGAATATTATTTTTTCTAGTTTGGTATTATTTTTTTATTATTTCAAAAACAAAATATTTTGATATTATTGTAATTTTTAATAAGATTATTGCTGTTTTATTCTTAGTCGCTTTCGCCCCAATTATTTTTATCTTAATTCTTCAAACAATAGTGAAAACAAAACACCATTTATTTTATTTAATATTATGAGTGTTTTCGTATGTAGCCTTAATTGGTACTATCATTATTAATAACAATACAACAGAGTTAAAACAAATTTTTCGTCGTTTGTTTTTTGGTTTTATTTTAATTTTATTAATCTTAATTTTAAATTTTCAATTTATTGAAAATACAAAAGATATTAAATTGTCAACAATTTTTAGCAATATATTTATATTTATTTTACTTTGAATTTGAGGTTGACATGTTGTGCTGATGAAAAGTAACGATTCAGAGGTTCAAAATGAAAAACAAAGTGAAGAGAATTTAAAGTTTTTTGTATTGGCAATTAAAAATGATACTTTAATAATGAATAAAACAATTAAATACACAACAATTATTCTTAATGGTTATAAGCAGGTTCTAACAATTTAATCTTTTATATTAATTTTTAATAAATTTATTATTTTAATAATTGTAACAATTCAATAAAAAGGAGTGAATAAAAATGAAAAAATTACTTTCTATTTTAGGAGTAACAACATTAACATCAACAAGCGTTTTTAGTGTAGATGCTTGTTCAAAAGGAAAAGCAGGAATAAATAATGATTATTTTGATAGCGAAATTAATAAAATTGATCCAACAATTAGAAATCAGGTTAAATATACTAGTACAATTGCAAAAATTTTAATTGCTTCACGTCATGAGAATATGAATACATATGCTTTTCCAACTTTACAATATTTTTTAAATAATATTGGGGAAAATTTAAAAGGTACTTTTAAAACAAAAAGTGGAAAAGAAGTTCAAATCAAAGATTATGTTGAAGAATATAAGAAATTAAATAATATTTTTTATAATCCTTGAAGTGCAAGAAATACAAGTTATGAGCCAGAGCGAAATAATTATAATTTAATGTCTTCTCTTGTTGCAATGACAAATTTTGCAAAATGAAACACGAAAGAAAATGAAGGACACCCCAATAAAGATAAAGACCCGAAAACTAATCGTTATCCTGAATTTGAAGTAAATCAAAATTTAGGATGGGCTCAATATGATACTGGGGCGTTAGCAAACATCTTATCACAAAAGTCAGATTCAGTTAAGGCTTATATTCAGAGAACCAAAGGATGAAGTAATTATTATGATTCATCAACAGGACCATATGCGTCAAATATTATGTATCATAATTCCTTGAGTAATCCACCAACTACATCAGAACTTTCATATAAAAATGGTGGAATAGAAACTGAATTTGGAAAAGCAATCGCGAACCAGTCAAGTTCGTTATATGACTTGTTTGGTTTAAAATATTTTGATGAAGCAATTACAATGTTAGGGCGATTTGGACCAGGTTTAGAATTACCAGTTTCATATTCTTTAGCACAATTATTGCCAATTGTTCAAACTAATCGTTATGGTGAAAAAACGGCAGGGATTTTCTTAGCTGCTCCTTTTGTTATTTTAAATACCATTAAAGGTAAATTATTTGATTCTAGTACTGGAAAAGTTAAAGATGGTAGTCCATTGTTAGAAGTATTTGATCGTGATACGATTGATAATACAATTCTAAAAGTTGAAGCACAAAGTGATGGTGAGGTTGATAATCCTACTAAAACGATTGAAAATATGAATTTATATGATATTTTATCAAGTCCTGTTATGAGAACAGCAATGAAAGTTATTACAAGCCAATCACCACAATATTTGGATTTAACAAGTAGTAATAAAGATCACAAAAATGCCTTTTTAAAATGATACTCAGTATTAGGTAATTGATTCACAGCAGCTTTAGCAAAAGAAGGCTCAAAATTTGATATAAAAAAATTTAATACAGTAATGTCAAAAACAGTTTACAAAGGTCTTGAAGGATTACAAAAGATAATAGGATTGTTTTCAGAAGACACTGTTGTTGCCTTAATGCGAACATTATTACAAATGTTAAATTCAAGCAATTTTAATATGTTTAATTTATTAAAAGGTGTTGCTGGATTTGCAAACTGATTCTATACTAGTGATGATAAGGGACATTATAATTTAAATGTTGAAAATGTTCAGAAGATTGATGATGTTTACAATAAAGGTCCTGAGAAAGCTGGTTATAGTGATGATTTAATGGCTGTTGATAAAAAAAGTGAATATGCTAAATTTATTTTAGAGAACTATGGTTTTGATGAACAAACAAATCAATATAAATCAGGGTCATTATTTGATATGATTAATACTTGATCACGTGGGGGGAATAACACTTATCCCGACCATGAAGCCATGCATAAATTTATTACTCAAATTTTAGATTCGCAAAATGGTTATATTGGAGTACTAACAAACCAAATTAATCAAGTTATGGCTGATGATTGATTTGATAATATCTTTTTGGATCGAAAATGATATATTACAGCTTCTGGTAAAGGTGCTGATGGAAAAACATTAGGGGCAGTAATAACTGACGGACGCGTAACGGGAGTTAGATATCAGTTAGACTATTACGGTCCAAAAGACGCTTCAACCAAGTTAGCTCGTCATACGAAACCGTTAGGATATAGTGATCCAGCGTCAGGAAATTCACCAGAATATGTTGCACAACAAAATGATCCCAACAAAACGTCATAATATTGCTCCCGAAGGGCAAACATGAGCTGACCAAGACTGATTTGATTATGATGGGTTAGGGGATACTTATTTAGAAAATAGTGAAAATATTAAATATAGTTATGTTGTTGAATTTGATAATCAGGCCCGCTTTTTATACAATCCAGGAATTAAAGATGATTTGACAAAGAATTCATATTTATTAAGTGATTTTGCCTGATACTATAACAATACACGCTACTATTAGTAGTTAAACGAAAGAGGGAGAGGTTAAAAAATGCTGTTATTTTGGCAAACATTAAAAAGTATGTTTAAACAAAAAGCACAGTTAACTATTTTTATAGTATTATCTGCTCTTTTAACATTGTTAGCCACTTCATTATGAATTGTTAACACTCGGTTAACGGATGCATATTCATTTATGGGACAAGGAACTTTTAACTATGATTATTTATTAAAGTTTAATGGTAAAAAGAAAACAGGGTCTAACGTTGAAACAATTACACCCTGATTTGTTTTTAGTAATGATTATCATTTAATCACTGATGTTAATGGTGAAAAAACAACGTTACCATATGTGCATCTTGGCTTAGACGGAGCCTTAAAAGCAATAGATGATAACGATGTTGAAGTTACATTTAATTATGCATCAACAAATAAGGTTAGTAGTATTGAATTTAAGAACTTAGATTATAGAGCACCTGTTTTTTTAAATAATGGCTTATATCGTTTTAATTATCAAAGTGAAGTTTTTTCAGAAATCTTTAATTGGACAATTATATGATCAAAACGGTAATCTTTTTGATCCTAATAATTTAGGTTTAATTGAAGCATTTATGAATAATTTTACACATAGTGATATTTCTCAAAATACAGTAAATTTAATTATTGATTATTTAAATCAAAAATTTATTAATCCTAAAAGTGAGGGTTCAACAAAATTAAAACAAGCAGTTCTTAACTTTGTTAATACTGGAACGAAACAATGAAATAAGGATGTTAATTTGCAACAAGGTGATCCACTTAATATTCCAAAAAGAGAAGATATTGAACAACAATTATTTACTAACGGATTAAATGGCGATTTAAGTTTTTTAACAAAAGATACATCACAATCTTTAATTAAAATTAATCTTTATTATTCACCAACTACCAATAATAATCTTGATGTTGGATATAATAACAATGTTGGGAATGCTGTTTTTAGTGTTAATGATTTTTATAACCAAAATAATAAGAATAATCTTTTTAAAAATCAACCATATGGACCCGATGGTTTTACAAAATCTTATTATGCTTTAGTTGCAAAAGTTTCTAATTTTTCACACCAATTGCGTGAAGAATATGAATATTGAGATTTAGTTTCTAATATTAAGTATAAAATAATTAATTGACAACCATTGTTAGAGTATAATCAATTAAAAATTATTGAACAATATTCATCATTTGATCCCGCTAATCCAACTAATGATGTTTATGTTGTTATAACACCACAATTTGCACGTAGTCAAAAGTTAAAAGTTGGGGATTCAATTAAAATTGGTGAAAATTCTAATTTCTTTGTTGGAGCAATTGGGTGGTGATCCCGCTAACATTTATCCAACAATTTATGACACCGATATTTTTCCTGACCCAAAAACAGATGGAATTATTTATGTTTCTGAAAATATTTATCGGGGAGAAAGTATTATTGCAAATGCAGAGATTGATGAAAGTTCAACTTTGTATCTTACACATACAGGAAAAGATGAAAATACAGATGTTGCAACTTTTAAAAATTTTTATCAGCTGATTTTCGAAGTCTGAATGAACCAAATGATAAAAATGCCGGGTTTGCAAAGCCTTGATGAAACAAAATTAGTTTATCTTCGTTATAGTTTGTTAGGGACAGCAATTAGTGTTTATCGAACAATTACCATTGTTTTATCAGCAGTTTTCTTGATTATTTTAATTTTTACCTTAGTAATTTTAATTAAAAAAATTATTAACCAGCAAAAAATTGAAAATGGAATTTTAAAAGCAAACGGTTACAGTGGTTTAACAATTGCAAATTCGTATTTGGCGCATGCAATTGTTGTTACGGGAATTGGTGTTCCTCTTGGTTGAATTATTGGTGTTGTTCTCCAATTTCCAATTATGAGTGTTTTTTAATAACTATTTTGTTATTCCAACAAACTGCTCATTTTCACTAATTCCGTTTGCCATTTGTTTTGGGAATAATTGGCGTGGTTAGTGCTTTATCAATTTTGACA
Organism: Spiroplasma endosymbiont of Phyllotreta cruciferae; assembly: GCF_918697755.1. Lineage (NCBI taxonomy): Bacteria > Bacillati > Mycoplasmatota > Mollicutes > Entomoplasmatales > Spiroplasmataceae > Spiroplasma > Spiroplasma endosymbiont of Phyllotreta cruciferae. The sequence continues at coordinate 296,593 of NZ_OU953854.1, forward strand.
ACAGCAATTCGTCAGTTAATTATTAGTCCATTAGATTTATTAAATCCAAATAAGAATGTTAAGACTTCAAAGTTAGTTAATTCAATTAGTAATCGTTTTTCATTCAAAAAATTTACAACTAAGTTTCGATTTGTCATGATGGCAGTATCAATTAAAAAGATTAGTTGGTTCTTCTTAACATTTTTTATTGCTAGTCTTTCATTAACATTTGCAACTTTAATTCCAACCGCAATCAATAAGTTTAGTAAAGATTATTATTCTAATTTAGATTATAACAACGAATATAATTATACTAATGTTGTTGGTAACATTCCGTTTAGTCGCTATGAAATGTATGACTGAAATGGTCCAGAGTATTCTAATAGTCCAGCATATCCACTTGCAAAAAACTCTTTAGTTAGTGATTATATGTATAATGGGAATTGACTTTCAACAGCAAATGATATTAATGCTGATAATGCGCACTTATATGCGCAACAATTAAATAATATGATTATTTTTAATTTTATGGTTGGAAAGGGAGCTAGTTTATCAATCGGGACCTTTTATGATATGTATAATCGTTATGGCCAAAATGTTGATATTGGAAATCAAATTGATACATTATTATGTTCAACAATGCCTCGTGCGTTCGGAAAACAACCAGTTCATCCAACAGATCCAAATATTGTTGATCGCTGAACTTATTGTGCTCAATATGCTACAAGTGATATTATGCCTGGAAAAATTAGGGCGATGTGATTAAAAAATGAATTAGCAAAAGAACAATTTAATTTTACTTTTGGAACTTCAACTTATAATCCTAAAAATGAGGATGTTTATACGGAATATACGGCAAAAATATTAGATTCAAGTTTTGGTCTTTCAACATATGGAATTAATGCAAATAATAAAACAATTATTTTTCCTAATCAAAAACTTAAAAAAGCATTGGATGATAGTAAAAATTTAAATGTTAAATCTGATAAGATTCCAATGATTGTTAATAAAGCTGCGCAGAGTAAATATAATTTACAAGTAAATAACATCGTTAACACCACAACCAATGCTAAACAATTACAGTACTGTGAGAATACAAATGATTGTGTTGTTCCTATTACAGTATGATCATATGAGCTTCCAACTGGTTTTGTTGATGATTAATATTAATCCGTTTACACTTGATTTAACAAAATTAACAGTTGGTAAACAAAACCGCTTTGGTTTTACCGGTAAAAATGGTACAGTGCAAGATTACTATAATATTAAAAATTTTGTGTTAAAGTTGCCAGTTAACGCCTTTAAACCAGGAGAATTTTTAAATACGACAACTTCTGTTACAACAGGACGAACTTTACCGGGATTATTGGACCCTAACCCGGCACAAAAAGACCAGCAAGTAGTGAAACTAAGTCCGACTGGGAATTACTATATTATTCATCCATTTGATAATAAATTTGATAAGGAGATTAATGGGATTGGTGATTTAACTAGTGGTTTTCCAACTAATTGATATCGTGAAGCACTACGACAGAGCTTGTTAAAAATTGGAACTACAACTAAAAATGTTAAATATCAAATCATTGGAATTCAAAATTCCTATGATGAACCACGAGCATATGTTAACCAAGTTTTAGCTAATAACATTCTTGGTTTTGCCACAAATATTAGTCAAATGTATGATAAAACAAATGGACAATCCATTATTATGATTTAATGGCAAATTTAGTAAGTATCAAGATCAAGTTGACCAAACAACACGCTTTAATCTTTCTTCACCAGATGGTTCCTACTCAATGATTGACTTTATGAATGGTCAGTTAAGTGGCGGAGTTGGGTGACACCGATTATTTAATTATTAAAGCACAAGTTATCCAAAAACTTGCTTGAATTTCAAGTATTTTATCGGTCATTTTTGTTGTAATTACAACTATTACTGCGGTTATTATTGTCTATATTATGACAGAATCTTTTGTTAATACATTTTTAAAATTTATTGCAGTAATGAAAGCATCGGGTTATTCAAACCGTGAAATTAACAGTTTAACATTAGGG
>NZ_OU953854.1:299126-315762 GCF_918697755.1 Spiroplasma endosymbiont of Phyllotreta cruciferae
GATAAGATTTATAGTAACTATCCATTAGAAGATGATAAAGTTAAAGTTTTAACATTTAAAAATTTAGATTTTACTGATCGAACAAAACCAGTTCCCCCTGATGATAGTTTAATTTTGTTTGATGAGAGTTTTTTGTACATTGATGGTACAAGCCCACATGATGAAAAAGTAACTCATCGTGGTAAAATTCCTTGAATAGTCTTGGCCAGACATTTTGGACATCGTGCTTTATTTAAAGCTCAACGCGAAGGTATGCTTTGAAACAATATTTGCCAATTAGCAAGTGGTATTATTATTCCTATTTCCCTTAAAAAACCTACTGCTAAAAAAGGATTAAATTTTTTTAATCGTTTCTTTATTATGCGAATTGGCATTTTCCAAGATATTACTGATTATGAAATTTGAAAAACCGAGTCTGTTAAAAGAACTGCTGAGGGTAAACGTACAAAACATAGATCTGATGTTGGATTAGGAATCCAGTTTTTTAAAATAATTATTCCATTATAAATCGCTCAAAAGTATGAAAGTAAATAATTATCATTTGTTCGTGATTTAAAAAATTATGATGTTCCAGTTACTAAAGAGTACTATTGGACTCAATTTAAAGATTTAACAATAAAAGAACGTTTAGATTTATTAGATATTGATATTTTGAAGAAAAATTTAAAACCTAAAAAAGAAAAAGGAAGTGGTAAAGATGATTAATTTATTAACTGAAAATAATAGTAATTGAGACAAAATTTTTAGTTTTATTTTTGATGTGATTTGAAATACTAAATTGCCAATGACAAATACAACGATTGCTTATTTTATAATCTTTTTTATGGTTATTAAATTATCAATTTATGCTATTCATGGCACAAGAACGCAATATAATGAATTAGGTTCAACTGTTAAAAATAGTACAGCAAAATATATTCTTCAACAGCTCGTGGTGTTAAAAAAGCTCATAATGCAAATAAAAATGGTCAATAAAAGGAAACAGATTAATGATTGGATTAGTTTTATTAGTTGCAGCAATCGCTATTTTTGGTACAGGTTTTATAACAGTAATCATAAATCAATTGACATCAGCAAAAAATATTATTATGGATTTATACAATTCAGACACTTAATTACTTTTGTTGTTTGGCAAAATGGCAATTTTATTTTCTCATCCGTTAATGCTTACAGTATCAAGTTTATATATTGTTGGGTTTATTGTTTCAAAAACATTGTATAGTTAGGAGTTTGATTTATGAAAGTTAAAATTTTAAAATTTTTAAAAGAAAAATGATGAAAAATATTATTATATTTTTTAGTAATTAGTTTGGGAATGTTTATACCTTTTCTTTATGTTGATATTAAATAATTTCAATTGTTTTTAAGTAAATTTGGTTCAGTTTCTTCAATTATGTGTATTGGATATATAATTTTTTGAATTTTAACTGCTGCGGGAATTATTGATTTGATATTATGAATTAAGAAAAAAATTAATAAAAATATAATTAAAGTAGGTAAAGAATAATGCGCAAGTCATTATCTTTATTTGCGATATCTATTTTAGGTATTTTAAGTTTAGTGATTCCTTTTATCACTTTAACCGCTTTTAAACCTTTAAATCAACAAAATTATAACATTGAACAGCAAGCAACAGGAATAAATGAAACTGATTTTATTAATACAATGTTTTTACGTAGTACTTTTTTTGAAAATTGGTCTGAAACAAATTATTTTATTAACCCAACTTTAAAAACATCACAAACATTAACTTATAATGATAAATGATATTTAGATTTTTTAAAGGATAGTTATTCAACGGGAATTTCATTTGATAAGTCTAGTGATGAGTTTATGGATTTGTATAAAAATTGAGATATTTATGCTAAACAGTATAATATTGATAAATTCTATGATGTTGATAAAAAACAATTTTTAAAAGAATTAACAAATTTTTATTATTCTTTTGCAAAGTATTTTAATATTGTTGAAGTTATCAATAAATTAGAAAAAGGTGTTGATAGTTTACAATAAGTTAATTTAAAGTTTCAAAATTGAAAGTTAATTGATACAAATACTTCCAACTGAATATCTAATAATTAATTTCCTAGTAATAAAAATAAATGATATATAATGTTTGCGATTCTTGAAAATGAAAGTCTTCTTGATCTTAGACTTATTAAATTTAAAAATGATGATATTAATAAACCACAAAGTCTTGGTGATAAAAGTAATTTTATTTTTTTAAATAATAAAAAATATTGATTTAGTTGATTATATCGTTGAGATGGAACAAATGAACCTGAAACACCAACAGTTGATAAAGATACCGGTAAAGTATTTTTTTATACTGATAATGATTATAAAAATGTTCGTTCTTTTTTATTAAAGTATATTAATGCCATTGTACAAGAAAATATCCGAGTTCAGCAAGGTGGAAATCCAAACTATGATGACCCAAATTTAGGTAGTCAAAAAATAATATTTGATTTTGAAATTATTAATAATTTAGATAAGTCTGATACTGGTACTATTTTAACTAAAAAATCAATTTATCGAATGATTTTAACGATTGGTGAAAAGAAAAATATTATTGCTGGTAGTTTAGAATTAACACATCTTAAACAATATTGGAATGGATATGATTATAATAGTTATCGGTATACTGATGATTTAGGATTTTTATTTTCTTTCATAAAAGAAAAAGAAGATACTTTTAATTTTAGTGCTGAAACTTATAATTATTATCAAGGTAATACTCCAAATACTGGTAAAATTGTTTTTGAACAGATGAAAGATCAAATTGAGATTAATAAATTCTTAAAAGCCTTTTTTGCATACGCTTTGGTACCTTTTTTTCAAAATCGTAGTAATTTTATTGAAAGTGGCTATATTGATAGTTTACAGTATGACACTGTTTTAATTAACTTTTTTGGTTTAAAATTAGTTAATTTTAGAGATGTTTTAATTAATGAAAATAATATGATTAAAAGTCAATTTGAAAAATTATTAAATAGCATGTTCACGGTTTCTCAAAATTTTTATAAAGATTATTTACTTACCATTTTTGATTTAGAAAATAATACTTATGTGCAAGGATATAATAAAAAATATGGTTTATTAGCTAACAATGGTTTTAAAATTTACCCACGTTATTTTTATTTTTCAGATAAATATAATCAATTAGATATTAAATTGTATTCAGCATTTAAAAATCGGTTTTATAACACGAATTATGGTAATTTGTTTAATTATGATTTTTCAGTTGCAAATAATTATAATATTAATCAAAATGAAGGTTATATTTTTGAAGGTGCTTTAAAAGATAAATACGGTTTAAAATACAAAAAAATTGAAGAACAAAAAATTGGTTACAATGTTTTTGAATTGCAAGCTCAAAAAGAAAATGATATGTATCGTTATTATGATTTTAATTTTGGTATTTATAATTGACAAGAAATAAATAATGGTGGATTATTTCCCGATGGACAATGATGACAAGCCCAATATGAAAGTTGTAGTTGATATAATTTGGCGTGTCATATAAAAAATGCTGCAATTTGAATTGTAAATAATATTCCCGGTGTTAAACAAGTAAATGAATTAGCAAGCGGTGTTGGTAAAATTTTTCAAACAAAATATATAGTTTTTTTAGTCAAACATTTGAGGTATGAAAATTTAGTCCAGCATTATATAACACAATAACAAATATATTCTTATTAATTATCTTTATGAAATTTGTGCGATTAATATAAAAAGGAACTTAATAGTTCCTTTTATTCTTTTCAGTTTGTAATTTTACTGGTATCTTTATCAACTGTTGGTGTTTCGGGTTCATTTGTTCCATCTCAACGATATAATCAACTAAATCAATATTTTTTATTATTTAAAAAAATAAAATTACTTTTATCATCAAGACTTTGTGGTTTATTAATATCATCATTTTTAAATTTAATAAGTCTAAGATCAAGAAGACTTTCATTTTCAAGAATCGCAAACATTATATATCATTTATTTTTATTACTAGGAAATTCATTATTAGATATTCAGTTGGAAGTATTTGTATCAATTAACTTTCAACTACTATTTTCTGGTGGTTGTTGCGGATTATATGGTGGTTCTGGTTTATTACCATTACCCCCCGTTTTCATTGTTATTTGGTTTTTCACAATTAATTAATGTTGTTGTACTTGTTGCTGTTAATCAAATTGTTCCTAAAATACTTAGTCATTTTTTCATATACTTATCTCCTTATTTAGAATGCTATAATTACTCTATGTAAATCATAACATATTTTAGGGGGTAAAATATGAAAAAAATATGAAAGATTAGATATTAATGAAAGAGTAAATTTAGAAAAATTAAAAGATAATGAATTATTTAAAAAGAAAAATGGAACAATTAATATTCGAAAAATTTCTAAACAAATGAATAGGTCTTATTCTGTTATTTGAGAAGAATTAAATATGTTTGATAATATTAATGATTATAATGCTGTAAAAGCACAAAAAATACATGATAAAAAGAAAAAACAATGTCGTAAATATTCAATGTTAAATTCACAAGAATTAAGTTATTTTTTTAATGAATATAATAATTTTGGTCGTTCACCACAAAATATTATTATGTCGTATGAATTACAATATAATATAAAATTTGGTGTATGTTTTAAAACAATTTACAAATATATTAAATTAGGTTATTTTAATTTAGTAAAAGATAATTTGTATTTTAAAAATAAAAAGCGAAAAACTAAAAATGATGATAATAATGATAATCGTGGAAAACTAATTAATGTTAAAAAATTATAAGCAATTTTTAAATGATTATGGAGATGATTTAAGTTTTAGTGGAATTTGAGAAATGGATACTATTAATTGTGGTAATTTTTATTTATTAGTTTTAGTAAATCGGAAATCTAAAATAGTTTTTTATGATATTTTATTTAATAAAAAAGCAAGTACAGTTTTAATGGTTTTAATGAAAATGATTAGACAAATTGGTATTAATAAATTTAGTTGTGTTTTAACAGATAGAGGAAAGGAATTTTATAAATGAAAACCAATAGAAAAACACTTTAAAATAAGAGTTTATTTTTGTGATGCTGGTAAACCAAAACAAAAAGCATTAGTAGAACGAATAAATAGAGATATAAGGCGATGATTTGGACAAAATGAACCTTTGATTAATATTCATAGTAGATTAAAAAATGTTTTATATATATTAAATACAACAATACGACCTTGTTTAGGGAATTTTACATCAAAGCAATATTTTAAAAAAATATTTGTTCATTAAATTTATTAATTATTTTTTTATAATTTAGTTTATAAAAATACTTTTTCTGTTCATTTTTATGGGTTTTTTGTATACTTTTTATTGTTTTCTGTTTATTTTTTATAATTATTGTTTTTTATTTTAATTTGTTATAATTTTATTAACTTTTTATCGTTTAGTTTTACAGTATACACATTAAAAAATCAAACTCCTTTCCGAGTTGATTTTTTTTTCTGCTTCATATTACAATTTAGTTATTTATATTATAAAATTAATTTATAAAGCAAAATAGAAATTAAGAAATTTAGTTTTAGACAATAATAGAAAGTGAGGTCAGCAATAATTGACATGATTTAACAAAACAGATAAAGAATTGGAACAAGAATTTGAAACAAATTTAAGTTCGGGTTTATCATTAGAACAGGCACAAGAAAAATTAGTTAAAAATGGTAAAAATGAATTGCCAAAGCCAAAAAATAAACATTGAAGTTTAATTTTTTTATATTCATTATTAGACCCTTTGTCAATTATTCTAATTATTGCTGGTATTGCTTCGGTTGTTATTAAGAAGGTTGTTAATAATAAAATTCATGTAATTGATTTTGCTGTAATTTTATGTATTGTTTTGTTAAATGCTTTTATTCAAACAATTGAACAAGTGAAAGCAAAAAAATCATTAGAATCATTAAAGAAAATGACAATTCCAGTTGCGGTTGTAAAACGGGATGGTGATATTATCGAGATTCCAGCCAACGAATTGGTTGTTGGTGACATTGTTATTTTAGAAGCTGGAAAATACATTCCAGCGGATATTCGTATTTTAGAAGCAAGTAATTTGTTTATTGATGAAGCTGCTTTAACTGGTGAATCAGTTCCAATTGAAAAAAATAGTATTGTTTTAACAAAACAAAAATTATTTTTAGCTGACCAAACTAATATGGCTTTTATGTCAACTTTTATTACAAATGGAAGAGCAATCGGGATTGTTGTTGCTAATGCTGTTAATAGTGAAATTGGTAAAATTGCGGCAGGAGTCGTTAAGGCCAAACAAGAAAAAACACCCTTACAAATCAGACTAACAAAATTAACAAAAGTAGTAAGTATTTTTGCTATTTTATTAGCAATTTTTGTCTTTGTTTTCTTTCTATTGAGTGATGAAAATAGTTGACCAATCAATTTAATGACATCAGTCACAATTGCTATTGCTGTTATTCCAGAGTCATTAGTTGTTATTGTGTCAGTTATTTTATCATTGTCAGTAAAACGAATGGCTCGTGTTAATGTTATTGTTAAAAAATTAGATGCTGTTGAAACATTGGGGTCAGTCAATGTTATTTGTTCAGATAAAACAGGAACTTTAACTCAAAACAAAATGACAGTTAAAGAAGTAATTTTTAATAATGAAACTATGAAAGAAAGTGCTTTTCGTTTTGAAACAGACAATCGAGCAGCATTTCATTTTATTAATTGTTTAACATTATGTAATGATGCTATTAATACTAAAAAAGAACGAATTGGTGATCCAACTGAAATTGCTTTAATTGATTTTACAAGAGGTTTACGATTAGTGAAGTTAAATATCGTGAACAGTATGCTCGAATCTTAGAAGTTCCGTTTGATTCTGATCGAAAATTAATGTCAACTGTTAATCGGGTTAATAAACAAGAGTTTGTTTATACAAAAGGTGCACTTGACCAATTATTAAAACATTGCCATAAGATTTATTTAAATAATAAAATTATTCCTTTAACTGCAACAATGAAAGAAGAATTACAAGAAAAAGCTTTAGAATTATCAAGTCAAGCATTACGAGTATTAGCTTTTGCTTTTAAAGAATATGATAAGAAAGAAATTGAAAGTGATTTAATTTTCTTAGGTGCAGTTGGGATGATTGACCCGCCGCGCCCAGAAGCGGTGAAAGCGGTTAAAATAGCACATAAAGCTGGTATTAGAGTAATTATGATTACAGGAGATCATAAAGCAACAGCTTTGGCGATTGCAAAAGATTTAAATTTAGCAACTTCAGAAGCGAATGTTATTTCTGGTCATCAAATTGATAGTATGAATAATAAAGAATTACAAGAGAAATTTAGAGATGTTTCGGTTTTTGCAAGAGTTAATCCTGATCATAAAACAAGAATTGTTGAGTGTTTACAAGCAATGAATTATGTTGTGTCAATGACGGGTGATGGTGTTAATGATGCTCCAAGTTTAAGCAAAGCAGATATTGGAGTAGCAATGGGAATTACTGGGACTGATGTTTCAAAAGAAGCAGCAAATATTATTTTGCAAGATGATAATTTTTCAACTATTATTCGTGGTGTTGAAGAAGGGAAAAATGTTTATCATAAAATTAAACGGGCAATTGCTTTTGTTTGTGCAGCACAGTTAGCTAATGTTTTGGCATTTATTATTATTTCTGTTTCAACGCAAATTAAGCCATTTGATTCAGTTAATATTTTATGATTTAACTTGGTTGTTGAAACATTAATGGCAATTCCAATCGGTTTAGGATATAACGATAATCGTCTAATGTTAGATAAACCACGAAATAAAAAAGAGTCCTTTTTTACTAATAGTTTAGGAACGATTTTATATTTAGCATTTGTTACGGCGGGAACTGTTATTGCAACATTTTTTATTGGAAAAGAAGTTTTTAATAATGTTGAAGATGCTAAAATTGCGACAATTTTAGTTATGGCATGTTCACCGGTTATTTTTGCTTTTGCAATTCAATTACCAAACTATCAGATTAAAGCCCATAATAAAATGGAACCAACCAATTATTATTTATTAGGAGCATCATTAATTGCTTTAGCATTAAACTTTTTAATAATATATGCTCCAGGGTTAAATTTAATCTTTTTATCAACAGCTAATGAAAATAAGTTTGAGACGCCCCCATTATTATCTTGACAAATGTCAATTATATCATTGGGAATGATGGTTATACCATTGTTACTGCTATTGGCTTATGATGGTGTTCGTAAATTCATTGGACGATAAAATAGTTGCTTTTAAGGCAACTATTTTTATTTAGTTAAAAAAACATAATTGTAAATTATCTTATTAAGGTTTATAATGTATAGATAGTGAAAAGTGGTGAAATATAATGAAACAGTGTGTCATTAAGGATCAAATTTGTTGTGGGGCTGATTATCGTTGTGAGAGTAGTTGTTGTGATCATAACGTGGCAACAATTAAAAGTTTTGTTAAAATTATTTCACAAAAATGAGCTTTAAAAATAATTAATGTTTTGAATGAGCAATAGTATGGTTTTAATGAATTGCATAACCATTTAAAGGAATGTACTAGAAAAGTGCTAACAGAAAACCTTAATAATTTAATTGAAAAAAATATTATTCAAAAAAAGATGTATCCTAAAAACAATGTAATATATTCTTATTATAGTTTAACAGATGTTGGATTTGAATTAGTACGGTTGCTTTATCAAATCAAACGATTTAGTTGCGCTTATTTAGTTGATTAAAGATTTGAAATATTTTTTAAAAATATTTTATTTTTCTTATATAATAAACTTAATATATATTTAGAATGGGTAGATAATATGTTAAATCTTGCAAAAGAGGCTACGCGGGGGTTTACAAAAAAAATAACTCAGTTTATTGGGTTAATTTTGTTCATCATTGGGGCACTATTAACTTTTACAGCACTTTTTTCGACTGTTTTTCAAGTTAAAAATGGGTTAAATGATGTTAAGAAAAACAGTATTCCCTATCATTATGAAATTCGAATGGATAGTTTGAACGTTGATAATAATGTTTATAAAAGAAATCCGAATTGAAAAATAAACGAAAACAATCGAGCTTTTTTAGCACAATTTTATGATGAAACTAAAATTGATAATAATCACTTAACTTTTAATAATATTAGAGCGGATGTTTTAGGTTTAAATTGTGATTTAACAAATAATCAAATTTGTACATGATCAAAAGAGCCACCATATTTTAATAAGCAAACAGGGACAGCATCTTTTACTGCTTTAGTTAAAAATTTTGGTGGTAATATTTCTTCAGCATTTTTAAGTTACATTGTTCATCATCCTAACCAAAGCCAATTAAGAGCTTTAATTGATGATGACAATATTACTTTAAATCTTAGTTATGATGTTAGTTATCAGTTTGTTGCTAATAATTTGGCCAAAGATACGCAGTATTTTAATGCTGTTGCCGTTAGCAAAGATAAAAATTTGCTATTTAATGGTGATAGTTGAAGAAAAAATAATGTTTTTTATACTCCATTTAATCGTGTTTTTGACGTAACAAGTCGAGAAGCAGTTACTGAGTTAGGTAAAAATAATATTATTTTAAGTAAGCAATATGCGGACTATAATTTGTTAAATGTTGGAGGTAATTTTAATTTAGGAAATAATTCAAATTTACAATTTAAGATTGCTGGTTATGGTGCTAAATATAGTAATATTTATCCTAGTTTAGCGAGTTTATCAACAATTGCTAGTGGTGGTAAAATAATTGATTTAAGGAATGGTTCATTATTATTTATGAATGACATAAATTATAATACGATTAAACAAAACTTTTCTAATGGTGAAGAAAAGTTTACAGGATTTATTAATGTTAATGGTGATTTAACTGATCCGCAAAAAATAGCATTGTTGCGTAAGGTTTTAAGTAATTATTTTGTTGCACCAGATAATGCTATTGTTGCTTTTGAATCATCATTACCAGGGCAAGTGATAATGTTAACAAATACCGGTTTTATTATTAATACTTCAATTGCTATTGCCTGTTCAATTATTATTTTAATTATTATTGCCTTTTTCATTAAAAAGGATATTACTCATCAAAAACGACAAATCGGAGTTTTAAAATCACTAGGATATCGTCGATATGAATTGTCCTTTGTGTTTACTTTTAATATTGTATTTACGACTTTAATTGGTTGTCTATTAGGGTGAGCATTAAGTTTACCATTACAAATGTATTTTACTTCTTCAAACCTATATTCAATTGGTTTACCATTATCACTCTTTTATTTTAATCCGATTATTTTTATTACAGCAACAATTATTATTCCCCTTATTTTTATTGCTATGGCGTTTTTGATTTCATTTATTCTTTTGAGCAGAGATTTAAAAGGATCAAATTTAAATTTCCGAGTTAAAAAAGTAAGAAGGGGGAGAAAATATGCACACTTTGGGTTGTCCTTTAATATTCATTTATCGTTTACCTTTGCTCTAAAATCATTCGGAAAATGAGTGACAGTGTTAGTTGTTTTAGCTTTTTCATCCTTCTTATTAATCTTTCAATTAGATGCTGGAGTTATGGCACAAGGGATTGTTAATGATTCCTTCCGATATTTTAAAGATGATATAAAATCATATTTAATTGCATCTTCTGATCAACAAGATATTGTTCAAGAGGCCGATAATAGTAAACCATATAATTGAATTACAACAGATGAACGTGACCAACATTATTATCGAGCACAAGTTTTAGATGATGATAAAACCTTTAATTTTCCAGATCCATTAATGTGTTTTTTAAAATTATCAAGTTCTAATCCTACTGGTGTAAAAAAAAGCTGTGGTGATTTGTTGAATATTGTTGGTGACCCAAGTGGTCCAACTCTTGTTGAAAGTAAGATTAAATATGATGCCAAAACCAATAAACACCCTTATTTAAATGCTGAAACAGTTAAGATAATTGTTAACTATAAAGTTAAAGATAGCAAAACTGGGGAATGAATTAATGGGTGAGATCGATTAATTGAAATAATAAATATTATAAAGCCGAATTTAATTAGTCAAGGGTTAACCGAAGCAGATATTCAAACTATTATCACTGGAATTAATATGATTAATAGTTTGGGTTCATCAACCAATGGACAATATCCCGATATTTATTTAGGACCAAATATGGTGTATGATCCAGTTTATGATTTTCCATATGTCTTTTTGTCAGCTGGTTGAAGTCCAGATGATACAAAGAATGCTAAAAATCCTGTTTCACAATTAAATGTTGTTGGTTTATCAAACAATGAAACAGAACGAAACCAGTTGTTAAACTATCGTTCCCAAAATACTTCCGCTGATGTTGCTCAAAAAGAGGTTTTTGGTTATAAAATTAGTGAGAACCCATTAGCACATGATTTGAATATGCCAATTAATGAACCAATCCCAGTTATTTTGGCAAAACGAGTTTATCAAGCAACGGACATTAATCCGGGTGATATTTTTAAACTAAATGTTCGCATTACGAATGCCATTGGATATGTTCCTGTTGCTTTTAAAGTAGTTGGTTCAGATGATGCTGATATTAGTTCGGGGAATATTTATATGAATCAAGATTCCTTAGTTACTGTTATGAATCAATGAGTTAATGTAACCGGAAAGGGAATTGTGTTTGCACCTAATTCATATTATAATGTCGTTGCTTCTCGTGCTAGCCCAAGTGGAATGTCTTTGCAACCTTATCGTACTATGTCAGCATTTTCATTAACGGATAATTATGATTTTACAATGTTTGATAATAATAAAAAAATTGATTTTACTAATGCCCTTGATTTACGAACAAATCTAAAATTATTAAATGGGTTAAATAAGATTTGACCATTTTATACATTACTGGAAAATTATTTGCAAGTAATGCGAACGGTCCGTGATGTTCTTAATGTGTTAGAAGGATTAACAATTGTAATTGTTGCTTTGATTCTTGCAGTTTTAATTTCAATGGTGCTTGATGAAAACCGGCGAACAATTTTAACCTTAAAAGCACTTGGATATCCAACATGAAAAATTATTTCAATTGTATTAGGATTTTATCTATTAGCAATTATTATTGGTTATATCTTAAGTTATGTGATTGCACAATTATTATGAAGTTTAATTGCTAAAGTGGTCTTTAAAAGCACCGGAATGCTTTTAATTCCTTCCTTTTCTTTTTATGTTGTTTCAATTGCAACATTAGCAATTGGAATAATTCTATTATTAGTGATTGCGGTTGGAATTTGAAAAATTAAGAGAAACAAGTTAGTAAATATTACATTAGAGTAAAACCAAATGTTATCCATTTTTTAAAATTGGATAACATTTTTTCTTAAAAAGTTATTAAATTTTATATAATGTATTATTTTTTGCTAAACTAATTATATATGTATAATAAACGATGAAATAAGACAAAAAAATCAACCCTTATTGGGTTGATTTTTTTTATTTAAAAATTAACTTTAAAAATTAAATATATTGGTTCTACAATTATTTAATTTCACAATTACATATTTTTAGTGGAAGGTTCCCCAACTTGGCATTTTGTCAGTAAATAAATCAATAGAACTGTTAACTTGTTTTTTTGAGATTTTGTAAATTAATGACTTTGATTAAGATAATCATATAATGCTGTATTCATAACTTTTAATTGCAAGAATAAAAATAAAATCGTGTGCGTAGAAGAAAAATAACTTTTAAGAACTGGGCAAGGATTTCTTAATTAATCTACTAGTGGGGACTTGATGAGGGGGTACTTGGTATTACAGACAACTACAAAATGTAGAACATTGTAGTACTTTGTAGTTAAAAAGTCGGAGTTATATATATGAATTATTTAGTTGTAGTTAAAGATCAAGCAAATAATGTATATCGTTATTTTGTTTATGATTATAAAATAGCAGTTGACATGTTAAATGATAATATTGATAGTTTTATTTTTGATATTAAAAATAAACAAATATATCAACCACAATTAGAATGTATACATTAAAGGAGAAAGAATAATGATGGATTTAAAAGATTTATTAAAAGAAATGTTTGATAATTATCCAGAATGTGCCAAAGATTATGAAATAGATATTATGGATCGTTATGAAATTGAAGTTGAAAATAAAAAATTAACACCTGAAGAAATAGAAAATTTAACTAATTTATATTTTGATAAACCCAAAAATAATTATATTGGAAATGAAGATAATGAAAAAATTATTTAAATTATTATTAATAATAAATTTAGGTTTTTTCCTAGCATTATTAATAAGTTGTGAAAAAGAATTACCTTATATTCAAAATAAAAATAATATTAATGATTGAGAATTTCAAAAAATTAATATGTTAGCTTTAATTTCAAAACAAAATAAAGTATTAATAATTAATAGTAATTATGATGATCAAGAATTAATTAATATGGTTATTAATTATATTAAAAAAGACCCAAAAATTGGAGAAAATAATTGAATTTCAAATTTTAAACCACATTTATTTAACTATAAAGTTAAAAAAACTGATAAACATGAAATTATATTTAGTACTTATTATAAAAATGAATTAAATTATATTACATTTTATATTTGAAAGGAAATAAAACATGGCAAAAACAGTTAAAGAATTAATAAAAACATATCAATACGAAATTATTAAATATCAACAAGAAATTCGTAGTCAATATAATGATGATAAAACTATTGAGATTGGAATGTTAAAATTTGTTATTAAAGATTTAGAAAAAGTTTTGCAAGTACACGAAAAAGAAATTGCTGAAAAAGATAAAAAAATTGAAAGTCTAAAAGATTACATTGATACTCATTTAAAAGGATATAAATTATTAAAAATTAATTATTATGAATTAGAAAAAACACAATTATTTAAAGAAGATTTTAAACCAATGAGGGATATTTGCTTAACTCATCAAACGAATTTGTATGTTCAATGTAGTAATGTAAATTGTGAATTTAGATACCGATATGAATTAAAAGATAATTCAAAATATGACAAATTACCTAGTAAGGAGGACCAACATGACTAGTGGAGAAGCAAGTATTTTAGGAAAATTAGAACAAATTGAGCATAATCAAAAAAAGATAATGGAAGCAATATTAGCGATTGCTAATATAAATCAAGATTATATGGGAAATATTATTAAAATGTTATTCAAGAAAATTGAACTAATTTAGATCAAGAATTAGCATAACATAAAAAATTAAAAGCATAAGCTAAAAAGAATGGTTATTCATTATCACAATGAAAAAATAAATTGGAGAGTGATAAATAATGGAAAATACTATGGAAATAGTTGAATGTAAAAATAAAGACCATAGAAATGTTAAAGGATTTATAGTAGAAAACGGAACATTGCATTGTGCTAAATGTGGTGGTTTTCTTAGAAATGGAAATTAATTAATCATGAGCGATATAGTTAAAAATACAGTTAAAAATGTAATATTTCCATTTTATATAAAAGGATCTGATTTTAAAGAATTATCTTTAAAAGCACAACCAATTAAAAATTGAATTGAAGCAAATGGGCAAGAATTAGTAGATTTTATCTATCGACATCGTAATAAATATAATGCGACAGGTTATAAAGATGTTCATTTAAAAGATATTCCAGGAACATTAAGTAAAGTAGATATTGTTTTTAAAGAGCCATTAGAATTAATTAAAATTTTTAAAGATGAATTAAATCGAATTCGTACTAATATTATTTCATTTGAAAAAATAATTGAAAATCATAAAATTGAAATTAAAAATAATATTACTCAAGCACGATTTTTAAAACAAGAAGAATTAATTAAAGAAGCTAAATTAAAACAAGAAGAATTAATTAAAGAAGCTAATAATTTAAATGAAGATATGGGTCTTGATATGGATCAAATTCAAGATGAGCAAGTTCGTATTATGGAAGAAATTGAACAAATTGATAAATCATTAGATCCAAAACAACTTAAAAAAGTTGGTATTAATATTATTAAAGAAAAATTATTAATTAAAGATATTGAAGTAATTGGTATTAATGATGATTTTCTACAAAATGCAGATAAGTTAGAACTTATTAATTTAATTAATGATGAAAAAATTGTTAAAAATGAAATTAAAATTCAATGAGATACAGGTATTTATACTCAATTAATTGGAGTTAAAGGTATCAAAATTAAAATTAAAGGAGATAAATAACATGGTAAATGAATTACAACAATATATTAAAGGTGCCGTTATTAAATATGAGTTAAAAGTTAATGATAAATATTTAAAAGAAAATATTCTTGCTCTTGAAGAATTAAAAATGAAAAATGGACAAAATTATATGTCATTAGTTTCTAATGCAGATAATGCAAAAATTACAGCATTAGGAATTATTAAATTAAGTAATAAAGGATTAATTTTTAGTAAAGATTTTAATATTATTCCATTTAAAAATAAATTAACAACAATTATTGATAGTAAAGTTTATTGTAAAAAAATTGAAGAAGCTGGATATAGTCCAAGAAAAGCAATTATATTTAAAGGCGAAAAATTTGAGTGAGACAGTTTAAATTTTTGTCCTAAAATACATGAAATTAATTTTAATGCTAATACTAGTGATTATAACGAAATAATTGGATCTTATGCATTTGCAAAAGATAAAAATAATAATTTTCAAGGTATTTTGTTAAGAAAATCAGATATTGATAGATTAAAAGGATCTAGTCCAAGTGGTAATAGTTAATATAGTCCATGAGTTAAATGACTAAAAGAAATTGTTGAAGCTAAATTATATCGTAAATTAGCATTAGAAATGGGAATTGATATTTCTGATATTTATTTAGATGAAAAAGAAATTAAAGAAGATGGTAATTTTGATTATATCCCATTTACTGATATTACTGTCGCTAAAAATCAGGGGGCAGTCAGCGATGAACTACCTATTAATAATAATATTATAGTACACCTATTGAAAAAATAGCGGACACACCTATTAATAATGTAGTTATTGAAGATGATATTAGTAATTTAGAATCACCTATTACTGATGATGCATTTGCTTGATAATATGAAAACTAATTTAGGCGAATTAATACATGGGGATAGCTTAGAAATATTAAAAACTATCCCTAATAAAAGTATTGATTTAATATTAACTGATCCACCCTATTTTTATGAAATTATAAGAAAAAAACAAAATAATCTTAATGTAAAAAAAGATACTCCTATTGGAAAAGCAATAGTTAAAAATGCCATCGGTTTAGTTGAAATTAAATCTATTGAAAATATTAAATATGAAGAATATTTAAACGAATTTAAGAGAATTACAAAATATATGAATTGTTTAATTTGACTAAATATTTAACAAATAGATCAATATCTTCCTATTATTCGTAAAAATAAATGAAGATGATATTTATTAAAATGAATTAAAACTAACCCTACTCTAAGAAATAATCCATATTATGAAGATACTGAATATTGCTTATGAATTTTTGAATCAGGAGCTAAATATATTAGGTCTTATGAAAATTGAAAAACTGTATATTATTACCCTATTGGTCGAGATGGTAATATTGATCACCCAACAGTTAAACCATTAGAAATGATTAAAAAACAATTATTTAAACATTCTCATCCGGGTGATATTGTATTAGATTGTTTTTTAGG
>NZ_OU953854.1:316262-349300 GCF_918697755.1 Spiroplasma endosymbiont of Phyllotreta cruciferae
AATTTCAATGGGGAAAAAATACCACTGTGCAGATAATATTGTTATAGAAAGTTTTCATTCATTACTTAAGAAAGCTACAATCCATAATAAAATATATAATTCACATGAAGAATATATACAAGATGTTATAAAATGAAATACATGATATTCAAATCGTAAAGAAAAAGATATAATAAAAAAATAGTAAATACTTTTTATTAGTACTCACTAAAATGGGTGCAGTCTATACTGGTTTAATTGAATATGATAAATGATTAAGTTATATTCAATCTACTTGTTTATTAGCAGTTATTAATTGATATTTACCAAAAGGAGTTAATGATTTAACTGGTAGTGCTTCATTTTCACAAGGTGGAGTTGCTTATTCACAAACCAATGACCATGAGGCAAATGAAAATATTACTCGCGATGTTAAAAATGCTTTAAAATTAGCAGGTGAAATAATTGATATTATATCTAGTAAAACAGTATCTAGACCTTATAATTATAGTTTAGATAATTATGCTCATTCATGAGAAGAAGAATATAAACATATTAGTAAAAAAACTTTTTATTCAACAACATTATTATTTTTATTAAAAGAGCGATTACAAACAGATAATTCAATAAATATTACTTATCCAACTATTAATGATTTTTCTAAAATTGATTATAATGAATATATTAAACTTATTGTTCCGTTTGATAATGATACTATTTATTATGAAAATAATGTTTGAAAAACAAAACAAGGTGGCGATATACCATCAGATGTTATTAAAGACAGTGATTTAAATAAAGATTATATTGATAAAGAAAATGATAAATATATTGTAAAAACATCACAAGATATTAATACAAAACAAGATAAATTAGTAAGTGGGGAAAATATTAAAACTATTAATGGTAATTCATTATTAGGTAATGGTGATATTTCTATTAGTAGTGAAAGTAAATGAGAAGTAGTTGATACGAGTGATTTTATACCAAGTATACCACACTATTTTATTAAAGGTTTTGATAAAACAAAATATCAATATAAATTATGATTAATTTATAAGTATCAACAGAATGATACTTTAACTACTTCTATTGAAACACCTTTAAATTATAACGGTAGTGTTGAATGAACAAGATATATTCCGACACAAGATGATAATTTAATTGTAAGTATACATCCTGAAAGTGGAAAAATATTTTTTGTAAATTTTCCTAAGGGTCTAATTCAAATATAATACTTTATAAAAAATTAGGAATTTAAAAATTAAAAGAAAATTGGTGAGTTAATAATGAAACAAGATAAAACAACTTGATTAAAAGGTGACTTACCTTGAAATTGATTTTAAAAAGATCCTATTCCAACTTATAATTGAACTCATAAAGATATTAGAGAATGAGAAAGAAAATATAAAATTCGTAGTTGAGTAGTTAGTTTTTATACATTAATATTTTTAGCATTAAATTGTTGATTAGAATATGGCATGATTAATGCAATAAAAGATAATATTAATTGATATAATTATGGTCAATATTGAGGTAATGGCATTGCTATTTTATTAACACCTTTATTTACACATGGAATTCAAGGCATATTTGTTGCTAGTAGTAAACCGAAAGTAGATATGAAAATTGATATACCACGATTAAAAAAATCCAAAATGGGATTAGTATTTACAATATTACCTTTAATTACTTTAATAATTTCTTTAATTATTATTTGAATTGATAAATCAAAATGAAAAAAAGACCATTTAAGACATTGTTTAGATTGTCGGATTAATCCGCGCGTTATTCAGCCAAGAATAGCAAAACAATGAAATAATTTAGATGGTATAACAGAAAAGATGTTTAAAAATACGCAAGATGAATATACTAAAAAACAAGAAGAAAAATTAAAAAATATACAAAATTAAAATAAACAAGAATTAAATTTAAAATAGACTATATATAGGATAGGGGCGGCTGATATTTTTGGGTGGTTATATAGTTTAATTTAATAAATTATTTTGTTCTGAAAAAATGGATGGCCACTGTTTGGGTGAGGATAAGAAAGGAATTAAAAAAATGTTTAATGATACATTAATGATTGCTTTACTTGTGTTAGCGGGTGCTGGTGGAATGGGTAGTCTTGGGATTCTTGGATTATCTGCTAAAAAAATTAAAAAATATAAAGCAGAAATTAGGGAATTAAGAACTGCTGTTATTGCCCACGAAAAACATTTATGAGGACCTGAATATGCAACAGAATTAGCACTTAAAACAGGTCAAATTAAAAATGTAAAAAAACAAGTTAAAGTAAACGATAAAAAACAAGCACAAAAAGATGCTATTAGACAACTAACAAATAGTATTTAAAAAAATAACCTTAATTGGTTATTTTTTATTTTTCTTTATTGTGTGTTATATAAAAGTTGATAAGATGTTCTATTCGTTGTGAATAAGTATTAAATTTTAATTCATTTCAAGCTTGTTCTTCACTTTTATTTAAGTAAATATTAACATTTCGAATTTTGCAAGAATAATATTTTCCTGTTTTTTGATTATATGCTTCTTTCATAAATTAACTCTCATAATTAGCAATAATAATCGCATCTCGTAAATGATTACTTATTTTTTTGTTATTATATTTTCAACCTTTACCATATTGATAAGTTAAATTAATATCTTTATCAAATTTCCATAAGCAACTATCATTATATTTACTTAAATTTTCCATATTTTTAACAATTGATTTAGTATGTTTTGGTGATACTCAATTAACATTATTTAATTCGTGTGTATCATATTTAATTACTCCAATTATTTTTAATAAATCATCACAGTCTTTTGAACCATTAGCATTCGTATATAAACAATCTTCAATATTAATAATTTCATTTTCATTTAATATACATAAAATAAAATTAGCTTGGTAAATTCAATCTTTATTTGTAAATTCTTGTTTTTCAGTTAATTTATTATCTTCGTAAACAACAATACCTGTAGTACCATTTCCTGATGGGTCAATACCTATTTTTATCATTATTTTAAAAATCTTTCTTTAAATTTATGATAAAAATCTTCACTTTGTTTTCTAATTAGAACTGGTGATAATTTTTCAACTTCTTTACATAAAGTTAATTCCATTTCAAAATATGGGGTATCATTAATTATTTTTAAAGTATCTTTTACATAACTTCAAATATATGTAATATGATGTTTTTTAAATTCTTTTTTAACTAATTCTAATACTTGTGCTTCACCAAAATAGTTATACATTACTCTACCATTCATTTGCATTGTTTGATTTTTTTTCTAAATATAATGATAAATCGTGTTGTATTTCACCAATACTTGCTATTAATGTTTTTTTAGTTTCTTGTGGCATTTTCTCATTCCTTTCTTTCTTGTCATATTAAAATGGCTTCTTTAATTTGTTTTAATTTTGTTTAGTAATATTAACTTTCTCTTTAATTACTATTTTTAATTTTGGATTAATAATTATCATTAATATTTTTTTATTATCTATACAAAAATCTTTTTCTAATAAATAATAAAGTTTTAATTGTCAAATATAGCGTTTAATATCAGTTTCTTCATTAGAACTAGTAATTTTTCAATCACATATTATATATTCATTATCAATAGTTATTCCAATAAAATCAGTTGTACCACACATTAAAGGGTTATAAAGTGTTTTTTTCAGTTTCATAATGTTTAAATTTAATATCTTTAAAAGTTTCTTGATATAGTTTTGTAAAATTTTTAAATAATTCACGATGTGATTTTATTTCACAATCAATAAAGTCAATTAATTCATCATCAAAATTATTTTTTAATCAAACATCAATCATATTATGTAAACATATTCCACGAGTTTGTGCTAATTTTAAAATATTACTATCAATATATGATAAATCTTTTGGCACTAAAATATTAACAATTTGACTTACACTAGGGATTAAAATACTATATTTATGTAATTTATCATTAAAAATATATAAAGGTTTAATCTCATTTAATTGCATTATTATCACCAAATAATTCTTTAATACTTTCTGAATTATAATTTATTTGTTTTTCTGCAATAATTTCATTTGATTTTTCAGATATATCTCTTTTTAAGTCATTATTTGTATGTAAAAATTCATAATTAGATACTTGAACTATTCACTGTATTTTATTATCCTTATCTTTAAAAGATTGTAAAATACCAGTAATTGCAATTTGACTACCTTTTTGACAATATTTTTGTAAAGTAATTGCTTGTTTATTTCAAACTTGACAAGGTATAAAATCAGTTTCTTTCTGAGTTGAATAAGGTCTTATTACTGCCAATTGAAAGATGCTATATTCTTTACCATTTTGTGTTTTTTTAATTTCAATATCTTTAGTTGTTCTACCAATTCCAATAAATTTATTCATTATTATATTCCTCTAATTCCATTTCTTCAATTAAATTATCAATATATTCATAAGCACTTTCTTCTGAATGACATTCTTCTAATGCTAAATTAAATAAATCTTCTTCAGTATAAACATAACCATTTTCATCTTTTCACATAATTATTTATCTCCTTTTCATGTAATATTGTTATCTTCTAAATCAATAATAGTTGTTAATCACTCTTGTTTATTTTCAACATTAGCGGTAATTTTTGCTTCTTCTAATGTATAAAAGAATTCTGTTTTTAAATCACCGTATTTACTTTTTATTATTAATAAATATTTTTTATTCATAATTTAATTTCTCCTAATTTTGTTTTCCTAATGCTCAATGTTTATCTGTCATATCTTCAAATGAAACTGGATAACTTTTAAGCATTAATTTTTGTAATTTATTTTCTATATTGCATTTAAAGCAATAACCTCAGTATTTTTGTTTAAGACAAATTTTATTTAACTTTTTCATATAAACCTCCTAAATTATTCCTTTAATTTTTTTATCAATTTGTAATATTTTTCATCCATCTGATGCTAAATCTAAAATATCGTTAATTTTGTAATGTTGCATATAAGAAACAATAACATCTCAATTATTTTTAAATAAATTTAAGTACATTTTTGCTCATTCTAAACATTGCAAATCATAATTCTTTTTATGATGTTTAATACTACAATCAACAGGTTGACAATTAACTCAATCAAATGATGTTGTTATTTCATTTCAAGTTTTATTAATATATTTACTTTTATATTCTGTCATTATAATTCCTCCTATTTTTAAACTCGTTGGTACTCACTCCCGAGTGAAAGTGCTAAGCGAGAATTAGTTATATATAAATTAAGTTATTTATTTACTACGCCATCCGCTTCACTAGGGGTGCGCGGTGGCGGTATATTGTTTGTTTAATAATCGACAGTTGTTTTTATAAGGTAATGCCAGAGAGTTTTCTCTCTCTTCATCCGCACCATTTCAGGTCAAAGCGTTCAGTTTTTAAAATAAATTCACTTGTACCTTGAAGATCCTAATGCTAGCTTTGTGGTTATTAAAACCTCTGCCATCCTCTATGGGATAAATCTATCGCAAATTTATTTATAAAGTGTCCATCTCTATATTTATTGTCGTTCGATGTTGACCTCGCACTTATCACGACTATCGCTTGTCAAAGCGTCTATTATTTCCGGACTGATTACCGCTGGGCTAGACCGCCTCATGTGGAATAAAAACACTTAGTTATTTAAAATAACCGTCCCACTCTGCATTAAGTTGTTTTACTAAATCAAAGTTTTAAAAAACAAGTTTTATCATCAAAGATAATTTTTGAATTTTCTAGTTTCTGATAAAACTGCTTTTGTTTTCAATTTTTAGTTTGATTTAATAAATCTTTGTGTTTTTCACAAGTTCATAAAACTTTATTTGATACAAATTCTTCGGTAATGAATGATATTCCTTGATAACAATCATTAACATCACATATTTTTTGTTGTTTATTAATTGCCATTACTATCTCCTTTCTTTGATATTAAGTTTTTTATTAGCAAATTAATTAACTGAAACAGAGAAAAGACAACACCTTAAATTAGGAGAAAAAACAGGTATACTCTGTAAATATTTCTAAGATATTTAATAAATGTGTAATACAACTTAAATAGGGTATCAGAAAGTTGTGTAAAAAGTTTCTATTTTAAGAACTTAAGATGTTGCCCTTTCTCTGAATCAATTAAATTAATTAATAATTTTGGTTTTACAAATAAAAAAACCATTTTAGTAAATGGTTTAATTTATTATTCTTATTCAATTTCCGAGTTTTTTTCCAAAACCCCAATCTTTTTTATACGACCAAAATTATTGTTTCATCAAGATGATTTTTTATTTGCTGGTAGTGTCTATGATAATATTATTAATTTTAAACAGGATTGTGACTATCAAGTTCTAACATTACCAGCTGTCAAGCAATTATTAACTCAGAATCGCTTAAGTCTTTAGCAACTAGTTTGCAACAATGGTGAAAACTTATCAAAAAGGCAGCGCCAAATTATTTTATTTTTAAATCTTTTGTTGCAATCTTGTGATGTTTATCTCATTGATGAAGTTTTAAGTAATGTTGATTATGAAAGCAAAATGCTTTTATTAAACTTACTATTTACTTTGAAATCTGAGCAAATGATTATTTATGCTGGGCATGATCCTCTTGTTGAACAATTTTTTGTAAATGTTATTGATTTAACCAAACTTAATTTAATGGCGGTTAAAAATGAATAAGAAAGGTATTATTTTAATGTTAACTTGTTGTTGTTTCTCTTAATTTCTTTTTTTGTTTTGCTTGCTTATTATCCCCTTCAATTATATTATGATGGTTATTTAACAATTTTAAAAAATAGTACGGAAGAATTAAATTATGTTTTTGTTCCAAAAGAGATATCACGTGTTGGGAAGAAAATTGGGGAAGTTAAATTAGAATATTTTGTCCAAAATTATTGACAAGCACTGGTTGTACAGATTAAATGAGAGAATAACTATTATTTAATTTTAAATCAAACTGATCTTAATGTTGATTTTTGATATTTACCGGCTAAAATTTATTTTGGTCAGCAAACAACATTAGATTATTTACTGAAGATAATCATTTAATTTGTTATAATAAAACAAGAAAGTGTTAGGTGTCAAGGTGTGGTAATGAAAGATGATTTTGCGATTTATAATGAAACAAAATTTGATATTAAACCATATCAAGTTGATTTTATGGCAATTTTTCAGAAAATTAAAGCAATATTAAATATTACTGATCCATTGGAATTATCATTGCTTATTGTTGATGCAAAAGAACAATTAACATTAAATCAAAAATATCGTCAAAAGAATTATGTGGCAGATGTTATTACATTTGCTCTAGAAGAAGAAAACAGTGTTGATTTACTGCAATTAACAGGATTACGCAGTTTGGGGGATATTTTTATTTGTTATGAAAAAGCGTTGGAACAAGCACAAACATATAATCATTCAGTGCGGCGTGAATTTGCTTTTTTATTTACCCACGGGATGTTACATATTTTGTGTTATGATCATCAAACACCAACGGAAGAAGAAATAATGTTTAATTTACAACGAAAAGTCCTAAATGATTTACAAATTCATCGAATTCCAATAGAATAAGAAGAGAAGAGGAAAGAGATAGACACAATGGCAAAAGGATCACCAACAAAGAAAAAGATTTTTTTTAAAATACGAAACAAGTTTTCAAATGCTTTTCGTGGAATTTATACAGCAATTAAAGAAGAATCAAGTTTAATTATTCATATTATTGTATCATTAGTTGTAATTGGACTAGGAATTTGACTACAAAAAATGGTTCCGCATGAGTTTGGCTATGTACAATGAGCAATTTTGTTATTAACAATTGGAATTGTGATTGGGTTTGAATTAATTAATACGATGGTTGAAAACTTTGTTGATTTATTATCATTTGAATATAATATTAAAGCTAAAAAAATTAAAGATATTTGTGCCGCGGCAACCTTAATTAATTCAATTTTGGCAATTGCAATTGGACTATTAATTATGTTACCGCCACTAGTTGATGTTATTAAATTATATTTAAAGATTAATTAAAAGGAGTTAGAAGAATGGCAAATTATTTTGAAAAATTAAAATTATTAAGTACAAACGCATATGCTCCATATTCTAATTTTCATGTTGGTGCAATTTGTGTCTTAAAAGATGGAACAGAAGTGAGTGGTGTTAATATTGAAAATGCCGCTTATTCGGTGACAATGTGTGCGGAACGAACATGTTTGGCACAAGTATATGGGTTTACGAAAGCGGATTTGCAATAAGATTATGGCGAAAAAACATAATGAAGAATTAGATTTATATGATTTAGACCACGGCCATGAATTAATTACTGACCATAGTTATCGCATTGTTGATAATGAACATTTAAAAGATTATATGAGTAATAATGCTCTTTATATTAAATTATTTTATACTTTTCATGATAAGCGGATTTTATTAACGCATCATACGTGGTGAAAGAAAACTAATAATGATTTAGAAGCATATTGTAAAAAATATATTACTGATTTAACGAAACGATTACGAATTGAGGAAATGGCATTAACACCAGCTGAATTAGAACAAAAATGATATTTACAAGAATATGACATTCCTGGCTATGAAGATGTTCTCTTAAAAGCAGTTGTAATTCGGTCATGAGTAAAAAATGATAATAATAAAAAATGATTAGTGGTAGTGCATGGTCTTAATTCGCATAAGTTTCGTGCTATCTTTTTTGGTTTAATTTATTTGCGACTGGGTTATAATGTTCTTGTTTTTGACCAACGAAATCATGGAGAATCCACATCGAAAATAACAACAATGGGATATTATGAAAAATATGATTTAGCAGTAGTTGTTAATTTTTTACAAACAACAATTGATCCAAAACTTAAAGAACTTAACTTTCACGGGTGATCAATGGGAACCTTTGTAATTATGGAATATTTAAAGTTAGCATTTGCTAAAAACAAATTAATTAATAGTGTGATTTTAGATTCAACAATTAGTAATTTAAATGCCTTGTATCGTTATTATATGTTAAAGATTAAAGTAAATTATTATGAGCACTATTATGCTATTCGGCGCTATACGATTGATACCCGCGGTTATGATCCTGAACAAATTAATCCTGGTGAAAATTTAGATCAGTTGGCAAAATTACCGGTTTTATATTTGTTAAATAGAAAAGATCATGCAACTCCTTATGTAATGGGACGCGAAGCTTATCAAAATAAACGAAGATATGAACGTAAAAAAATTAGTAATCGAGTTGTTTTTAACTGTGATCATGTGCGGGGAATTTATTATAATCCGCCACAATATTTAGAAGCGATAACAGCATTTATTACTAATGCAAAACGAAAATAGTGATAAATAACATATTAGTTATTTATCACTATTTTCGTTTTTTGTTTGCTTTTTTATTTCTCATTTTTTGTTTAATGTTTTGATAAATTGTTTTATATCATAAGGTGCGATTTTGATACTTATTAAATACCCGATACATTCCATTGTTGAAACTTTGCAAGAGAACATGGAAAGTAGTAAAGACAACTGTAAAAACAAAGATAATAAAGAAAGTGGCTTGAACTTTTGTTAACCCAGCAATGAGGGGAT
Source organism: Spiroplasma endosymbiont of Phyllotreta cruciferae (assembly GCF_918697755.1). NCBI lineage: Bacteria > Bacillati > Mycoplasmatota > Mollicutes > Entomoplasmatales > Spiroplasmataceae > Spiroplasma > Spiroplasma endosymbiont of Phyllotreta cruciferae. Next base: position 325,837 of record NZ_OU953854.1, read on the forward strand.
TATAAATATCCAAAAAAGGATAATTATAAGCTAAAAATGTATCACCATCACGGTTTCAAGCGGCAGCACGAATTAAAACATACATTAAATAAAAGATTGGATAGATTAAACTAATTCATCAATCTTTTGTTAAAAATTCTTTTTTTCAGCTAAGACGACGATCACCAAATGATAATAAGGTATAAACAAAAAACAAGATGGGCATAATAAAGTGGGTGACAACCGTACAACTAATTCGGGCTTTAGTGTACTCAGCAATAGTTACTTGCCCATTCTTATACCCAATAATAATTCCAATTCAAAAAATAAAGAACATTAATAAGTTTCAATTTAAGATGCTTAATTTAAAGTTTGTTGAAAAAAATCAACTTTTTTGTTCACGATGATGGTTAAAAATTGCTAACATTAATCAAACAATCGTAATGATATTAACCTGAACTGAATAAAAACTTAATAATATATCATAATTTTGTAAACTAGAGCGATAAGAATTTTTATTGACATATCAGAACTCTTTGAAAATATCAGCATAAAAACCATAAGCTAAAAAAGCAAAGGCTAAAATGGCAATTATTAATTTATAATATCAAAGATAATCTTTATATCAAATTCGATAAGTTCAACGTTTCATAGTTCCTCCTTGATAATCTTTTAAATATTATCATAAGAATACTTTGATAAAAAGATAATTTTTATGATTTTATATTTTTTGTTAAACTAAAATAAAAAAAAATTCCAAATTATGTCGATGTTATTTTATTTTTTTAGTGTTATAATAAAAAAGTTAGTTTCAATAACTCACTAATTTAAAAATATATATGTGAGAGCATACTCAAGATCGCGAAACCACAACTATGCTCTCATAAATAATTATAGCATTTTGCTATAAATTTATGAGAGTTTTAGTTTTAAAATTATCATTTTTTTGTGAAAATTTTAAAATTATCCCATTTTTATTGTTTTAAACTCCCTATACCTTGAGTATTTATCACATATATATTTCATTTTATTGTAAATCCTGGAGGTTTTACGTATGAAAACCATTAGTGTAAAAACTTTATGTGATAAGTGTCAAATTAAGTTAAAACAAAAACTAATAATTGTAAAAAATGAAAAAAAAATAATTTTTAAAAAATACAATTTTGTTAGAAATTAAAGATTTAGAAATTGTGAAAAAACGAAAGGAACATAATATTAAAATTTTGGTTTTTTTGCAATGTGCAAAACGTTGTTTTGGTATTTTTACAAATGTATTGTGTAAATTCAAGCAGCAAATTCTGTCTCTTGTTAATCTGATAATAACATCATTTAAAATAAATGCAACTATTTTTTTAAAAAAAATTAAATTATTTGTAAATTTAATCTATTTTAAGCATATTTAAACACACTGAAAAATAATTTATTAAATTTTTCAAATAAATTTATCTAAAATTCTCTAAAAATACTTCTTTAGCTGTTCTTCAATTCAAACAAGGTCTTAATTTTTCATTCATAACATTAACTACTCAATCTATTTCTTGTTGCGTAACATTATTAAAATCTGTTCCTTTAATATATCGTTTTCTAAATTCACGATTCATTCTTTCAATTAATGGTTTTTGTTGAGGTTTACCGGGGTCGCAAAAATAAATATTAGAACCAGTAATCTTTTCCATTTCTTTAAACTTACTAAATTCTTTTCCTCTATCTGTTATTATTCCTTTAATTTTTCCAACTAAACCATTAATTCTAACTATATGTTCAAGTTTTTCTAAAACTTCACTTGAATTATTTTTTTCTAATTTCATTGCAAAATAATTTTTACTATTTTGTTCAACTAATACTAAAAAAGAAGATTGGTGGTCTTTTCCAACAACCGTATCCATTTCAAAAAATCCGACATTAGTATCTTTATCTTTAATATTCTCATATTGACTTAAATTTATCATCTAATTTACCACGATTTTCAGTTTTTCCTTTTCTTTTGTATTTTTTACCATGATGGCGTAAATTTTGTTTATTTAATTCTAGTAAATTTAAATAAATTCATTTATACAAAGTTTTTTTACATGCTGGAAATTTAACACCAAACTTTTTTTAAATTTTCTAATAAGTTGTGAAGGTGTATCATGATATTTATTAAATCTTACATTTAATCATTCTTTTTGTTCTTCTGTAAATTCAGGCATTTTTTTAATAGATTTTTTTCGTTTTTTTAAATAATCATTATGTGCTTTACCAGCATCATAATCTTCTATATTTTTAAATCTATTAATTTCTCTTTTAACAGTATTAATATCTCTTCCTGTTTGTCTTGATATTTCAGATAAATTAAGTGTGCCATTTTTCTTTTTACAACTATCAGATAAAAATAAATCCTTAAAAAATATTCGTTCATCAAATTTTACATGTGTATAATCTTGCATATATTTGTATCTCCATTTCTTTTATTTAAATTTATTTATACACGAATTTTTAAAAAAGTATTGACAAATATTTTTAAAGATATATTATTACATTGTAAAAAGTATCAAATTTGTATCTCTTTATACTTGTGTACTAAAATAAAAAGTAAATTACTAGACTGCACCCATTTTAGTAAGTACTAATAAAAAGTATTTACTATTTTTTTATTATATCTTTTTCTTTACGATTTGAATATCATGTATTTCATTTTATAACATCTTGTATATATTCTTCATGTGAATTATATATTTTATTATGGATTGTAGCTTTCTTAAGTAATGAATGAAAACTTTCTATAACAATATTATCTGCACAGTGGTAATTTTTCCCCATTGAAATTATAATACCGTTAGATACACATTTATCGAGATAAATAGCGGATGTGTATTGATATCCGTGGTCTGAATGAATTATTATTCCATTCAGATCTTTTTTTATTAATTTTATTTTATTAATTGCATCATTTAAATTATCTATTACTAATTTATTGTCATTATATTTAGATCACTTTACATCAACTATTTCTTTAGTATATCCATCAATAATTGTTGATTGATAATATTTTTCTCTTTTTCAAATTAAATATGTTACATCAGTATATAGCACTGAAAACCTTGTTTTTATATCATTGAATTTACGATTAATTAAATCAGGATATTGCAATAAACTTTTTTCTTTATTCTGTTTATATTTCATTTTTCTTCTCATTTTTCTTACATATTCAGGTTGTATTTGATTATAACGCATAATCCTTAAAACTTTTTTTGAATTATATTTTATATCATAATCTTCTTTTAAATATTTAGTAATTCTTCGATATCCAAATTGTTTTAAATTTTCTTCATAGACTTTTACAATATCATTTATTGCTTCTTTATCTTTTTTGCTACTGTCATAATTTTTATATTTATCTCAATAACTACGTTTTAACCCCGTTACTTCTAATAATAATTTTATTGAATATTCATGACAATTTTGTTTAATAAAAGAGACGATTCTTAGTTTGCTTAATTGTAAAAGTCATGGAGCTTTTTTAATAATTCATACCTTGTTTTATAATATTCTAAATCTCTTTTACCAAAAGAGATTTTAGGTCCTTTATGATTGTTTAATTTTCCTTTTTTATGATTTTCTCATCAAGATTCTACTGTATTTGCATTTAGATTATATTGTTTTGCTACTACTCAACAACTTTTTTGTTTAATTTCCTCAATGATTTTTGTTCTAAATTCTGATGTATATTTGTTATATTTTTGACCTTTTCTTGCCATATAAAAATGCACCTCCTTTAAAAGTTTAGCAAAGTCTTTTTTTACTTTACTTACTTTTTGGGGTGCACTCTATTTTATTCATTTTTTATTCCTCCTAATTTTGTTTACCTAATGCTCAATGTTCATCAGTCATATCTTCAAATGATACTGGATAAGCATGTAACATTAATTAATTTAGTTTATTAATTGTTTTTTTATTTAACTTTTTCATAATAAATTACCACATAAAATCTAATGTATGATATTCAGGTCTTCTTCTAGGTAAATTAAATCTTTTAATAACATGTGCAATAATAGAGTCATGAACGCCTAATTTATTTCTTATATCTTTATAACTATATCCCTGCAAATACATATCTTTAATTTGTTTGTATTTATTACTATGAACTCTTTTTCTACTATTAGGTAATTCTAAACAAACATAATCTTTTAAATTTATTATTCCTTTTAATTGATCACAAATTCCACCCTCACGATAAAAACGATAATATCTTCCATATTTAAAATTGATTAATCAACTTGAAACAGTTCCTTTTGGAAAATTATATTTTTAATCAATTTTTATACCAGATATATTTAAAATATAAAACTCTTTAAGACATTTAATAATTAATTCATCAGTATATTTTTCATTTCAAAATTTTTTCTTTGTTCCATCATTTTTAAAATGTAAATATTCAAATGTTCCTATTGGTGCATTATTTAATCTTTTCATTATAATTCCTCCTATTTTTAACTCGCTGGCACTCACTCCCAAGTGAAAGTGCCAAAGCGATAGTTAGTTATATAAATATTTATCTATTTATTTACTACGCCATCCGCTTCACTGCGGGTGGGCGGTGGCGGTGTTAACATTTACAATTAACTACAATGTTCTACATTTTGTAGTTGTCTGTAATACCAAGTACCTCCTCATCAAGTAACAACTAGTAGATTAATTAAGAAATCCTTGCCCAGTTCTTAAAAGTTATTTTTCTTCTACGCACACGATTTTATTTTTATTCTTGCAATTAAAAGTTATGAATACAGCATTATCTGTTTATCTTAATAAAAGTCATTAATTTACAAAATCGCAAAAAAACAAGTTAACAGTTCTATTGATTTCTTTACTGACAAAATGCCAAGTTGGGGAACCTTCCACTAAAAATATGTAATTGTGAAATTAAATAATTGTAGAACCAATATATTTAATTTTTAAAGTTAATTTTTAAATAAAAAAAATCAACCCAATAAGGGTTGATTTTTTTGTCCTATTTCATCATTTATTCTACATATTTAATTATTAATCACTCTGCTTTTTTAAGAAATATTTTTAATACTATAAATGATACTTTTATCAAGGAAGCAGAAATACAAGAAAAAACCTAGAAAAACATGTTTATAATAAAAGAAGTGTTTGAGAAGGATGAGGGGGTTATATTAGCAAAATTGTTAGAAATGTTTATTTTGTTGATCACTTCGAAATTACATTAAAACAATTAATTGATCCTTATACATTATGGACATTTGCACAGGGCTCTTTTCCGACTCAAGTTTTATATGATGTGCACAAAGTAAATAACAATTATTATGAATATGATTTTAAAACAATGGCTCCTAATAATAAAAGAAGTCTAATTGGTACGTTAACAACATTGTTTGTTGTAAATACTTTTGCAACGTGATTATTATGTTATTTATTCAACCGTTATAAATTTATGGATCATAGTTAAAATATTATTGTAATTTTTAAAGGAAATAAAATATCACCAGTAAGGTGATATTTTATTTTAAGAAATAATTTAATTATCATTATGAGGCATGTGTTTAATTTTAAAGGTTGTTTGGGCACGAATAATGGCTTCATTGTCAGCTAATAAAATCGTTTCTGCAATCCGTTTAAACATTGTTGGGGGAATGGTAATCATTACCATATGAGCATTGTCTTTATATTCACCATTATAATTAGTAGTAACTTTTCATAATGCATTATGGGCGAAACCATTTTCTTTTAAACGGGCAATAATAACTTCTGGTTTGTCACTTATAATTAGTAATGATATGTTTCTGTAACGAGGGAAAACTTTGTTTGAAACAATACCACAAATAATAATTACCATAAAGGCAGCAAAGAATGGTGTTGAGAAGTAATGGGTTGCAAAAGATGGGTTTGGGGTAGGTGTCTTTATTGCATAACTCATGGCTCAAGTAATAAGCATTAAGACTGTATTAACAATAATTGAAATATTACCAACTGGTTTTTTCTTTTTGCGTGAAATATAATTATTAACAATGTCAGTTCCACCAGGGCAAGCATCAGCGATGTATAAGAAACCAAAGGCAATTCCATTTAAGATTGCAGAAATTAATCCAAATAAGAAAATTCATAAATCATGAATTGTTGGGTCGGTAATTTTATTTAAGTCTTGTAAAAATGAAAATCATTAGCGTTAATATAAGGGATGCCGTGATAAGATCCAACACCATTTAAAATAATATGAAAAATTGCTTGAGCAACCATAAAAATAATAGTATTAATGGTAAAACGATGACTTACAAAGAATCAACTAAAAATAATTAAGGGAATATTATTAACAATGTAAAAAACATAATACATTAAGTTTGCATTAATTAATATTATTGCTATTTAATGGTGGAAAAATATATTGTGCAAAAATTCTTCCTAATGATCCAATTCCAGGTGGTAAAACTTTTGATGGTGATAAGAAATAATCAAAAGCAATTGTACAAATCAATCCGTCCAAAACAAGGTACATATAACCTCTAATTTGTGTTTTTTTCAAATAGTTTCTTAGTTCTAAAGAAGTTTCTTGTTTGATCATTTCTTTTTTATTAATGTTACGAATCTTGGTAATCCGAACATCATCGGCAAGTCCTAATTTATCTTCGACATTAATTAATTGTTCTTCATAACTAACAATTTTATTAACAAAACGATGTACCATTGCGATTTATTTTGAGTTTAATTGTTCTAGTTGCAATTTTAATTTAAATTCTTTTGTTTGATCAGGATTTTTTTTTAACCGTTCTAATTTTATTAATAATTGTTGGTGTGATTCGTGTGTTTGTTGGGTATAGTGTTTTAATAATTTTTCTGCTTGTTTAATATTTTTTTTAATTATTTCATATTCTTCATAGTTACTAATTTTATTTCCTTTATTTTTCATTACTTATGAATCTCCCATATCATATATATATTCAAAAAAAATAAAAAAAAGTTGAAAAAATTCAACATTTAGTGCTATTGGGTGTAAGATATAACTAAATAATTTTGAAAAAAATTATAAAATGATACATAATATGTAATAAAAATATGTAGTAAAAAGATGGGATTAGGTAGTTATAAAAATGATGAATGCAAAAGAAAGCAATAATGCAGATGAACATTTGTTAAAATCAGAAGAAACAAAAAATGATTTAGATTTGATTCGGTCAAAACGCCGAATTATTTTAGGGATTCTATATGGATTAATATCAGCAGTTGGATATTCATTTGTCCCCCTGATGTTATACATGATTCCCGAACAAGGACCTTACGGAAATTTAGCGTCACCAATTAATGCAACATTTTATGTTACCATTCAAGAAATAATGGCAGCATTTGTGATGTTTATTTTTTATAAGCCAAAGAATTTTATTAGTTTTTTTAAAATGCTACGTCACAAGGAAACATGACTAGTTGTTTTATATGGATTTTTAGGTGGACCGTTCGCAATGGTTTTTTTCCAGTTATCAGTATTATTAACAATTAACAATATAGGGCAAACTGATGGAACAGTTCCTGGTTTATTATTAAACTTAAATGTTATTTTAGCTGGAGTTGGAAGTGCAATTTTCTTTCGTGCTCGCCAGAGTAAATACACTTGAACAGCATTAGCTATTTCAACTTGTTTAATTCTAGGAATGTCAATTCTTTTTGCTATTAATGAAGGGTTAACATGAAAATCAATTGGCGGGATGTGTTTAGATTTAATAACAGCCGCTTTATATGCGATGGAAGCATTAGGAATGTCGCACTTAATGAGTTCTTCAAAAATTAATTTTACTAATCATGAAACAGTTTCAATTAAAACAGGTTCTTCAGCATTATTGATGTTATTATTAGGAACACCAATTGCTGCTGTTGCTTCACATCAAATTTTTGTTGAAGGTTATAAAGTGTTTGCTAATTTTCAATATTATCAATATGCCTTAATTTTTATTGTTGGTGGAATCATTATGGGTAGTTCACGTATGTTATATTATGCTTGTTTAGTAATGTCAGGACCAACTTATACAACATCAACACAATTATTAATGTTCTTTTGAACTCCAATTTGACAGTATATCTTTATTGCTACTGGCGTTCCAAATGAAATTTTAGAACCAACTTGATATTATTGAGTATATGTTATTCCAATTGTTTTTTGTACTTTTGTTATTTCCAGTAATGAGTTTCTGATGTATGCTGGCAAGGTTGGTTGGAAGCGGACCTTTCACGAACTGTTTGGAAAGATCCCAAAAGAATCAGGCACAAAAAAATTATAAAAATAAAAATGTAAGTTACTTTACATTTTTATTTTTGCAATTATGTGATTAAATATTAATAGCAAGCAAAGGAATAAACAATGGAAACAAATAGTCTTTTATTTTTACGCGCAGTCCAGTTAGCTGTGATTGCTGCATATGAATTAGTTGGCAAGAATGATAAAAATATGTTAGATCAAAAAGCGGTTGATATCATCAATAAGTTATTAACAAATAATGATGTTAATGCCAAAATCGCAATTGGCGAAGGTGAACTTGATGCAGCACCAATGTTGTATCAAGGGCAGACTTTTTCTCATCAACAAGCAATTACTTTTGATATTGCTGTTGACCCAATTGAAGGAACAGCTCCAGCCAGTAAAAACGAGCCGGGTTCAATCTCGTGTATTGCTATTGCTAAAATTGATACAATGTTACAAATTCCAGAAATGTATATGGAAAAATTATTTTTATCAGAAGACTTGGGAGCAACGATTGATTTTTCTCAACCAATTGAGAAAATCCTATTAACTTTATTAAATATCAAACAAAATTTATCATGTATTATTCTAAATAAACCTCGTCATCAAGCAATTATTAAGACAATGCAAGCATTAGGAATTCATGTTGAATTAATTAATGGGGGTGATGTTTTGGGGGCAATTGATGTTGTACTAAAAAAAGCGGATTTTTTATATGGAATTGGTGGTGCTCCAGAAGGTGTTCTAATGGGAGCGTTAGCAATTGCAACTAAATATAAAATGTTTGCACGTTTAATAGCAATAGCATATGAACAAGTTTGACCAGATGAAAGTGAAACTAAAGATCGGATTAAGATTGAACAACAAGCATTAGCACGCAAGAAAATTAGTTATGATACAATTTTTTCCGAACGGGACTTAGTTGCTGATGAAGAAGCAATGTTTTTTGCAGCTAGTTTAATGGGTGGAACTGTTTTAAAACCATTACAAATCATTGATCATGAATATGTTGTCCATTCTTTTATTGGTTACAATAATATTTATCATCAAATTATTTCAAAATATCCAATAACAAATAATGTTCAGGATTTATTAAACAAATATAGTAAATAATTTAGAGGAGGTTGTAAAGATGCCATTTTGTTTAGAAAAAATTGCATTTGGGACTTTGTTTTTAAAAAAAGAAGAGGCAATTATTAATGCCTTACAAAATGGTTATAAAATTATTGATACTGCTAAAGTTTATCAGAATGAAGAAATGGTTGGCCAAGCAATTAAAAAATATTTAATTACTAATAATGCAAAAAGAGAAGATGTTATTATTGAAACAAAAATTTGATGTGATGATATTGAAACAGAGAATACAACAAATGCGGTACTGGGGGCTTTAAAACGACTAGATGTTAATTATTTAGATATTGTTTTAATTCATCGTCCAAATAGGAATTTTCACAAAACAATTAAAGCTTATGTTGAATTATTAAAATGTAAGGCACAGGGTTTAATTCGTGTCGTTGGTGTTAGCAACTTTGATAAAGATATGATTGAAGTTTTATTTGATAAAACAGGGATTTATCCTAACATTAATCAAATTGAATTTAGTACCTTTAATCAACGCTGAGATCGGGTACAATATTGTCGGGATAAAAATATTTTATTTCAGGCATATTCGCCAATTACGAAGGTTTTAGAAAACCAAATTTTAATTACGGAAGCAAAAAAATATAATTGTACCGTCGCCCAATTGGTTTTAGTGTGAATTAAATATTTTAGTATTCAACTAATTGTGAAAGCAGAAACATTAGAACATATTAAAGAAAATAATAGTATTGAAAAAATTAAGTTAACAAAAAAGACAATTCAATTGTTACAAAACTTAAATATGTATGATAATGTTTATGCTGAAACATTTGATGGAATTTAATTCAACGGTAATATTGAAATTATTAGTTGATAATTTGAAACAAGAAAAGTAATAAAGTTATTTTTCTTTTTTAATAATTATGTAGGTAACTAAGGGGTTATCTTTAAAGAATGTTATAATATTACTATTAATGGTATTCATACTGGAGGGATATAATGGTAGAAAAAACGATGGCTGAAATTTTAGCAGCAGCTAAAAAAGCAAAAGCAGCAATTGATGGTGATCAATATGCAGGTGAAGGTGAATATTTTGATCCTAGTAATTTAACATTAGAGCAAAAATTAAAGTTACGAAAAGCAGCAAATAATCCAACAGATCCAAATTATCATATCTGATTACAAATGAATCAAGAAAAACAAACTTCTGGGTGAGTTAAAATTGATAAAAAGAAAATCAAAAACTTTTCAGAAGATGATGAAGAAAATAATGATTAATATTTTTCTTTATTAGAAAATAGTTTTTTAACATCAAATGCTACAATCAAAATGGTTATTAGAGCACTCTAATAGCCACTATCATCTTGTTTATATTAATGTTTTAACATCCGTTTTGTTTCGGATGTTTTTTGCATTAAAACTTTTTTAGATGGTTAAGAGCACTACATACCAACAAGGTATTCCAATTTAAAGAATTTTTTGGTATAATTATATAAAGTATAATGTAATATTTTATCAATTTTTATGAATAATAAACTTAATCTTATTAAAAGCGAATGGTTATGAGAAGAACGAAAAATATTACAATGATTGCAATTTTAATTGTGAGTTTAGGGTTAGCAGTATTGTTTGTATGATTATTTTTAAGTGTTCTAAAAAGCAATAATGAAATTAATTATGCTGAATATAGTGACTGTTTATTATATTCTGATCATAGCAAACAAAAAATAGATTTAACTCGCCATAATAATAGTCAATTAGTAAGTGCAACATTTAAAAATTTAGCTCAGACAACTAGTGAAGTGAGACAACTTAGTGCTAATGAATGAGCTTTCATTGACCGCTGTGAAAATAATATGCTTTATCAAGCAGATGCTAAAATTGTAGCAGCATTTAATCAGAAAAAAGCAGTGATTCAATTTAATACAATTGCGGATGTAGTTAATGGTTTAACAAATAATAAGTTTTATCCATATCAATTAGAAGAGATGGTGTTAGCTTTAGATGATAAAGAACAATTACCATTTCGTAATAATTTAATTAGTTTTGCTAACTTGTTTGTTAATATTTTTGGAGCATCGGTTTTTAAAAAATTAATATATAATTTAGAAATTGATAATAGTATTGCAAAATATGATGCAGCATATAATAACTGAGTTATAGCGATTACAAAATTAAAAGAAAATGGAAATGATTTAGCACAATGTTTAATGTTTACTGAGCATTCGTTACAAGCACAAATGAGTAAGGTTCAATATCAAATTGGGTTTCATTCAACAGCAACTAATATTTCAACCTTTGTTCATGAAATAGGGTATGCAATTTCAAATTATGCTTGAGTTTGACCAAATAATCGTCTTCGTTTTAACCATAATGATTCCACCAACAACTTGGCGCTGTAATCCAGTTAAAGATAAAACATCAAGTTTTATTCGGGGATTTATTTATATTCCAAATGATGTATTAGTTCGCTACTTAGGAAAACGAGTTGGAATTAGTAACAATGCACCGTTTCAACAACAATTAGCGGCTTGATCATTTATTCAATCTGGTTATGGTCGCACCGGAGGAAACGCGGAATTGTTTGCAGAAGGTTTTGCCCAATGGTTACTAACTCCAAATAATCAAAAAGGTTTAAATTGACAAATTCTTAATGAATTTTATGGGACGTATTTTAAAAATTATTATTTAATTTAAAAAAGGGCTAATGCCCTTTTTTAAACGTTTTCACCGTTTAGTAATTTTTCTAAATAATCCCCAACGCCACCCTCATTATTAGTTAAGTGGGTAATCCCACGAGCATTAGTTTTTAAATTATCATTACTATTTTTCATTGCAACGCCATAACCAACATTTTGTAATAATTCTAAGTCATTAATTTCATCACCAAAGGCAATAACATCGCGAATATCAACATTATAGTATTGCGCTAAAATATCAGCGGCAAATCCTTTTGAAACAAGTTTATTTGTAATATTAATCATTGTTTGGTTTTGTTTACTACTATAGTGACCAATATTAATTAGAACAGAGTTTTTGAAGTTTTCAAACATTCTTAATACTTCGTCTGTTTTATTAGTGCCTCTCAAATATAACGCCATATTACTAGCGGGACCTTTTCAAGAATTATAAGGGTCAGCAATAAAATATTCATCATCAGCAACGTCATCAAGATGGAAGTAGTTTTCAATTGCCTCATCTTTTTTTCAACAAATTGCTTTATCATAATGTTCGATTAAAACATTTTCAACATTGTCCTTAACACCGGGGTGATTAATAATACTTATAATTACATCATATGCAATTGAGAAAACTAACCGTTTAAACTCACGTTTTAAAGGGTCATGAATATGACCACCATCAAAATTTGTTAATAATGTATCTAACCCTAATTCGCGATAAAAGCGAATACTTGCTCGGTGCGGACGACCAGTAATAATACATACTTTATGGCCAACATTAACAGCTTTTTTAATTACTTCTTGGGTTTTTGGATGGATTGTTTTACCATCGTTCATTAATGTTGTACCATCTAAATCAATTAAAATTAAACGTTTTTTATCTAAGTGTTGTAATTTCATTGGTACTCCTTTCTAAAAATAAGTTTTTTCTTTTCCCTTTATCTCTTATTATATCTAATATTTTTGTAATTAAATTATTTTTAAAACTTTAGCACTATTTAGTTGACTTTGCTAACAACTATGATAAGATATAAATATTAAATTAGCAGACAAAGAGTGAGAGTGCTAAAAGAGGAGGATACTTTATGGAATTTGCACAACAATATGAGCCAGGGAAAGATCCAAAGGTTCTTGAAAAATTTACTAAAAATCTTAATAAAGAAGCAATTGCTGGAAAATTAGATCCAATTATTGGACGTGAAGACGAAATTAACCGGGTAGTCCGAATTTTATCTCGTAGAACAAAAAATAATCCGGTCTTAATTGGAGAACCGGGAGTTGGGAAAACTGCGATTGTTGAAGGATTAGCACAACGAATTGTTAAAGGTGATATCCCTAGTAATTTACAAAATAAAACCATTTATGAATTAGATATGGGGGCCTTAATTGCGGGAACTAAATTCCAAGGAGAATTTGAAGAACGTTTAAAAGCGGTAATGAATAAAGTAAAAGAATCAAATGGTGATATTATTTTATTTATTGATGAATTACATTTAATTATTGGTGCTGGAAAAACCCAAGGAAGTATGGATGCTAGTAATTTACTAAAACCAATGTTAGCTCGTGGTGAGTTACATTGTATTGGTGCCACAACATTAGATGAACATCGTTTATATATTGAAAAAGATGCTGCTTTAGAACGTCGTTTTCAAAAAGTCATGGTTTCTGAATCAACAATTGATGAAAGTATTTCAATTTTGCGCGGCTTAAAAGAACGCTTTGAAACTTTTCATGGGGTTAAAATTCATGATAATGCATTAGTAGCTGCTGTTAACTTATCATCACGTTATATTACTGATCGTTTTTTACCAGATAAAGCAATTGACTTAATTGATGAGGCATCAGCAACAATCAAAACAGAAATTGCATCAGTGCCAACTGAGTTAGATAATTTAAATCGCCGTGTTGTTCAATTAGAAATTGAAAAAGCCGCTTTACAAAAAGAAACCGATAAAGCTTCTAATGAACGGTTAGTTGATATTGCAAATGAATTAAAACCATTAAAAGCAAAACAAGAAAAATTAGAAATTCAGTGAAATTCCGAAAAAGAAAGTATTACTAAATTAAAAAATTTAAAATCAGAAGTTGAACAATTAAAAAAAGAATTAGAACAAACTCAATTACGCGGTGATTTTAATCGTGCGGGAGAAATTCAATACGCCTCATTGCCAAAGTTAGAACAACAATTACATGAGCAAGAAAAAAGTGCTTCTGAGTCACACTTGTTAAAAGAAGATGTAACTGAACGTGAAATTGCAGCAATTGTTGGAAAATGAACAGGAATTCCTGTTGACCGCTTAGTTGAAACCGAAAAAGCAAAACTAATGAATTTAAATAAGATTTTATGTCGTCGTGTTCGTGGTCAAAACGAGGCAATTGAAGCAGTTTCTGATGCAATTATTCGTAGTCGTAGTGGTATTAAAGATCCCAACAAACCAATTGGTAGTTTCTTATTTTTGGGTCCAACTGGGGTTGGAAAAACTGAAGTTGCTCGTAGCTTAGCTTATGTTTTGTTTAACTCAGAAAAACAGATGGTACGATTAGATATGTCAGAATATATGGAAAAGCATTCTGTTAGTAAGTTAATTGGTGCTCCGCCAGGTTATGTTGGTCATGAACAAGGGGGACAATTGACAGAAGCTGTTCGTCGTAATCCATATTCAATTGTTTTATTTGATGAAATTGAAAAGGCCCACCCCGATATCCTGAATATTCTTTTACAGATTTTAGAAGATGGTCGTTTAACTGATTCGCTAGGAAAAACAGTTGATTTTAAAAATACAATTATTATTATGACTTCAAACATTGGGTCGGAATATTTATTAAATGAAAACAATGAGGGAGTTGGTTTATTAATTCAAAAAGAATTAGCTAAAAAATTTAAACCAGAATTTTTAAACCGAATTGACAATGTTGTAACCTTTAATGCTTTATCTAAAGAAGTGATTAAAGAAATTATTGAAAAAGAATTATCGGAATTAACGCAACGAATTGAAAATAGTAAAAATATTCGTATTACTTATTCAGAAGCTGTTTTAGAAAAAATTTTAAATGAAGGATATGATCGTGAATTTGGTGCTCGACCAATCAAACGTTATATTCAACGGAACCTTGAATCATTAATTGCACATGCTATTATTTCTGAAGAAATTCAAGAAGGAAAATCATATACGATTGATGTTGCCAATAACAAAATGGTTATTAAAAACAGTACAAAATTAAATTAGCACTTGCATTCTAAGAATGATAATTTATAATATTATTGTTAGCACTATTTAGTGTTAATTGCCAAATTTAAATAAGAATTGGAATTAGGGGGTGCTGGTGATGTTAACCCAACGACAAGAAAACATCTTAAAAGTAATTGTGGAAGAATACACAAAAACAGCGCAGCCTGTTGGAAGTAAAGCTATTATGGCTTCACCCTTAATAGATTCTTCTTCTGCCACAATTCGGAATGAATGTGCAATTTTAGAAAAAGAAGGTTTTTTAGAAAAAGAACATGCTTCATCGGGACGAATTCCATCAACAAGAGGATATCGTTATTATGTTGATAATCTAATGGATGAAAAAAATATTGATGATATTAAAGACCGCATTGAAGCATTATTTGTTGATCGTAATATGTCAATTAATGATATTCTTGATCAAACAGGTCAAATTTTAAGTGAAATGACAAATTTAACAACGGTTGTTGTTGGTCCAAATTTTAAAGAAGAGATGCTAAAGAAAATTGAGTTATTGCCAATTTCTGCGACCCAAGCTGTTGTTGTCTTTGTTTTAACAAATGGCCATGTTGAAAACAAATTATTTAATATTGATGACAATAGTTCAATTAATGATTTACAAATTTCAATTGAATTATTCAATAGTCGGTTAGAAAACACCAAAATAACTGATATTACTGCTAAGTTTGATGTTATTCGGCCAGTCTTAGAACAACAAGTTAAACACTATGAATATATTTTAAAACAATTTGCGAATGCTGTAACAAGCATTGTTAAGCCAAGTTATTCAACTCATGGTTTACAATATATGTTACAAAATGCTGAGTATAATAATCCAGAACGAATTAAACAAATCATTCGCTTTATTGAAACAATTTCCCCGTTTGATTATTTTAAAAAACAACAAGATAATCCAAATGAAGATTTGGTTTCCATTCAAATTGGAAATGAAACAGGATTTAATAATGACGATATGGCATTATTAACAACAACATATAAAGTTGATGATATGCAAGAAGGGGGAATTGCTTTGGTGGGACCAAAGCGCTTGGAATATGATAAGCTCTACGAAGTATTAGAGTGATTAGCAAACCGCATTAGAGAAGCATATCAAAAAGAAGATAGAAAGGTTGAGATTAATGAGTAATGAAAAAAATGACAAATCTTCACCAAACCAATTAAAAGAAAAAATTGAAAAACTACGGAAAGAATTAGCTAATACTCAAGCGGCAACCTCGGATTCAGCATCATCAGAAGCTGAAACACCAACAGTTGATGCAAATAACTTGGCTATTATTGAAGATTTAGAACAAGAAATTGATTTATTATTAAAAGATAATATGCGATTACGAGAAGAAAAGTTATTAGCATTAGCCGATGGGAAAAACTTAAAGAAAAGAATTCATGCTGAAGTAGCAGATATTAAGCTTTATCGTGCCGCAGGAATGGCAGAAAAATTATTGCCAACATTAGATAACTTTGAGCGAGCATTACAAGTTACAAACGTTACATCGGAGGTCAAAAACTTTTTAACTGGATTTGAAATGATTCACCGTATGTTTAAAACGGTTTTTAAAGAAGAAGGAATTACGGCAATGGATACAAAAGTGGGAGAACGTTTTAATTCTAACCTCCATGCGGCAATTGAGATTGTTGAATCAAATGATGTTGATTCAGGATGCATTGTTCAAATTATGCAAAAAGGATATATGATTCATGATCGTGTCTTACGACATGCATCAGTGCAAGTAGCAAAATAACAATATTGGAGAGAGAAAGGAAAGAGATATTATGTCAAAAATTATTGGAATTGATTTAGGAACAACAAATTCATGTGTTGCTGTTATGGAAGGAAACGAATTTAAAGTTTTAGAAAACCCAGAAGGGCAACGTACAACACCATCGGTTGTTTCATTTAAAAATGATGAAATTATTGTTGGAGATGCTGCGAAACGTCAAGCAGTAACTAACCCAAACACAATTAGTTCAATTAAAAGAAAGATGGGGACAGCTGATAAAGTTCATGTTAATAGCAAAGATTACAGTCCGGAACAAATTTCAGCAGAAATCTTACGTTACTTAAAAAGTTATGCTGAAAAAAAATTAGGGCAAAAAGTATCAAAAGCAGTTATTACTGTTCCAGCATATTTTAATGATGCGCAACGCCAAGCAACAAAAGATGCCGGAAAAATTGCGGGATTAGATGTTGAACGAATTATTAACGAACCAACCGCAGCGGCGTTAGCTTATGGAATTGATAAAGTTGATAAAGAACAAAAAGTGTTAGTTTATGACTTAGGAGGAGGAACATTTGACGTTTCAATCTTAGATTTAGCTGACGGAACTTTTGAGGTTTTATCAACTGCTGGTGATAACCATTTAGGGGGAGATGACTTTGATGATGTTATCATTAAATGAATGGTTGAAGAATTTAAAAAGGATAATAACATTTATTTAAAAACAGATAAAATGGCAATGCAACGGTTAAAAGAAGAAGCTGAAAAGGCAAAGAAAAATCTGTCTTCACAATTACAAACAGAAATTGCGGCACCTTTTATTACTGCTCGTGATGGAAATCCATTACACTTAAATTTAACTTTAACAAGAGCAAAATTTGACGAAATGACAAAAAGCCTTGTTGACCGTACTGTTGAACCTGTTCGTAAAGCATTAGCTGATGCAAAGTTAAAAGCTAGTGAGCTAGACCAAGTATTATTAGTTGGTGGAAGTACAAGAATTCCAGCTGTACAAGAAGTTATTAAACGTGAATTAGGAAAAGAACCAAACCGTACGATTAATCCTGATGAAGTTGTTGCAATTGGAGCAGCAATTCAAGGAGGAGTTTTAGCGGGTGATGTAAAAGATGTTTTATTATTAGATGTAACACCATTATCATTAGGAATTGAAACATTAGGGGGAGTATCAACTGTGTTAATCCCTCGAAATACAACAATTCCAACTTCAAAAGCACAAGTGTTTTCAACTGCTGCTGATAACCAACCGGCGGTTGACATTCATGTTTTACAAGGAGAACGTAAAATGGCTGGTGATAATAAAACATTGGGTCGTTTTCAATTATCAGGAATTGACCCCGCACCAAAAGGAATGCCACAAATTGAAGTTAAGTTCTCAATTGATGCTAACGGAATTGTGTCAGTAACAGCAAAAGATTTAAAAACAAACAAAGAACAATCTGTTACAATTACTAATGGTGGTGGATTAACCGATGAAGAAATTCAACGCATGGTTGATGAAGCTGAAAAAAATAAAGATAAAGATGAACAAAAATTAAAAAACATTGAATTACGTAATAAAGCTGAATCATATGTTGCGATAATTAGTCAAGCATTAGAAACAAACAAAGATAAAATGGATGCTGAACAATTAAAAACATCCGAAGAAATGGTTAAAGAAATTAAAGAGTTATTAGAAAAAGAAGATTATGCCGGATTAGAAGCAAAAATGGCGGGGCTTGAACAAGCAATGGCTGATGCTTCGAAATATATGAATGATCACCAAGGTGAACAATCTGAACCAGAAATTATTGAAGATGATGAAAAAAAAGATAAATAACAATAATGATGACTAAAATTATTTTAGTTATCTTTTCTTTAAAGAGGAAAGTAGGAAGATGGTAAAATGGGGAAACGAAACTATTATGATGTACTAGGTGTAAACCGAAATGCAACCGATGATGAAATTAATCGGGCATTTCGGCAACTAGCAAAAAAATACCACCCGGATGTTTCAAAAGAAAAGGATGCTGAAGCAAAATTTAAAGAAGTTAATGAAGCTTATGAAGTATTATCTGATCCAAATAAACGTCGGAACTATGATCAGTTTGGCCATGCTGGAAATGATCCAAATAGCTTTAGTGGCTTTAGTGGCTTTAGTGGCTTTAGTGGCTTTAGTAAAGGCTTTAGTAGTGGTGGTGATTTTGAAGATATTTTTTCTGGTGGTTTTGGTGATATTTTTGAAAACTTTTTTGGTGGTGGTGCTAA
This sequence comes from Spiroplasma endosymbiont of Phyllotreta cruciferae, assembly GCF_918697755.1. NCBI lineage: Bacteria > Bacillati > Mycoplasmatota > Mollicutes > Entomoplasmatales > Spiroplasmataceae > Spiroplasma > Spiroplasma endosymbiont of Phyllotreta cruciferae. The sequence goes on from NZ_OU953854.1 coordinate 345,029, forward strand.
GAAACGTCGTGGATTTAGTAACCAACCAATTAAAGGAAAAAATGTTGCAGCACGTGTTACAGTTACTTTAAAGGAACAAATGTTTGGAAAAACAGTCAAACTTGATTTGAATGTTGATAAAACTTGTGAAGCCTGTGATGGGACAGGGGCAAAAGATCCGAAAAAAGATATTCACACTTGTACAACTTGTGATGGATATGGATATGTCAATATTGAACAACGTAGTTTGTTTGGGGTAATTCAATCCCAACAACCTTGTCCTGATTGTAAGGGGTGTGGGAAAGTTGTTACAAGTAAATGTCCAAAATGTAAAGGGCAATGTCATTATCGTGGGAAAGAAGTTGTTGAAATTGAACTACCAAAATCAATTTATGAAAACCAACAATTACGAATTCGGGAAAAAGGAAATTATGGTTTAAATAGTGGCCCTCGTGGCGATCTTTATTTAGAAATTTCCGTTAAACCAAATAAATATTTTAAACGGGTTAATGATAATTTACACTTAGATTTACCAGTTTCTTATTTAGATGCATTATTGGGAGCTAAAATTAAAGTGCCAACTTTTGATGGTTATGTTCATTTAAAATTACCAGCAAACACAAAAATAAATAGTGTTTTTAGTATTCCAAACCATGGTTTTTTAAAGGTCCAACATCTAGCAGACGTGGTGATTTAATTGTTAATGTTATCGTTGCAATTCCCACTAAACTATCTACTGAGGAAAAAACAAAACTGCAAGAATTAAAAGATATTAGTTCATTTCAAATTACCTATAATTTCTATGAAGATTTATAGTAAATAAAAAGGATTTAAAATTAATTTTAAATCCTTTTTATTTACTATTTTTATGTTCTTTTCAACGATAATAACCATAAATGCCAGTTGTTAAAACATAAACATTAGAATAACCAAGCTGGCGTAATTCTAATGCTGCCTCACTACTACGGTTACCACCGTTGCACAAGGTAATGATTAGTTGTTCTTTATTTGGTAAATAATAATTTGGGCGTTGTAATAAGTCAAAGATATAAACATTTGTTGAATTTGGTATTTGATACAAAGTTTTAAATTCGACATTAGTTCGAACATCTAACAAGTAGGCCTGTTCTTTTAATGTTTCAAAGGTTTGATTATCAATATAAACTGAGTGCTGTTTCATATTAGGTTCCTCAACTTTTTCGCTATATTTATATCATATCGTAAATATCAAAATAATGTGTGATAAAATTAAAAAGGTTTAAAATAACAGAGGGGAATTAAGGGTTTTGATGGCAAAACAAGTATTTAAAAAGATAATTAATAATCGTCCGTTGATTGTTGAATATGGGCAATTAGCAAAACAGGCAAGTGGGGCTGTTTTAATCCGTTATGGTGAAACAGTAGTCTTAGTAACCGCAACAGTTAGTAATAAGGTTAGTGAAATTGATTTTTTTCCATTAACAGTTGTTTTTCAAGAAAAATTATATTCGGTTGGAAAAATCCCGGGGGGATTTTTAAAACGAGAAGGGAAACCATCAGAATATGGAACCTTGTCAGCGCGGGTGATTGATCGTGCTTTACGACCATTATTTTCAGAAAATTTTCGAAATGAAGTCCAAATTGTTATTAATGTTTTAGCTGTTGATAACGATAGTGATGTTCGAATTGCTAGTTTATTTGGGGCATCATTAGCACTTGGAATTTCAAAAATTCCGTTTGCTGGACCAGTAGCAGGAACATTGTTAACAGTTGATCAAAATCAGAATATTATTTTTGATCCAACCTTAGAACAGTTAAATACTGGCCAAATGGAATTAATTGTAGCAGGAACTGCTGATGCAATTAATATGGTAGAAGCTGGGGCAAAAGAAGTTTCAGAAACAATAATGTTAGAAGCAATTTTAAGGGGGCATAAGGTAATTGCTGAATTAGTTGCCTTTCAACATGAAATAATTGCTAAAGTTGGCCAACCAAAAATGGATGTCACATTATTTACTGTTCGTCGCGAAATTATTTATTATGTTAAGGAACATTATGCGACAAAATTAATTGCTGCGGCACAAATTAAGGAAAAAGTTGTCCGTTATGAAACAATTCAAGTTTTAACAGAACAAGCCCTGGAACACTATCCTATTGCAAAGGAGATGACCGAAAAAGAACAACAACGAATTATTTCAGAATTAAAAACAGCATTGCATGCTGTTGTTCGTCAAGAAGTTCGTCGTCAAATTTTAATTGATAAAACAAGATTAGATGGTCGCCATCTTGATGAAATTCGACCTTTAACTAGTGAAATTGATGTCTTACCAGTTGTTCATGGGAGTGCTTTATTTGCCCGGGGTGAAACACAGGTCTTGTCGGTTGTGACATTAGGGGCCTTAGGGGAAAATCAAATTATTGATGGTATTACTGATGAAGATGGCAAACGCTTTATGCACCATTATAATTTCCCCCCCTTTTCTGTTGGTGAAACAGGACGAATGGGACCACCATCGCGGCGTGAAATTGGCCATGGGGCCTTAGGGGAAAAAGCATTGTTGCAAATTATTCCTAGTGAAAAGGTCTTTCCATATACAATTCGAATTGTTTCAGAAGTATTAGAATCAAATGGTAGTACTTCTCAAGCTTCAATTTGTGCGGCAACCTTAGCTTTAATGGCGGCGGGGGTTCCAATTACAGCACCAGTGGTAGGAATTGCAATGGGCTTAGTAAAAGAAGATGATAATTATACTATTTTAACTGATATTCAAGGGATGGAAGATCATCTTGGCGATATGGATTTTAAAGTAGCAGGAACAGCACAAGGGATTTGTGCCTTGCAAATGGATATTAAAATTGCGGGTATTAATGAAGCAATTTTACAAGAAGCGTTATTAGCAGCAAAAAAAGCGCGTTTACAAATTCTTGATAATGTTTTAGCAACGATTGCTGCGCCACGAACACAGTTAGCACCAACGGCACCGAAGATGAAAACATTTATAATTCCAGTTGATAAAATTCGAGAAGTGATTGGTCCTGGTGGTAAGATGATTACAGCCATTATTGAAAAAGCTGATGATGTTAAAATTGACATTGAAGATGATGGACAAGTAACAATTTATCATAAGGATTATCCTGCAATTGAAAAAGCTTATGAATTAATAAAAGTGATTGCGATGCCAGTTGAAATTGGAACTGAAATGACAGGATCTGTTGTTAAAATTGAAAAGTTTGGGGCCTTCGTTAATTTAAAAGAAAATGTTGATGGTTTAATTCATATTTCAAAATTAGCAGAAAAACGGGTTGAAAAAACAGAAGATATTGTGCAATTGAATGATTTTGTTAAAGTTAAAGTTTTAGAAGTTGATAGTAAAGGAAAAATTAAGTTACAATTACTTGAAGTTTTACCAAAAAAATAATTATTAATTTCCACAATCTTTTCAAAGAAAAAACTATTTAATTATTTGTTATAATAAAGGTAAGTTAGGAGATTTAGTTTATGAGTAAAATTGCGATTGATATGATGGGAACCGATTTAGGAATTGATCTAATTATTGGGGCTTTAAAAATCTTTATGAAAAAATATCAAGATGTTACATTTGTTCTAGTTGGAAGTGAAAGTGAAATTCAAACGGCAGCAACTAAAGAAAAATTAGATGCAACAAGATATGAAATTTTTGCAACAACGGAAGTTATTTTAATGACAGAAGGTTTAATGGAAGTTCGTCGTAAACCAGATAGTTCAATGGTTCGTGCTGCTGAATTATTGCGTGATCAAAAAGTAGATGCGTTTCTTTTGGGTGGGTCAACTGCAGCTTTCTTAGCGGCGTGTCACTTTATTGTTGGTGAAATTCCTGGAATTTCTCATCCAGCTTTTATACCCTTTATTCCAACCATTAAAAAAGGAAAATCAGTTTTAATGTTAGATGTGGGGGCTAATTTGGAAAATGATGCACAAGATCTTGTTAATTTTGCCATTATGGCTAGTGTTTATGCGCAAGCAATTATGAATAATCCAGCGCCAATAGTTGCTATTTTAAATATTGGAGAAGAGGCATCAAAAGGGAAAGATTATCATAAGGAAGCTTATAAATTGTTAGCAGAAAATAATAAAGTTAACTTTAAAGGAAATATTGAACCACGGGATATTACAAGTAATCTTGTTGATATTATTGTAACGGATGGTTTTACAGGTAACATTACTTTAAAAACCTTAGAAGGAATGGCAAAAAACTTAATGGGCTTTATTAAACACGAATTAACTAAAAATCTTTATCGTAAATTAAAAGCATTATCGCTTCGTAAAGCATTCCG
>NZ_OU953854.1:349800-407096 GCF_918697755.1 Spiroplasma endosymbiont of Phyllotreta cruciferae
TTTTCCCCATTGAAATTATAATACCGTTAGATACACATTTATCGAGATAAATAGCGGATGTGTATTGATATCCGTGGTCTGAATGAATTATTATTCCATTCAGATCTTTTTTTATTAATTTTATTTTATTAATTGCATCATTTAAATTATCTATTACTAATTTATTGTCATTATATTTAGATCACTTTACATCAACTATTTCTTTAGTATATCCATCAATAATTGTTGATTGATAATATTTTTCTCTTTTTCAAATTAAATATGTTACATCAGTATATAGCACTGAAAACCTTGTTTTTATATCATTGAATTTACGATTAATTAAATCAGGATATTGCAATAAACTTTTTTCTTTATTCTGTTTATATTTCATTTTTCTTCTCATTTTTCTTACATATTCAGGTTGTATTTGATTATAACGCATAATCCTTAAAACTTTTTTTGAATTATATTTTATATCATAATCTTCTTTTAAATATTTAGTAATTCTTCGATATCCAAATTGTTTTAAATTTTCTTCATAGACTTTTACAATATCATTTATTGCTTCTTTATCTTTTTTGCTACTGTCATAATTTTTATATTTATCTCAATAACTACGTTTTAACCCCGTTACTTCTAATAATAATTTTATTGAATATTCATGACAATTTTGTTTAATAAAAGAGACGATTCTTAGTTTGCTTAATTGTAAAAGTCATGGAGCTTTTTTAATAATTCATACCTTGTTTTATAATATTCTAAATCTCTTTTACCAAAAGAGATTTTAGGTCCTTTATGATTGTTTAATTTTCCTTTTTTATGATTTGCTCATCAAGATTCTACTGTATTTGCATTTAGATTATATTGTTTTGCTACTACTCAACAACTTTTTTGTTTAATTTCCTCAATGATTTTTGTTCTAAATTCTGATGTATATTTGTTATATTTTTGACCTTTTCTTGCCATATAAAATGCACCTCCTTTAAAAGTTTAGCAAAGTCTTTTTTTACTTTACTTACTTTTTGGGGTGCACTCTATTAGCCACTCCACTATATGTCTAAATTATTCTATTCGGATGATTCTTTATATATGTAAATAACTTGTAATAGAAGGGTGATTATTTTCAGAATGTCACCAATGATTTATAACAATTCCATTAAAAAAATTACCGCCTAACTATTTGGAAAAACAATTATGAAGTAGTTAAAACTCTTAGCATAATTATAACATAGCAAAGTTAAAAACCATACTCGTTACCTTTCTTGAATTATATTGTAGTTTTGGGATAAAAAAATAAGGGAGCGCCCCCCTATCTAATTAATCTATTACTATTTTAATAATATATTAAAAATAAAAAAAGTATTTTTTTAAAATACTTTTTTATAAATAAACTATTTTTTTATCGTTGTTCCCGCACTACCAGCTAATGCTGCTTTTGCTTGTGCTAATTCGGCAATAATGGCAACTGTTTTAGCACCTGAACTTGCAAATTTCATTGCGGCTTGCACTTTCTGCAACATACTACCTGGTGCAAATTGATTTTCAGCAATGTATTTATCAGCATCAGCTAATGTTAACACATCTAAAGCCTCTTGATTAGGTTTACCATAATTAATTGCAACTTTCGCAACTGCGGTTAAAATCATTAGTTTATCTGCCTTAATTAATTCTGCTAATTTTGCACTAGCAAAATCTTTATCAATTACAGCCGGAACACCCTGATAACCATTAGCGGTTTTTACAACGGGAACTCCCCCACCACCAACAGTAATAACAATATGTCCTTTACTAATTAAATCTTCAATAATTTGTTTTTCAACAATATTAACGGGTTGTGGCGAAGCAATTACTCGTCGCCATCCTCGTCCAGCATCTTCTTTAACTGTAAAACCGTTCTTTGCTGCTAATGCCTTTGCTTCTGCTTCCGGATAAAAAGCACCAATTGGTTTTGTTGGATTATTAAAAGCATGATCTTTTTAGTCAACTTCAACTTGCGTTACAATCATCACAACATTTTTATTAATTTTTCGTTTATTTAATTCATTTAAAATTGCATTTTGTAAATGATATCCAATATAAGCTTGTGACATTGCGCCACATTCTGGAAATGGCATCATTGGAATTTTATTATTAACATGTGATGCTTCATCAAATACATTGTTAATCATTTCAACTTGTGGTCCATTTACATGCGCAATGATTAACTCATCACCGTTTTCAATAATATCAACCATTGCTTTTGCGTTATCTTTTACAATTTCTTGTTGTTCAGTTAGGGAGTTTTCTAAAGCGTTTCCCCCTAACGCAACAACTATTCTTGCCATAAATTTACATATCCTTTCTTATTATTAGAATCAAGGCCCAGTATTTGAAATTGGTAATAAAGTACCGATTGCCAACAAGACAATTGACCCAACAGTAATCCCAACAAGCAATGGCCATGATGCTTTAATAAAGCGATCATATGGAACTTTTGAGATTGATAATGCTGCCATTAAAATTGCACTAGTTGGTGAAATTAAGTTAATAATTCCATTAGCAAATGAAAAGGCAGTAATTGTTCCTGATGCTAATCCAGTTGAAACTCCATTCACAACTGGTCCTAAAATTGGAAAGACCGCTGTTGCAATTCCTGAAGTTGATGGAATTACAAAGGAAATAATTAAGAAGAAGAAGAACGCCACCATAATAAAGCCAGTTTTTCCTAATGACGACATTGGTGAAGATAATCCACTAACTAATTTAGTTTGCATTCCAGTATTAGTCATAATAAAACCAATCCCAGCAGCAAACGCAAAAATTAAACACACTGATAAAATATCAGCTGATCCACGAATAAAACTATTAACATAGTTTTCTTCTTCCTTTTCAGTTAATTAATGCAATAATGATTGACGCAATAAAGAATAACGCCGAAATTTCCATAAAATATCATTGGACTAATGGCGCAAAAAAACGTGCAATTCATGGAGCATGTTTACTAACTAACTCTGTAAAATAAACAAATATCGGAATTCCAAATTTATCTCACCCAATTAAGGCAAAAATCATTAAAACAAATGCAATCATAAAAATGGACATAATTGCTTTTCGTTTCTTATTATATTCAGGTAAATCAGCAGCAATTGCAAATTCTGCTTCATAGAAATCTTTTTTATCAAATAATGGTGATTTCCCCGGAGTACGACGAACTCGTAACGCATATCAAACAACAAAGGCAATTCCCCCTGCCGTTAGTAATAGTCATGATACTACTCTTCAAACAATTCCTGTTGATGATGTTAAATCAAGAACACCAGCATTAGAAACTGCAATTTGAACTACAAATGGGTTTAAAGTTGACCCAATGCATCCAATTCCAGCTCCCAACAAAATTGTCATAACATCTGTCAAGACATCAAATCCAGCAGCTAATAAAACCGGAATAATAACAGGACATAACGCAATCGTTTCTTCTCCCATTCCGTAAGTTGTTCCTCCAACTGAAAATAAAAACATTACAATTGGAATAATTAAAATTTCGCTACCTTTCATTTTTGCTACTAATCGCCCAATTCCGGCATCTAATGCTTTGGATTCAATAACAATTCCTAAGAATCCTCCCAGCACCAAGATAAAGACAATAACATCAACTTTATCTTTAAATCCTTCCATTAGGGCTAAAAATAAGTCGAAAATCCCAGCTGGTCCTCCAGCATGCTTTTTTCCATCCGCATCAGCATAAGACCTTGTTGTTCCTGGAATTCAAGAAATAATAATAATTAACAACGTAATTCCTAATAAAATTGTGAATGCTGTTGGTAATTTAAACTTAAACTTCTTTTTATTTTTTACATCCATTTCTGAAAACCTTTCTGAATTATATTTTTCAATAAATTCTAACCACGAATTGTTGCTAGCATTACTGCTTTAATAGTGTGTAAACGATTTTCCACTTCTTCAAAAACACGCGAATATTTTGATTGAAATACTTCATCAGTAACTTCCAATTCACCAGTTCCTCCGAATTGTTTAATCACTTGTTGTGCAGTATCAGTTTCAGCATCATGGAAACTTGGTAAACAATGCAAGAAAATAACATCTTCTTTTGCTTGTTTCATTTTTTACATTGTTACTTGGTATGGTGTTAAATCTTTAATTCTTTGACCTCACACTGATGGATCTTCTCCCATCGATACTCATACATCAGTTGCAATAGCATCGGCATCTTTTGCTGCTGTTTTATGATCTTCAGTCAAAGTAATTGATCCACCATGTTCTTTTGCAATAGCTTCTACTTTTTTTAACAATTCTTTGTCTGGTCATAAATCTTTTGGTGCACAAGCAACAAAATGCATTCCTAATTTAGCACTAACAACCATATAACTATTTGCCATATTAAAACGCGAATCTCCAAAGTAAACAAATTTTAAACCCTTCATGTTACGACGACCTTTTTCTTCTTGCAATGTTAAAATGTCAGCTAACATTTTTGTTGGGTGAAATTCATCAGTTAAACCGTTTCAAACTGGTACTCCTGAATATTTTGCTAAAGCTTCAACATCAGTCTGTTTGAAACCACGGAATTGAATTCCATCAAACATTCTTCCTAATACTTTTGCTGTATCTTCAATTGATTCTTTTTTCCCATTTGACTACCGCTTGGCCCTAAATAAACGGGGTGCATTCCTAAATAAAATGCTCCTACTTCAAATGCACATCTTGTTCGTGTTAAATCCTTTGCAAATAACAAAGCAAAAGATTTACCAGCTAATGGTTTTTGTTCTGTTCAAGCATATTTTGCATCTTTCAATTGTTTTGCTAAATCTAATAAATAATAAATTTCTCTTTGTGTGAAATCTAATAAAGTTAAAAAACTTCTTCCTTTTAAATTTACAGCCATATTATTTTTTCTCTCCTTTTAAATATAATATTAATGTTTTAAATATCTTCTCTTCAAATTGGCATTGACACACAACGAGGTCCACCACGTCCTCGTGATAATTCAGATGAATCAATGACATAAACTTTAACTCCTGCTGCTTTTAATTCTTCAATCGTAATATGATTACGTGAATAAGCAATTACTTCACCGGGGCGAACTGTAATTACATTTGTTCCATCATTTCATTGTTCTCTTGCTTGGGCAATTGGATCTTCTTCACCACATTTAAAAATATGTACTGGTTTCCCTACTTCTGCTGATAAATAATCTTTAATTGTTTCTTTAATTTCTGTAACCCCATTTTTGTGATCTCAAAAATTTTAAATTCACCCATTGCTTCAAAAATTAATGGATGAGCAATAAATTTATCATAGTCAATGTTTGTAAAAACAGTATCTAAGTGCATAAAAGCACGATTTTTTGTTTTTAAATCTAACGCAATTACTTTTTCGTAACTAACTGAATCATTTTCAATTAAATTTTTTGCTACCTTTTTAATTGCTTCCATTGATGTCCGTTGTGATGCGCCAATAATTAATGTTTTTTTGTTTAAGACTAAAATGTCTCCACCTTCTAAAGTTTCTTTTTCATCACGACTATATCAATAATTAATTTTATCTTTAAAACATGGGTGATGTCTTAAAACAACATCAGAAAATAATGTTTCACGATTTCTTGTTACAGTAAACATTTTGTGGATAGTTGTTCCATTCCCAATTTATGCAAATGGATCACGTTGAAATAAAATATTTGGTAGGGGGTCAACCGCTAACGGATAATCATCAGTTATCTCAACTCCTAATTCATATTTTGTCACTCCCGCAATCATTTTATTAACAAGAGCTTGATTATCTAATTTGTCTAAATAAGTACGTAATTTACTAATATACTCTGCTTTTGCACCAGATTCTTTTAAAAATTGGTCTAGTAAAGTTTGCCGCATTTTTGAATCAGTTTCTAAAACTTCAGCGACTAATTTTTCAATATATAAAACTTCTACGCCTAAATCTTTAAAAACTTTTGCAAAAGCATCATGTTCTTTTTGCGCAACTGCTAAATCTGGTGTATCATCAAACAATAACCTTTCTAACAAATCTGGTGATAAATTAGCCAATTCATCGCCAGGTCGATGTAATAAAACGATTTTTAGTTTGCCGATTTCTGAGTAAACATTAATACCATATTTTTCTGCCATGTTACATTTCCTCTTTCTTTCTACGTTAATCTTTAATAAAATACTTTAACAAAAATATTTTATTAAAAAATTTTAAAGAATATGTAAATAATTGTAAAAAAAGTAAAAAACAAGTTGTTTTTAAATATGCAGGATGCTTATCAAGTTGTAATATTTGAATATCATTTAAATAAATATACTTTTTTGTATTCGTTGTTCTCCTAGCACAATATATATTTATTGAACAATATGACTTTTACATATTGAAGAAGTAAAGATGCCATTCCTTACTTTTTTATCCTTATATGTTTATAATATACTCTTTTAAATAAAAAAACAATAAATTTCTTATTGTTTTGCAGTATTGATAATATTAGTTGAAGTTAAAATATTCATTAACAAATCATGTAAACACTGAATAATTTGCACTAATGGAACAACTTTGTTTCGATAATATGCTGTTTTTTGAGCAATTTCTAATCGTTTTTCTGGGGTTAAACCAAGAACAAACTTGTGATAAGCTTGTACTTCCTCAATAATTTTTGTTTTATTAAATTCTGGTAACTTAATTTTTCCCTCATTAAAATCTTTTTCAATTTTATCAATATTTTCTAATTGTGCTTTTAATTTTTCTTCTTCTTGATCAACTGAAAATTCAGTTAAAACAATATCACGCTGTAAGAATAATCCTAATTGGTTTACTAAATTTCAAATTTCTAACGCATCAGTTGCTTGGTTAATATCTTCTAAACATTTATCAAGGGCTGAATCTAAACCTTTAATTTCCTCATCATAAATTTTTGTTAATTCAATAATTTCTACTTTCATCATATCTACGAAAAGTTTATTTAAATCAACTGGACTTGATTCCTTGGCACTAGTCATAAAATCATTTAAAAAACGAGGTAGCGGAATAATTGCATTAAATAATTTACTTACTTCAATTAATGTTGTCACTTTTTTTTGATCAACTTCTTCTGGTTTTTTGTCTTCTAAATATTCAGCCCTAATATCATCAAATAAAGGTTTAATTTCTGTTTTAACAAAATTAAATAAATCTTCAAAATTAGTTTTAAATTTAGCTCCTGCTAAAAATGCCTCAATTTTTTGATTTTTTTCTGCAGTATCCTTTTGATAATCTGCTTCAAAAAGATTAATATATTTTGTTAAATAATTCATCATTCCTTTTTCAACATCTGCTCAGAAATTATTCTGTTGTGTCATAATATCATATCCCTCTATTTCTATAAATTACTATCAAGTAAGGGGGTGTTGCCCCTAAGTCGCTACGCGACTTTTACCCGTTTAAGTAAGGTGGTGCGTGGATAAACCACCACACCGCCTTACTTTTTTTTACTAACAACATTATATACTAAAAATAGCGTAAAAGTCCATTAACAATTGCTAACACTAAAATATAACTTAACATAATTTTAAATGTAATATCAAAAGCAAACAAATTACCAATATTATTAAACAATTCAGAGACATTACTAAATACGTGTACTATCCCATTAACAAAATTATAAACATCTTTCATACCAGGCAAATTGTTAACTAATCAAATACCTGCATTTTCAATATGGCAAGCAATATTATATCAACTACAATTTTTATATGGTATTTTCCAAATATCACCACCATTAATCTCATTGTTTCAATCAGTAGCATTATAAATGCTAAAATTAAACCCAAAAAGATATAAAGTAGATTTACTAGGCAAATTTTTACTTTGAAAAGTAATTATATTAAAACCATGGTATTTATTAGTATCTGTTGTCATATCAAGAATTTTAACTTTACTTCCATAACCTCCATTACCATTACCAGGCAATACATCAGTTAAATAATCTCAATTTGATAAATAAGAATAATAATTATCATTTGAATTTATTTTAAAAGCATTTGCCAATTTTACTTAATATTGTGGGTCAGTACTATTACTAACTCAAAAATTAAAAAGCATTGACTTAGGATATAATAAAAAACCATTTTTTATAAAAAACGAAAAACCTAAATTCCCAGTTAAACTAGTAAAAATTAGATATTCTTTATAATTAGAAACATCAAATAAAGTTCTTAAAACATTAGAATAAAAATAATCTAAAAGTTTAAACAATAAATCTAAATCATTAAAATTATCAGTTAATTTATTATTAACATAAAACTTAAAATTATATTGTTTTAAATTATTTAAATTAATTACATTACGATAATTAAAATTAAACATTAAAAAATTTAAATCAAAATTTCTTGGACTTTGATTAGCAAAAAACGGAACAAAAAATAAAGATAAACCATTCATATTTAAAGTAAACTTATATTTTATTCCATTAAATAAAATTTTAAAACCTATTGATTCACTAACACTACCACCCTTATCTGGTTTTAAATAAAATTGATTATACGGATTAGGGTCATTACCATTTTGAGTTTTATTTCATCAAGTTAAATAAAAATCATCTTTTAAAGTACTTAAAATAATTTTTTTAAATAAATAATTAGTATCATTTTTATTAACACTTACACCACTATACAAAGGAGTTTGAATTCCAAAACTAAACGCATAATTACTAGGTGCTAAATCTTGCATAAAATAATCTTGTCGCAACATTAAACTACTTTGAATATCATATTTATTTAAATCAGAATATAATAAATCTTTAAAAACATCATTATTTTTCAATTCTAATTTATAAACATTACTAAAATAATTTGTAGTTATAGTACCACAAAAAAGAAATATTCAACCAAACATTAAATAAAAAACAACAAAGATATCTAATAATCGTTTTCGCATTGTTTTAACCCACTTAAAAAATAAAAATAATTCTAATACCCATAATAATAATCCCAAACGCCATATATAACTGGAAAATAGGATGTGTAGCAATAATAAATAACTGTGCTACTAATTTATAAAAATCATTAGCAGACTCCAAATAATGCTTAACAGTAGAAAAACCTAAATCTGTTGCCATAACAATATTATCAATAAAACCAAAACCAACAGTTAAACCAATAACAAAGAAAAATATCAACTTTAACATTATTTATCATTCTCCTTATTATTACTTTTAGAATTATTACTTATATTTTTAACTCCATTAGATATTTGCTTACTTGCTTTTAAAGAAGAGCGAGAAACTGAACTTAAACCACGAGAACTATTAACCAATAACATAATGACATTTATAACACCACCAATTACTCACAACACAAATAAAGGAATATATGTACCAGGCAATTTTAATGCTCACATTCAGTCCATAATTTTCATAAAAATATCAACTACAACATTAATTGCACCATTTCATACATCATTAGCAAGTAAATTAATCATTATCTAACTCCCCCAAGTTTTTTAATAAATGTTCCATACCCATTTCTCGCAATTCATTAATTTTAATATCTTTTTTAACAATACTAGGTCAATTTTGTTTAGTATAACTTGGTAATTTATCATTTTTTAAATCACGCACAAACTTTAAATACTTACTATCATATTGCATTGCAATAGATAAAGGAATTGTTATTTTAACAAAATTAATGCCAATATCTTTATTAGTTTTTTTACGAACTCTTTTACCGTTTGCTGTTCGTTTAACTGTTTCAGTTTTTCATACTAAATAATCGTCTAAATCATCAAAAAAACCTATTTTCATTTTAAAATAAGGAAAAAATATACTAGGTTTAATACATTGCATAGGAACAATAATCATATTAGCAATTTATCTATATTCAACCCAATTCTGATTAATTCGTTGTCCGGCAAAAACAATATTATTGTCAAACTGACGACATAATAAAAAATATGGAATTAAACCACTAAACTTTTTATTATTTTCTTCCGGTTTAGCACCATTCATATACAAAAATATTTCATCAAATAAAATTAAACTATCATTTGGCGGTATCTTATAATTTTTATTTTTAAAGTCTAAATGGTTTAAACCTAAAACTCCAATTTTTTCATCATTAATAAAATAATTAGAATAAACATTATAAAATTTAGCAATTTGCGATAAATAAGTCATCAATAAAGTTTTACCAGTACCCAAAGCACCATTAATAATTGATATTGGACTACTTTTAACAATTTTAATTAATTTCCGTGTTTGAAAAAGATTACTAAAAAAAGACCAAAAGAAAATAATATCAAAAATTACTAAAAAAATAAAAAGGATAATATCAATAACAGATGTAGAACTAAAATATATAAACTGTAAATTAAAACAAACAATAAAAAGATAAAATAAAATATTTTCCATAAATCAATTCACAAACCAATAAAAAACCTTAATATTTTTTTGTCTTCTAAATAAATTAAAATAAATCTTAAACATATCTAAACTACCAAACTTATTGTTTTATATAAAATAAATATTGATAATCAAATTAAGAAAAATACTACTAATCAAACACCTATCATGATCACTGCATAAGTAATACTATCAGTAGAACTACCAACAAAGTTATCAATTTCAGTTTTCGGAATAAAATAAAAAATCTGCAAAAGTCCTTGATATACTCGTTGCAAAAAAACATTTCAATCCATTATTTTATCCACCTAAAAATACAACTTAAAATTAAAAACAACATACCAAAAACAAGTATTAAAAATACAATAAATATAACAATATCTAAAATAATAGGATGATTAACCCCAAAAATAATTGTCATAAATTCATAATATAAATCTCAAACACTTTGCATTTTTCTTATTCCTTTCCTAAATGTTAATTACTAAAATCAAGGTTAGAGTTTACTACAAATATTAATATCCGTGAATTAATTTTCTGATTGTTTCAATTTCTAAAACCATAAACATTAAAACTAACGGAATAATTAATAACATATGTGATCCTAAAAAACCGATAAATCAGTTCGTAAAAGCAATCGCCCAATCAGCAATAATACCAGCAAAATCTGCTATTTGCTTAATAACACTTTCATCAGGGTTATCTGCTAATAAATTTACATTCATCTAAAACTCACTACTTAAATACTAATAACTTACAATAAAACATTGCCATACTCTAACCTTGATTTTAGTAATTAAAACTAAAAATTAAAATCAATTTTATAATTTGGCAATGTATTTGACTGATATTAACTTATTCAATCAACAGATTTATCTGCTTTTTTAATTTTTCGTTTTCCCCATTCTTTAAATTCTACTTTTTTAGAACAATGCGGACAAATTAAATATTTATTTTTAAATTTAAACACTGTGCTTACTGTTAAAAATATCAATAACATAAACATTGTAATAACTAAAACAATCGTTGCAAATACAGTCATTAATTATCACCACCTTTATTTTTTAATTCTGAAATTTCTAACTTTAATTTCTCGTTTTCAAGTTCAAATTTTTCAAGTTCTAATTTTGATTTTTTAATTTCTAATTTTGATTTTTTAATTTCTAATTTTTATTTTTTAATTTCTTTTTTATTAAAAACAGAAAAAATAACATAAGCATATAATAAAATAACTAATAAAAATACAATAATCATTGAAAATATATCCATTATTTTTCATTCTCACTTTCTATGTTTAACATATAATTTTTTACTTGTTTTACTAATAATTTAAAATGTTGTTCTTGCATAACACCAATATCAATAACATTATGACTAAGATATAACTTAATTGCTTTTCTTAACATAAATAATGGTATTTTTGTAGGTAAACATTGATGAATAACATTAACTAAATATTCTAATCGTTGTTTATATAATTTAGTTTGTTTTTTCATTGTTTAACCTAGAATAATATTGATTAATTAAAACAACATTTTCATTAACACAATTTCAGCAATAAGTAGAACCATTTTCTCAAACAGTATCATTAACACAAACCATACATAACTGTTGTTTCATATTAACTATTGCTTTCTGATATTGTTGAACTATTAGAATATTTGTTAATAAAATCTTGCTCGCTATTATTTTCTGCATATGGTTCAACTGTATTAATTTTTCCATCTCATTTAAGCGAAACATAAAATAAATTACCATCAACTAAATAAGGTTTTAATTTCAAATAATTATCATCAATTACTTTAAATCATTTTGACTTTGATAAATCTTTTGTACCTTTAACAGTACCATTTTCTAACTTAATAACTGGTGTAAATGTATAACTATCTCATTTACTTTAATTACCTTTATCATCCTTAATAATTTTATCAGTTGAAATATCTATCAACTGTACTAGAAATCCATTCATAAGATTTCTCCTTTCTTTTAAATAATTTAATTAAATTACTTAAAAGATTTCTTTAAAGTTTAAAACTTAAATATAAAAAAATGATTAATTAAAATTTTGATACAAAATTAGTGTTTTTTATTTGAATAAATTTATAAATAAAAAAACATTTAATTATATCCAAGTTCCGTAGTAGGAAACCTTTTAAGATTTGAAACTCAAACACAATCAAACGTTTAAGTTAAATTAATAATACAATAAAAATTAAAATTGTCAAATTTTCAGCACAAAAATAAATATATTGTAAAATATACATCACAACTTGTTTTTTTTTTTGTTTTAATTAATTTGTGGTGATTGTTGTAGTAGGCAATTGCCACTTTTTTAATGAGTTTTTTACTCATTTTTTTATTTACTATGAATACAACATTTATCTTGTCTTCGATGTTTATACATACCTAAACAATTATTATCCGGACAAAAATAATAATGAGAGTAAGATAACATAGTATCTTTTGCCAAACCATAATACTTATTAAAAGTTGTATTTTTGGTGGTAAAAGTTCAAATTTTACCACATTCTTTACATTTAATATATCTATTTGCCATAAAATTAATCTCCCTTCAAATACGTATTTGAATCAACAAGATTGTACATTCAATTTCGAAATTGAACAAAAAAGCTTTTTTTAACACCTTAAATTTTTAAATTTATTTATATAATTATTAATTATTTTATTATTTTGTTGCCTTAATAGTTTACTTTCGTGTGAAACATATTTTTTATACTCTCTAAATTTATCTAAACCATAATAAATATCGCAACTAAAACCAATTTTATAACCATTTTCATCACCAAAAGCAAAATAATTTAAGTTATCTTTAACAGAATAAATTAAATCTTGTTCTGACAACTCAACAACACCAACTTTTACTTTTGGGTTTTTACAATTTTTACTAAATTGATATGCTTTGATATTTAAATCATAATGATTTTGACTTTTATTATCATTTGCAGTTTTAACAATATATTTGGCAAGATATTTAACTACATCTTCATTCGAACCTGCACGAACTTTAATATTTTTGTTAATACCGTGTTTTTAATATTGTTGTACTACACTATTAGGTATTTTTTGGTTTAATATGATATGAAAATGAACTGCTCCGCGTTTTTGATACTCGTAAGTATACGTATATTTTAAAATTCCTTTATGATGTTTTGATATAATTGGGTTATTTCATCAACGATTAATATTATTAGAAAATAATTTTAAATCATTTTTGCATTTTTTAACATCTTTCTCATTAACTGCATAAGTTAAAGTAAGAAAAGATAAATTTTTACAATTTCAAAAATTTTCATATGCTTTGCGAATACAATTTCCTTGTGAACGAATACGACTATTCCATAATTTTTTATCATTTTTACCCGTATTTTTAATACCAGTTTTATTACGAAGATTATTATTAATCAATTCAAATGGTAACACTATATTTTTAACATAATTACCATAATTAAACCTTTTTTAAATAATATTCTTTTTTAACATAATTTAAAGAATTCATATAATTATTATTAGACTGCACCCATTTTAGTAAGTACTAATAAAAAGTATTTACTATTTTTTTATTATATCTTTTTCTTTACGATTTGAATATCATGTATTTCATTTTATAACATCTTGTATATATTCTTCATGTGAATTATATATTTTATTATGGATTGTAGCTTTCTTAAGTAATGAATGAAAACTTTCTATAACAACATTATCTGCACAGTGGTAATTTTTCCCCATTGAAATTATAATACCGTTAGATACACATTTATCGAGATAAATAGCGGATGTGTATTGATATCCGTGGTCTGAATGAATTATTATTCCATTCAGATCTTTTTTTATTAATTTTATTTTATTAATTGCATCATTTAAATTATCTATTACTAATTTATTGTCATTATATTTAGATCACTTTACATCAACTATTTCTTTAGTATATCCATCAATAATTGTTGATTGATAATATTTTTCTCTTTTTCAAATTAAATATGTTACATCAGTATATAGCACTGAAAACCTTGTTTTTATATCATTGAATTTACGATTAATTAAATCAGGATATTGCAATAAACTTTTTTCTTTATTCTGTTTATATTTCATTTTTCTTCTCATTTTTCTTACATATTCAGGTTGTATTTGATTATAACGCATAATCCTTAAAACTTTTTTTGAATTATATTTTATATCATAATCTTCTTTTAAATATTTAGTAATTCTTCGATATCCAAATTGTTTTAAATTTTCTTCATAGACTTTTACAATATCATTTATTGCTTCTTTATCTTTTTTGCTACTGTCATAATTTTTATATTTATCTCAATAACTACGTTTTAACCCCGTTACTTCTAATAATAATTTTATTGAATATTCATGACAATTTTGTTTAATAAAAGAGACGATTCTTAGTTTGCTTAATTGTAAAAGTCATGGAGCTTTTTTAATAATTCATACCTTGTTTTATAATATTCTAAATCTCTTTTACCAAAAGAGATTTTAGGTCCTTTATGATTGTTTAATTTTCCTTTTTTATGATTTGCTCATCAAGATTCTACTGTATTTGCATTTAGATTATATTGTTTTGCTACTACTCAACAACTTTTTTGTTTAATTTCCTCAATGATTTTTGTTCTAAATTCTGATGTATATTTGTTATATTTTTGACCTTTTCTTGCCATATAAAAATGCACCTCCTTTAAAAGTTTAGCAAAGTCTTTTTTTACTTTACTTACTTTTTAGGGTGCACTCTATATTTTTTTACTCTTTTTTAAATTATCATAAATAAAAACATTATTCATTTTTATAAACTCCTTTCAAATAAAAAAACACTAAATTACATTTAAAAGTTTCGTAGTAGGAAACTATAAATAGTTTGAAACTTTCAATATAATTAAGTGTTATATTTGAAAGTTAATTTTATTGTAATACATAAATTCTAATTTTACAATATATTTTTTAACGATGTACAGTTGTGTTAGTTAATAATTATCATAACATAAGAAATATCTTTTTCTAAAAAAATAAAAAACACTAAAGATTCTTAGTGTTTCTTGCTTTCAATTAAACTGTTGCAAAGTATAATAATGTGCGCACCATTTGTGATACATATGACATTTCATTATCATATCATGCATATACTTTAACTAATTGTTTTCCATCAACTTCAATAATTTTTGTTAATGTTGCATCAAAGATTGATCCGTGTGATTCACCAATAATATCTGATGAAACAATTGGTTGTGTATTATAACCAAAAGTTTCTGATGCAGCTGCTTTCATTGCATTATTAATTTCATCAACTGTTGTTGTTTTTTTCAATTCAACTGCTAAGTCAACGATTGACCCCGTAATTGTTGGTACACGTAATGCCATTCCATCAAATTTACCTTTTAATTGTGGTAATACTAATGCTACGGCTAAGGCTGCTCCAGTTTTAGTTGGAACAATATTAGAAAAGGCAGCACGCGCTCTTCTTAAATCATCATGAGCTAAATCTAATAAACGTTGGTCATTTGTAACAGCATGAACAGTTGTCATATATCCTTTTTCAATTCCAAATTTTTTGTATAGAACCTGAGCCATTGGTGCTAAACAGTTTGTTGTACAACTTGCTCCCGAAATAACCGTATCATCTTTTGTGATATCTTTATGATTAACATTATAAACAATCGTTTTAACATCAGTTCCTTTTGCTGCTGGAGCTGAAATTAAAACTTTTTTTGCTCCTGCTGTAATATGTTGTGAAGATCCTGCTTTATCAGCAAATCTTCCTGTTGATTCAACAACAACATCCACTCCCAATTTCCCTCATGGTAAAGCGGTTGGATCTTTTTCTGCACAAACAATTACTTTTTTCCCATTAACAATAATAGCATTTTCTTCTGAAGAAATTTTTCCTCGCATTCATCCTCCTTGGGCTGAATCAAGTTCTAATAATGTTGCTAATGTTTTTGCATCTGTTAAATCATTAATTGCGACAATTTCAACATTTTTTTCTTCAAATAATTTTCTGAATGCTAAACGGCCAATACGTCCGAACCCGTTAATTGCAATTTTTGTCATCTACTCTTTCTCCTCTACTACTTTAATAACTTAGTCTGCAATAAAACATTGCATACTTACTCTTATTTTACAACCCCATCTCCTAATTTGCAAGAAATTTAGAAAATATCCAAATAAAGCAAACACAAAAAATTAGAAATCTTCATTATGAATTAAAAATTCATTTTGATCACCAACTGCTTCTTCAAATAATAATGGATCACCATATAAGTCTAATGCAATCGCTTCAAAAGCTAAAATTGAATTTGCTTGTTTTAGTTTTTCAAATTCCTTCATCTCCGCTGTATAATATTCTGCCATTTCTGTTAATTCATGTTCTACTTCTGTTCGTGGTTTATGTTTCAATAAACTAAAAGAAGCTTCTAAACTACGATATGCCGGATCATCTTTTGCCGTTAAACCATGCAAAGTCAAATATTCTGCAAGAACTTTTTGTTTTTGTTATTTTAAGATATTAAATTTTTCTAACGGTAAATAATGTTTATCAATAAATGCTTTTTTGTCTTGTTGTCATTCATTTAAAAATAAAATTTTATGTAAATCACGTTCAAAACATTCAAACTTAAATTTATCATATTGGTCTGGTTTATCATAATCAAACCAATAATTTTTAATCAAATATTCTTTTTTGTCTTTTGTTATTACTTTAATTTCAATTTGTGGCTGATACTGATATTTTTGAACATTCAAATATAAAATATCTTGCACATTATTTTTTTGATCATATCATTTAAAAAAATATTTATGTAGTTCATAATTCGGCATCATCATCACTTCTCCTACTATTTCCAATTAATTCTAATTCTGTTGCTAACCCTCGAATTCGATCAACAATTCTAATCGCCTTTAACCTATTAATTTTCTTATCACCAACTTCATTTTTAACATTGGCATAAATGGATATCAACTCTAGTGTTGAAAAATTAGAAGAAAAAAAAGTTGGTAACTGACGAGTAATCCTGTCATTAATAATACGAAACAACAAATCATCACGAACTCATGATGAAACGATTTCTCCCCCAATATCATCCAAGAATAAAACATCGGATCGCAATAAAACTTCAACCAATGAAGATTCGTTATTAAAAACATTAAACGATTCTTTTACTTGATTAATTAAATGAATTAATGAGATAAAAGCAACCTTTTGATTTTTGTTTGCTAAATGATTAGCTAAACAAATTAATAAATAAGTTTTCCCAACACCAGAATCACCATGAAGGTATAATCCTTTTTTCCGTTCACCCCTACTAAATTTCGTCATTTCTTTAATAATTTTCTTCATATTATTAAAATTTGCATCTTTTTCAAGATTATAATTTAACTGTAATTTTAATAATTCATCACTAAAATCATAATATAAGTAATTATTTTTAACTTTATTTTTTTCTTTTATTGCTATTGTATGCTCACATTCAATACGAGTTAAAAATAATTTATTATCTTCTTTTTTAACATAATATTTATAACCTTTAAACTGCTGTTGACATAATGACAAGTCTTGTGTAGGTTCGCAATAATAATAATTATTTAAATATTCCTCAAAGAGTGAACTAAACTTTTCATAATCATTAACGTCAAAAACAATTGCTTGCAAATTAAGCATTAACTCTTCATTACTCTTAATTTGTTCTAACAAATTTAGTTTTGTCATTTCTATGCCCTCTCTTTTTAAAATATTTTATAAGTTTCTTAAATCATCTAATAATTGGTTGAGATCAACCTTTTCTTCTTCTTGTTTTTGTCGTTTTTGTTCATAAAACTTATTATATTCTAATGTTGCCATGTTATTTTTTACTGCTGCTTCTTTAAATTTATAAGTACTACTCTTAATTGTTTCCTTTGCAATTTTATTTTTTTGTGTTTTTGCATAAGCGCTACGCAAATGTTGCATTGCCTTATCAACAGTATCAATTTGTAATTGATTAAAAGTATTGGCAATTTTTTCACAATATTTTCTTTCAATTCGACGTGAATTTTTAAACCAAACATATTCAATTAAACAATTAACAACACCTGGCTTTAATGAATAATTAATAATTAAATCACGAATTAAATCAACTTCCATTGGTGTTGGTTTTGTATTTTCTCGTAATAAGGTTAAATATTCAATCGTATCAATTGATGTCATTTCATTAATTTTTGCTTCTAACATATTTGTTGGTCTTACAATATTTTCTTCATTAACAATTAACTTTAATTGATCTCCGGTTATTTGTTTTTTCAAAATTGTTTTCTGATGAAAATCAGATAATAAATGTTGAAATTTTTCATAATTAAAAATGCGTTTTTGATCAATTAACTCAATACTCTTATAAATAAAAATAGCAAGATTATTTGTTAAAACATGATAATAATTTGCTAATTGAATAATTTTTTCACGATATGGTAGATACAATTTATGATTGGCATTTTTGGTTGCTAAGTACTTATCAATATAAACAAAATCTAAATTAACATTAGCAATATTTAATTGTGGTGATATTTTATCACCAGTCTTAGGGTGCTCCTCTTCAATAAATTTATCTTTAATAATTGTAAAACACTTTACACCAACAATATTTAATAAGTAATCACTTAAGATTTTATTTTCAAAAAAAGCAATTGCAGAAATAGGTAATTGTGGTTTTAAAATATGATGTTTCCCTTTTTCAAGTTTCAACATTTTTAACAACCCAATTGTTTCTAATGTATTTTTTGCTTTTAAAAACTCTTCGTATGTAATTTGTAATAATAATAAAAGATGGTCTAATTGATACTTAATATTTAATTCTAAAACAAAATCTTGTGCCGTAAAAGCAATATATAACATATGTGCTTTATCCCCAATAATTGGACGATATAAACATAAAAGGAGCATACGTTCATCATCTGATAATTGGCTTTCTTGTTTTATTAAATATGTAGCCTCTTTTTCCAACATTTTTTCACATTCCTTCACTTAATCATTAATAATATTACAACTAACAAATAATAAGTAAATATAAATTAACAAAATCATAATATCTTTTTAGTTATCCACAAATGTTTTTAATAAAAATCCCTATTCTTATTAGATTTTTAGAAGTTTTACACATATAAACAATTTTTATTTATAAGGAGACTTATATTTTTTAAGTTTAATTGGTAGTAATATTGAAGTTCAAAATCAAATTGTTCAAAAACAACTGATACGTTTTTTAAATCTAATTAATATTAATTTTAAAGATCTATTTTCTGCACATCATAAATTAATGCTGTGACGTGATGTAATTAATTTATATAAAATGGTAAAACTAGAAATTGCCATTGGTAAATAAATTGCCATTTGAATTGGAAACTTAATTGCTTTTGCAATAAACGTTGTTCCTAACACAACAAAATTTCAACCAATTGAATATAATCATAAAACATTAAATACAAATGAAATTAACACAAACGTAATAATATATAACATAATTGTTTTTATAATTCAAAATCTTTGATTCTTAAACAAAAAAACAACACTACCAATAAAACCATAAAAAGCAAGATTAAAAGCAAAACCAGCATGATAAGTCCCTTGAATATTAACCAACGCTCCTAAAGTATCGGTTGCAATTCCACTCATAACACCAAAGAAAGGTCCAAATAACATTCCAACAACAAAAATCAAAAAGTTACCTAATGCCAATCGAATTCCTCCTGTAATTGTAATTGTATATCCGATTAAATTTGTTAAAATTACTGATAATGCAATCAATAGACTTGTTACGGTCATTGTCAAAATATTAATTTTTTTTAAATTTTTATAATCCAATAAAACGCCTAAACCAAATAAAATGGCAATTCCTAATCAGGCACCAATATTTGTTAATAAATATAACATAATTTTACATCCTTTCTAAATAAAACTGATATACTAACGGAATAAAATATAACGACCCACAAATTAAAATATTTTTTGTCTTATTCTGTAATAATAATTTTTTTCAATTTTTAACTTTATTATGAAAATTAATGTCCGTAATATCTCAGGACATTGGATGCTTAAAAGTAGTAATATACAAATTTGACCCAAAATGTTCTTTTAATAACATTAGATTTTGTAAATAATCTTTCTTTTGGGATGATGCATATAATACTAACACTTCATCATGGTTTAAGTTATTTAACATTTCAAAGGTATGAATACAGGCACGAATTCCTTCTGGATTATGTGCACCGTCAATAATAAAATACGGATTTTTACTCAATTGGGTAAAACGACCCAAGACAGGATTTACTTTTAAAAGTGCATAATTAATTTTAAACTTAAAAACTGTCAGAAATTTAATTACTAGTCCAACATTAAATTCTTGATAATAATTAATTGCTTGCGGGTAAACTTCGCTTGTAATAATTCTATCCGAATTAAGATATTTTGCAATGACAGAAAAATATTTTTGACAACTTGCGCTAATAAAAAGTTGACAATCATTTTTAACAATACCAACTTTATTTTGAATAATACTTTCTAATCTTGTTCCTAAAACTTCAGTGTGATCATAGTCAATTGAAGTTAACAACAATGCTAGTTGGTTATTAAAAACATTAGTTGCATCCAATCGTCCACCAATTCCAGCTTCAATAACAGCAACTTTAATTTGTTGTTCTAAAAAATATTTAATACAAATTAAAACTCAAATTTCAAAAAAAGTTAACTGATAAGTTTTAATATCGTCTTTAATACTTTTAATAATTCGTTTTAAATCATTATCACCAATAAACTGATTATTAATTTTAATTCTTTCATTATGTTTTAAAAATGCGGGTGAAGTAAAAAGACCAACTTTTTTATAATTTAACATTAATTGTCGTTGCAAATAATTAGAAACAGAACCTTTCCCATTAGTTCCAACAACATTAACAACTTGAATTTTATCTTGAGCATTATAATATTTTTCTGCTAATAGTTTTCCTAAATTATATTCTTTCTTAAACAAAGCAGCTTTAAAAAGTTGTTTCTTAACATCCATCAATTATTTTTCCTTATTCAAAAGTGGAGTTAAATATTGTGCCGTATAACTAATATCGCTTTTTACTGCAATTTGTTCTGGAGTTCCTGTCGCAATAACAGTTCCTCCACCAACACCACCTTCTGGTCCTAAATCAATAATATAATCTGCCACTTTAATCACATCTAAGTTATGTTCAATTGTAACAACAGTATCGCCATTATCAACAATTTTATTTAAAACCAACAATAACCTCTTAACATCGTCAACATGTAAACCTGTTGTAGGTTCATCTAATAAAAATAATGTTTTTCCTGTTGTTCGTTTTAATAAGAAAGTTGATAACTTAACCCGTTGTGCTTCTCCACCTGATAATTCGGTTGCTGATTGTCCTAACTTAATATAACCCAAACCAACTTCTTGCATTGTTGCTAACTTTTGGCTAATCTTTGGTTGCTTTGCAAAAAATTCACAAGCTTGATCAACTGTCATTTCTAAAATATCATAAATATTTTTATCTTTAAACTTAACTAATAATGTTTCATCATTATATCTTTTTCCTTCACAAACTTCGCAAGAAACATAAACTGTTGGTAAAAAGTGCATTGAGATTTTAATAATTCCATCACCTTGGCAATTATCACAACGTCCACCAGGCACATTAAAAGAAAAGCGTCCTTTTAAATAACCTCGCGCCTTTGCTTCATTTGTACTTGCAAATAAATCACGTATATCGTCAAACACCGAAGTATATGTCGCTGGATTACTCCGTGGTGTTTTTCCAATTGGATCTTGTGAAATATTAATAACTTTATCAATGTTATCAATTCCAACAATCTTATCATGGGCACCAGGACGATTAGTTGCTAAACCAAGATTCTTTTTAATTCCTTTTCATAAAATTTCATTCATTAAAGTTGACTTTCCACTACCAGAAACTCCGGTTAAACAAACAAATTTATTCAAGGGAATTGTTACATTAATATTTTTTAAATTATTTTCACGTGCTCCTTTAATTTCTAATGTTAAACCATTACCACCACGACGTTTGCTTGGAACAGCAATTTCTAATTCACCAGTTAAATATTTTCCGGTAATTGAATTTGGGTTTTGTTTAATATCATCAATACTTCCAGCCGCAACAACTTCACCACCATTAATTCCTGCTTGTGGACCAATGTCAACAACATAATCACTAGCACGAATAGTGTCTTCATCATGTTCAACAACAATTAAAGTATTCCCTAAATCACGTAAACTTTTTAACGTTTCAATTAGTTTATCATTATCACGTTGGTGTAAACCAATTGATGGTTCATCTAATACATATAGGACTCCGGTTAGCTGACTTCCAATTTGTGTTGCTAATCTAATCCGTTGTGCTTCTCCCCCTGATAAAGTTGAGGCATTACGTGACAATGTTAAATAACTTAAACCAACACGATTTAAAAAATCAAGACGGTTAACTAATTCATTAATTACTAACCGGGCAATTTCTTGTTGTGATTCAGTTAAAATTAAATTTAAAATCTCTTTTAATTCATCTTCAACTGATAAGTCGGTAAAATCAGAAATACTAATATTATTAATTTTTACTGACAATGGAATTTCATTTAACCGTTTTCCCTGACAAGTTCCACATTTTTTATCGGTCATGAACTGTTTATAATATTCCCGAGCAGTTTCACTAGAAGTTTCAGTATAACGCCGCTCAATTAATTGACCAACTCCTTCAATATAATCATATCCACGCATAATATTACCACTTGCTGTTTTAAAATTATATTCAATTGGCTCATCACTACCACGCATTAAATATTCTAATTGCCCTTCTGTTAAATCGCTAACTGGTTGTTCTAAAACAATATGATAATGTTCTGCAAGAACTTTAAATTTTTGCCATTCAATATTTGTTGTGTTAACAATATTTTTTAAATAAACAATTGCCCCTTGTAAGATTGATAATGATCGATTCGGAATTAGTAAATCTTCATCAACTTTTAATTTTACTCCTAACCCTTTACATTCATTACAAGCCCCTGCTGGTGAATTAAAAGAAAATAATCGTGGTTCTAATTCTGGAATCACAAAACCACAAATATTACATGAATAATTTGTTGAAAATAATGTTTCTTTTTGCTGATCAACAAAATCAATTTTTACTAAAGCATTCCCATACTTTAAGGCAACTTCAATTGCATCATGAATCCGACTTAATAACTCTTCAGAATTCTTGTACACTAATCGGTCAATAATAATATCAATGTTTTGTCGTTTATTTTTATCTAACTCAATTTCTTCATCTAATGTTTTAATTTCACCATTAACTTTTACCCGAATAAAACTTTCTTGTTTTAAGCGTGCGAATAAATCTTTAAAACTCCCTTTTTTATAACGCACAACTGGTGATAAAATCATAAACTTTTCGCCTTCATTTAACAATTGTTTTAAATTATTAATAATCTCTTTGATCGTTACTAACTTAATAACATCATGGCCATTAATACAATAAGGAGTTCCAACCCGTGCATATAATAGTCGTAAATAATCATAGATTTCAGTTACTGTTCCAACTGTACTTCGTGGATTATGACTAGTTGTCTTTTGATCAATTGAAATTGCTGGTGATAACCCATCAATTGCATCAACATCTGGTTTTTCATTACCACCTAAAAATTGACGAGCATAACTCGACAAACTTTCAATATAACGGCGACGACCTTCCGCATAAATAGTATTAAAAGCTAGTGATGATTTTCCACTCCCTGACAAACCAGTAAAAACAACTAACTTATCTTTTGGAATTTGAACATCAATATTCTTTAAATTGTTTTCACGCGCTCCTTTAACAACAATTCAATCTTTTCACATTTTTTCACCTTCTTAATTATTATTTTGTAAAAGTAACATAGTAAAATAATATTATTTTTTAAAAATAATGCAAATATAGTTTAAAAAAATCTAACATTTGCTGTCAGATTAATAAAATTAGTTAAGTTCTGTAACAAATTGGCTTACTTTATTTTCAATAAAATAGGCATATTCTTTAACTAATTCTTCTTGTCCTTCTAAGAAGAATAAAATTTTCATGATTTTTTCTTTTAGTTCTGAAACTTCTTCATCACTGCTATAATTTTCAATAAAATAGATTTCAACTAATTGCTCAGCAATTTCTTCATCAGCAACTGATTGTTCATAATAGTTATTGTAATTAGCCTCATTTAAAATTTCACCAACAAAATCTCGAAAAATTTTATCATCATTAATTTTTGTTTTAATTTCTAATAAAAATTCTTTTAATTCTGGTTTCATATTTTCCTCCCTTAATTTTGACTACTTATATTGTACTATATAAATTAATTATTTTCTTGTTTAAATAATTTTCTCGTTTAGTTATAGTTTCGGCTAAATATTTATCAATCATTGCTTGCTTTTCTAAAAATTGACTTTTTGGTCGCATGTAAAAGATTGGGGTATGAAAATATCCAAAGAAATTGAATAAGAATAATAAATTAAACCATTTACTAAAATGGTTTTTTTATTTGTAAAACCAAAATTATTAATTAATTTAATTGATTCAGAGAAAGGACAGCATCTTAAATATTTCTAATAAAAACTTTATAACAACTTTTTGATACCCTCTTTAAGTTGTTTACACATTTATAAATATCTCAGAAATCTTTACAAAATGTCTTCTGTTTTTTCTCATCATTTAAGGTGTTGTCCTTTCTCTGTTTCAGTTAATTATTTTATTAAATAAAACTTAATATTTTATAAATTAGGCGGTCTAGCCCAACGGTAATCAGTCCGGAAATAATAGACGCTTTAACAAGCGATAGTCGTGATAAGTCCAAGGTTAATATCGAACGACAATAAAAAATAGAGATAGTGACTTTATAAATAAATTTGCGTATAGCATTAGGCTCTTCAAGGTGCGAGTGAATTTATTTTAAAAACTGAACGTTTTGACCTGAAATGGTGCGGATGAAGAGAGAGAAAACTCTCTGGCTCCCAACTATAAAAACAACTACACTTTGTAGTACTTTGTAGTTGTTTTATCTTAATTATCATAATTAACAATTTTAAATAAGAGAGGATGAAATATAATGGGAAAAATAAATAATGCAAAAATAGGAACATTTGAATATATGTATTTTGATGAAACGGGTCTTAGAAAAAAGATTTGAAATGCAAAATATAGTGATGAATTTATTATTAATTGTCTAAAAGAATATTATTTTAGTAATTTAACCAGTATGAAAATAGAAGAAAAATATAATTTACCTAATGGAACTGTTAGAGATTTAAATTCAAGATTTAAATATGGTAAAAGTTATCGTTTTTATTGTGAAGGTGGAATTTGTGATCAATTAAAAGAAATAATAAATTTAAAAGATTATATCTGTCTCGATTTAGATAGACTAAACAAAAGTAAATATACTGGTAAATATAATCAAATTAAAAATATGTATTTACAAGGATATAAATATAAAGAAATAACTAAAAAATTAGCTGTACACGACTCTACTATTGCACATGTTATTAAAAGATTTAATTTACCTAGAAGAAGACCTGAATATCATACATTAGATTTTATGTGGTAATTTATTATGAAAAAGTTAAATAAAAAACTATTAATAAATTAAATCAATTAATGTTTAAAAGTTATGCAGTCTCATTTGAAGATATGACTGATGAAAATTGAGCATTAGGAAAAAAGAATTAGGAGGAATTAAATTATGAATAAGAAGATAACAATATTAAATGACAAGGAGATGAATAATAATGATGAATTTAAAAGATTTATTAAATGAAATGTTTGATAATTATCCAGATTGTTATAAAGATTATGGTTTAGCAATTATGGATCGTTATGAAATTGAAGTTGAAAATAAAAAATTAACTCCCGAAGAAATTGATAATCAATTAATTGGTATTAAAGGTATAAAAATTAAAATTAAAGGAGATAAATAACATGGTAAATGAATTACAACAATATATTAAAGGTGCCGTTATTAAATATGAGTTAAAAGTTAATGATAAATATTTAAAAGAAAATATTCTTGCTCTTGAAGAATTAAAAATGAAAAATGGACAAAATTATATGTCATTAGTTTCTAATGCAGATAATGCAAAAATTACAGCATTAGGAATTATTAAATTAAGTAATAAAGGATTAATTTTTAGTAAAGATTTTAATATTATTCCATTTAAAAATAAATTAACAACAATTATTGATAGTAAAGTTTATTGTAAAAAAATTGAAGAAGCTGGATATAGTCCAAGAAAAGCGATTATATTTAAAGGCGAAAAATTTGAGTGAGACAGTTTAAATTCTTGTCCTAAAATACATGAAATTAATTTTAATGCTAATACTAGTGATTATAACGAAATAATTGGAGCTTATGCATTTGCAAAAGATAAAAATAATAATTTTCAAGGTATTTTGTTAAGAAAATCAGATGTTGATATATTAAAAGGATCTAGTCCAAGTGGTAATAGTGAATATAGTCCATGAGTTAAATGACCAAAAGCAATTGTTGAAGCTAAATTATATCGTAAATTAGCATTAGAAATGGGAATTGATATTTCTGATATTGATCTAGATGAAAAAGAAATTAAAGAAGATGGTAATTTTGATTATATCACATTTACTGATATTACTGTCGCTAAAAATCAGGGGGCAGTCAGCGATGAACTACCTATTAATAATAATATTTAGTACACCTACTCAATAATTAGCAGAAAAACCATATATTTATAACGATATTAATAATGTAGTAATAGAAGATGATATTTCTAATGTAGTACCGGTTGAAAATAATTTTGATCCTTACGCACGATAACTAACTTAGGCCAATTAATACATGGAGATTCATTAGAAATATTAAAAACTATCCCTAATAAAAGTATTGATTTAATATTAACTGATCCACCCTATTTTTATGAAAGTATAAGAAAAAAACAAAATAATCTTAATGTAAAAAAAGATACTCCTAGACTGCACCCATTTTAGTAAGTACTAATAAAAAGTATTTACTATTTTTTATTATATCTTTTTCTTTACGATTTGAATATCATGTATTTCATTTTATAACATCTTGTATATATTCTTCATGTGAATTATATATTTTATTATGGATTGTAGCTTTCTTAAGTAATGAATGAAAACTTTCTATAACAATATTATCTGCACAGTGGTAATTTTTCCCCATTGAAATTATAATACCGTTAGATACACATTTATCGAGATAAATAGCGGATGTGTATTGATATCCGTGGTCTGAATGAATTATTATTCCATTCAGATCTTTTTTTATTAATTTTATTTTATTAATTGCATCATTTAAATTATCTATTACTAATTTATTGTCATTATATTTAGATCACTTTACATCAACTATTTCTTTAGTATATCCATCAATAATTGTTGATTGATAATATTTTTCTCTTTTTCAAATTAAATATGTTACATCAGTATATAGCACTGAAAACCTTGTTTTTATATCATTGAATTTACGATTAATTAAATCAGGATATTGCAATAAACTTTTTTCTTTATTCTGTTTATATTTCATTTTTCTTCTCATTTTTCTTACATATTCAGGTTGTATTTGATTATAACGCATAATCCTTAAAACTTTTTTTGAATTATATTTTATATCATAATCTTCTTTTAAATATTTAGTAATTCTTCGATATCCAAATTGTTTTAAATTTTCTTCATAGACTTTTACAATATCATTTATTGCTTCTTTATCTTTTTTGCTACTGTCATAATTTTTATATTTATCTCAATAACTACGTTTTAACCCCGTTACTTCTAATAATAATTTTATTGAATATTCATGACAATTTTGTTTAATAAAAGAGACGATTCTTGGTTTGCTTAATTGTAAAAGTCATGGAGCTTTTTTAATAATTCATACCTTGTTTTATAATATTCTAAATCTCTTTTACCAAAAGAGATTTTAGGTCCTTTATGATTGTTTAATTTTCCTTTTTTATGATTTTCTCATCAAGATTCTACTGTATTTGCATTTAGATTATATTGTTTTGCTACTACTCAACAACTTTTTTGTTTAATTTCCTCAATGATTTTTGTTCTAAATTATGATGTATATTTGTTATATTTTTGACCTTTTCTTGCCATATAAAAATGCACCTCCTTTAAAAGTTTAGCAAAGTCTTTTTTTACTTTACTTACTTTTTGGGGTGCACTCTAATCAACTATTTCTTTAGTATATCCATCAATAATTGTTGATTGATAATATTTTTCTCTTTTTCAAATTAAATATGTTACATCAGTATATAGCACTGAAAACCTTGTTTTTATATCATTGAATTTACGATTAATTAAATCAGGATATTGCAATAAACTTTTTTCTTTATTCTGTTTATATTTCATTTTTCTTCTCATTTTTCTTACATATTCAGGTTGTATTTGATTATAACGCATAATCCTTAAAACTTTTTTTGAATTATATTTTATATCATAATCTTCTTTTAAATATTTAGTAATTCTTCGATATCCAAATTGTTTTAAATTTTCTTCATAGACTTTTACAATATCATTTATTGCTTCTTTATCTTTTTTGCTACTGTCATAATTTTTATATTTATCTCAATAACTACGTTTTAACCCCGTTACTTCTAATAATAATTTTATTGAATATTCATGACAATTTTGTTTAATAAAAGAGACGATTCTTAGTTTGCTTAATTGTAAAAGTCATGGAGCTTTTTTAATAATTCATACCTTGTTTTATAATATTCTAAATCTCTTTTACCAAAAGAGATTTTAGGTCCTTTATGATTGTTTAATTTTCCTTTTTTATGATTTGCTCATCAAGATTCTACTGTATTTGCATTTAGATTATATTGTTTTGCTACTACTCAACAACTTTTTTGTTTAATTTCCTCAATGATTTTTGTTCTAAATTCTGATGTATATTTGTTATATTTTTGACCTTTTCTTGCCATATAAAAATGCACCTCCTTTAAAAGTTTAGCAAAGTCTTTTTTTACTTTACTTACTTTTTGGGGTGCACTCTAGACAATTGCTGTAGATAATAATAGAATTGTGAAAATATTTAATTTAGGGAAAATTAATCCACTAAATTACGAAAAAATTGAAATTTTAGGAGAGGGGTTTAAAACAGTAAGTATTTGGGGTGATGAAAATTATTGAAATGGTAAAAATATTTATTGGGGAGAAAAAACAATAAATTCAATTAATGAAGACAATTTTAAAAAATGAATTAGAAATAATAGTTTTTCTAATCGAAATATTCAAGATATTGGTAATGATGATCCATCAATTGGCGATAATATTATTCTTGATAAGAAGAAATTAGAGTGGTGAGATAGTGCGTGGTTTGAACATTCTCAATCTGTTGGTTTTACATTTTATTGAAAAAATGATAACTATTATTTACAATTTTTAGCTCGCCAACACGGAAATAGCGGCGGTTCATTTTCTAAGTGAAGACAAATAATGAAAGTTGGATATGCCATTAGATTGTATAATGATTAAATATTAAAAAGATATTAAGTGTTTTGGGCACAATCGCTTTTATTGGAGCGACTACAACCAGTTTAGTTGCTTGTAATACACCACAAGAATATACAAAAGAAGAATTAGCAAAATTAAAAGAAAAGAACAATATAAAAACAAACGATGGTGATTTAGAATGAATGACACCACAAGAAAAACCATTTATAAGGTTGATGATAATGATATTTTGTTGTATGAAAATCAAATAATTCAAAATTTTGAAAAATTTCAAAATTTAAACATGATACAAATTTAGGAAAAATAATTGAAGATTGAGACCCTTCAAAACCATATGATACTGGTTTATATTTATATGTTTTTGAAACAAAAGAACAAGATTTATTAATAATTGATAAATCAGAAGCTGTAACAAAAGACTTTTTGAAGTGAAAATACAGGACAAAATTTTAAAGCAGTTTATCGTTGAGGCGGTATTGATGAGCCTCTAAACCTCAAATTGATTCAAATGCAGGAAAATTACAGATTGAAATTTAAAGAACAAAAATAATTTCAGCAATGATGATAATGAAATTAAAGTAACTGCTAAAAATAACGATATTTCAGAAAATTCAATTTATCAATTAGAGGCAATTATTTTAATTGACTATCAATAACAAATGAATTAGAAACAAATAATTTCCTTCTCTTATTCCTGCTGAAATTAGATTATCCGATGGCGAATATGGCAAATACTTAACTAATTTGATTATTTCTAACGATAAAATAGAAGAATATTTAAAATATTTTTCGCAATGATATAAATTACTTTATTCTAAAGCAGTTTGAATAAACACAATTAAAATTTTATTGAAGATAGTATTAAAATAACTTTTTATAAACATGAAAAACTATTTGTTTTAAATCAAATTGAAATATCTGGGATATGGGGTTATGGAAATTATGATATTACAATTTTTACAGAAAAAGAACAAATTTTTATAATAAATTACAATTATTTAATAAAAACAATGAAAAATTAGTATTACTTAAATTATAGATATAAAAAGTCATTTAAATTTAAAATGACTTTTTATTATTATTTATTAACTTTTACATTACTATCATCATCAATAATTAAATCAGGAGGCTCTGATGTATCTAAATTTCAACGATAAACCTGCTTTAAAATTTTGTCCTGTATTTTCACTTCAAAAAAGTCTTTTTGTTACAGCTTCTGATTTATCAATTATTAATAAATCTTGTTCTTTTGTTTCAAAAACATATAAATATAAACCAGTATCATATGGTTTTGAAGGGTCTCAATCTTCAATTATTTTTCCTAAATTTGTATCATGTTTAAATTTTGAAATTTTGGTTGTATGTATTATTTAAGGGTTTTAATTAATATCTTAGAAATTGTGGAATAAAAAATACCACTTAATTATTTAAAGTATATAACTTTTAATTTTATTGTCAACAATATTTTAACATTTTTAAATTTTTCCACGACAAAAATACATGTTTATTAAAGTTATTTAATTTATTAGATAAAATTAATAAAATATAAGTTTGGTTGTAAATTATTATTTACAAAATTATTACTGAATAATTAATTTTATTTTTAAAATTCATCATACTAGTATTTAATTTATTTTTAGAGTTTTTTTCATGATAAGTTGCTTTTTTAACCAAAACACCCTTACAGTAATGTGATATATCACCCTCAATATGACAACCAATAGTATTTCATAATGTTTGATTTCTGACACCTTCTTCATTATTTTTAATTAATCTAATTGTCTCTTTTAAGAATTTCATTTTTGATTCTTTTATAAAAGAAGCGCTATTTTCTAAGCATTCTAATAATTCTTCATATTTAGCATTAAAAAAATAATCAACTGCTTTATAGTATGTTTCTCTGTTTTCTTTGTTTTTACTTTGATAAGGATATAATTTTTTAAATCTACTTGTAAGATGAAATTTATCTATAGTGTAATGTACTTTATTTTTAGGAAATATTCTTGAATAAATTTTGCAATATTTTTAATTCAAGGAGCACCATCACCCAATACCATAAATTCAATATTATCATTAATATCATAATAACTTGTAATTAATGTAAGTAATTTACTAACAAAATTAGTTAATTTACTATTTTTTTTAATATATTCTGGAATATTATCTAGTTCTATAACACCTAATTTATTTGCAATTACAGGTCTTTTTTTAGTTGATTTTGCTTTATTAAAGCCAGTATGAACAGTTGAAAATATACTATGTTTTTTTATTTTTTCTTTCCCCTTTTTATTTTCATTTCACATTTTTAAATAAGTTCCCATCAATTTGAATATATAAAGTATGAGGTACCTTTATTTTTTTATCAGTTTTATTAATATAATATTCTTTATCAATTTTTGCATTTTTCATAATATTTGAAATTGTCTTTATACAAATTTTTACATGTTCCATAGTATCTAAAATATCTTGATATGTTTTTTTCTTGCCAATAAATGATAATATTTTTACTTTAACAGTATTATCTATTCTTTGTCATTTTTTAATTCCTAAAATTTTATCCAAAGAAAAATATATTCTTCTTTACCTGTTTCTGGGTTAATTTTATAATATCGTCTTCTTTTAAAGGTTATTTTTCCATTTAAAATAGTTAATTTTCTTAGTTTTATTTCTTTTACTTTATATCTTTTAATTCTTTTAAGTTTCATCAGTTTTATATTTTTAAAAATTCATTCATCACAATTTTCTAAATTTTGTTGAATAATTTCAATACTTTGTTTATTTAACAAATTATTGAAATTATTAAAAAAGTTGTTATCAATATTCATTATTTTTATACCCTCTTTCTTAGTTTAGGACTTTAGCACAAAAATAATGAAAATGCAAAAAAAAGATATTATTTTTTATTTATTGTGTTATAATCTAATTGTTAATTATTAGCAAATTAATTTAACTGAAAAAAGTAAAGCAATTTACTTTTTTTTATTTTGATGTAAAATAAAATAATATTAAGTTCTTTAATACATTTTGCTAATTTTTAGTTCTTAATAAGTTTGTTTATACTCTTTTATTTAATCATATTTATTAAATAATAGCAATTTTAATATGCAAAAAGGAGTAAAAATGAAAGAATTTAATCCAAATAAAGCAAGTTTGGCAACTTTTTATCGTAAAATAGAGCAATTTTGAGAAATAAATCATCTAATAAACCATATACTTTGAATGATTTAACCAATGAATTCAACCTTTCTCGCAAGTGAAGATATGATACTTATGCGAGCGAGAAGATAGTTCCTTTACTTGAACGACAAGTTGATAGAATCGAAAGTGAAATAATTAATTTTATGATGAAATCACATGATGGTGCTAAATTATATTGACAACGAGCATTTAATTATAAATATTCACTACAAGAAAAAGAACTTGAAAAAGAATTAAACTTAAATAATCAACAACCAATAATTGTTAATTTACAAACGGATATTAGAGATATTAAAAAAGAAAGTGATAATAATGCTTAATCATTTTACTTATTTGTTAGAAACGCCTTATTGGTTATTACAAAATAGTACTGTTGGTAATAAATATCCCTTTGCAAAAAAATATGAGCTCGTGAATGAAATTAATCAAATTGGCACACGGTATAGTGGTAAAACAATTTCAAATATTAAAATGTTTGGTGAATTATTAAAAATTAGTTTATTAATTAAAGAACCAATTTGTATCATTGCTAGTATGTATTGGAGTAAAGATTTAAAAGATAGTGTCTTTCAAAATATATGAAATATGCTAGATGAAAATCATATACCTTATACTATTAATTTATCAAATTTTACTTTTACTTTATCAAATGGTAGCAAAATATATTGTAAAGGTTTACATTCACCAAGTCGAAAAGAAAAATTAAAAGCCTTTGCTGATTTGAATAAATATAAATTAGTTATTGATTGAAGAGAAGAATGTGACCAATTTCAACAAAAAGATTTAAGTGATTTAGAGTTTTCTATTCGTGGGTATCAAAATAAAATAACAATTAATACATGTAATCCCGAAAGTTTAAAAAGATATATTGTTGGTTATTGTAATGAATTATTACCTTTTAATGAAGAAATAATGCGTAGTAAATATGAACAAATTAATTATATTGAAAAATGAAATATGAAGATTATTATTCATTATTCTAGTTGAAGACTAATTATGAATTACCACAAGATAAAGTTAATGAACAATTAAGATTAGAACAATTAGATATTGAAAGAGCAAGAGTATGGAGTTGAGGATTGCCTGGTAATACTAGTGGATCAATCTTTGCAAGATATATTGATATTATGCAAGCAACCGATATTATACAACCAACTAAGCTATTAGGTGGTGTTGACTTAGCAAACTCTACTAGTCCAAAAGGGACATACAACAGCAGCGAGTTTTGATTGTATAATTCATTGATAAAAAAGCATATAAAGTTGCTGAATATACCCATTCAAATGCTACACAGAAATTTAAAGGACCATTAGAACAAGTAAAAGATATTTTAGAGTTTACAACAATCAATTAAACCAATATTTTAATTTAATCCAGCAAGGAATTAGTATAAATGTTGATGATAGTGCGTATGCAACATTAGAAAGTTTAAACCAAGAGAAATATAATTATATTTTTGGTCAATACATGCATTTTAAACCAGCACAAAAACAAAAATTTAAAATAAGACATCGTATTGAAGCCTTTACAATGTTAATAAATACTAATCAGTTAAAATGATT
This sequence comes from Spiroplasma endosymbiont of Phyllotreta cruciferae, assembly GCF_918697755.1. Classification (NCBI taxonomy): domain Bacteria; kingdom Bacillati; phylum Mycoplasmatota; class Mollicutes; order Entomoplasmatales; family Spiroplasmataceae; genus Spiroplasma; species Spiroplasma endosymbiont of Phyllotreta cruciferae. The sequence continues at coordinate 384,442 of NZ_OU953854.1, forward strand.
ATGAGAAAAATGTCCCTGTAAGTAAAGCCCCAATATGAATTAATTCAATGAGAAGATAAACCAGATGCCAGAGAAGAAAAAATGTAGATTTATATGATGATACATTTGATAGTGATTTCTATGCCGTACACTTTGAATTAATACCCAATGGTTAAACATAATAGTTCAGCAGATTATAAATTATGACAACAAAGGGAGTGAATAACTTAATGAAAAAAGATATTTATGTAATACATGATGAACGTTTAATAAATGCAAAAAGACCATATATGTCTGTTTGTGGACAAGTTAAAAAAAGACTTTGTCAAGAATTAAAAAAAGATAATATTGCAATATGTAAATTAAATTTATATAACGAATATATTAAAAAATATCAAAAAGTTAAAGTATGTATACAAGTTTTAGCAAATGAACCAAATTTATTAACAGTAAATATTATTAATTATGCACTTATTTTAAAATTAAAGGAGCAAAATCACTATGAATAATACTTTCCCTAGTTTACCAAACTTAAATGATATTAATAGTGTTTTAAAATTTTATAATTATGATTGAACTATTAATTTAGCAAATATTATTGCTCGCCATCAAATGCGATTAATAAATGGTAAAGATATTTTATTTAAGTCGCATCGTAAAGATATCTTAGAAAAACTAAATTGATGATATGAAACTTATAAAATAAAAGAAAAATTAGATAAAAATGAATTAACAGCAAGTTTAATGGGAAAAACTATTTTTGGTTTATTAGAAACATCAGATGGCAATATTGATTTATGGATTAATCCATTTAACTTTACATCTCGTGTAAGTAAAATAAATGAAATTGAACAAGGTGCTGATATTTGATTAAATTATCATCAATCAGATAGTGGTTTTATTTTAAATTTAATTTGTACCAAAGATAAAATAGTTATTAAAGGTTGACCTAAAAATAATGAAGTAGTTGTTGGGCAAAGTAAGACACAAATTAAAGATAATGTAAAACCTATTTTAGTACAAGAATTTAAAAATAAATTAGGCATAGTCCCTTTTTGAGAAATGATAAATGAACCTAACCCTTTATTTTTATCTACATCAACTACATTAAACCCATGACCTACAATGGCAAATTGTTATAAATTACAATTTGATTTAGAAGATAGTTTTAATATTAAATCAAAAGAAAGGTGAGCAAATCGTACGCACTGATATGGAATATTAGATGATGATTTAATGACAGCTTATAACAAAGGTAATAAAAAAGTATTACAAGATGCTTTTGATGATATTTTTATTCAATCAGGTCAATCAGCAGTAGATGGTCAATTATCCCAATCTTTACAAGTAGTACAAGGTACACCAACCTTAGAAACATATACTGAAGACCAAAAAGCAATTATTGAACAAGTATATATAGCATGTAATTTTTCTAGTCCATTTGGTGATAAATCATATAATGACCAAAATAAAACACAGTCATTATTACTAAAACAAAAGATTTAGAAAAACAAGCATATTTACAAGCATATCGTAAGCAATATTATACTAAGATGTTTGATGTGGTTTTAAAATATTACGGTTTATGAGATGGTGTGGGTGAACGCCCTTAATGGATTTGATTTTGTTAGTGCTAGTTTAGTTGACCAAATGCGACAAAATGAATTAATTACTACTAGATTAGATAATCGTACAATGGAGCCAATAAGAGCTATAACTGAATATGATAATGTTGATGAATTAGAAGCAATTAAATATTATGAAAAAATTGAAAAATACTGAGATAAAATAAACGCAAAAGAAATCGAACATAATAATAAATTACTAGAATATGATGAAACTGGTAATAATCAAAATGCTATCCAAGGTAGAACAGAAATTAAGGAGAATTAAAAAATGAGTAGAATTAACCCGGGGGTTATAGAAGAATTAAGAAGACAAGCCCACGATACTTTAATAGATATTAGAGAAAACATAAGAGATAATAGACATTGAATGGTATTTCCTTTTAATGTTTATAGTTCATATATTCCTGATACTGAAACTGGATGAAAACCTAATAATGATAAACCAAGTGATTATGGTAGTTATTCACGCATATTTGATAATATGGAAAGTACTATTGCTCAATGACAAAATAGTTTAAAAATAGTACAAAAATATAAAGGTGAAGAAATTAATATATTAACGATTGATGATTTTAATAAACAACCTATTAATTCAACGATATGAGCAAATAATGAAACACCTTTTTCAATAAAATTAAAAGATGAAAATAATAATGTTTATTGAAAATTAATTGATGGTGAAAATATTTATGATATTAATAGAATGTTAGAATACTTAAAGCAATATAAATTAAGTTATTTTATGAATAATGATAATAAAGCTGATAACTTTTATACAAAAGAAGTTAAAGTTGGTAAATATTGAGATGCTTATATGATTGATGATAGAAGTTCAATTCAATTTGGTGAAGCAAAATTTGAACAAGTATTTACGCAGCAGTCAACAGAAAGACAATATACTTTATTAATTTTAGATGAAGATGCTGAGAAATTAAATATTAATGATTATTATAATTTTTATACGGTATTTAATGATCGTGGTTTAAATATTGGCGGTGGTAATATAAATACTGCGCCGCAAGATAGACAATGATTATATCCATCAAATGTTATTAATTATTATTCACCTTATGATGGTAGTTTTTTTATGACAAGAAATTACATTTTCAAGTATTAATGACAAAATTAGTAATAGTGGTTTGTCTGTGCGACAATTTATTCAAACAAGTGCCCCGGGTGAAGGCTATTGTTTTCCTAAAATAACTTATAATGAAAAATTAAATAAAGGTATTGTTGAATTAGATGAGATTTTATTAAAAGACCCAGGAGTTAGAGCAATGGCAGTTAAATTTTATGGTAATCCAATTTTATTTGATATACCAGTAATTGGTCGACCAATTATTAAAGGTCAGTTTAATAAAAAAGTAATGAATTCCCGTGATTTATTAATGTATAATATGTTTCCTTGTCCACCCCGATAAAGTTAATACTTATGCATCACCCGAAGTAAGTTGATATAACATTCAAGGGATACAACCAACAATGATAACGGGCTATAAAGATTGAAAAACAGATATGGAAAGTAGATATGATTTTTGAAAACAGAAAAATAGTGAAGGTATTGTTATAACAGATCCCACTACTACATCATACTCTAATTCTACTGTTGGTAGAAATATTCATAAAGAAGATAAGGATTCTAAATTTTATTGATCAAAAGATTGAAAAATAACACCACCAACAAAAATAAAAACAAACGGTGGTACAGTTGATAATATTATAGTACGCAAGCATCGTCATATTTTAGAAGAAAAGATGAATTTGGTAATACAGTTGGTAGTGTTCAAATTGAATATAATAAAATGGGTGCATGTAATGTTTGAGATATTTTAAATATGAATAATTTTATTAATCGCCAAATAACCGTATTACCATTAAACTATACACAAAAATTAGTATTTAATCCTTTTACGATACCAGGTGGAGTTGGTAAATTCTTAAACTTTATTTCATTTGGTATTCCCTGAGGATGAGTAATTAATCAAAATGAAAAATCATGACCTAATTTTCAATTTCTTAATGGTTTTATGAGTGCTAATATTTATAGTTTTTATAATGATGCCTTTTGGTCTGAAAAATCAAAAGGTAAAGGTTATTTACCATTTGAAATATTTAGAGAACAAGGTAATGATAAAGTTGGTGCTATATTTGGAGCAAATGCTACTAGTTTAGGTTTTACTACTTTATTAACTGATAAATGCAAAGGTACTGTTTTAAATAAAAATGGTTCAAAAACAAGTGAATTAGTTTATTCAACTTATAATTTAAAACAATTAAATCCTAAAACTAACAGAGTTTATTTAATTAATGAACAAACCAAAGCTGTAGATGCACAAACACCAGTTACTCTTAGTGAACAAGATAATGATCTAGAATTCTTACAAACACCCGATGGGGTAAATTGTAGTTATATAATTGATATGTTTTCAATACAAGCATTATATAAAGGTAATTTTGAAATTATCTTTTATGCTGATAACCCATGTATTGTGTAAATTCAAGCAGCAAATTCTGTCTCTTGTTAATCTGATAATAACATCATTTAAAATAAATGCAACTATTTTTTTAAAAAAATTAAATTATTTGTAAATTTAATCTATTTTAAGCATATTTAAACACACTGAAAAATAATTTATTAAATTTTTCAAATAAATTTATCTAAAATTCTCTAAAAATACTTCTTTAGCTGTTCTTCAATTCAAACAAGGTCTTAATTTTTCATTCATAACATTAACTACTCAATCTATTTCTTGTTGCGTAACATTATTAAAATCTGTTCCTTTAATATATCGTTTTCTAAATTCACGATTCATTCTTTCAATTAATGGTTTTTGTTTTGGTGAACCTGGATCACAAAAATAAATATTAGAACCAGTAATATTTTCCATTTCTTTAAATTTACTAAATTCTTTTCCTCTATCAGTTATTATTCCTTTAATTTTTCCAACTAAACCATTAATTCTAACTATATGTTCAAGTTTTTCTAAAACTTCATTAGCAGTATGTTCTTCTAATTTCATAGCAAAGTATTTTTTACTTGATTTCTCTGCCAAAACCAAACAACTAGATTGATGGTCTTTACCAACTACCGTATCCATTTCAAATCAACCAACATTAGATTGTTTATTTTCAATATCTCAAATTGACCCAAATCTTTCATCTAATTTTCCACGATTATCAGATCTTTTCTTTGTTCTATTTCTTCTGCCACCATTTAATAAATTTTTCTTTAACAAACCCAAAAGACCTAAATAAATTCATTTATAAAATGTTTTAAGACAAGCAGGAAATTTGACACCAAACTTTATTAAAAATCGTTGAATAATTTCTGCTGGTGAATCGTAAAGAATATTAAATCGTAAATTTAAAAATTCTTGTTGTTCGTCTGTAAATGCGGGCAGTTTTTTAATACATTTTTTTCTTTTTTGTTTATAATCTTTTTGTGCTTCATATGGATTATAATCTTCTACCTTTTTAAATCGATTTATTTCTCTTTTAATAGTATTAACTGCACGACCCGTTTGTCTTGATATTTCAGATAAATTAAGTGTGCCATTTTTCTTTTTACAACTATCAGATAACAATAAATCATTAAATAAATTTCGTTCATCATATTTTACATGTGTATATTTTTGCATTTTTCTGTCTCCAATTCTTTTTAAAATATTTATAACATTAAATTAAAAATTATTGACAATTATTTTTATAAGTATATAATTTAAATAATAAACAGTAAGTAAATTCTGTCTCTTAAAGCTGTTTATAAAAAAATAAAGTAATTAAGTTTACTTTTTTTTATTTTGGTGTAAAATATAGATAATAAAAAAAGAACAAAATATTATATTAAGTTCTTTGATATATTGATACAGTTTTATGGGTTTTTATTCTCTTTTATTTAATCATATTTATTAAATAATAGCAATTTTAATATGCAAAAAGGAGTAAAAATGAAAGAATTTAATCCAAAAACAGCAAGTTTAAGCACATTTAAGCGTAAAATAGAAGAATTTTGAGCCGATAAGAAACATAATATTCCCTATACTTTGAATGATTTAACCAATAAATTCAACCTTTCTCGCCATTGAAGACAAGAAATTTATCGGAGCGAAAATATAGTTCCTTTAATTGAAAGACAAATTAATAGGATTGAAAGTGAGATAATTAATTTTATGATGAAATCACCTGATGGTGCTAAATTATATTGACAACGAGCATTTAATTATAAATATTCACTGCAAGAAAAAGAACTTGAAAAAGAATTAAACTTAAATAATCAACAACCAATAATAGTTAATTTACAAACGGATATTAGAGATATTAAAAAAGAAAGTGATAATAATGCTTAATAATTTTACTTATTTGTTAGAAACGCCTTATTGGTTATTACAAAATAGTAATGTTGGTAATAAATATCCATTTGCAAAAAAATATGAGCTCGTGAATGAAATTAATCAAATTGGCACACGATATAGTGGTAAAACAATTTCAAATATTAAAATGTTTGGTGAATTATTAAAAATTAGTTTATTAATTAAAGAACCAATTTGTATTATTGCTAGTATGTATTGGAGTAAAGATTTAAAAGATAGTGTGTTTCAAAATATATGAAATATGCTAGATGAAAATCATATTCCTTATACTATTAATTTATCAAATTTTACTTTTACTTTATCAAATGGTAGCAAAATATATTGTAAAGGTTTACATTCACCTAGCAGGAAAGAAAAATTAAAAGCTTTTGCTGATTTAAATAAATATAAATTAGTTATTGATTGAAGAGAAGAATGTGACCAATTTCAACAAAAAGATTTAAGTGATTTAGAGTTTGCTATTCGTGGTTATCAAAATAAAATAACAATTAATACATGTAATCCTGAAAGTTTAAAAAGATATATTGTTGGTTATTGTAATGAATTAATGCATTTTGATGAAGAACTAATGCGTAGTAAATATGAACAAATTAAATATATTGAAAAATGAAATATGAAGATTATTATTCATTATTCTAGTTGAAGACTTAATTATGAATTACCACAAGATAAGGTTAATGAACAATTAAGATTAGAACAGTTAGATATTGAAAGAGCAAGAGTTTGGAGTTGAGGTTTACCAGGCAATACTAGCGGTTCAATCTTTGCGAGATATATTGATATTATGCAAGCAACAGATATTATACAACCAACTAAATTATTAGGTGGTGTTGATATTGCTAATGCTACTAGTCCTAAAGGACATACAACAGCAGCTAGTTTTTGAATATATAACTCATTTGATAAAAAAGCCTATAAAGTTGCTGAATATACTCATTCAAATGCTACTCAACAATTTAAAACTGAATTAGAACAAGTTAAAGATATTTTAGAGTTTTATAACAATCAATTAAATCAATATTTTAATTTAATACAGCAAGGAATATCAATTAATGTTGATGATAGTGCTTATTCAACATTACAAAGTTTAAATAGAGAAAAATATAATTATAGTTTTGGTCAATATATGACATTTAAACCAGCACAAAAACAAAAATTTAAAATAAGACATCGTATTGAAGCTTTTACAATGTTAATAAATACTAATCAATTAAAATGATTATGAGAAAAATGTCCTGTAAGTAAAACCCAATATGAATTAATACAATGAGAAGATAAACCAGATGCCAGAGAAGAAAAAATGTTAGACTTATATGATGATACCTTTGATAGTGATTTTTATGCCTTACACTTTGAATTAATACCAATGGTTAAACATAATAGTTCAGCAGATTATAAATTATGACAACAAAGGGAGTGAATAACTTAATGAAAAAAGATATTTATGTAATACATGATGAGCGTGTAATAAATGCAAAAAGACCATATATGTCGGTTTGTGGACAAGTTAAAAAAAGACTTTGTCAAGAATTAAATAAAGATAATATCGCAATGTGTAAATTAAATTTATATAACGAATATATTAAGAAATATCAAAAAATTAAAGTATGTGTACAAGTTTTAGCAAATGAACCAAATTTATTAACAGTAAATATAATTAATTATGCACTTATCTTAAATTTAAAGGAGCAAAATAACCATGAATAATGCTTTTCCTAGTTTACCAAACTTAAATGATATTAATAGTGTTTTAAAATTTTATAATTATGATTGAACAATTAATTTAGCAAATATTATTGCTCGCCATCAAATGCGATTAATAAATGGTAAAGATATTTTATTTAAGTCTCATCGTAAAGACATTTTAGAAAAATTAAATTGATGATATGAAACTTATAAAATAAAAGAAAAATTAGATAAAAATGAATTAACAGCAAGTTTAATGGGTAAAACTATCTTTGGTTTATTAGAAACTAGTGATGGAAATATTGATTTATGAATTAACCCTTTTAACTTTACATCTCGTGTAAGTAAAATAAATGAAATAGAACAAGGTGCTGATATTTGATTAAATTATCATCAATCAGATAGTGGTTTTATTTTAAATTTAATTTGTACCAAAGATAAAATAGTTATTAAAGGTTGACCTAAAAATAATGAAGTAGTTGTTGGGCAAAGTAAAACACAAATTAAAGATGATGTTAGACCTGTTTTGGTACAAGAATTTAAAAATAAATTAGGCATAGTCCCTTTTTGAGAAATGATAAATGAACCTAATCCTTTATTTTTATCTACATCAACTACTTTAAACCCTTGACCTACTATGGCAAATTGTTATAAATTACAATTTGATTTAGAAGATAGTTTTAATATTAAATCAAAAGAACGATGAGCAAATCGTACACATTGATATGGAATATTAGATGATGATTTAATGAGTGCCTATAACAAAGGTAATAAAAAAGTATTACAAGATGCTTTTGATGATATTTTTATTCAATCAGGTCAATCGGCCGTTGATGGTCAATTATCCCAATCTTTACAAGTAGTACAAGGTACACCAACCTTAGAAACATATACTGAAGACCAAAAATCTATTATTGAACAAGTATATTTAGCATGTCATTTTTCTAGTCCTTTTGGTGATAAATCAGATAATGACCAAAATAAAACACAGTCATTATTAACTAAAACAAAAGACTTAGAAAAACAAGCATATTTACAAGCATATCGTAAGCAATACTATACTAAAATGTTTGATACTGTTTTAAAATATTATGGTTTATGAGATGGGAATGGTGAACGAGAATATGGTTTTGATTTTATTAGAGCTAGTTTAGTTGACCAAATGCGACAAAATGAATTAATTACAGCCAGATTAGATAATGGCACAATGGAGCCAATAAGAGCAATTACTGAATATGATAATATTGATGAATTAGAAGCAGCAAAATATTTAGAAAAAATAGAAGCATGACAAGATAAAATGCAAACTAAAGAAATCGAACATAATAATAAATTACTAGAATATGATGAAACTGGTAATAATCAAAATGCCTTACAAGGTAGAACAGAAATAAAGGAGAATTAAAAAATGAGTAGAATTAACCCCGGGGTTATCGAAGAATTAAGAAGACAGGCCCACGATACTTTAATAGATATCAGAGAAAACATACGAGATAATCGTCATTGAATGGTATTTCCTTTTAATGTTTATAGTTCATATATACCTGATACTGAAACAGGATGAAAACCTAATAATGCTAAACCAAGTGATTATGGTAGTTATTCAAGAATATTTGATAATATGGAAAGTACGATTGCTCAATGACAAGATAGTTTAAAAATAGTACAAAAATATAAAGGTGAAGAAATTAATATATTAACTATTGATGATTTTAAAAATCAACCAATTAACTCAACAATATGAGCAAATAATGAAACGCCTTTCGCTATAAAATTAAAAGATGAAAATAGCAATGTTTATTGAAAATTAATTGATGGTGAAAATATTTATGATATTAATAGAATGTTAGAATACTTAAAGCAATATAAATTAAGTTATTTTATTAATAATGATAATAAAGCAGATAACTTTTACACAAAAGAGGTTAAAGTTGGTAAATATTGAGATGCTTATATGATTGATGATAGAAGTTCAATTCAATTTGGGGATGCTAAATTTGAACAAGTATTTACTCAACAATCAACCGAAAGACAATATACTTTATTAATTTTAGATGAAGATGCTGAGAAATTAAATATTAATGATTATTATAATTTTTATACTGTATTTAATGACCATGGTTTAAATATTGGTGGAGGTAATATAAATATTGCACCACAAGATAGACAATGATTATATCCCTCTAATGTTATTAATTATTATTCACCTTATGATGGTAGTTTTTTATGACAAGAAATTACATTTTCAAGTATTAATGACAAAATTAGTAATAGTGGTTTATCAGTACGACAATTTATTCAAACTAGCGCTCCCGGTGAAGGTTATTGTTTTCCTAAAATAATTTATAATAAAAAGACAAATACATCAATTATTGAATTAGATGAGATTTTATTAAAAGATCCTGGTGTTAGAGCAATGGCTGTTAAATTTTATGGTAATCCGATATTTTTTGATATGCCTGTTATTGGCCGACCAATTATTAAAGGTCAATTTAATAAAAAAGTCATGAATTCTCGTGATTTATTAATGTATAACATGTATCCTGCTCCACCTGACAAAGTAAATACTTATGCTTCACCAGAAGTAAGTTGATATAACATTCAAGGTATTCAACCAACAATGATAACTGGTTATAAAGATTGAAAACAAGATATGGAAAGTAGATATGACTTTTGAAAACAAAAAAATAGTGAAGGTATTGTTATAACAGATCCCAGTACTACATCAGCAAGTAATTCTACTGTTGGCAGAAATATTCATAAAGAAGATAAAGAATCTAAATTTTATTGATCTAAAAATTGAAATATAACTCCACCAAGCAAAATAAAAACAAACGGTGGCACAATTGATAACATTATTAGTACCCAAGCATCATCTTATTTTAGAAGAAAAGATGAATTTGGTAATACTGTTGGACAAGTTCAAATTGAATATAATAAAATGGGTTCTTGTAATGTTTGAGATATTTTAAATGTAAATAATTTTATTAATCGACAAATAACAATATTACCTTTAAATTATACGCAAAAATTAGTGTTTAATCCATTTACAATACCAGGTGGAGTTGGTAAATTCTTAAACTTTATTTCATTTGGTATTCCCTGAGGATGAGTAATTAATCAAGATGAAAAAACATGACCTAATTTTCAATGACTTAATGGTTTTATGAGTGCTAATATTTATAGTTTTTATAATGATGCATTTTGATCTGAAAACTCAAAAGGTAAAGGTTATTTACCATTTGAAATATTTAGAGAACAAGGTAATGATAAAGTTGGTGCTATATTTGGCGCAAACGCTACTAGTTTAGGTTTTACAACTTTATTAACTGATAAATGCAAAGGTACTGTTTTAACTAAGGATGGTAAACCAACTAGTGAATTAGTTTATTCAACATATAATTTAAAACAATTAAATGAAAAAACTAACCGAGTTTATTTAATTAATGAAAAAACAAAAGCAGTTGATGCTCAAACACCAGTTAGTGATAGTGAAAAAGATAATGATTGCGAATTCTTACAAACACCCGATGGTACAGATTGTAGTTATATTATTGATATGTTTTCAATACAAGCACTATATAAAGGTAATTTTGAAATTATCTTTTATGCCGATAACCCATATACAAATAATGAAGAAGATTATTTAAGATTATCAGTATGAAGTTTTCGTGGAAAAACAAAAAGTGTATTAAATAATTATTTACGTGATATGACAACTAATTATAAAACTAGTTTCTTATTACCACACGACTATGAAATACCAACATTTAATTACCCTAAATATATTTTACCACCAGTACCATATAACTATCAACCTTATACAAAAGATATTATACCTTCATATGTAGTGCTACCATTAATAACTAAAATTACAGCACCAGCACAATGTAGAAAAGTTAACACCACATTATACCCTGATGTTAATTTATTTTCTAATGAATTTAATGAAGCATATTATGAGATTGAAATTGATTTAAGACAAATTGACCCAACAATTCAAAGTATAGATAAATTTATTAGTTCTTATAAAACAATAGAAATAAGCAATCTAGGTAATTTACAAGTTGAATGTGGACCACCAAATATAGAGAATTTTATTCCCGATAGAAATGTTAATATTACTTTTGGCGGCGTTTCTGGATGTACTAATAAAAATCCATTGTCTAGTATAAAATTACAAGATAGTGGTCGTTCACAAACAGATAAAGTTAATTTTGATAATACCATAACTTTATATACTGATAATATCAAAGTAAATGATATTCAAACATTTTCTACTGCATATACTAATGGATTACCAAGTTATGATGATTATTTTAACAAATATATATCAAAAAATGAATTAACTATTAGAATTTCTTTTACACTTAAATCAACAAAATTATCTAATAATGATAATGATAAAATTAAAGAAGCTTATTTGCAAGTATATTATACTAATGATATGAAATTAAAAATTAGATTTATAAAATTAATTCATGCAGAATTAATTTTAGGGGCAGATAGTTATTTAAGTTTTGGTAATGATAAAGATATTATATTAGATGTTGATAATCCAAATGTAATGGGTATTAGAAATAAAAGTAATAACCCAGTTAAAATCACAATTAAACCAAGGTAAAAAAAACAAAAAAAAGATTTACAAGACTGCACCCCAAAAAGTAAGTAAAATAAAAAAAGATTTTGCTAAACTTTTAAAGGAGGTGCATTTTTATATGGCAAGAAAAGGACAAAAATATAACAAATATACATCAGAATTTAGAACAAAAATCATTAAGGAAATTAAACAAAAAAGTTGTTGAATAGTAGCAAAACAATATAATTTAAATGCAAATATAGTAGAATCTTGATGAGCAAATCATAAAAAAGGAATTTTAAATACTCAAAAAGGACCCAAAAAACCATTTGGAAAAAAAGATTTAAACTATTATAAAGTTAGATATGAATTATTAAAAAAGCTCCATGACTTTTACAATTGAGTAAGCTAAGAATCGTCTTTTTTATTAAACAAAATTGTCGTGAATATTCAATAAAATTATTACTAGAAGTAACAGGATTAAAACGTAGTTATTGAGATAAATATAAAAATTATGACAGTAGCAAAAAAGATAAAAAAGCAATAACTGATATTGTAAAAGTCTATGAAGAAAATTTAAAACAATTTGGATATCGAAGAATTACTAAATATTTGAAGGAAGATTATGATATAAAATATAATTCAAAAAAAGTTTTAAGAATTATGCGTGATAATCAAATACAACCTGAATATGTAAGAAAAATGAGAAGAAAAATGAAATATAAACAGAATAAAGAAAAAAGTTTATTGCAATATCCTGATTTAATTAATCGTAAATTTAACGATATAAAAACAAGGTTTTCAGTACTATATACTGATGTAACATATTTAATTTGAAAAGGTGAAAGATATTATCAATCAACAATTATTGATGGATATACTAAAGAAATAGTTGATGTAAAGTGTTCTAAATATAATGACAATAAATTAGTAATAGATAATTTAAATGATGCAATTAATAAAATAAAATTAATAAAAAAAGATCTGAATGGAATAATAATTCACTCAGATCACGGATATCAATATACATCAGTTATTTATCACGATAAATGTGTATCTAACGGTATTATAATCTCAATGGGAAAAAATTACCATTGTGCAGATAATATTGTTATAGAAAGTTTTCATTCATTACTTAAGAAAGCTACAATCAATAATAAAATATATAATTCACATGAAGAATATATCCAAGATGTTATAAAATGAAATACATGATATTCAAATCGTAAAGAAAAAGATATAATTAAAAAAATAGTAAATACTTTTTATTAGTACTTACTAAAATGGGTGCAGTCTTTACATCTCTCTTTTTATTCTCCTTTAACTTTTACATTACCTTTATCATAAACAATTAAATCAGGTTCTTGTGTAGTTAAATTTCAACGATATACTGATTTAAAATAAGTACCATCATCAGCATATAAAGTATTATTTGTATTAATAATTCCTTCTTTAATTAATAATGTATAATAACGAAATCGTGGCGGTTTAAAAATAAGACTATATTTATTAGCATAATTATCTATTTTTTTTTCATTATCTGTATCATTTAAAAATTTAGCAATTCTTCAATTATTATTTTTATCACCACGCCATACTACATAATAATATTTATTATCAACCTCATTAAATGGTTTTTCTTGTGGTGCAATTCACTCTAAATTGTCTCTAATTTCTTGATTTGTTGTTTTTATTTTGTTTTCTATTTTTAATGCATATAATTGCTCTTTTGTATATTCTTGTAGTGTATTACAAGCAGCTAAACTAGTTGTACTTGTTCCAATTAAAGTTATTGTTCCTAAAATACTTAATATTTTTTTCATATTTTATAAACCTCTTTCTTTACAATTTGTTAATTTAATTAAAAATGGAAATAAACCATAATTTTTATTTCCACAATATATATATTGAATAATATTAGTAATTAAATTTTAAATTAATAAAATAACTAACAATTAAAAATAATTATTTCTTATTTAAATAGATTTAATAGAATTGCTATAAATTTTTATTTCTTCTTCTAATAGTCTTATTTCTTCTTTGTTTTGATTAATACTTTTTGTATTATATTTTTTCTGTATTTCAGTTGTTGAATTATCATCATTCAATTTTTCTAATTCATCATTTTCTTTTTTTAATTTATCTAATTTATTTTGTAATTTATAAATTTCAAACTCTATATCACCTTTTGCTTTATTAAGTGATAAAGTATTTAATTTTTCAGCAATATTAGCTGCTCGTATTTGTGCCTCTTGAGCTTTTATTGTAGACTCTGTAAGTTTAGATGTTAGATACATATTAAATACATTTGCCGCTATAGTACTGCTATTTGAAATTATTTTAGTGCCTTTTTGTAATGGTGTTAATGATGAATTTACAACTGGAAGTACTTTGCTTCCAACTTTTCCAATTGCACTACCAACTTTTCCAATTGCACTACCAAAGCCTCTTTTATTTCTATTTAAAATTTCTAAATTATTGTTTTGTGAATAATTAATATCAATATTTTTGATAGTTTCTTCTTTTTGATAAGGACTAGCGGCAATTGTTGTTGGTATAGCAGTTCCACTAATTGTTAATACACTTAATAAACTAAGTAATTTTTTCATACTTGTTTTTCTCCTTTTCTTAATCTTGAAACTTTTTATCAAGATCTAATTGCATTATATATATATATATATATATATACAAGTAAAAATAGAAATTATTTTAAAAATTTTATCTTGAAAAATAGCTCTTATTACTTGTTTTAAGGGCTAAATTAGCAATCAAGCATATTAAGTTTAGTATTTATTAATAAAAAGTATTGTATTAGTAAACTATTAGTATATAATTAAATTAATGGTTTATTCTTTTAACAAAAAAGTAATTTACGGTTTATGCTTTCCGCCTTAAAAAGAGTTACGCTGACTTGTTAATCGGACAAGGATAAAAAAAGAGGAGTTTATAAAATGGCACTTACAAAAGAACAATTAATAGAACAAGGTTTAAGTGAAGAGATTGCAGAAAATATCTTAAATCAGTTTAATAATGAAGCAAAGCAAATTAGAGAAAGTGTGCAAAAACGCGAAGATGTTATATCAAAAGAAGACTTTATTAAATTATCTAATGAATTAGATGAATTAAAGGCATTTAAAGATGTTCCATCTACTAAAATTGAAGATATTAAAACTAATTTAAATAAAGTTAGTGGTAGTTCCTTATCTGAAAAAATGCAAACTTTAAAAGAATTAAAACCTGATTTGTTTGTACAAGAACAACCATCAGTTTCACCAACTAATTTTATTAAAGATATGATTGAAAAATCAACTGAAAATAAGAATGATGAAATTGAAACTATTAAAGAAAAAGGAGCCTATACTCCTGATGAAATTAAAAAGTTAACTGATTATACACTTAAAAACCTTAGATAATAAGGGAGTGAAATAATATGGCAACAATTAACTTGCCACAAGTACCTTTTACATTAGAAGGTAATACAACGGGTCAAAAGGCTTATGTTGATATGGTTAATGCTTTATTGCGTGGACCTTTATATAATGAATATGCAAGTATTATGCAATATGCTACTGCAACAGCTGAACAAGTTGCTTGATTACCTAATGCTGGTCAAGCATTATATAATTTAACTCATCGTGTAGTATGACAAGATGATTATTCATTGCCAAATGGTGGAACAACTCAAACTATGGGATTAACAAGAATTCCAGTTCCTATTGATAAAAGATTTAATTTAAAATTAATGAATGAAGCATTTGATTTGGCATTAATAGAACAAAATATTAAAAATGGTGTTATTGCTAACGCTATTTCTAGTGTTGTACAGAATAAATTTGTTAATTTAGAATGTGAATTAATTCAGGCTATTTATGATTATTGTTTAGCAGATGGTCAGTATGAAGTAATTCCATTTCGTAGTTATACAGCAGAAAATGAAAATGATGCAAATAAAGCATTCTTTACATTAAATGAAGCTTTGATTGAATTAACAAATCAAATTAGTAATTTATACTTTGGTTTACCAACTGATAAAATGTTTATGGTTTTAGGACGAAGAGCATATTTAGGATTAACACCTGCTTATTTAAAAGTGATTGGTTTAGACTGCACCCATTTTAGTAAGTACTAATAAAAAGTATTTACTATTTTTTTATTATATCTTTTTCTTTACGATTTGAATATCATGTATTTCATTTTATAACATCTTGTATATATTCTTCATGTGAATTATATATTTTATTATGGATTGTAGCTTTCTTAAGTAATGAATGAAAACTTTCTATAACAATATTATCTGCACAGTGGTAATTTTTCCCCATTGAAATTATAATACCGTTAGATACACATTTATCGAGATAAATAGCGGATGTGTATTGATATCCGTGGTCTGAATGAATTATTATTCCATTCAGATCTTTTTTTATTAATTTTATTTTATTAATTGCATCATTTAAATTATCTATTACTAATTTATTGTCATTATATTTAGATCACTTTACATCAACTATTTCTTTAGTATATCCATCAATAATTGTTGATTGATAATATTTTTCTCTTTTTCAAATTAAATATGTTACATCAGTATATAGCACTGAAAACCTTGTTTTTATATCATTGAATTTACGATTAATTAAATCAGGATATTGCAATAAACTTTTTTCTTTATTCTGTTTATATTTCATTTTTCTTCTCATTTTTCTTACATATTCAGGTTGTATTTGATTATAACGCATAATCCTTAAAACTTTTTTTGAATTATATTTTATATCATAATCTTCTTTTAAATATTTAGTAATTCTTCGATATCCAAATTGTTTTAAATTTTCTTCATAGACTTTTACAATATCATTTATTGCTTCTTTATCTTTTTTGCTACTGTCATAATTTTTATATTTATCTCAATAACTACGTTTTAACCCCGTTACTTCTAATAATAATTTTATTGAATATTCATGACAATTTTGTTTAATAAAAGAGACGATTCTTAGTTTGCTTAATTGTAAAAGTCATGGAGCTTTTTTAATAATTCATACCTTGTTTTATAATATTCTAAATCTCTTTTACCAAAAGAGATTTTAGGTCCTTTATGATTGTTTAATTTTCCTTTTTTATGATTTGCTCATCAAGATTCTACTGTATTTGCATTTAGATTATATTGTTTTGCTACTACTCAACAACTTTTTTGTTTAATTTCCTCAATGATTTTTGTTCTAAATTCTGATGTATATTTGTTATATTTTTGACCTTTTCTTGCCATATAAAATGCACCTCCTTTAAAAGTTTAGCAAAGTCTTTTTTTACTTTACTTACTTTTTGGGGTGCACTCTAGTTCACAAGCACAATTAAAAGCAATGGTTAATGGTGAATTATATGAAAATACTGCAATGGGTATTCCAGTATCTAAAAGTTTTCATTTAGAAAAAACATATACAAAAGGACAAGTAAATCGAGACAAAGGTTATAATTTTACTAATATAAATGGTTTAATTATTAATAAACAAGTATGAGCATATCCAATTAATATGGATACTATTCAACAAGTTTTAGATAATGACACTGCTAACCCTAAATGAATTGGTAAAGTTCAATATGCAACACCAACTATTTTATATCCTAAAACATGTAAAATTATTTTAGAAAAACAACCAACACAGGATGAAATTAATATTGCTAAAAGTAATATTAATAAAACATTTAGAGTACCTGTTGATTATGTAATTTCATCATTAAGTAATGTTGTTGATATTAATAAAATTGATATTAGTGGAATAAATAAATTAGACAAACCAACCATTAATTTACCAGACCCGAAAGATGCTAGTTATGGGTGATTAAAACCAAAATTGCAAGATGTTGTTTTAAAAGCAGTAAAAACAGTAGATAGTTCTTTAACTGAAAATGACTTTAATTACTACCCAAAACCCAAAGGTGAAGACTGACCAATAGATATTACAAATGGTAAGATTATTGAAGTTGTAATTGAAGGAAAAAACAAAGCAACTGGTAAAACAAACCCAATTGAAGTAGTAATTAAAAATACTTAATAAGAAATGAACTTACTAATATTACGAGTTTTAACTTTATTAGCCGAAAACTTAGGTAACGAAAACATAATAAGTAAGTTTGTTAATTTAATTAATAAAGTCAATAAGTTTGCGTCATATTATGCCAATCCCTTACAAAAGATTACAAATAAGATTGAGGATGTTTATAAATGATTAAACCCCTCTACTTATTTAGATTTAATTAAAAGGGGCCACAAAAGAGAAATACAACAAATATTAAGTCAATTAGAAAAAGATAATAATATTAAAAATAGAGAACAATTTAAAAATGAAAATTATTTAAATACTAATTGACAACCTTTAAATAGTAGTTGACTTGATAGTGGTATGTTTAATATAACAAATAAGTTAACTTTAACGGGTAATTTAACTATTTTAATATATACAAAAACAGCAAAACATCCTAAGTTTTATGGACCTTATGTTTATCCTAGTGTTCCAGTTGAAGTTTGAAAATTATTAAGTAATGCAGTATCTAATGCAGGAACTTTATTTTGACGTTATTGATTAAGAAAATGATTACCTAGTCATTTAAGAAATTATATTAAAAAACAATTACCACAAGCATTAAAAGAAAAATATCCCAAAGGAACTACTAAATTAACATTACCAACAGTTCAAAAATTACAACAAATTAAAAAGTTTATTAATAATTTAAAGATTGGACATTTTAATTTTAATTTTGCTGGTGAAATTAATAATAAAAAATGGTATCGTGAACGCCGTAGCGATGTTAAAAATATTAAGAATTTATATAAAACACCAGTTAATAATAAATTTTATCAAGTTAATAAGTCTATTAAAGCAATTAATAAAATCAAAAGAAAAGTTAATAGTTATAAACCGTCTAATTTAAGAAATAAATATCGTAATCAATTAAGGAGTGTAATATATGGAAAATAATTTAAGTAATTTGTTATTTATAACAGTTGAAGATGTTAAAGCAAGTAAACTTTGACAACCCATTAATGATCGTAAACAATCTGCTTACAATGATAATTTAATTTATAATGCTATTTTAAAAACTAGTTTATGAATGGATAGATTATCTGGTGGCACAATTTCCGATAAAATAAATAAAAAATATTTATTTCCCTGAGTAAAAAAAGATAATACTGGTTTAATTGAATATGATAAATGATTAAGTTATATTCAATCTGCTTGTTTATTAGCAGTTATAAATTGATATTTACCAAAAGGAGTTAATGATTTAACTGGTAGTGCTTCATTTTCACAAGGTGGTGTAGCATATTCACAAACTAATGACCCAGAAGCAAATGAAAATATTACTTGTGATGTTAAAAATGCTTTAAAATTAGCAGGTGAAATAATTGATATTATATCTAGTAAAACAGTATCTAGACCTTATAATTATAGTTTAGATAATTATGCTCATCCATGAGAAGAAGAATATAAACATATTAGTAAAAAAACTTTTTATCCAACATTATTATTTTGATTAAAAGAGCGATTACAAACAGATAATTCAATAAATATTACTTATCCAACTATTAATGACTTTTCTAAAATTGATTATAACGAATATATTAAACTTATTGTTCCGTTTGATAATGATACTATTTATTATGAAAATAATGTTTGAAAAACAAAACAAAGTGGTCAGTCACAGAATTTGCATATAGTTATTGGTGAAAGTGGCAGAGCTAATGCTGACTATGATAAACAAACTGGTGGTTTAAGAATATGAGATTCAAGTTTTAAAAATAATGACCAAGTTGCAGATTTTAGTGTTATTAAAACAAAAAAAACGCCTGGACTAGAAGCAACAGATGACACATTACCAACTACTAAATATATTAATGAACATTATCAATTAAAAGGTGGTGGTGGTAATGATTGAGAAGTCGTTGATACTAATGATTTTGTACCTGATACTATTTCAGAATATAAAATTAGGAATTTTGATAAGTCAAAATATGTTTATAAAATTTGAGCTAATATTGAACAATATCCGATATTAATGGTAGAAACTTTTAAAAATTATAGTGAAGATATTCATTCGCATTCTCAAATTACTTTATTTATTAAAAAAAACGGGAATGTTCTTATGTGATTAAATAATTCACCCTATAATATGTCAATATTACATATTGAAAGAAAAAAAGTAAGTTAGAAAGGATTTTTAATTAATGAAACAAGATAAAACAACTTGATTAAAAGGGGCCTTACCTTGAAATTGATTTAAAAAAGACCCTATTCCGACTTATAATTGAACTCATAAAGATATTAGAGAATGAGAAAGAAAATATAAAATTCGTAGTTGAGTAGTTAATTTTTATACATTGATATTTTTAGCATTAAATTGTTGATTAGAATATGGCATGATTAATGCAATAAAAGATAGTATTAATTGATATAATTATGGTCAATATTGGGGTAATGGCATCGCAATATTATTAACACCTTTATTTACACATGGAATTCAAGGCATATTTGTTGCTAGTAGTAAACCGAAAGTAGATATGAAAATTGATATACCACGATTAAAAATATCTAAAATGGGATTAGTATTTACAATATTGCCTTTAATTACTTTAATAATTTCTTTAATTATCATTTGAATTGATAAATCAAAATGAAAAAAAGACCATTTAAGACATTGTTTAGATTGTCGGATTAATCCGCGTGTTATTCAACCAAGAATAGCAAAACAATGAAATAATTTAGATGGTATAACAGAAGAGATATTTAAAAATATGCAAGATGAATATACTAAAAAACAAGAAGAAAAATTAAAAAATATACAAAATGAAAATAAACAAGAATTAAATTTAAAATAGACTATATATAGGGGCGGCTGATATTTTTGGGTGGTTATATAGTTTAATTTAATAAATTATTTTGTTCTGAAAAAATGGATGGCCACTGTTTGAGTAAGGATAAGAAAGGAATTAAAAAAATGTTTAATGATACATTAATGATTACTTTACTTGTGTTATCGGGTGCTGGTGGAATGAGTAGTCTTGGTATTCTTGGATTATCTGCTAAAAAAATTAAAAAATATAAAGCAGAAATTAGAGAATTAAGAACTGCTGTTATTGCCCACGAAAAACATTTACGAGGACCTGATTATGCAACAGAATTAGCATTAAAAACAGGTCAAATTAAAAATGTTAAAAAACAAGTTAAAGTAAATGATAAAAAACAAGCGCAAAAAGATGCTATTAGACAACTAACAAATAGTATTTAAAAAATAACCTTAATTGGTTATTTTTTATTTTTCTTTATTGTGTTTTATATAATAATTAATAAGATATTCTATTCGTTGTGAATAAGTAAAGCCATTAAATTCATTTCAAACTTGTTCTTCATTTTTATTTAAGTAAATATTAACATTCCGAATTTTGCAAGAATAATATTTTCCTGTTTTTTGATTAAATGAATGTTTCATAATATTAACCCTTATAATTAGCAATAATAATTGCATCTCGGATATGATTACTTATTTTTTTATTATTATATTTTCAGCCTTTACCATATTGATAAGTTAAATTATTATCTTTATCATATTTTCATATACAACTATCATTATATTTACTTAAATTTTCCATATTCTTAACAACTGATTTAGTATGACGTGGTGATATTCAATTAATATTTAATAATTTTTCTGTTTTATATTTAATTGCCCCTATAAGTTTTAATAAATCATCTCTATCTTTACTCGCACTAGCAGATGTATATAAACAATCTTCAATATTAATAATTGCATTTTGTTTTAACTTATCTAAAATAATATCGGTTTGTGCAATTCAATCACGATTTGTATATTCAGATTTATCAATTAATTTATTATTTTCAAAAATAGCAACAGCCGTAGTACCAGTTCCTGATGGGTCAATACCTATTTTTATCAAGTTGCTCATTCCTCATCATTGTTAACTGCCGGTACTACATTTGATATATCTTCTTCTTTTACTACATTATTATCTGTCACTTCTTCACTTAGTTCGGATAAATTATTATTTGATATATTTTCATTACTAATTTGACCCTTATTTAGGCTTATATTACTATCATTATCAATATAAATCTTTTCATCATTAGTTGTAATAACTGCTTGGTCTGATTTATAAGCTTGTTGTAATTCGACTGACATAATACCTCATTTTCTTAATAAACTAGTTAATACTGTTTTTAATGCCATTTCATCAAAAGTAGCAATATAAAATGATTTATTTTTAGCATAAGTTTTAGAATATTTCATAAAATGATTTTCCATTTGTTCTTTTGTCATATATAAAGTTTTTTCAAAACCATTAACCATTTTAAAATATGCTACATAACCAATAATTGGTAATTTTTCTCTTTCATCTTCATTTTGTAT
>NZ_OU953854.1:407596-474571 GCF_918697755.1 Spiroplasma endosymbiont of Phyllotreta cruciferae
TTAGATAAATACGATAAATATGAACTTAAAACATCTCATTTTGGCGGTGATTTATTTATTTATAAAAATGGATTTGTAAGTTATGATTGAAATAAAGATGACGGAACTTATTTTAAATCAGTTTATCGTTGAAATAATGATAGTGAACCAAACACACCAATTATTAGCCCACAAACAGGCCAAATTACAGATTGAAATTTAAAAAATAAAGTTAATATCATAAATAAAAATAATAATGAAATTAAAATAAGTGTTAAAAATAAAGATATTTCAGAAAACTCCATTTATCAATTAGAAGCAAATTTTTTTAATTGATTATCAATAACAAATGAATTAGAAACAAATAGCATTCCTTCTCTTATTCCTGCTGAAATTAAGTTATCTGATGGAGAATATGGTAAATATTTAACTAATTTAATTGTTTCTAAGGACAAAATAGAAAAATATTTAAATTATTTTTCGCAATGATATAGATTACTTTATTCTAAGGCAGTTTGGGCAAGTGTAACTAAAAATTTAGTTGAAGATAATATTAAAATAACTTATGATGAAAAACTATTTAATTTAAATCAAATTGAAATATCGGGCATATGAGGTTATGGAAATTATGATATTACAATTTATACAGAAAAAGAGCAAATTAATATTAATAATTTAGAATTATTTAATAAAAACAATGAAAAATTATCCTTAATTACATTAGAAATATAAAAAGTCATTTTAATAAATGACTTTTTATTATTCATTAACTTTTACATTACCAACATTATCAATAAATAAATTAGGTTCTTGTGTATCTAAATTTCAACGATAAACTGATTTAAAATAAGTTCCGTCATCTTTATTTCAATCATAACTTACAAATCCATTTTTATAAATAAATAAATCACCGCCAAAATGAGATGTTTTAAGTTCATATTTATCGTATTTATCTAAAACTTTTTCTTTTTGTTCAAAATGTTTAAATTTAACAATTTTTCAATTCTCATTTTTATCACCACGCCACACAACAAAATAATACTTATTATCAACAGTAATAAACGGTTTTTGTTGTGGTACTATTCATTCTAAATTATCTCTAATGGTTTGATCTTTTGTATTTATTTTGTTTTCTTCTTTTAGTTCTTTCAATTTTTCTGATGTATATTCTTGTGGTGTATTACAAGCAATTAAACTTGTTGTACTTATTAATGTTAAGGCGATTATTCCTAAAATACTTAATATTTTTTTCATCATTTTTATTTTTTTATATAAAATTTTAAAAGTTTGATTTTACTAATATTTATAAATGAATTTAAAATTTACACAACCCAATATTCAATTATACATTAGCAATTGCACATCCCGCCGAAATAATTGTAAACATAGCAGATAAAAAAGTTCCAGCTACAGGAATTAAACTTGTAGCTCCCCCAGAAAAAGCTGTTATATTGGCACAATTTCAAGAAGAATTAGAATTATTAATTTGTTCTTTTAATTTTATTAATTGATCTTTTAAAGAATTAAAATCACTTTTTAATTGATTAAAATTACTCGAAAGTTTGCTAATTTCTATTTTATCTTTTAAAGAATCTATTTTTTCTAAGAGTTCATTAAATTTATTTCCTTTTCAATCTTTTTTTTGAATTTCAGAATAACTAGAAAAACTTTGTTTTTTTTGACGTTTTATTTCTTCTCTTCAAATATTAAAATTATATAATCAATCCTTTAATCTAGAAATATTAGAATTTTCACTTTCTGATAATTTAAATCCAGAACCAAGTGAAACTATTGGATTTGGAAAAAAAGTGCTTTCTGAACTTATTTTCTTTGACTTATTTTCTAATTTTAAAAATTGAAAATAACAATTACCATTCTCTCAAAAATAAGTAAATCCTATTCTTACACTTGCTTTAAGTTCATTAAAATAAGTGTACGGGAAAGAATTTTTACGTCCATTTTCTTTAAAATAAAAATCTTGCAGTGTATATTTAATATTTTCAATAGCTTGTGAATAATTATTTACCTTATTATTTAATATAATTAAGTCTTTAAAATTATTTTTTTTAAAAAAATCGTTTATACTTACTCCATTTTCAACTATACGACTGTACCATGATATTTTAGTAAAACTATTTTCTGCACTTAATGAAAAAATTTTAGAATAATCTTTTGGTTCGTTTTTTCCTATGTTAAAAGTATAAACTTCTATATCATCTACTGTTCATCAACCATCTTTAAATTGTATGTTATCACCTAAATTTGAAAATTTTTCTTTTTTACTTAAATCAAATTTTAAATCAAGATCAACATTTAAATTAACTATACTAATTAATTCTTCAATTTTAATATCAGTAGACATTAATTCTTCAAAACTTTTATTTTCAAGGTTATTATTTCTATTTAATTTTTCATCTTTTTGATAAGGACTGGCAGCAATTGTTGTTGGTACAGTAGTTCCACTAATTGTTAATACACTTAATAAACTTAACAGTTTTTTCATTTTGTATAACTTCCTTTCTTTAATCTTGAAACTTTTTATCAAGATCTATTGACATTATATATATATATATATATATATATGCAAGTCAAGTACTTTAAATAATTTTAGAAAGGGGTTGAATTACATATGATTATTATTGTGATTATATTGTACTAATCTGGGCTCGCGGTGATTTCCATAAGTTTTGCGAAAAATTACTTAAAGTTTAAAAAAACTTTTGTCGCGCTTTTCAAAATACTTGGGAAAAATTCTAAGCGTTAAGCGAAGAATTTTATAAAGGTTCCCAAATTTGTTTGAAAGAACCTCAAAACTTTTTTTAACTTGTAAGTCATTTTATCACAAAAATTTAAGAAAATCAACCGCTCGCCCAAAAATTAAAAAAGCACTTTATTAAAAATAAAGTGCTATATTTGAATTTATACTTTACATTTTAATAAGTTTTTAATATGTAAAAGTTCAATTTTTAAATATTGGATTGTTTTTTCTAATTCAGTAATTCTAATAGATAAATTTGTATTATCTCTATTTAATTGCTGAGTTGTTTTATTAGTTATTCCAATTGGAATAATATATCCCCATTTCTAAGAAATAAAATTGATTTAAGGAAAACAACTTAAAACCAATTAATTAAATAAAAAATATAAGATATATTTAAAAATATAAAATTAAAATGTATAATATTTATATCTAGATATATTGTTTAAGGTTTTTTATCTAGTATTTTGGTTAAGTGTCGTTATCACTTAACTTTTTTATTTCTATACAAATTATAAAAAAAATGGAATAAATTACTTTTTTATTTTATAATTTCATTTTAAAACGATATGGATAAGAACCATAAAATAAAGCATCATATGGGTCGTGGTACATTTTACTGTCGGGTGTGTTTGTTTTGGTATCACTAAATCTTAATTCACTAATACACTTGTCTAAAAATGGAAAATTATCTATTCTGCCATATATTTTGCCTTGCACAAACATTTTTCTTATTCATGTTACACGATTAATTATGCCCGCTTCTTTATTCAATGAAGTTTGATGTTTTTTGGCTTTAAACATTTTAATTTTATAACCTAAATAAGGGTAAATATCTTCTTGTAATTTTTGCATAAAATCGTGAGCATTAATATCATAATGAAATGTAGCATATTCAAAACCATCAAATTTATCAAAGGTATTAATTATTCATTGTCCGTAATGTTCAACTATTTCATTTAAATTCATTGTGTTTTTTGGTGTAACAACATTTTCCTCAATTAAATATTTATAATATTCATTATTTTCATTAATTTTATAACCACTAAATAAAAATACTGTATGGTCTTCACTACCATTAGCATAATCAACACCAATCGAATAACAATCAAATTGATACTGTTTTGTATTGGAATTGTAAAAATCCTGTAAATTATAATTTTTAATATATTTACGATAATTTCGTAAAACATAAATACTGGGGTCATTGTCATTATATTCAAAACCGTAGTATTCTAATTCAAATAAATCATGCCGTTCTTCTTTGTTTGTTAAAACAAGTTTTTTAGTAATATTAGGTATTTTATTTCAAACAGCGCCATTGTTAATCGTAAGTTAAAAACACCCAACCCATTAAACGCCTGTGTATTTTCTGAATATACTTGATTGTGTTCTTTTAAAATATTTTTAATACTTTCATTTAAGGGTAAATATGGGGTTACAAATTTTTCATAAAAAACATGGTATTTATCAAAAGGATTAAAAGTAAATTGATTAGAATATGTTTTATGAAAATATGTTGTTACGGTTATGTATTGTTTTGCTATGTTGTCTCATTCTTGAAATGTCCAAGATAATTCTTTTATAGGAATAGGATTATCCAAATTATATTGTTCATTATCATTTTCATCAATATATTTTTCATAAGACACCTTTAAACTTTTTGAACGAAACATTGAAACTCTTAAATTATTATATCTTTTATCTAGTTCTTTATCGGTTAAAATTTCTTTTTCTTCGGCATGGATCATTTCATCGGTTCAAGCTGATATAATCCCGCTTCCTTTACCAACCTTACCCATAATTTTATTCCCATTCGCATAACCCGCAAAAGCAATGCGAACACCACTAGGAAAAATAATTTCGCCACCTTCTTTAACATTTTTTGGTCAAATAATGCCATTTTCATTGTCCGGCCCAATATCAATCTGATATTTATCATATAAGTAATTACACACATTAATCATATCGCCAAATGTAGTATCTTCATGGGTGTTGGCATATCTTCGTAAAATGACCGACGAAGCATCAGTAAAATTGCAAGCAAAAAATAATTTTTCAGCTAAGTGATTTCATGTTTTATTAGTACCTCTTCCAGCTGAAACAAACTTAAAAAAACAAGGTGAAGTAAAATATCGAGCATAACCATCACCAACAAAATCTTTAAATACTTCTCAATCAAAACCAAAATTATAGTCACTAAAATTTAAATCATATTTTTTATTTAAATGTTCATAACTAGTAATTCGTTTTTTGTTGTTAATATTGCTAAACTGATTCATAATAACCTCCATTTTACATTACATATAAATTATAATATAATTTAATGCAATTAAAAACGAAAGGAATCTATAAAAATGAAATTAAAAATATTTCATCATTTTACTTTTAAAGAAAGAGTAATGTTAAAAGATTTATTAGAACTTGGTTCATTAAAAAGAAAAAATGGTCAATCTAATATATCTGAAATAGCAAAAATATTGCATAAAAGTCGTTATACAATTAAACGAGAAATAAAAAGACTAAAAAATAACAATTATGATCCTAAATTAGCAGATGATGACTATTGAGAAAAGAGGAAAAAATGTATTAAACATATTATATTTTCAGATAAAGAATTAAGATGATTAGATAAAAGATTTAATAAGTATCATGATACACCAGAGCAAATTTGCAAAAATTATGAAAAAGAATTTGGTATTAAATTTCCTGTATGTGTTAAAACTTTATATAAGTATATTTATTGTGGTCTTTTAAATTTGTCAAAAGAAAATTTATATTTTCATGGTAAAAGATTTAAAACAAAAAATAGAAAAGATAACCGTGGTAAAATCACTAATTATAGAATTATTGAAGAAGCAAAACACGATAAATATGAATTTGGTTGATTTCAAATGGATACAATAGTTGGTAAAAATCATCAATCTAGTTGTTTAGTATTAACAGAAGAATTAAGCAAAAAAACTTTTTGTAAAAAATTAAAAGAAAACTCGGGAGCAGAAATTACAAAAGCAATTAAAAAAATTTTAAATAATAAGATTTTCAAAAACATAAATATTAAAGGAATTATTACAGATCAAGGCAAAGAATTTAGTAACTGAAAAGAAGTAGAAAAAATTACTTCTACTAATGTTTATTTTTGTGATGCTGGAACACCCACTCAAAAACCATTGGTTGAACGAATAAATAGAGATATTAGACATTGATTTCCTAAAGGAACAGATTTTAATAATATTACGCAACAAGAAATAGATTGAGTTATTGATGTAATTAACAATAAACCAAGACCTTGTTTACAATGATTAAGTTCACAACAATTATTTTTAAATTTATCATCACATATATAATAATTTTATTTAATTAATCAAAATAATTTAGATAAAATATTTTTAGTTTGTCAAAATTCATAAATTTAAAATAAAAATATCATAATTTTAAAAATAAAATTATATTGAATACTTATTTTATTGTGTTATAATAAATTTAAATAAAGTGTGGCATTTGAATTTACAATTTACAAAAAGTAAAATTAGATAAATTAATAGTATACGGAATATTATTTTCATCTAACATATTTCATGTGTTTTGAAAGACACTATCTTTTAAATCTTTACTTCAATACATACTAGCAATAATACAAATTGGTTCTTTAATTAATAAACTAATTTTTAATAATTCACCAAACATTTTAATATTTGAAATAGTTTTACCACTATATCGTGTTCCAATTTGATTAATTTCATTAACTAACTCATATTTCTTTGCAAAGGGATATTTATTACCAACAGTACTATTTTGTAATAACCAATAAGGCGTTTCTAACAAATAAGTAAAATGATTAAGCATTATTATCACTTTCTTTTTTAATATCTCTAATATACGTTTGTAAATTAACAATTATTGGTTGCTGATTATTTAAGTTTAATTCTTTTTCAAGTTCTTTTTCTTGCAGTGAATATTTATAATTAAATGCTCGTTGTCAATATAATTTAGCACCATCTGGTGATTTCATCATATAACTAATTATTTCACTTTCGATTCTATCAACTTGTCGTTCAAGTAAAGGAACTATCTTCTCGCTCGCATAAGTATCATATCTTCACTTGCAAGAAAGGTTGAATTCATTGGTTAAATCATTCAAAGTATATGGTTTATTAGGTGATTTATTTTCTCAAAATTGCTCTATTTTACGATAAAAAGTTGCCAAACTTGCTTTATTTGGATTAAATTCTTTCATTTTTACTCCTTTTATATGGTTAAATATAAGTAGAGAAAAACATGTACAGGAGAACTTGACACGGTTCTTTTTTTTATTATCTATATTTTACATCAAAATAAAAAAAGTAAATTGCTTTACTTTCAGTTAATTACTTTATTAAATAAATTTAAATTATAACATACTAAATAAAAATTACTATTGTTTTTTTGCATTTTTATTATTTTTGTGATATTGTCCTAAATTAAGAAAGAGGGTAAAAATATGATAAATATTGATAAATATTTTATTAGTAATTCTATTAATTTATTATATATACAAAGTATTGAAATTATTCAACAAAATTTAGAAAATTATGATGAATGAATTTTTAAAAATTATAAAATTGATGAAACTTTAAAATAATTTAAAGATTATAAAGTAAAAGATAAAATTGAAAGAACATTAATAATTTTAAATGGGAAAATAACTTTTAAAAGAAGAAGATATTATAAAATTAATTCATAAACAGGTAAAGAAAAATATTATCATTTATTGGTAATAAAAAAACATATCAAGATATTTTAGATACTATGGAATATGTAAAAATTTGTATAAAAACAATTTCAAATATTATGAAAAATGCAAAAATTGATAAAGAATATTATCTTAATAAAACTGATAAAAAAATAAAGGTACCATATAGTTTATATATTCAAATTGATGGAACTTATTTAAAAATGTGAAATGAAAAGAAAACAGGAAAAAAGAAAATAAAAAAACATAGTATATTTTCAACAGTTCATACTGGTTTTGATGAAAAAAAATCAACTGAAAAAAGACCTGTAATTGCAAATAAATTGGGTGTTATAGAATTAGACAATATTCCAGAATATATTAAAAAAATAGTAAATTAACTAATTTTGTTAATAAATTACTTATATTAATTACAAGTTATTATGAAATTAGTGATAATATTGAAATTATGGTGTTAGGTGATGGCGCCCCTTGAATTAAAAATATTGCAAAATTTATTCAAGAATATTTCCCTAAAAATAAAGTACATTACACAATAGATAAATTTCACCTTACAAGTAGATTTAAAAAATTATATCCTTATCAAAGTAAAAACAAGCAAAATAAAGAAACATATCATCAAGCAGTGGATTATTTTTTTAATGCTAAATATGAAAAAATTATTAGAATGCTTAGAAAATAGTGCTTCTTTTATAAAAGAAACAAAAATGAAATTTTTAAAAGAGACAATTAGATTAATTAAAAATAATAAAGAAGGTGTCAGAAATCAAACATTATGAAATAATATTGGTTGTCATGTGGAAGGTGATATATCGCATTACTGTAAGGGTGTTTTGGTTAAAAAAGCAACTTATCATGAAAAAACTCTTAAAAATAAATTAAATACTAGTATGATAAATTTTAAAAATAAAATTAATTTATTTAATAGTAATAAATCATTAGAAGAAAATAAATTTAATTATTCAGTTAATAATTTTTTAAATAATAATTTACAAACAAACTTATATGTTTATTAAAATTATTTAATTTATTAGATAAAATTAATAAACATGTATTTTTGTCGTGGAAAAATTTAAAAAAAATAGAAAAATATATTGACAATAAAATTAAAAGTAATACAATCTAAATAAGTAAGTGATATTTTTATTCCACAATTTCTGAGATACATATAAAACCCCAAAATAATACATACAACCTTATTGATGAATTACATTTAATTATTGGTGCTGGAAAAACCCAAGGAAGTATGGATGCTAGTAATTTACTAAAACCAATGTTAGCTCGTGGTGAGTTACATTGTATTGGTGCCACAACACTAGATGAACATCGTTTATATATTGAAAAAGATGCTGCTTTAGAACGTCGTTTTCAAAAAGTAATGGTTGCTGAATCAACAATTGATGAAAGTATTTCAATTTTGTGTGGCTTAAAAGAACGCTTTGAAACTTTTAATGGGGTTAAAATTAATGATAATCCCTTAGTAGCTGCTGTTAATTTATCATCACGTTATATTACTGATCGTTTTTTACCAGATAAAGCAATTGACTTAATTGATGAGGCATCAGCAACAATCAAAACAGAAATTGCATCAGTGCCAACTGAGTTAGATAATTTAAATCGCCGTGTTGTTCAATTAGAAATTGAAAAAGCCGCTTTACAAAAAGAAAACGATAAAGCTTCTAATGAACGGTTGGTTGATATTGCAAATGAATTAAAACCATTAAAAGCAAAACAAGAAAAATTAGAAATTCAGTGAAATTCCGAAAAAGAAAGTATTACTAAATTAAAAAATTTAAAATCAGAAGTTGAACAATTAAAAAAAGAATTATAACAAACTAAATTACGCGGTGATTTTAATCGTGCGGGAGAAATTCAATACGCCTTATTGCCAAAGTTAAAACAACAATTACATTAGCAAGAAAAAAGTGCTTCTGAGTCACACTTGTTAAAAGAAGATGTAACTGAACGTGAAATTGCAGTAATTGTTGGAAAATGAACAGGAATTCCTGTTGACCGCTTAGTTGAAACCGAAAAAGCAAAACTAATGAATTTGAATAAGATTTTATGTCGTCGTGTTCGTGGTCAAAACGAGGCAATTGAAGCAGTTTCCGATGCAATTATTCGCAGTCGTAGTGGTATTAAATATCCCAACAAACCAATTGGTAGTTTCTTATTTTTGGGTCAAACCGGGGTTGGAAAAACTGAAGTTTCTCGTAGCTTAGCTTATGTTTTGTTTAACTCAGAAAAACAGATGGTACGATTAGATATGTCAGAATATATGGAAAAGCATTCTGTTAGTAAGTTAATTGGTGCGCCGCCAGGTTATGTTGGTCATGAACAAGGGGGACAATTGACAGAAGCTGTTCGTCGTAATAAATATTCAATTGTTTTATTTGATGAAATTGAAAAGGCCCACCCCGATATCCTGAATATTCTTTTACAGATTTTAGAAGATGGTCGTTTAACTGATTCGCTAGTAAAAACAGTTGATTTTAAAAATACAATTATTATTATGACTTCAAACATTGGGTCGGAATATTTATTAAATGAAAACAATGAGGGAGTTGGTTTATTAATTCAAAAAGAATTAGCTAAAAAATTTAAACCAGAATTTTTAAACCGAATTGACAATGTTGTAACCTTTAATGCTTTATCTAAAGAAGTGATTAAAGAAATTATTGAAAAAGAATTATCGGAATTAACGCAACGAATTGAAAATAGTAAAAATATTCGTATTACTTATTCAGAAGCTGTTTTAGAAAAATTTTAAATGAAGGATATGATCGTGAATTTGGTGCTCGACCAATCAAACGTTATATTCAACGGAACCTTGAATCATTAATTGCACATGCTATTATTTCTGAAGAAATTCAAGAAGGAAAATCATATACGATTGATGTTACCAATAACAAAATGGTTATTAAAAACAGTACAAAATTAAATTAGCACTTGCATTCTAAGAATGATAATTTATAATATTATTGTTAGCAATATTTAGTGTTAATTGCCAAATTTAAATAAGAATTGGAATTAGGAGGTGCTGGTGATGTTAACCCAACAACAAGAAAACATCTTAAAAGTAATTGTGGAAGAATACACAAAAACAGCGCAGCCCTGTTGGAAGTAAAGCTATTATGGCTTCACCCTTAATAGATTCTTCTTCTGCCACAATTCGGAATGAATGTGCAATTTTAGAAAAAGAAGGTTTTTTAGAAAAAGAACATGCTTCATCGGGACGAATTCCATCAACAAGAGGATATCGTTATTATGTTGATAATCTAATGGATGAAAAAAATATTGATGATATTAAAGACCGTATTGAAGCATTATTTGTTGATCGTAATATGTCAATTAATGATATTCTTGATCAAACAGGTCAAATTTTAAGTGAAATGACAAATTTAACAACGGTTGTTGTTGGTCCAAATTTTAAAGAAGAGATGCTAAAGAAAATTGAGTTATTGCCAATTTCTGCGACCCAAGCTGTTGTTGTCTTTGTTTTAACAAATGGCCATGTTGAAAACAAATTATTTAATATTGATGACAATAGTTCAATTAATGATTTACAAATTTCAATTGAATTATTCAATAGTCGGTTAGAAAACACCAAAATAACTGATATTACTGCTAAGTTTGATGTTATTCAGCCAGTCTTAGAACAACAAGTTAAACACTATGAATATATTTTAAAACAATTTGCGAATGCTGTAACAAGCATTGTTAAGCCAAGTTATTTAACTCATGGTTTACAATATATGTTACAAAATGCTGAGTATAATAATCCAGAACGAATTAAACAAATCATTCGCTTTATTGAAACAATTTCCCTGTTTGATTATTTTAAAAAACAACAAGATAATCCAAATGAAGATTTGGTTTCCATTCAAATTGGAAATGAAACAGGATTTAAAAATGACGATATGGCATTATTAACAACAACATATAAAGTTGATGATATGCAAGAAGGGGGAATTGCTTTGGTGGGACCAAAGCGCTTGGAATATGATAAGCTCTACGAAGTATTAGAGTGATTAGCAAACCGCATTAGATAAGCATATCAAAAAGAAGATAGAAAGGTTGAGATTAATGAGTAATGAAAAAAATGACAAATCTTCACCAAACCAATTAAAAGAAAAAATTGAAAAACTACGGAAAGAATTAGCTAATACTCAAGCGGCAACCTCGGATTCAGCATCATCAGAAGCTGAAACACCAACAGTTGAGGCAAATAACTTGGCTATTATTGAAGATTTAGAACAAGAAATTGATTTATTATTAAAAGATAATATGCGATTACGAGAAGAAAAGTTATTAGCATTAGCCGATGGGGAAAACTTAAAGAAAAGAATTCATGCTGAAGTAGCAGATATTAAGCTTTATCGTGCCGCAGGAATGGCAGAAAAATTATTGCCAACATTAGATAACTTTGAGCGAGAATTACAAGTTACAAACGTTACACCGGAGGTCAAAAACTTTTTAACTGGATTTGAAATGATTCACCGTATGTTTAAAATGGTTTTTGAAGAAGAAGGAATTACGGCAATGGAGACAAAAGTGGGAGAACGTTTTAATTCTAACCTCCATGCGTCAATTGAGATTGTTGAATCAAATGATGTTGATTCAGGATGCATTGTTCAAATTATGCAAAAAGGATATATGATTCATGATCGTGTATTACGACATGCATCAGTGCAAGTAGCAAAATAACAATATTGGAGATAAAAAGGAAAGAAATATTATGTCAAAAATTATTGGAATTGATTTCGGAACAACAAATTCATGTGTTGCTGTTATGGAAGGAAACGAATTTAAAGTTTTAGAAAACCCAGAAGGGCAACGTACAACACCATCGGTTGTTTCATTTAAAAATGATGAAATTATTGTTGGAGATGCTGCGAAACGTCAAGCAGTAACTAACCCAAACACAATTAGTTCAATTAAAAGAAAGATGGGGACAGCTGATAAAGTTCATGTTAATAGCAAAGATTACAGTCCGGAACAAATTTCAGCAGAAATCTTACGTTACTTAAAAAGTTATGCTGAAAAAAAATTAGTGCAAAAAGTATCAAAAGCAGTTATTGCTGTTACAGCATATTTTAATGATGCGCAACGCCAAGCAACAAAAGATGCCGGAAAAATTGTGGGATTAGATGTTGAATGAATTATTAACGAACCAACCGCAGCGGCGTTATCTTATGGAATTGATAAAGTTGATAAAGAACAAAAAGTGTTAGTTTATGACTTGGGGGGAGGAACATTTGACGTTTCAATCTTAGATTTAGCTGACGGAACTTTTGAGGTTTTATCAACTGCTGGTGATAACCATTTAGGAGGAGATGACTTTGATGATGTTATCATTAAATGAATGGTTGAAGAATTTAAAAAGGATAATAACATTGATTTAAAAACAGATAAAATGGCAATGCAACGGTTAAAAGAAGAAGCTGAAAAGGCAAAGAAAAATCTGTCTTCACAATTACAAACAGAAATTGCGGCACCTTTTATTACTGCTCGCGATGGAAATCCATTACACTTAAATTTAACTTTAACAAGAGCAAAATTTGACGAAATGACAAAAAGCCTTGTTGACCGTACCGTTGAACCTGTTCGTAAATCATTAGCTGATGCAAAGTTAAAATCTAGTGAGCTAGACCAAGTATTATTAGTTGGTGGAAGTACAAGAATTCCAGCTGTACAAGAAGTTATTAAACGTGAATTAGGAAAAGAACTAAACCGTGCGATTAATCTTGATGAAGTTGTTGCAATTGGAGCAGCAATTCAAAGGGGAGTTTTAGTGGGTGATGTAAAAGATGTTTTATTATTAGATGTAACACCATTATCATTAGGAATTGAAACATTAGGAGGATTATCAACTGTGTTAATCCCCCAAAATACAACAATTCCAACTTCAAAAGCACAAGTGTTTTCAACTGCTGCTGATAACCAACCGGCGGTTGACATTCATGTTTTACAAGGAGAACGTAAAATGGCTGGTGATAATAAAACATTGGGTCGTTTCCAATTATCAGGAATTGACCCCGCACCAAAAGAAATGCCACAAATTGAAGTTAAGTTCTCAATTGATGCTAACGGAATTGTGTCAGTAACAGCAAAAGATTTAAAAACAAACAAAGAACAACCTGTTACAATTACTAATGGTGGTGGATTAACCGATGAAGAAATTCAACGCATGGTTGATGAAGCTGAAAAAAACAAAGATAAAGATGAACAAAAATTAAAAAACATTGAATTACGTAATAAAGCTGAATCATATGTTGCGATAATTAGTCAAGCATTAGAAACAAACAAAGATAAAATGGATGCTGAACAATTAAAAACATCTGAAGAAATGGTTAAAGAAATTAAAGAGTTATTAGAAAAAGAAGATTATGTCGAATTAGAAGCAAAAATGGCGGGGCTTGAACAAGCGATGGCTGATGCTTCAAAATATATGAATGATCACCAAGGTGAACAATCTGAACCAGAAATTACTGAAGATGATGAAAAGAAAGATAAATAACAATAATGATGACTAAAATTATTTTAGTTATCTTTTCTTTAAAAAGGAAAGTAGGAAGATGGTAAAATGGGGGAAACGAGACTATTATGATGTACTGGGTGTAAACCGAAATGCAACCGATGATGAAATTAAGCGGGCATTTCGGCAACTAGCAAAAAAATACCACCCGGATGTTTCAAAAGAAAAGGATGCTGAAGCAAAATTTAAAGAAGTTAATGAAGCTTATGAAGTATTATCTGATCCAAATAAACGTCGGAACTATGATCAGTTTGGCAATGTTGGAAATGATCCAAATAGTTTTGGTGGCTTTAGTCAAGGCTTTAGTAGTGGTGGTGATTTTGAAGATATTTTTTCTGGTGGTTTTGGTGATATTTTTGAAAACTTTTTTGGTGGTGGTGCTAAGAAACGTCGTGGATTTAGTAACCAACCAATTAAAGGAGAAAATGTTGCAGCACGTGTTACAGTTACTTTAAAGGAACAAATGTTTGGAAAAACAGTCAAACTTGATTTGAATGTTTATAAAACTTGTGAAGCCTGTGATGGGACAGGGGCAAAAGATCCGAAAAAAGATATTCACACTTGTACAACTTGTGATGGATATGGATATGTCAATATTGAACAACGTAGTTTGTTT
Organism: Spiroplasma endosymbiont of Phyllotreta cruciferae; assembly: GCF_918697755.1. NCBI lineage: Bacteria > Bacillati > Mycoplasmatota > Mollicutes > Entomoplasmatales > Spiroplasmataceae > Spiroplasma > Spiroplasma endosymbiont of Phyllotreta cruciferae. Next base: position 422,220 of record NZ_OU953854.1, read on the forward strand.
GGAGTAATTCAATCCCAACAACCTTGTCCTGATTGTAAGGGGCGTGGGAAAGTTGTTACAAGTAAATGTCCAAAATGTAAAGGGCAAGGTCATTATCGTGGGAAAGAAGTTGTTGAAATTGAACTACCAAAATCAATTTATGAAAACCAACAATTACGAATTCGGGAAAAAGGAAATTATGGTTTAAATAGTGGCCCTCGTGGCGATCTTTATTTAGAAATTTCCGTTAAACCAAATAAATATTTTAAACGGGTTAATGATAATTTACACTTAGATTTACCAGTTTCTTATTTAGATGCATTATTGGGAGCTGAAATTAAAGTGCCAACTTTTGATGGTGATGTTCATTTAAAATTACCAGCAAACACAAAAACAAATAGTGTTTTTAGTATTCCAAACCATGGTTTTTTTAAAGGTCCAACATCTAGTAGACGTGGTGATTTAATTGTTAATGTTATCGTTGCAATTCCTACTAAACTATCTACTGAGGAAAAAACAAAACTGCAAGAATTAAAAGATATTAGTTCATTTCAAATTACCGATAATTTCTATGAAGATTTATAGTAAATAAAAAGGATTTAAAATTAATTTTAAATCCTTTTTATTTACTATTTTTATGTTCTTTTCAACGATAATAACCATAAATGCCAGTTGTTAAAACATAAACATTAGAATAACCAAGCTGGCGTAATTCTAATGCTGCCTCACTACTACGGTTACCACCGTTGCACAAGGTAATGATTAGTTGTTCTTTATTTGGTAAATAATAATTTGGGCGTTGTAATAAGTCAAAGATATAAACATTTGTTGAATTTGGTATTTGAGACAAAGTTTTAAATTCGACATTAGTTCGAACATCTAACAAGTAGGCCTGTTCTTTTAATGTTTCAAAGGTTTGATTATCAATATAAACTGAGTGCTGTTTCATATTAGGTTCCTCAACTTTTTCGCTATATTTATATCATATCGTAAATATCAAAATAATGTGTGATAAAATTAAAAAGGTTTAAAATAACAGAGAGGAATTAAGGGTTTTGATGGCAAAACAAGTATTTAAAAAGATAATTAATAATCGTCCGTTGATTGTTGAATATGGGCAATTAGCAAAACAGGCAAGTAGGCCTGTTTTAATCCGTTATGGTGAAACAGTAGTCTTAGTAACCGCAACAGTTAGTAATAAGGTTAGTGAAATTTATTTTTTTCCATTAACAGTTGTTTTTCAAGAAAAATTATATTCGGTTGGAAAAATCCCGGGGGGATTTTTAAAACGATAAGGGAAACCATCAGAATATGGAACATTGTCAGCACGGGTGATTGATCGTGCTTTACGACCATTATTTTCAGAAAATTTTCGAAATGAAGTCCAAATTGTTATTAATGTTTTAGCTGTTGATAACGATAGTGATGTTCGAATTGCTAGTTTATTTGGGGCATCATTAGCACTTGGAATTTCAAAAATTCCGTTTGCTGGACCAGTAGCAGGAACATTGTTAACAGTTGATCAAAATCAGAATATTATTGTTGATCCAACCTTAGAACAGTTAAATACTGGACAAATGGAATTAATTGTAGCAGGAACTGCTGATGCAATTAATATGGTAGAAGCTGGGGCAAAAGAAGTTTCAGAAACAATAATGTTAGAAGCAATTTCAAGGGGGTATAAGGTAATTGCTGAATTAGTTTCCTTTCAACATGAAATAATTGCTAAAGTTGGCCAACCAAAAATGGATGTCACATTATTTACTGTTCGTCGCGAAATTATTGATTATGTTAAGGAACATTATGCGGCAAAATTAATTGCTGCGGCACAAATTAAGGAAAAAGTTGTCCGTTATGAAACAATTCAAGTTTTAACAGAACAAGCCTTGGAACACTATCCTATTTCAAAGGAGATGACCTAAAAAGAACAACAACGAATTATTTTATAATTAAAAACAGCATTGCATGCTGTTGTTCGTCAAGAAGTTCGTCGTCAAATTTTAATTGATAAAACAAGATTAGATGGTAGCCATCTTGATGAAATTCGACCTTTAACTAGTGAAATTGATGTCTTACCAGTTGTTCATGGGAGTGCTTTATTTGCCTGGGGTGAAACACAGGTCTTGTTGGTTGTTACATTAGGGGCCTTAAGAGAAAAAGCATTGTTGCAAATTATTCCTAGTGAAAAGGTCTTTCCATATACAATTCGAATTGTTTCAGAAGTATTAGAATCAAACGGTAGTACTTCGCAAGCTTCAATTTGTGCGGCAACCTTAGCTTTAATGGCGGCGGGGGTTCTGATTACATCACCAGTGGTAGGAATTGCAATGTGCTTAGTAAAAGAAGATGATAATAGAGTGCACCCCAAAAAGTAAGTAAAGTAAAAAAAGACTTTGCTAAACTTTTAAAGGAGGTGCATTTTTATATGGCAAGAAAAGGTCAAAAATATAACAAATATACATCAGAATTTAGAACAAAAATCATTGAGGAAATTAAACAAAAAAGTTGTTGAGTAGTAGCAAAACAATATAATCTAAATGCAAATACAGTAGAATCTTGATGAGCAAATCATAAAAAAGGAAAATTAAACAATCATAAAGGACCTAAAATCTCTTTTGGTAAAAGAGATTTAGAATATTATAAAACAAGGTATGAATTATTAAAAAAGCTCCATGACTTTTACAATTAAGCAAACTAAGAATCGTCTCTTTTATTAAACAAAATTGTCATGAATATTCAATAAAATTATTATTAGAAGTAACGGGGTTAAAACGTAGTTATTGAGATAAATATAAAAATTATTACAGTAGCAAAAAAGATAAAGAAGCAATAAATGATATTGTAAAAGTCTATGAAGAAAATTTAAAACAATTTGGATATCGAAGAATTACTAAATATTTAAAAGAAGATTATGATATAAAATATAATTCAAAAAAAGTTTTAAGGATTATGCGTTATAATCAAATACAACCTGAATATGTAAGAAAAATGAGAAGAAAAATGAAATATAAACAGAATAAAGAAAAAAGTTTATTGCAATATCCTGATTTAATTAATCGTAAATTCAATGATATAAAAACAAGGTTTTCAGTGCTATATACTGATGTAACATATTTAATTTGAAAAAGAGAAAAATATTATCAATCAACAATTATTGATGGATATACTAAAGAAATAGTTGATGTAAAGTGATCTAAATATAATGACAATAAATTAGTAATATATAATTTAAATGATGCAATTAATAAAATAAAATTAATAAAAAAAGATCTGAATGGAATAATAATTCATTCAGACCACGGATATCAATACACATCCGCTATTTATCTCGATAAATGTGTATCTAACGGTATTATAATTTCAATGGGGAAAAATTACCACTGTGCAGATAATATTGTTATAGAAAGTTTTCATTCATTACTTAAGAAAGCTACAATCCATAATAAAATATATAATTCACATGAAGAATATATACAAGATGTTATAAAATGAAATACATGATATTCAAATCGTAAAGAAAAAGATATAATAAAAAAATAGTAAATACTTTTTATTAGTACTTACTAAAATGGGTGCAGTCTATAATTATACTATTTTAACTGATATTCAAGGGATGGAAGATTATCTTGGCGATATGGATTTTAAAGTAGCAGGAACAGCACAAGGGATTTGTGCGTTGTAAATGGATATTAAAATTGCGGGTATTAATGAAGCAATTTTACAAGAAGCGTTATTAGCAGCAAAAAAAGCGTGTTTACAAATTCTTGATAATTGTTTTAGCAACGATTGCTGCGCCACGAACACAGTTAGCACCAACGGCACCGAAGATGAAAACATTTATGATTCCAGTTGATAAAATTAGAGAAGTGATTGGTCCTGGTGGTAAGATGATTACAGCCATTATTGAAAAAGCCGATGATGTTAAAATTGACATTGAAGATGATGGACAAGTAACAATTTATCATAAGGATTATTCTGCAATTGAAAAAGCTTATGAATTAATAAAAGCGATTGCGATGCCAGTTGAAATTGGAACTGAAATGACAGGATCTGTTGTTAAAATTGAAAAGTTTGGGGCCTTCGTTAATTTAAAATAAAATGTTGATGGTTTAATTCATATTTCAAAATTAGCAGAAAAACGGGTTGAAAAAACAGAAGATATTGTGCAATTGAATGATTTTGTTAAAGTTAAAGTTTTATAAGTTGATAGTAAAGGAAAAATTAAGTTACAATTACTTGAAGTTTTACCAAAAAAATAATTATTAATTTCCCCAATCTTTTCAAAGAAAAAACTATTTAATTATTTGTTATAATAAAGGTAGGTTAGGAGATTTAGTTTATGAGTAAAATTGCGATTGATATGATGGGAACCGATTTGGGAATTGATCCAATTATTGGGGCTTTAAAAATCTTTATGAAAAAATATCAAGATGTTACATTTGTTCTAGTTGGAAGTGAAAGTGAAATTCAAACGGCAGCAACTAAAGCAAAATTAGATGCAACAAGATATGAAATTTTTGCAACAACGGAAGTTATTTTAATGACAGAAGGTTTAATGGAAGTTCGTCGTAAACCAGATAGTTCAATGGTTCGTGCTGCTGAATTATTACGTGATCAAAAAGTAGATGCGTTTCTTTCGGGTGGGTCAACTGCAGCTTTCTTAGCGGCGTGTCACTTTATTGTTGGTGAAATTCCTGGAATTTCTCGTCCAGCTTTTATGCCCTTTATTCCAACCATTAAAAAAGGAAAATCAGTTTTAATGTTAGATGTGGGGGCTAATTTGGAAAATGATGCACAAGATCTTGTTAATTTTGCCATTATGGCTAGTGTTTATGCGCAAGCAATTATGAATAATCCAGCGCCAACAGTTGCTATTTTAAATATTGGAGAAGAGGCATCAAAAGGGAAAGATTATCATAAGGAAGCTTATAAATTGTTAGCAGAAAATAATAAAGTTAACTTTAAAGGAAATATTGAACCACGGGATATTACGAGTAATCTTGTTGATATTATTGTAACGGATGGTTTTACAGGTAACATTACTTTAAAAACCTTAGAAGGAATGGCAAAAAACTTAATGGGCGTTATTAAACACGAATTAACTAAAAATCTTTATCGTAAATTAAAAGCATTATCGCTTCGTAAAGCATTCCGCGGTGTTCGCGAAACATTTGATTATCGAAATAATGCTTCAGCGTTAGTTCTAGGGTTAAAGGCAATTGCCATTAAAACGCATGGTAGCAGTGATGAGAAATCATGAATTAGTACATTAGAAATGGCGCGTACTGCAATTGTTAATGACTTTGTCCAAAAAATGACAGTAAAATTGTTAAAGGAGGATTAATTTTACGATGCAGTTTATAAATAAAAAACCCGAGCAATTATTTGCTGAATTAAAAGATTTTTTTAAACAATATAATATTCGAATTAAAGAAAAAAAATATTATTTAGAAGCGTTAACACATAATTCTTATGCTAATGAAAATAATTTAAATTATACTTATCAACGCATGGAATTTTTGGGTGATGCTATTTTAGCAAAAGAAATTTCATTATATCTATTTTTAACTTTTCCTGACAAAAATGAGGGAGAAATTACTAATTTACGTAGTAAAGTAGTTCGTGAAGGGACATTAGCAGAGTTAGTCCGTCAAATGAACTGAGCTCCTTTTTTGTTGTTAGGGAAAGGAGAGATTAAAACAAAAGGGTACGAAAAAAATCGAATTTTAGCAGATATTTATGAATCAATGTTAGCAGCATTGTACCTTGATTTAGGAGAAGAAACAATTCGTGCTTTTATTGATCAAACTTTAATTAAAATGGTTTCCAATCCGGGTTTTTTTGATCAAATCCGAGATTATAAAACTGAGTTACAAGAATTTTTACAAGCTGGTGATGTGCGAACATTAGAATATAAGTTAGTAAAAGAATCACCACCATTAGAGGGCAATCGAGTATTATATACTGTGATAGCAGAAATTGATGGAATTTGTTATGGGGAAGGCCATGGTTATACGCATAAAGAAGCAGAACAATTAGCAGCGCGAGACGCGTTACAAAAATTAGCAAAAAATCCAAAATATAACTTTGAAAAATAAACAATAATGTATTTATGATTAAATTATATGGAGATGAAAACTAATGATAAGACATTTATTCAAGAATTTTTGATTAAGTTTTACCAAGAATAGTTTGCAGGTTTTGGGATTTTTTTTAATGTTAGGTGTTGTCATTACTCTTTTTTTGGGAATGATTATGTCAAATGATTTAAGTACTAGTCAATTAGCTGTGATTGAGAAAAACTTATATAATACCAATATTTCTTTTCGATTTAGTGGGCAATTAAAAATTGCTTCAAATAATAAAAATTTATCATATGGATTAAATAATATTAATTATATTAATCCTAATCAAACCATTGATGTTACTAAAGCAGAGAGTTCTTATTTTTCATTAAGAGGAACAAATGATAGTTATCAAATTTATTTAGATTCAACACAAGATCCCAAATATAACGGGAAATGACTTGCGTCAAATAGTTCGAATCCTTATTTTGTTGAGCAACTAAAAGCAACGGGGAATGTTGTTTTAAATTTTACGAGTAATATTTTATCTAGTAGTGATTATTTTTTAAGTCAAGCCGAATATGTTGAACTACTAGGATATTTAACCAATCGTGATGGGTTAATTCCCTTTGTTAGTTCTCCGGATAATCCACATTTAGCGACTGATACTGATGTTTTTACTAATGCTTATCAAAATTTTGCGCAAAATCAAGCGCGGATTTATCAGTTGGAATTATGGTTATTAAATTCGGTAATTATTGGTTCGGTTGCTGATCGGGCAATTATGAATGAAACAATGCAAGTTTATGATATTTTTAAAGCAGAAAACTTTTATATTCAAAGTGATGGGCCATATTATTGAGCAACCCCAATTATGGTTAAGGGTGACTATCAAACTTTTTTAAATTATGATGCAGCAAGTGATTATCCCCCAATTATTATTAATAATTCTTATGCTTCGCATAATAAAATTAAAATTGGTGATCTTTTTACAATTTATGGGTTTAAATATCGCGTTGTTGGATTTGGGGCTAATGCTTATGTTAATAGTGCTTCAAATGAATCATCATTTATTTATAATCCGTACTTATGAATTCGTGGTGATGAATATGATCGTTTACAACAGAATATGGCAGCAGCGGCGCGGATTATGAGTAGCGGGGGTAACAATTAATGCTGCGCTTGTAAAAGACCAATGAAACAATAATTTTTTAACAACAAAAAATAGTTAAAGTGATATGGCAAATTTTTATGATAATGCTAATTTTTCATATTCGACGGGGACTTATAGCCCATTAAATCATATGAAAGAATTGATTACAAATAAAGAGAAAATTATTTGGTTAATTTTAGTTGCGATTTCATTATTATTGGTAATTTCATCGTTTATTATGATTAGTATGATTGTAAATAAATTGTTATTTGTTAACCGTGGCATTATTGTAAATTTAAAAGCCCAAGGATATGGAACAGGAACAATTGCCTTTTTACTTTTATCTTGTTTCCTATTATTAATGTTTGTGATTGCTTTTTTATCATTAATAACTAGTTGGATTTTTGTTTTCATTTTAAATATTACATACCAAGGGTTCTTAGAATTTACTACTTATATTTCGATTCCACCTTGGTGACTAATTGTTGGAACATATTTATTTCCGAGTTTAGTTGTTTGTGCTTATGCTTTTTTATTTATCATTATTGAAGTGTCACGGCCAACCTTAGTCTTGTTGAAACCAAAAGTGGTAAAAACACACATTCCAAAAATGTAAATTGTAAATTCAAATGCCACACTTTATTTAAATTTATTATAACACAATAAAATAAGTATTCAATATAATTTTATTTTTAAAATTATGATATTTTTATTTTAAATTTATGAATTTTGACACACTAAAAATATTTTATCTAAATTATTTTGATTAATTAAATAAAATTATTATATATGTGATGATAAATTTAAAAATAATTGTTGTGAACTTAATCATTGTAAACAATGCCTTGGTTTATTGTTAATTACATCAATAACTCAATCTATTTCTTGTTGCGTAATATTATTAAAATCTGTTCCTTTAGGAAATCAATGTCTAATATCTCTATTTATTCGTTCAACCAATGGTTTTTGAGTGGGTGTTCCAGCATCACAAAAATAAACATTAGTAGAAGTAATTTTTTCTACTTCTTTTCAGTTACTAAATTCTTTGCCTTGATCTGTAATAATTCCTTTAATATTTATGTTTTTGAAAATCTTATTATTTAAAATTTTTTTAATTGCTTTTGTAATTTCTGCTCCCGAGTTTTCTTTTAATTTTTTACAAAAAGTTTTTTTGCTTAATTCTTCTGTTAATACTAAACAAATAGATTGATGATTTTTACCAACTATTGTATCCATTTGAAATCAACCAAATTCATATTTATCGTGTTTTGCTTCTTCAATAATTCTATAATTAGTGATTTTACCACGGTTATCTTTTCTATTTTTTGTTTTAAATCTTTTACCATGAAAATATAAATTTTCTTTTGACAAATTTAAAAGACCACAATAAATATACTTATATAAAGTTTTAACACATACAGGAAATTTAATACCAAATTCTTTTTCATAATTTTTGCAAATTTGCTCTGGTGTATCATGATACTTATTAAATCTTTTATCTAATCATCTTAATTCTTTATCTGAAAATATAATATGTTTAATACATTTTTTCCTCTTTTCTCAATAGTCATCATCTGCTAATTTAGGATCATAATTGTTATTTTTTAGTCTTTTTATTTTGTATAATGTACGATGAAGCGGCAAAAAACAACTCTTGTTAAATAAAAAGGGTTGTTTTTTTATTTGTAAACCCATAATTATTAATTGATTCAGAGAAAGGACAGCATCTTAAATTCTTAAAATAGAAACTTTTTATTACAACTTTTTGATATTCTCTTTAAGTTGTTTATACATTTATTAAATATCTTAGAAATCTTTACAAAGTGTACCTGTTTTTTCTCCCCTTATTTAAGGTGTTGTCCTTTCTCTGTTTCAATTAATTAATTAATTTGGCTAATAAATAAAAAAATAATATCAAAGAAAGGAATGAGTAATGAAAAATAATAAGCAAGAACAAATTTGCGATATTTATAACTGCTATAAAGCAATATCATTCATTACCGAAGAATTTGTATCAAATAAAGTTTTATGAACTTGTGAAAATCATAAAGATTTATTAAATCGCATAAAAGATAAAAAACAAAAGCGATTTTATAAAAAACTAGAAAATTCAAAAATTATCTTTGATGATAAAACTGGTTCTTTAAAATTTTGATTTTATAAAACAACTCAATGCAGAGTGGGACAGTTATTTTAAATAACTAAGTGCTTCCATAAGAACATGAGTATTAACTCATTCCCACAGCCATCCGAGGCAAGTACTGAAATAGTGTATGAGGAAAAAAGTAAATCGGCGCTGGTTCATTATAACTAAGCGATAGTCGTGATAAGTCCATGGTTAATATCAAACGACAATAAAAAAAGAGATAGTGACTTTACAAATAAATTTGCGATAGATATTACTTCTTAGAAGTGACAGCGGTTTAATAAAAACCACAAAGTCAGCATTAGGCTCTTCAAGATGCGAGTGAATTTATTTTAAAAACTGAACGCTTTGACCTGAAATGGTGCGGATGAAGAGAGAGAATTCTCTGGCTCCACAAAGAAAAAACAACTGTCGATTATATAATATACCGCCACTGCTCACCCGCAGTGAAGCGAGTGGCGTAGTAAATAAATAACTTAATTTATATATAACTAATTCTCGCTTGGCACTTTCACTCGGGAGTGAGTACCAACGAGTTTAAAAATAGGAGGAATTAAAAATGATATGTAATAAAGCATTAAAAATTACCAATAAAGATATTATTTATGCACAAATTGATAGTGGTTATTCAGATAATTTGGAGTTAAATTTATATCTTAAATTTGGTAATGAAGAACGACACGTAGGTAATATTGAATTACCAATAGATTTTAATTTAAATTGCAAATGATATGAAATTGATAAAGTTAAAGGTTTAATTAGTGATTATTTAGAAGATGAAGAAGCGGATTACGAGGTGATAAATTATGAATAAAAGATACTTATTAGTAACAAAAGATAAATATAGTTTAAATACTACATATTTTTATACATTTGATGAGACAAGAATTTATTCTGAAAATTTAAATTATTGTAAAACTACAATTATTGATTTAGAAAATGAAAATATTAAATGAAAAGGAGTTGAATAATATGTGAAAAGATGAAGATAACAATGTTTATACAGAAGAAGACTTATTTAATATTGCATTAGAAGAATGTTATTCAGAAGAAAGTGCTTATGAATATATTGATAATTTAATTAATGAAATGGAATTAGAGGAAATTTAATTATGGCAGATTTAAAGTTAAATAATGAAGTTAAAAATATTACTTATCCGTTTTATTTAAAAGGAAATGATTTTAAAGAATTAAGTTTAAAAGCATTAACAATTAAAAAATGAATTGATGAAAATGGGCAAGAATTAGCAGAATTTATATATCGACAACAAACTTGATTAATAAATGGAGAATATAAATCACAATCACTAAAAGATTTAAAACTAGTAGTTTCAAAAATTGATTATATTTTTAGAGAACCTTTAGAATTAATAAAAATTTTTAAAGATGAATTAAATTTTATTAGAAAAGATATTTTGAATTTAGAAAATAATATCAAGAATAATCATGATTCTTTAAAAAATAGTGTCATTAATATTCAATTTCAAAAACAAAATGAAATTATTGAAACTCATAAAAAAGAACAATTTTTAGAAATTAAAAGTGTAGCAAAACAAGAGCAAGAATTAAAAATTATTACTAGTAATTTTCGTAAAGATAAATTATTAATTAAAAATATTGAAATATTAGGTATTAATGATGATTTTTTACAAAATGCTGATAAATTAGAACTTATTAATTTAATTAAAAATTATTTAATTGTTGATGAACAAATTGTTAAAAATGAAATTAAAGAACAATGAGATAGTAATAAAGATATTAATACTATCGGAGTTAATGGAATTAAATTCAAAATAAATAAAGGAGAAAAATAATATGGCAAATATTATTGAATTTTTAAGAACAGATAAAGCAACTGATTGAATAAAAAGTAAATTTTCTAGTGAAAATGAAATTGCAAGATTTAAAAGTAATATAGTTTCGATATCAAATAGTAATGAATTATTACAAAAAGCAGACCCAAAAACAATTATGACTGCTTGTTATCAGGGTGTTTTATTAAATTTACCTATGGAAAAGCAATTTGGTTATGCTTATGTCGTACCATATAATACTAAAATAACAAGAATTATTAATGGTCGTGAAATCCAAGAATGAATTAATCAAGCTCAATTTCAAATGGGTTATAAGGGTTATATTCAATTAGCCCAAAGAAGTGGACAATATCTAGATATAGCAGTATCAGATGTCAAAACTGGTGAATTAGTAAATTATGACCGTTTAAAAGGAGCTAGTTTTAATTGAATTCAAGATGAAGATGAAAGAGAAAAATTACCAATTATAGGTTATGTTGCATATTTTAAAATGGTTAATGGTTTTGAAAAAACTTTGTATATGACCAAAGAGCAAATGGAAAGTCATTTTATAAAATATTCTAAAACTTATGCTAAAAATAAATCATTTTATATTGCTACTTTTGATGAAATGGCACTTAAAACGGTATTAACTAGTTTATTGCGAAAATGAGGTATTATGTCAGTCGAATTACAACAAGCTTATAAATCAGACCAAGCAGTTATTACAACTAATGATGAAAAGATTTATATTGATAATGATAGTAATATAAGCATAAATAAGGGCCAAATTAGTAATGAAAATATATCAAATAATAATTTATCCGAACCAAGTGAAGAAGTGACAGATAATAATGTAGTAAAAGAAGAAGATATATCAAATGTAGTACCAGCAGTTAACAATGATGAGGAATGAGCGAAATGATAAAAATAGGCATTGATCCATCAGGAACCGGTACTACGGCTGTTGCTATTTTTGAAAATAATAAATTAATTGATAAATCTGAATATACAAATCGTGATTGAATTGCACAAACCGATATTATTTTAGATAAGTTAAAACAAAATGCAATTATTAATATTGAAGATTGTTTATATACATCTGCTAGTGCGAGTAAAGATAGAGATGATTTATTAAAACTTATAGGGGCAATTAAATATAAAACAGAAAAATTATTAAATATTAATTGAATATCACCACGTCATACTAAATCAGTTGTTAAGAATATGGAAAATTTAAGTAAATATAATGATAGTTGTATATGAAAATATGATAAAGATAATAATTTAACTTATCAATATGGTAAAGGCTGAAAATATAATAATAAAAAAATAAGTAATCATATCCGAGATGTAATTATTATTGCTAATTATAAGGGTTAATATTATGAAACATTCATTTAATCAAAAAACAGGAAAATATTATTCTTGCAAAATTCGGAATGTTAATATTTACTTAAATAAAAATGAAGAACAAGTTTGAAATGAATTTAATGGCTTTACTTATTCACAACGAATAGAATATCTTATTAATTATTATATAAAACACAATAAAGAAAAATAAAAAATAACCAATTAAGGTTATTTTTTAAATACTATTTGTTAGTTGTCTAATAGCATCTTTTTGCGCTTGTTTTTTATCATTTACTTTAACTTGTTTTTTAACATTTTTAATTTGACCTGTTTTTAATGCTAATTCTGTTGCATAATCAGGTCCTCGTAAATGTTTTTCGTGGGCAATAACAGCAGTTCTTAATTCTCTAATTTCTGCTTTATATTTTTTAATTTTTTTAGCAGATAATCCAAGAATACCAAGACTACCCATTCCACCAGCACCCGATAACACAAGTAAAGTAATCATTAATGTATCATTAAACATTTTTTTAATTCCTTTCTTATCCTTACTCAAACAGTGGCCATCCATTTTTTCAGAACAAAATAATTTATTAAATTAAACTATATAACCACCCAAAAATATCAGCCGCCCCTATATATAGTCTATTTTAAATTTAATTCTTGTTTATTTTCATTTTGTATATTTTTTAATTTTTCTTCTTGTTTTTTAGTATATTCATCTTGCATATTTTTAAATATCTCTTCTGTTATACCATCTAAATTATTTCATTGTTTTGCTATTCTTGGTTGAATAACACGCGGATTAATCCGACAATCTAAACAATGTCTTAAATGGTCTTTTTTTCATTTTGATTTATCAATTCAAATGATAATTAAAGAAATTATTAAAGTAATTAAAGGCAATATTGTAAATACTAATCCCATTTTAGATATTTTTAATCGTGGTATATCAATTTTCATATCTACTTTCGGTTTACTACTAGCAACAAATATGCCTTGAATTCCATGTGTAAATAAAGGTGTTAATAATATTGCGATGCCATTACCCCAATATTGACCATAATTATATCAATTAATACTATCTTTTATTGCATTAATCATGCCATATTCTAATCAACAATTTAATGCTAAAAATATCAATGTATAAAAATTAACTACTCAACTACGAATTTTATATTTTCTTTCTCATTCTCTAATATCTTTATGAGTTCAATTATAAGTCGGAATAGGGTCTTTTTTAAATCAATTTCAAGGTAAGGCCCCTTTTAATCAAGTTGTTTTATCTTGTTTCATTAATTAAAAATCCTTTCTAACTTACTTTTTTTCTTTCAATATGTAATATTGACATATTATAGGGTGAATTATTTAATCACATAAGAACATTCCCGTTTTTTTTAATAAATAAAGTAATTTGAGAATGCGAATGAATATCTTCACTATAATTTTTAAAAGTTTCTACCATTAATATCGGATATTGTTCAATATTAGCTCAAATTTTATAAACATATTTTGACTTATCAAAATTCCTAATTTTATATTCTGAAATAGTATCAGGTACAAAATCATTAGTATCAACGACTTCTCAATCATTACCACCACCACCTTTTAATTGATAATGTTCATTAATATATTTAGTAGTTGGTAATGTGTCATCTGTTGCTTCTAGTCCAGGCGTTTTTTTTGTTTTAATAACACTAAAATCTGCAACTTGGTCATTATTTTTAAAACTTGAATCTCATATTCTTAAACCACCAGTTTGTTTATCATAGTCAGCATTAGCTCTGCCACTTTCACAAATAACTATATGCAAATTCTGTGACTGACCACTTTGTTTTGTTTTTCAAACATTATTTTCATAATAAATAGTATCATTATCAAACGGAACAATAAGTTTAATATATTCGTTATAATCAATTTTAGAAAAGTCATTAATAGTTGGATAAGTAATATTTATTGAATTATCTGTTTGTAATCGCTCTTTTAATCAAAATAATAATGTTGGATAAAAAGTTTTTTTACTAATATGTTTATATTCTTCTTCTCATGGATGAGCATAATTATCTAAACTATAATTATAAGGTCTAGATACTGTTTTACTAGATATAATATCAATTATTTCACCCGCTAATTTTAAAGCATTTTTAACATCACAAGTAATATTTTCATTTGCTTCTGGGTCATTAGTTTGTGAATATGATACACCACCTTGTGAAAATGAAGCACTACCAGTTAAATCATTAACTCCTTTTGGTAAATATCAATTTATAACTGCTAATAAACAAGCAGATTGAATATAACTTAATCATTTATCATATTCAATTAAACCAGTATAGACCGCACCCATTTTAGTAAGTACTAATAAAAAGTATTTACTATTTTTTTATTATATCTTTTTCTTTACGATTTGAATATCATGTATTTCATTTTATAACATCTTGTATATATTCTTCATGTGAATTATATATTTTATTATGGATTGTAGCTTTCTTAAGTAATGAATGAAAACTTTCTATAACAATATTATCTGCACAGTGGTAATTTTTCCCCATTGAAATTATAATACCGTTAGATACACATTTATCGAGATAAATAGCGGATGTGTATTGATATCCGTGGTCTGAATGAATTATTATTCCATTCAGATCTTTTTTTATTAATTTTATTTTATTAATTGCATCATTTAAATTATCTATTACTAATTTATTGTCATTATATTTAGATCACTTTACATCAACTATTTCTTTAGTATATCCATCAATAATTGTTGATTGATAATATTTTTCTCTTTTTCAAATTAAATATGTTACATCAGTATATAGCACTGAAAACCTTGTTTTTATATCATTGAATTTACGATTAATTAAATCAGGATATTGCAATAAACTTTTTTCTTTATTCTGTTTATATTTCATTTTTCTTCTCATTTTTCTTACATATTCAGGTTGTATTTGATTATAACGCATAATCCTTAAAACTTTTTTTGAATTATATTTTATATCATAATCTTCTTTTAAATATTTAGTAATTCTTCGATATCCAAATTGTTTTAAATTTTCTTCATAGACTTTTACAATATCATTTATTGCTTCTTTATCTTTTTTGCTACTGTCATAATTTTTATATTTATCTCAATAACTACGTTTTAACCCCGTTACTTCTAATAATAATTTTATTGAATATTCATGACAATTTTGTTTAATAAAAGAGACGATTCTTAGTTTGCTTAATTGTAAAAGTCATGGAGCTTTTTTAATAATTCATACCTTGTTTTATAATATTCTAAATCTCTTTTACCAAAAGAGATTTTAGGTCCTTTATGATTGTTTAATTTTCCTTTTTTATGATTTGCTCATCAAGATTCTACTGTATTTGCATTTAGATTATATTGTTTTGCTACTACTCAACAACTTTTTTGTTTAATTTCCTCAATGATTTTTGTTCTAAATTCTGATGTATATTTGTTATATTTTTGACCTTTTCTTGCCATATAAAATGCACCTCCTTTAAAAGTTTAGCAAAGTCTTTTTTTACTTTACTTACTTTTTGGGGTGCACTCTAGTATTATCTTTTTTTACTCAGGGAAATAAATCTTTTTTATTTATTTTATCGGAAATTGTGCCACCAGATAATCGATCCATTCATAAACTAGTTTTTAAAATAGCATTATAAATTAAATTATCATTGTAAGCAGATTGTTTACGATCATTAATGGGTTGTCAAAGTTTACTTGCTTTAACATCTTCAACTGTTATAAATAACAAATTACTTAAATTATTTTTCATATAAAACACCCCTTAATTGATTGCGATACTTATTTTTTAAATTACTTGGCTTATAACTATTAACTCTTGTTTTTGTTTTCTTAATTGTTTTAATAGTTTGATTAGTTTTGTAAAACATATTTTTAACTGGTGTTTTATATGAATTATTAATATTTTTAACATCACTTCGGCGTTCACGATATCATTTTTTATTATTAATTTCACCAGCAAAATTAAAATTAAAATGTCCAATCTTTAAATTATTAATAAAGTTTTTAATTTGTTGTAATTTTTGAACTGTTGGTAATGTTAATTTAATATTTCCTTTTGGATATTTTTCTTTTAATGCTTGTGGTAATCTTTTTTTAATATAATTTCTTAAATGACTAGGTAATCATTTTCTTAATCAATAACGCCAAAACAATGTTCCAGCATTAGATAAAGCATTACTTAATAATTTTCAAATTTCAACTGGAACACCAGGATAAACATAGGGTCCATAAAATTTTGGATGTTTTGCTGTTTTTGTATATATTAAAATAGTTAAATTACCTGTTAAAGTTAATTTATTTGTTATATTAAACATTCCACTATCAAGTCAACTACCATTTAAAGGTTGTCAATTAGTATTTAGATAATTTTCATTTTTAAATTGTTCTCTATTTTTAATATTATTATCTTTTTCTAATTTACTTAATGTTTGTTTAATTTCTTTTTGATATCCTTTTTTAATTAAATCTAAATAAGTAAACGGATCTAATCACTGATAAATATCTTCAATCTTATTTGTAATTTTTTGTAATGGATTAGCATAATATGAAGCAAATTTATTAACTTTATTAATTAAATTTACAAATTTATTTATTACTGCATTATTACCTAAGTTCTCTGCTAATAAAGTTAAAACCCGTAATATTAATAAATTCATAATTAATTAAGCTTTTGTATAAGTTAAATTAACTGTTCCACTATATTTAATTGGATTTCCAGTTGCTAATGCACCAGTAGCTGTAATAGAGCTAAATGTTGCATCTCCATTTACATATTTACTATTTTTTGCTTTAATTGCTGTTTCTAATTCAGTAGTGGTTGGTTCTGTTCCAGACATAGTAATTGCTCCTAAATTAGATGTAGTAATAATTGTTGATAAAGCAGGTTTTCCAATATCATAATCAACAGGAACACGGAATGTTTTATTTAAATTAGCAGTTGCTTGATCAATTTCTTGTTTAGTTGGTTGTTTTTCTAAAATAATTTTACATGTTTTTGGATATAAAATTGTTGGCGTAGCATATTGCACTTTACCAATTCATTTAGGGTTAGCAGTATCATTATCTAAAACTTGTTGAATAGTATCCATATTAATTGGATATGCTCATACTTGTTTATTAATAATTAAACCATTTACATTATTAAAATTATAACCTTTATCACGGTTAACTTGTCCTTTTGTATATGTTTTTTCTAAATGAAAACTTTTCGATACTGGAATACCCATTGCAGTATTTTCATATAATTCACCATTAACCATTGCTTTTAATTGTGCTTGTGAACCAATTACTTTTAAATAAGCGGACGTTAATCCTAAATAGGCTCTACGACCTAAAACCATAAACATTTTATCGGTTGGCAAACCAAAATATAAATTACTAATTTGATTTGTTAATTCAATCAAAGTTTCATTTAATGTAAAGAATGCTTTATTTGCATCATCGGCATTTTCGGCTGTATAACTACGAAATGGAATAACTTCATATTGACCATCTGCTAAACAATAATCATAAATAGCCTGAATTAATTCACATTCTAAATTAACAAATTTATTTTGTACAACACTAGAAATAGCATCAGCAATAACACCATTTTTAATATTTTGCTCTATTAATGCTAAGTCAAAAGCCTCATTCATTAATTTTAAATTAAATCTTTTATCAATAGGAACTGGAATTCTTGTTAATCCCATCGTTTGAGTTGCACCACCATTTGGCAATGAATAATCATCTTGTCATACTACACGATGAGTTAAATTATATAATGCTTGACCAGCATTTGGTAATCAAGCAACTTGTTCAGCAGTTGCTGTTGCATATTGCATAATACTTGCATATTCATTATATAAAGGTCCACGCAATAAAGCATTAACCATATCAACATAGGCTTTTTGCCCTGTTGTATTACCTTGTAATGTAAAAGGTACTTGTGGCAAATTAATTGTTGCCATAATATTTCACTCCCTTATTATCTAAGGTTTTTAAGTGTATAATCAGTTAATTTTTTAATTTCATCAGGAGTATATGCTCCTTTTTCTTTAATAATTTCAATTTCATCATTCTTATTTTCAACCGAATTTTCAATCATATCTTTAATAAAATTAGTTGGTGAAACTGATGGTTGTTCTTCAACAAACAAATCGGGTTTTAATTCTTTTAAAGTTTTCATTTTTTCCGATAAAGAACTACCATTAACTTTTTCTAAATTAGTTTTAATATCTTCAATTTTAGTTGATGGAACATTTTTAAATGCTTTTAATTCATCTAATTCATTAGATAATTTAATAAAGTCTTCTTTTGATATAACATCTTCGCGTTTTTGTACACTTTCTCTAATTTGCTTTGCTTCATTATTAAACTGATTTAAGATATTTTCTGCAATCTCTTCACTTAAACCTTGTTCGATTAATTGTTCTTTTGTAAGTGCCATTTTATAAACTCCTCTTTTTTTATCCTTGTTCGATTAACAAGTCAGCATAAACTCTTTTTACGGAAAAAGATTAAACCTATGACTTGATTATACACCAATAGTTTATTAATACAATATATTTTATATATAAATACTAAACTTATAAGATAAAAAGTATTATAATGAAATTGAAATAATTATTTATTAATATATAATGCTAGTAAAAATGATGTCGGGTCATTCTCTTTTTTATTTAACTGAAATAATAATATTATACTATTTTATCAATATACAATAAAAAAAAATAAATAAACTTAATGTATTCCATTCCTAATTTACCCCTTAAAACGCGTAATAAGAGTTATTTTTAAAGATAAAATTATTAAAATAAGTGATAATTTTGCTTATATATATATATAATGAAGTTAGATCTTGATAAAAAGTTTCAAGATTAAGAAAAGGAGAAAAATAAGCATGAAAAAGTTACTTAATTTATTAAGTGTATTAACAATTAGTGGAACTGCTGTGCCAACAACAATTGCTGCTAGTCCTTATCAAAAAGAAGAAATTAAAATAGAAAATAGTGAGATTAATTCTTCACAAACAAATAATTTAGAAAAATTTGTTGAAATTAAAAGGTTTAAACGTTTTGGTGGTATGGCAGCATTGTATAATTTACATCATGAAACTGCAAAAAAAGTATCAATCAAAACTATTAGTACTATAAAGAATGACTTAGATAATATAGATCTTGGAATAATTGATGATGATAGTGATTCAGTGATTTGAGCTAGTTTAGTAGCAAAAAGTCAATTAAAAAGTCAATTATTAAGAGACATATATGTACGAGATTTTTCTTCTTTTTCATTTGAAATACTTAATAAAAAAAATACTTATGCAAAAATTAAATTTAATTATTCAGCAAAGGAAAAGTTAGAAGACAATAGTTATGTAAAAGTTGAAGGAAATACGGAATTTACTGTCAATTATTTAATTAAACGCAACTTAGATGATATAGCCTATCCATTAAAAACATGACTTAATGATTTTAAAATTTGAAAAAGCGATACTGATTATCAATTAAAATATACTGTACCATATAAAAATTCTAATGATAAAAAAGAATGACAACAAAATTATAAACATAATTTTACATTGAGATTAGCAAATTTATCAACAGTTATATATGCAATTAAAAATAGAATTTATATAAATCAATTGTTTGAAAGAGTACAAGGATTAGAAAATGATTTAAATGAATTAAAAAGAAGAATTGATTCACCAGATATTCTTTCATCTTGTTCAAATATTAGTTCGTTTATTTCATCAACATCCGAATATATCCCAGAAGTAGGGCCTACAATTTCTGGAATATTTTCTTTAATTGGTTCAATTTGTGATATTATTAGTGAATTTAATTAATTAAATTCACTTAATAGTAGAAATAAAATAATTTTATTTATATTTTTAATTAAACTACCCAAATTACTAAAAGCGGGTTAAAATATGAAAAAGGTATTAAGTATACTAGGTGCAATATCATTAGTAGGAATAAGTACAACAAGTTTAATTGCTTGTAAAGATAACATACATAAATATAAAACCGAAGAATTAGTAAAATTAAAAGAAAAAAACAAAATAAATACAGATAAGCAAGAAATTAAAGACAATTTAGAATGAATAGCACCACAAGAAAAGTCATTTAATCAAGTGGATAATAAATGATATTATGTAGTATGGCGCGGTAATGAAAATAATGATTGAAAAATTATTAAATTTAAAAACGTTACTTTTTTATCTGATAAGCAAACAAAAAAAATAGATTTTAAAAATAATTATGAATTATTTTTATATAAAGCCCCATATTTTCCAATAGATTTAGTAATTGGTAAAACTAATAATATTGTTTCTATAGTCCAATGACGAGAATATCTAAAAAATAAAACTTACTTTAAATCAGTTTATCGTTGAAATTCAGATACAAAAGAACCTGACTTAATTTTAGACAAAAATGGTAATGTAAAAGTCAATGAAAAATAGAAAAAGAGATAAATTAAGAGCGCACCCCAAAAGTAAGTAAAGTAAAAAAAGACTTTGCTAAACTTTTAAAGGAGGTGCATTTTTATATGGCAAGAAAAGGTCAAAAATATAACAAATATACATCAGAATTTAGAACAAAAATCATTGAGGAAATTAAACAAAAAAGTTGTTGAGTAGTAGCAAAACAATATAATCTAAATGCAAATACAGTAGAATCTTGATGAGCAAATCATAAAAAAGGAAAATTAAACAATCATAAAGGACCTAAAATCTCTTTTGGTAAAAGAGATTTAGAATATTATAAAACAAGGTATGAATTATTAAAAAAGCTCCATGACTTTTACAATTAAGCAAACTAAGAATCGTCTCTTTTATTAAACAAAATTGTCATGAATATTCAATAAAATTATTATTAGAAGTAACGGGGTTAAAACGTAGTTATTGAGATAAATATAAAAATTATGACAGTAGCAAAAAAGATAAAAAAGCAATAAATGATATTGTAAAAGTCTATGAAGAAAATTTAAAACAATTTGGATATCGAAGAATTACTAAATATTTAAAGGAAGATTATAGTATAAAATATAATTCAAAAAAAGTTTTAAGGATTATGCGTTATAATCAAATACAACCTGAATATGTAAGAAAAATGAGAAGAAAAATGAAATATAAACAGAATAAAGAAAAAAGTTTATTGCAATATCCTGATTTAATTAATCGTAAATTCAATGATATAAAAACAAGGTTTTCAGTGCTATATACTGATGTAACATATTTAATTTGAAAAGGAGAAAAATATTATCAATCAACAATTATTGATGGATATACTAAAGAAATAGTTGATGTAAAGTGATCTAAATATAATGACAATAAACTTAGTAATAGATAATTTAAATGATGCAATTAATAAAATAAAATTAATAAAAAAAGATCTGAATGGAATAATAATTCATTCAGACCACGGATATCAATAGACATCCGCTATTTATCTCGATAAATGTGTATCTAACGGTATTATAATTTCAATGGGGAAAAATTACCACTGTGCAGATAATATTGTTATAGAAAGTTTTCATTCATTACTTAAGAAAGCTACAATCCATAATAAAATATATAATTCACATGAAGAATATATACAAGATGTTATAAAATGAAATACATGATATTCAAATCGTAAAGAAAAAGATATAATTAAAAAAATAGTAAATACTTTTTATTGGTACTTACTAAATTGGGTGCACTCTTCATTTACTCTTTCTTTAAAAGTAAAATGATGAAATATTTTTAATTTCATTTTTATAGATTCCTTTCGTTTTTAATTGCATTAAATTATATTATAATTTATATGTAATGTAAAATGGAGGTTATTATGAATCAGTTTAGCAATATTAACAACAAAAAAACAAATTACTAGTTATGAACATTTAAATAAAAAATATGATTTAAATTTTAGTGACTATAATTTTGGTTTTGATTGAGAAGTATTTAAAGATTTTGTTGGTGATGGTTATGCTCGATATTTTACTTCACCTTGTTTTTTTAAGTTTGTTTCAGCTGGAAGAGGTACTAATAAAACATGAAATCACTTAGCAGAAAAATTATTTTTTGCTTGCAATTTTACTGATGCTTCGTCGGTCATTTTACGAAGATATGCCAACACCCATGAAGATACTACATTTGGCGATATGATTAATGTGTGTAATTACTTATATGATAAATATCAGATTGATATTGGGCCGGACAATGAAAATGGCATTGTTTGACCGAAAAATATGAAAGAAGGTGGCGAAATTGTTTTTCCTAGTGGTGTTCGCATTGCTTTTGCGGGTTATGCGAATGGTAATAAAATTATGGGTAAGGTTGGTAAAGGAAGCGGGATTATATCAGCTTGAACCGATGAAATGATCCATGCCGAAGAAAAAGAAATTTTAACCGATAAAGAACTAGATAAAAGATATAATAATTTAAGAGTTTCAATGTTTCGTTCAAAAAGGTTAAAGGTGTCTTATGAAAAATATATTGATGAAAATGATAATGAACAATATAATTTGGATAATCCTATTCCTATAAAAGAATTATCTTGGACATTTCAAGAATGAGACAACATAGCAAAACAATACATAACCGTAACAACATATTTTCATAAAACATATTCTAATCAATTTACTTTTAATCCTTTTGATAAATACCATGTTTTTTATGAAAAATTTGTAACCCCATATTTACCCTTAAATGAAAGTATTAAAAATATTTTAAAAGAACACAATCAAGTATATTCAGAAAACAAACAAGCATTTAATGGTTTGGGTGTTTTTAATTTACGATTAACAATGGGGACTGTTTGAAATAAAATACCTGATATTACTAAAAAACTTGTTTTAACAAACAAAGAAGAACGGCCTGATTTATTTGAACTTGAATACTACGGATTTGAATATAACAATAATGACCCCAGTATTTATGTTTTACGAAATTATAGTCAATATATTAAAGAATATAATTTACAAGATTTTTATAATCCAAATACAAAACAGTATCAATTTGATAGTTATTCAATTGGTGTGGATTATGCTAACGGTAGTGAAGACCATACGGTGTTTTTATTTAGTGGTTATAAAATTAATGAAAATAATGAATATGATAAATATTTAATTGAGGAAAATGTTGTTACACCAAAAAACACAATGAATTTAAATGAAATAGTTGAACATTACAGACAATGAATAATTAATACCTTTGATAAATTTGATGGTTTTGAATATGCTACATTTCATTATGATATTAATGCTCACGATTTTATGCAAAAATTACAAGAAGATATTTACCCTTATTTAGGTTATAAAATTAAAATGTTTAAAGCCAAAAAACATCAAACTTCATTGAATAAAGAAGCGGGCATAATTAATCGTGTAACATGAATAAGAAAAATGTTTGTGCAAGGCAAAATATATGGCAGAATAGATAATTTTCCATTTTTAGACAAGTGTATTAGTGAATTAAGATTTAGTGATACCAAAACAAACACACCCGACAGTAAAATGTACCACGACCCATATGATGCTTTATTTTATGGTTCTTATCCATATCGTTTTAAAATGAAATTATAAAATAAAAAAGTAATTTATTCCATTTTTTGTTATAATTTGTATAGAAATAAAAAAGTTAAGTGATAACGACACTTAACCAAAATACTAGATAAAAAACCTTAAACAATATATCTAGATATAAATATTATACATTTTAATTTTATATTTTTAAATATATCTTATATTTTTTATTTAATTAATTGGTTTTAAGTTGTTTTCCTTAAATCAATTTTATTTCTTAGAAATGGAGATATATTATGCCAATTGGAATAACTAATAAAACAACTCAGCAATTAAATAGAGATAATACAAATTTATCTATTAGAATTACTGAATTAGAAAAAACAATCCAATATTTAAAAATTGAACTTTTACATATTAAAAACTTATTAAAATGTAAAGTATAAATTCAAATATAGCACTTTATTTTTAATAAAGTGCTATTTTAATTTTTGGGCGAGCGGTTGATTTTCTTAAATTTTTGTGATAAAATGACTTACAAGTTAAAAAAAGTTTTGAGATTCTTTCAAACAAATTTGGGAACCTTTATAAAATTCTTCGCTTAACGCTTAGAATTTTTCCCAAGTATTTTGAAAAGCGCGGCAAAACTTTTTTTAAACTTTAAGGCATTTTTCACAAACTTATGAAAATCACCGCGAGCCCAGATTAGTACAATATAATCACAATAATAATTATATAAATAGCTTCCTCCTTTCTAAAATAATATATTTAAAAATACTTGACTTGCATATATATATATAATACAGGTAGATCTTGATAAAAAGTTTCAAGATTAAAGAAAGGAAATTATACAAAATGAAAAAACTTTTTAGTTTATTAAGTGTATTAACAATTAGTGGGACTGCTATACCAACAACAATTGCCGCTAGTCCTTATCAAAAAGAAGAAACTATAAAAAATAGTGATATTAGCTATTTAAAAACAAATAATTTAGATAAATTAAATAGGAATAAACGCGAATATGGAACTGGTGATGATTTAGAATATAGTGATGGGAAATACCATATAATTTTTAAAACACCCACTTGAAAAGAAATCGAAAAATTAGAATTAAGCTATACTAATGACAAATATAGATTTACTCAATATTTCTTAAATCGCATTAGAGATGGCTTTTGAATTCAACACAACATAGACAGCGATTATTATATAAAAATCGTTGGGGGAGCAATTTGAAGTTCAATGGGTTTTCTTAAAGAAAAATTTAAAGAAGGTGGGGGATGATCTACATATGGTTGTTTTAAAATAAATATAAAAGATTGATCAACTTGAGGAGATGTAGAAACTGCCTATATTACTGGTTGTAATTAAATAAAATAAAGAAAGGAAATTATACAAAATGAAAAAACTTTTAAGTTTATTAAGTATATTAACTATTAGTGGAACTACTGCACCAACAACAATTGCCGCTAGTTCTTATCAAAAAGAAGAAACTATAAAAAATGGTAATATTAATTATTCACAAAGCAATAATTTAGAAATTTTAAATAGAAATAAAAGAAATAATAATGAATTAAATATACAATTATTTGATACCTTAGAACATATAGCTAGAAATAGAATTATTCAACAAGAACCTATGTGATGCGGGCCAGCAACAGGAGAACTTGCGTTAAGAATTTTAGGTTTAAATTATTGACCCCAAACAAGAGTAAATAATAGAAATTATCAACAACTACTTTCTACTCCAAATAATATGAATACAAGTTCATCAATAGGTACTTCTCCCCAAAATTGAGTGCGTGCTATAAATGGAGTTATTAATGGCAATAATTTAAATAATAGACGTCAATACTCAATAACTGATTGAACCAGGGGATATTTTAATAGTAATGAGTTTGCAACACTGGTTAGAAATAGTTTAGAAAACAATGTACCTGTTGCATTAGCTTCTACTGGTAGGTTACCTCAATATCAAGGAGAACGTAATCGCTTTTATCTAATTACTGGCATTAGAGAAGACAATGATCTTAATTCTTTATCAAGATACAGCTATCAATATTTTGATCCGGCCAATGGAGACTTTAGAACAATTAGAGAAGGAAATATGTATACTTTATTCGGAATAGGTGATATTGATTATAGAAGAAATATGCAGAATGCTGAAACTGAATTTTTAAGACAGGGATATTCTAGAGAAGAATTAAATAGACGAGGTTTTACAATTAATGATTCAAATAATCCTAATAATTATTATAATTATATAATTTCTTATAATCCAAATACTTCATTAGAAACTCAAATTCAAAGACCAAATCAAACAGAACCAATGGATTTTTCTGGTCAAACTTGTGGATATTTTCAAGATTGTGATGCCTATTTAACGCATAACATTTATTCAAAAAATAAACACAAACATTAATATATATTAATAAATAATTTATGTTTTTATTTTATAATTAGTTAACATTATGCAATTTACAAAAAAGGTTATTTTAAAATGAAAAAAATATTAAGTCTTTTGGGAACAATTACTTTAATAGGAACAAGTACAACAAGTTTAGTTGCTTGTAATAAACCACAAGAATATACAAAAGAAGAATTAACAAAATTAAAAGAAAAAAATAAAATAAATACAAAAGATGGTATTTTAGAATGAATAGCAGCACAAGAAATACCTTTTAATCAAGTTGATAATAAATATTATTTTGTTATATGACGTAATGATAATAGTGGTGATTGAAAAATTAGTAAATTTAAAAATAATATAAAATTGAATGTTGGCGAGACATATACTATTAACGAGAGCTTATATTTATTCAATGGAAATTTCGCTGCTGATTTAAAAATTGATTTACAAGTTATTTTAAAAAACGGAGTTCCACTTGGGTGATTTTTTGATAGGGATAGTGCTTTTTTAAAATCTGTTTATCGTTGAAATAAAGATAATGAGCCAAATGTAGATGTTGAAAATAAATTAAAAAGTTATTTAGATTTATAAATCTAAATAACTTTTTATATTTCTAATTTAATTAATGATAATTTTTCATTATTTTTATTAAGTAATTGTAAATTATTAATATTAATTTGTTCTTTTTCTGTAAAAATTGTAATATCATAATTTCCATCGCCCCATATACCCGATATTTCAATTTTATTTAAAGCAAATAGTTTTTTGTCATAATTTATTTTAATATTATCTTCAACTAAATCTTTAGTCATACCCACTCAAACTGCTTTAGAATAAAGTAATCTATATCATTGTGAAAAGTAATTTAAATATTTTTTTATTTTATCATTAGATACAATTAAATTAGTTAAGTACTTGCCATATTCTCCATCTGATAATTTAATTTCAGCAGGAATAAGGGAAGGTATATTATTTGTTTCCAATTCATTTGTTATTGATAATCAATTAAAATAATTGGCTTCTAATTGATAAATAGGGTTTTCTGAAATATCTTTGTTTTTAACAGTTACTTTAATTTCATAATTGTTATTAATATTATTTTGATTTTTTAAATTTCAATCTGTAATTTGTCCTGTTTTTGAATCAATAACTGGTGTATTTGTTTCGCTATCTTTATTTCAACGATAAACAGATTTTAAAAAAGCACTATCCCTATCAAAAAATCACCCAAGTGGAACTCCGTTTTTTAAAATAACTTGTAAATCAATTTTTAAATCAGCAGCGAAATTTCCATTGAATAAATATAAGCTCTCGTTAATAGTATATGTCTCGCCAACATTCAATTTTATATTATTTTTAAATTTACTAATTTTTCAATCACCACTATTATCATTACGTCATATAACAAAATAATATTTATTATCAACTTGATTAAAAGGTATTTCATTTGCATAAACTTGATTTCAATAATTTATAGGCGGGGTCGGGCCGCCAGCAAAATTAAAATATGATGAATTTAATAACACTTGACAATCTTTAAATTCTCAATATCCATCTTCTATTTTATTGGGGATTGAAATTAATTCAAAATAATAAGGAGCAATTAATTTAACATCATCATCATAACCTTTATTAATGGCGTATTTACTATATGTATAATTTGATAACATATAGATAATTTGTTTAAATCTTTTGACAACATTTTCATTAATAGATGTTGAATTATCTAATTTTCAGTTTTCAAATAAACCATCAATGACATCTTCGGGTTTTTGTCCTTTGAATTTTTGGCGTAATTCTGCCGCTATATTAGTAGGGTTACCTTTTTCATCATATTTTGCCCCTTGAAATTTACGATCATAATTATAACGATATGTTAGATAATTTAATAAAATAATATTTAATTCTTTAACATCTAATAAACCTAATATATCTTTTCCTTGAATATAGTTTTTGGCAACACTTCATGGTAAAAAACTTTCGGTAAATCAATACTGAAACACTCTTAAATTATGTTCTGTTTCTATTGGCATTGATAACAAAGGAACCAAACTAGCATTTTCAATATTTGATGATGGATAAGAATAAACACCATTCACATTTCCTCAGCACTTAATATTTCCAAATAACATTGATTTAGGATATTTAATTTCAATACCAGTAAATACAGTATTTTCGGGTAATGATTTTTGTAATACTAAATGAATACTATTTTGATTTTTTCACTTGAAATCAGTTATTTTAACTAAATGAGTGTATTTAATAATGTCAACACCGCCAGGTGAATAAGGGCGTTTATATTCTTCAATAATATAACATTCATTTTTGTTGTCTTCACTAATTGGTTCATTAATAGACACTATTTTTAAATCATAAGATTCTAAAAATAATCTGTCTTGTTTTGAAATATCATTAATTAAAATATCTTTTTCATCAATCATTACATAACTTGTGCTATTATCTTGAATTGTGGTATTTTGTTGTATTTGTAATTTAAAATTAAAGTCACTAATTTCATAACCAGTTATTTTAATATATTCATCTTTGTCAATAAAACCGATTTTAACGCTATTTTGCGAGTAATTTAAGGTAGGTTTTTGCTTTGTCTTAACAAGATTATTAATTTTATAAATATATAAGGTTCTTGCGCGGTCTTCTGTAAATAATTGTTCTAAATTAGGGTCGCTGTACTGCGATTGATTAGCAAAATCTAATGGAATACTATCGATTGAATAGTCAATTGGTTCATCATTTTCTGATAATTGTGCTAACATTTTTTCAGATGGTTTTAACATTATTCTTGTTCTCCTTCTTCATTAGGCATATTGATAATAGTTTCGTTGTTTTTTAATTGTCTGTTTAAAGTAGCATTT
This sequence comes from Spiroplasma endosymbiont of Phyllotreta cruciferae, assembly GCF_918697755.1. Taxonomy (NCBI): domain Bacteria; kingdom Bacillati; phylum Mycoplasmatota; class Mollicutes; order Entomoplasmatales; family Spiroplasmataceae; genus Spiroplasma; species Spiroplasma endosymbiont of Phyllotreta cruciferae. The sequence continues at coordinate 451,522 of NZ_OU953854.1, forward strand.
ACTGGTAAGCGAACATCAACAACTAACTCGTCAATATTTTTAATATTGAATGTTCTACTGTTTAAAATCGCATTATCATATTTAATTAACTTAATAATAAATTCAGTTAATTTAATTTCTCTAATATATATCATTTGTTCGTATGATGCGTTTGTTTGAATATTTACACCAGCAACTTCGGCTTGCGTTTGTTGTGCTCCTTTAGCAATTGCAGGAACATGATGGCGATTTATTTTATAGTAATTAGTTAATAATCAATCATATATTTTGGTTAATTTCTCACCCTTAAAATTACCAGCAATATAGTCTACTGGTTGAAAATTACTATCGGGGTCACCTTCAACTAATAACAAGTCATTTTCAATAAATGAAGCCAACATTTTACTAATTTCTTGGTCAACAACACCAGTCACGCCGTTAGTATTAATGGTAAATTTACCACCATTTAATAAGGGGTCTAACATTATCTTTTCAGCAATAATATCTAAAATACTAGCAAATTGTTTACCATAACGAGCAGAAGGTTCAAAATTAGGATTATTAGGAATAATTTCAATTGGAATAAAATTAAGTGGCAATATTTCTTATCTTTGCAATGTTGTATAGTTATTTCATTTAGCATCATCAATATATAAGTCGGTAATAGTACTGTATAATCGTGTTTTTAACTTTCTAATAACTTTTACTTGTTTAGTTACATAATCAATTTCTAATTTTTCAGTAATAAAAATACTCTGGTTATTTTTAAGATAAGGGTCATAATCAAAAGTACAAGATACTAAATTACCTAATTCATCATATTGGTCATTGTAAAAATCAATGGTAATAAAATTTAGTTTTGAATTATTAGCAAAAATAAAATATGCACCTTTACCATTCCTATTAATTTTATATTCGTTATATCAATTTTTATTAGTAAAGTCTTGCATTTTTAAAAAGTTATTAATTAATTTAGTATCTAATTTTTGATTAGTAAGTGGATTATAAATGCTAATTTCTAAATCTCGTGGATTTAAAAAATTAGCATTATCTTCACAAATTCTTTTTTCTAAAATTTCATTATGTTTTTGAACAGTAACATTTTTGCGATTAGTAATCGTTGATGCTAAATTAAGATAATAACTATCAATATCATAGCTTTTCTTTAATTTCTTTTTGGCTGATAACAATCCCATTTATATCACCTCTTTATTTTGTATCTTCTTTTTTAATAACATCTTCAATACTATCTTGTTTTTGTTGTTTGTTATGAGTTTTGATAAATCTAATAGTTTCAATAATTAAAACAATAATTCCAGACCCGATAAGCATTGCTGAAACAATAACATACGCTGGTCAAGAAATACCTAATGTTTTTTCTCCGATAAAACAAATAATAATTCCTGCGATAAAAAACAATGATGAAACTCCAAAGATTTTCAAAAACATAATTACATCTTTAACTTCTACTTTTGGCACAAAATCATCTCCTTTCTAACTTACTTTTTTTCTTTGAATATGTAATATTGACATATTATAGGGTGAATTATTTAATCACATAAGAACATTCCCGTTTTTTTTAATAAATAAAGTAATTTGAGAATTCGAATGAATATCTTCACTATAATTTTTAAAAGTTTCTACCATTAATATCGGATATTGTTCAATATTAGCTCAAATTTTATAAACATATTTTGACTTATCAAAATTCTTAATTTTATATTCCGAAATACTATTAGATACAAAATCACTAGTATCAACAACTTCTCAATCCGAGAAACCTTGTATAACAATTAATTTTTTTAATTCATCTGATATTTCTTCTTTTATTTTTACAAGTTTATCATCTTTAATTTTTTCTATAACAACCATATCTAGTAATGCATCAACTTCTAATTGGGTATAATATGCTTCTAAATCTATCATTGTTAAATCAATACCTTCTTTTTGAAAAGTACGAAACATTTTCTTTAAAGTTGTTAAATTAGCCAATGATTTTGCATAGGTAGGCAATAGACCTTGTCATGTTGCCATGGGGTCATTTTGTGAAGAATAATTAATATTACCAATAATCATATTTGCCGAAGTAAAAAACTCAATTGGAATACGGTTAAATGTTCAATGTTCAATGGTAATAAACACCATATTAATACAAATTTTCTTTAATAACGGGTCTTTAAATGTTTCAAATTTTAGTTTTGAAAATGGATAGTTTAAGTAAGAATTAATCATATTTTGGGCTCTTAAAGCAAATGTTTTAAATCATAATTCTACATCACCTTTAAAGAACTTATTATAACGAACTGGAACTTGTGTAATTTTACCTGTCATTGGAATAAAATTATTATAATTTTCCAAAGTAACATTTTGTCATAATTCATTTAACATTTAATCATCTCCTTATCATTTACTTTTTTTAGAATATATTTTATTTAAAATAAACTTTTTACTATTTAATAGTGTTTTTGTTTTAATTGTTTTGTTTAAATCTTGTTTTGTTCTTATTTGTTTGTATGTTTGAAATGCTAGCCCATTACCCAATAAACTAGTAACCGCACTATCTTCTAGCGTATTTAACAATTTATCTTTATTAGTAAAATTATTTTTAAATTGTTCTTGCAACTTTAATACCTTAGCAATTGAACGATATATTTTAAAACTATCTTTTACTACTTGTTGATAAGCAACTGGGGCAAAAGAAACTAAATTAAACAAACTGGTTTTTTTAAATCCCCAACCAATAAACCATTCGCTGTTCATATAAAATTTGAATGGTTCAGGAGCTAAAACAAATTGTTCTGCTTTGATTAAAGTTGTCATAACAACAATTGGAGCATATTTAGGATTTTTATAATATATTGTTAAAGCAATTTCATCCGCAACTGATAAAGGAACAATTTTAACTGCTAGAAAAACATCAGAACCATACGCAAAAGGTAATAATTGTCCTTTTTGAATAGCTTTAGTTTCATACTTAGATAATATTTTTTTAGTTTTATCGGTAATTTTACTAATTACTTTTTGTTTAATTGTAATTATTTGTTTTTCAATGGGGGTTAATAATTTTTTAGTTACTTTTTGAATATAAAAATTTGGGTTTAAATAATTTAAGACTTTATTTAATTTAATTGGCGTTTGATGCAAAATGTTTAATAATTTATTATTATATATTTTACTGCTACGCATTAAATTAGCATTTAACAAGACGTTTTTACCAACACCTTTTTTATGAAGATTGGCCATAATGTTATATCATTCATTAGTACTAATTTTGCTTATTTTATTAATATTTAATCCATATTCAGATAACCATTTATTAGCATTTTTTTCATTTACGCGTGGTATTTTTTGAACTAATGTAGGACTTATTTTTTGAATATTTTTTTCAATTTCTAATAAATTATTAATTGTTTCTAAATTAGAAACTTTAAAACCTTTATAAAAATCATTTCGCGCTAATTTTCCAATAGTATATAATTAATAAAGTCTTATTATTAGCCTGTTTTGTAAAATCAAATATTAAATCAGATAAAATCTTTTTATCCGTAAATTGTTTTACAACATCTTCTAAATATTATTAGCAGTTATTACACCTAATTTTTCAAGTAGTTTAGTTTCTTTTGCTAATTTTAAAATTCTAGTTGTTCGAGCAGCACGCGTTAATTTACCAATACCGCCAATTGCTGGTAAACAAATTTAAGGCAGTACTTTTTGCAGTTACTTCTGATGTTAATTTATCGTATATTTGATTTACAGCAAAATCGGTTGCTGTTTCTACTCCAAATGAGATAAATGCTGCAGCAAAATTAGATAATCCTGCTCCTAATCCAATAGCAGAAGCAATTCCCCCTGTCAAAATAGATAAACCCAGAGCTAAAACTTGTATTCCTAAAAATTTTAATAATTGTAAACCAAAACTTTTTTCTTGTTGTTGAATGGACAATCTAGTTGGTGTTTTTTTAACAGGATAAATCAGAGCAGTTTTACTTGTTCCAATTGGCATATTTTATAAAACGAAAAAGTACTATTTTTTAGTACTTAAGTGTTTTTAATTACAACATCAATCGGATTTGTTTGACCAGTAGCGCTGTTTTTTCCTTCAATTTGAACAGCAACAGTTTTATTGTTTGTAATATCAATCGGTCAATCTTCACCTTTGTTTTCAATAAAGTAATCAAAATCATTTTCAGTTAAAGAACTATCTACTGTTTTAACTGCTTTTAAAACAATATCTTTAAATTGTGGTTTTAATTGTTCGGATGTTGTTTGTGTTGGATCTGTAACATGAATAGTTGGTTTGTCTAATTTATTAATTTTACTAATATCAATTTTTGCAACAATATGTTTAATAATTCCCTTAGCTTCAACTACTGCTCCACCTAAATATAAAACCCTTTCCATAATCAAAGTATTACCCATACCAGTACCTAATGCAGCAGCGCCAACCCTTAATGGGGTGTGGTGGTCTTTTTTGCGTAAAATAAGAGGGTCGTATTTCTTGCTAAACTTAAAGGCAATTGCATTAACGCCATCGGGTAATAAACTAATTGTTCCTTCCGAACCATCTTTATTAATAATTGGTAATTTTTTTGGAACCATATAGTATGTTGTTCCTTCAACAGTTTTCATTGCTCCGCTTGTTGTTATTACACTATTTATTTGGTCGTTTGCTCCAAGTTGTAACTGTAATTTATTACGAATGCCACGAATAAAATCAGCCGAACCCAAGACAACTGTTTCTGACGGGGTAAAGCCATTTTCATATATTTTATCCATAATTTCATCATGAATTTGTAAAGCATTTTTATCATCTGCTTTTTGCCCTTGAATAGTTGTAACTTTTTCTTTATTAATAATTTCTAAAATTTTATTGCGTTTATAAGCAACTTCAGTATCCATTGCTTGTTCAATATCTGCAGCTCAAAGATTGGGATTAAAATCACTTTCTACAGGGTCTAATTTACGAGCAAAAGTTAAAATTGTATCTAATTCAACTGTTCCATCTTCAAATTTTACTTCAGTGTAGTTTAAAAGACTATCGTCAGTATTAAATACTTGTTCATCTTTTCCTAAACCTTGGTTATATTTAATATTTTTCTTTCTTTTATATGTTAAACCAAATTTATTGGCTTCTTTTCATGCAAATAATGCCTCTCAACTAAATTTTTGTTGATAAGTTTGTAAATATCATTGTTCAAATGTTTCACGATCATTTTTTGTTGCTTGGTTAACAATATCACCAAATATTCTTTGTGGGTTTTGTGCCATAATTTATTTCCTTCTTTCTATTTATTAAATACATTGTCTGTATCTAAAATATTAGTTTCTTTATTTTCTGTTTTTGGTACACCACCAGTATTAACAGTTTGTACTTTAATTAATTCATCGTAAACACTTTGTAAGTGTGTTTTAATGACATCAATATCATCATTAATATCATAAGATTTTAATAAGACGTTTTTAAATTCTTCATTATCAGTTAAAGAATTATTAAAATTATTAATTTCAATTTGTTTTAATTGCAGGGTTTGTTGTTCTAATTGTGAAATTAATTCAGTGTTTTTTGTTTGTAATTCGTTGATTTGATGATTGCTATTTTCTAAATTACTTGCATTAAATTCTTCAACTTCAGCAGTATTTTCTAAAATAATTTCAGAAGTTTTAATGTCAAAACTACCATCTTCATTTTTAATAGGCTCATTATTTTTATCAATAAGAACATATTTTACATTTTTTATCATTTCTTTATCTCCTTATTTTTTAATATTTGTTCTTTTTCTAATTGCTTTTTGGATAATTTCAAAACTATCAACTCGAAAAGATAAAAAGTAGCGTTTATTTTTTAAATTTAGTTGATTAAATACGGAGCCTTTAATTTTTATCTCATCATCTTTTTTTAATTTCAAAAACGCAGATACAACCGACGGATTATAAATTGATAATGTTGAATAATTTAATCCTTCTCATTGACATTTAGCAGAGCAAGCATCAACTTCAACACCACCAGCAACCAAAGCCTTAATTTTAGTTTTAATTGGGTTTTCATGTAATCTAACAGTTAATTCTAATTTGTTAACTCTTTTATTTTTTGTTTTACTGATAGCTGTTTTTTTAGGTAAATTACTTTTTGTTTGTGCCATTTTTATCAACTCCTTTTGTTAAAAAATATTGTAAATGTTTTCATGCATCGTGTTCATGCTCTGACATTTTAATATTTCCTTTATAAATATAATTTTTCTTAACAACGGGCGATTGTAAAACATATTTTAAATTAAATAGATATTTACATAAAACCTTTAAACCACCGATTAATTTAGGAGTAGATAGTGGGTTTGTTATTTTTAATCCCTTACGCAGTTGATAATCTTCGATTATTACAAGAACTTTATTTAAATAAGAACAAGTTTTATTTTTAAATTCATTTAATATTAAATAGATATTATTTATTGCTTCTTCTTCATTTTTAGAATGAAAGGTAATATTATTAATTATTTTCTTTTGTAAAACATTATAAATAATAATACCAGTTTGTCCACTTCCAGCGGGGTCAATTGCAATAATATATTTTAATTTATTTGTTTTATTTTTTTCTCAATTTGTAATATTTTTCAACCATCCGCAGCCAAATCTAAAATATCATTAATTTTGTAATGTTGCATATAAGAAGCAACAACATCTCATTTATCTGCAAATAAATTTAAATACATTTTTGCTCACTCTAAACACTGTAAATCATAATGATTTTTATGGTGGGAAATACGACAATTAACAGGTTGACAATTAACTCAATCAAATGATGTTGTTATTTCATTTCAAGTTTTATTGATATATTTACTTTTATATTCTTGCATAATATTTATTCCTTTCTTTTTATTTATTTTTTAAATAAACAGAAAATTCCTTTGTTGGTTAATGTTTTGATATTTAGTAAATAATGTATTGTATTTTAGTATTTATTTATTTCGCCGCCCGCTTCACTTTGGGGGTGAGCGGGGGCGGTAGAATATTTAGAAATAGTTTACCCCCCTACGGAAGTAAAAAAGTTTACCAAGTTATTAATTACGCTTCATCCATCCCTAGACAACTTTATATAAAGAAAATAACCTTTTGGAGCTCCAACCCTTTTGTTTTTTTAGTGTCCGATATTGTTTTTTTCGGTTTAACAGCACTCTTTTTATGAAAACAAGCAAAAAACACGTGCTCTGACATTTCGCAAGTGATTAATCTTGCCGAGAATTAAAGAAATAAATAGGAGTAAATCCATTCGCTTTCACACTTTCTTTAAAGCTTCGCGCCATAGATGAGTTGTTCATCTTTAAGCATCAAAATATTAAGTTTTGGTATTGCATTATTCATCGGATAATACCTTTATTTGAAAGGAAATTTATAAAAATATCGTTTATTTTGTGTAGGGAAAACAGAACTTAATCTGTTTTTATAATAAAAATTCTAAATTTAAAGATACTATCCGATGAATAATGCAAATAATTTATGTTTTTTAATAGAAAAATAAAAAAACACTTTATTTTTCATAAAGTGTTGCATTTGGTTTACAATATACAAAACTTTAGCACTATTTAGTTGACTTTGCTAACAACTATGATAAGATATAAATATTAAATTATCAGACAAAGAGTGAGAGTGCCAAAAGAAAAGGGTACTTTATGGAATTTGCACAACAATATGAGCCAGAAAAGGTCGCATGTAAAAGATTGGGGTATGAAAATATCCAAAGAAATTGAATAAGAATAATAAATTAAACCATTTACTAAAATGGTTTTTTTTATTTGTAAAACCAAAATTATTAATTAATTGATCCAGAGAAAGGATAGCATCTTAAATATTTCTAATAAAAACTTTATAACAACTTTTTGATACCCTCTTTAAGTTGTTTACACATTTATAAATATCTCAGAAATCTTTACAAAATGTCTTCTGTTTTTTCTCATCATTTAAGGTGTTGTCCTTTCTCTGTTTCAGTTAATTATTTTATTAAATAAAACTTAATATTTTATAAATTAGGCGTTCTAGCCCAACGGTAATCAGTCCGGAAATAATAGACGCTTTAACAAGCGATAGTAGTGATAAGTCCAAGGTTAATATCGAACGACAATAAAAAATAGAGATAGTGACTTTATAAATAAATTTGCGTATAGCATTAGGCTCTTCAAGATGCAAGTAGATTTATTTTAAAAACTGAACGCTTTGACCTGAAATGGTGCGGAAGAAGAGAGAGAAAACTCTCTGGCTCCCAACTATAAAAACAACTACACTTTGTAGTTGTTTTATCTTAATTATCATAATTAACATTTTTAAATAAGATAGGATGAAATATAATGGGAAAAATAAATAATGCAAAAATAGGAACATTTGAATATATGTATTTTGATGAAACAGGTCTTAGAAAAAAGATTTGAAATGCAAAATATAGTGATGAATTTATTATTAATTGTCTAAAAGAATATTATTTTAGTAATTTAACCAGTATGAAAATAGAAGAAAAATATAATTTACCTAATGGAACTGTTAGAGATTTAAATTCAAGATTTAAATATGGTAAAAGTTATCGTTTTTATTGTGAGGGTGGAATTTGTGATCAATTAAAAGAAATAATAAATTTAAAAGATTATATCTGTCTCGATTTAGATAGATAGACCAAACAAAAATAAATATACTGGTAAATATAATCAAATTAAAAATATGTATTTACAAGGATATAAATATAAATAAATAACTAAAAAATTAGCTGTACACGACTCTACTATTGCACATGTTATTAAAAGATTTAATTTACCCAGAAGAAGACCTGAATATCATACATTAGATTTTATGTGGTAATTTATTATGAAAAAGTTAAATAAAAAAACTATTAATAAATTAAATCAATTAATTCTTAAAAGTTATGCAGTCTCATTTGAAGATATGACTGATGAAAATTGAGCATTAGGAAAAAAGAATTAGGAGGAATTAAATTATGAATAAGAAGATAACAATATTAAATGACAAGGAGATGAATAATAATGATGAATTTAAAAGATTTATTAAATGAAATGTTTGATAATTATCCAGATTGTTATAAAGATTATGGTTTAGCAATTATGGATCGTTATGAAATTGAAGTTGCAAAGAAAAAATCAACTCCTGAAGAAATTGATAATCAATTAATTGGTATTAAAGGTATAAAAATTAAAATTAAAGGAGATAAATAACATGGTAAATGAATTACAACAATATATTAAAGGTGCCGTTATTAAATATGAGTTAAAAGTTAATGATAAATATTTAAAATAAAATATTCTTGCTCTTGAAGAATTAAAAATGAAAAATGGACAAAATTATATGTCATTAGTTTCTAATGCAGATAATGAAAAAATTACAGCATTAGGAATTATTAAATTAAGTAATAAAGGATTAATTTTTAGTAAAGATTTTAATATTATTCCATTTAAAAATAAATTAACAACAATTATTGATAGTAAAGTTTATTGTAAAAAAATTGAAGAAGCTGGATATAGTCCAAGAAAAGCAATTATATTTAAAGGCGAAAAATTTGAGTGAGACAGTTTAAATTCTTGTCCTAAAATACATGAAATTAATTTTAATGCTAATAATAGTGATTATAACGAAATAATTGGAGCTTATGCATTTGCAAAAGATAAAAATAATAATTTTCAAGGTATTTTGTTAAGAAAATCAGATGTTGATATATTAAAAGGATCTAGTCCAAGTGGTAATGGTGAATATAGTCCATGAGTTAAATGACCAAAAGAAATGGTTGAAGCTAAATTATATCGTAAATTAGCATTAGAAATGGGAATTGATATTTCTGATATTGATTTAGATGAAAAAGAAATTAAAGAAGATGGGATAGTATTACAAAAGCTTATGTTTTATAAAAAATATAAATAAAATAATTAGATAACTTTTTTCTTACTACCGAAGATGGTAATTTTGATTATATCCCATTTACTGATATTACTGTCGCTAAAAATCAGGGGGCAGTCAGCGATGAACTACCTATTAATAATAATATTATAGTACACCTACTCAATAATTAGCAGAAAAACCATATATTTATAACGATATTAATAATGTAGTAATAGAAGATGATATTTCTAATGTAGTACCGGTTGAAAATAATTTTGATCCTTACGCATGATAACTAACTTAGGCCAATTAATACATGGAGATTCATTAGAAATATTAAAAACTATCCCTAATAAAAGTATTGATTTAATATTAACTGATCCACCCTATTTTTATGAAAGTATAAGAAAAAAACAAAATAATCTTAATGTAAAAAAAGATACTCCTATTGGAAAAGCAATAGTTAAAAATGCCATCGGTTTAGTTGAAATTAAATCTATTGAAAATATTAAATATGAAGAATATTTAAACGAATTTAAGAGAATTACAAAATATATGAATTGTTTAATTTGACTAAATATTGAACAAATAGATCAATATCTTCCTGTTATTCGTAAAAATAAATGAAGATGATATTTATTAAAATGAATTAAAACTAACCCTATTCCAAGAAATAATCCATATTATGAAGATACTGAATATTGCTTATGAATTTTGAATCAGGAGCTAAATATACTAGGTCTTATGAAAATTGCAAAACTACTTATTTTTATCCTATTGGACAAGATGGTAATATTGATCATCCAACAGTTAAACCATTAGAAATGATTAAAGAACAATTATTTAAACATTCTCAGCCGGGTGATATTGTATTAGATTGTTTTCTAGGAAGTGGTACAACTGCAGTAGCTTGTGAACAATTAAATCGACGTTGAATTGGTATGGAAATTAACGAAAAATATTATAAATTAGCAAAGGAGCGATTAAAATATGTCCAACCTAGTTTATTTGATTAAAATAAAATGTGATCAATGTCATAAAAATATTAATAGTGGAAATATCGCTGCTAAAAATAATAAAGTAATGCATTATCTATGTTATAAAAGGTTATTTAAAAATGAAATCAAAAAAATATCAAGTTGTAATTAGAAATATTAATGTTTATCTTAACAAAGAACAAGAAAAAATATGAAATGAATTACCTAGTCTATACACACATAGCCAACGAGTACAGCATTTTATAAATTATTATATTGTCAATGAAAGTAAAAAAGATAATGAAAATGGTTAAAATGAATAATTATATTTTATGTTATCGTTCTGAAAAAGGTAATAGACCATGTAAAACTCTACTTGGTGAATATATAACTGGTACTGATGTTGAAGATATAAATATTAATTCAACTGAATATTGAGAATATTTATTACTTACATACGGAAAAAAAACTTAATTATATTAAATAAAAAATAACCTTAATTGGTTATTTAGACTGCACCCATTTTAGTAAGTACTAATAAAAAGTATTTACTATTTTTTTATTATATCTTTTTCTTTACGATTTGAATATCATGTATTTCATTTTATAACATCTTGTATATATTCTTCATGTGAATTATATATTTTATTATGGATTGTAGCTTTCTTAAGTAATGAATGAAAACTTTCTATAACAATATTATCTGCACAGTGGTAATTTTTCCCCATTGAAATTATAATACCGTTAGATACACATTTATCGAGATAAATAGCGGATGTGTATTGATATCCGTGGTCTGAATGAATTATTATTCCATTCAGATCTTTTTTTATTAATTTTATTTTATTAATTGCATCATTTAAATTATCTATTACTAATTTATTGTCATTATATTTAGATCACTTTACATCAACTATTTCTTTAGTATATCCATCAATAATTGTTGATTGATAATATTTTTCTCTTTTTCAAATTAAATATGTTACATCAGTATATAGCACTGAAAACCTTGTTTTTATATCATTGAATTTACGATTAATTAAATCAGGATATTGCAATAAACTTTTTTCTTTATTCTGTTTATATTTCATTTTTCTTCTCATTTTTCTTACATATTCAGGTTGTATTTGATTATAACGCATAATCCTTAAAACTTTTTTTGAATTATATTTTATATCATAATCTTCTTTTAAATATTTAGTAATTCTTCGATATCCAAATTGTTTTAAATTTTCTTCATAGACTTTTACAATATCATTTATTGCTTCTTTATCTTTTTTGCTACTGTCATAATTTTTATATTTATCTCAATAACTACGTTTTAACCCCGTTACTTCTAATAATAATTTTATTGAATATTCATGACAATTTTGTTTAATAAAAGAGACGATTCTTAGTTTGCTTAATTGTAAAAGTCATGGAGCTTTTTTAATAATTCATACCTTGTTTTATAATATTCTAAATCTCTTTTACCAAAAGAGATTTTAGGTCCTTTATGATTGTTTAATTTTCCTTTTTTATGATTTGCTCATCAAGATTCTACTGTATTTGCATTTAGATTATATTGTTTTGCTACTACTCAACAACTTTTTTGTTTAATTTCCTCAATGATTTTTGTTCTAAATTCTGATGTATATTTGTTATATTTTTGACCTTTTCTTGCCATATAAAATGCACCTCCTTTAAAAGTTTAGCAAAGTCTTTTTTTACTTTACTTACTTTTTGGGGTGCACTCTAATTTTTTATTTTTCTTTATTATGTTTTATATAAAAATTGATAAGATGTTCTATTCGTTGTGAATAAGTATTAAAATTTAATTCATTTCAAACTTGTTCTTCATTTTCATTTAAGTAAATATTAACATTCCGAATTTTACAAGAATAATATTTTCCTGTTTTTTGATTATATGATTTTTTTACCACATTAAACCTCATAATTAGCGATAATAATGGCATCTCGTAAATGGTTACTTATTTTTTTATTATTATATTTTCAACCTTTACCATATTGATAGGTTAAATTATTATCTTTTTCATATTCTCACATACAACTATCATTATATTTACTTAAATTTTCTATATTTTTAACAACTGATTTAGTATATTTTGGTGATACTCAATTAATATTTGATAATTTTTCTGTTTTATACTTAATTGCTCCCATAAGTTTTAATAAATTATCTCTATCTTTACTTGCATTAGAACTTGTATATAAACAATCTTAAATATTAATAATTGCATCTGATCTTAACTCATCTAAAATAATATCGGTTTGTGCAATTCAATCACGATGTTTATATTCCGATTTATTAATTAATTTATTATCTTTAAAAACAGCAATAGCAGTAGTCCCTGTTCCTGATGGATCAATACCCATTTTTATCAAGTGGCTCAGTCCTCATCGTTGTTATTATTAACTACTGGTATTACATTTGAGATATCTTCTTCTTTAACTACATTATTATCTGTCACTTCTTCACTTGGTTCGGATAAATTAATTATTTAATATGTTTTCATTACTAATTTGGCCCTTATTTATGCTTATATTGCTGTCATTATCAATATAAATTTTTTCATCATTAGTTGTAATAACTGCTTGGTATGATTTATAAGCTTGTTGTAATTCAACAGACATAATACCTCATTTTCTTAATAAAGATGTTAATACTGTTTTTAATGCCATTTCATCAAAAGTAGCAATATAAAATGATTTATTTTTAGCATAAGTTTTAGAATATTTCATAAAATGATTTTCCATTTGTTCTTTTGTCATATATAAAGTTTTTTCAAAACCATTAACCATTTTAAAATATGATACATAACCTATAATTGGTAATTTTTCTCTTTCATCTTCATTTTGAATTCAATTAAAAGTAGTACCTTTTAAACGATCATAATTTACTAATTCACCAGTTCTAACATCTGATACTGACATATCTAGATATTGACCGCTTCTTTGTGATAATTGAATATAACCTTTATAACCCATTTGAAATTGTGCTTGATTAATTAATTCTTGTACTTCACGACCATTAATAATTCTTGTTATTTTAGTATTATATGGAACGACATAAGCATAGCCAAATTGTTTTTCCATTGGTAAGTTTAATAAAACACCCCAATAACAAGCAGTCATAATTGTTTTTGGATCTGCTTTTTGTAATAATTCATTACTATTTGATATTGAAACTATATTACTTTTAAATCTTGCAATTTCATTTTCATTAGAAAATTTACTTTTTATTCAATCAGTTGCCTTATCTGTTCTTAAAAATTCAACAATATTTGCCATATTACTTTTCTCCTTTATTTATTTTAAAATTAATGCCTTTAACCCCAATTAAATTAATATTTTTATTACTATCTCATTGTTCTTTAATTTCATTTTTTACAATTTGTTCATCAACAATTAAATAATTTTTAATTAAATTAATAAGTTCTAATTTATCAGCATTTTGTAAAAAATCATCATTAATACCTAATATTTCAATATCTTTAATTAATAATTTATCTTTACGAAAATTACTAGTAATAATTTTTAATTCTTGTTCTTGTTTTGCTACACTTTTAATTTCTAAAAATTGTTCTTTTTTATGAGTTTCAATAATTTCATTTTGTTTTTGAAATTGAATATTAATGACACTACTTTTTAAAGAATCATGATTATTCTTAATGTTATTTTCTAAATTTAAAATATCTTTTCTAATAAAATTTAATTCATCTTTAAAAGATTTTATTAATTCTAATGGTTCTCTAAAAATATAATCAATTTTTGAAACTACTAATTTTAAATCTTTTAGTGATTGTGATTTATATTCTCCATTTATTAATCAAGCTTGTTGTCGATATATAAATTCTGCTAATTCTTGTCCATTTTCATCAATTCATTTTTTAATTGTTAATGCTTTTAAACTTAATTCTTTAAAATTATTTCCTTTTAAATAAAATGGATAAGTAATATTTTTAACTTCATTATTTAATTTTAAATCTGCCATAATTAAATTTCCTCTAATTCCATTTCATTAATTAAATTATCAATATATTCATATGCATTATCTTCTGAATGACATTCTTCTAATGCCATATTAAATAAATCTTCTTCAGTATAAACATAACCATTTTCATCTTTTCACATATTATTTATCTCCTTGTCATGTAATACTGTTATCTTCTAAATCAATAATAGTTGTTAATCATTCTTGTTGATTTTCAACATTAGCGGTAATTTTTGCTTCTTTTAATGTATAAAAGAATTCTGTTTTTAAATCACCATATTTACTTTTTATTACTAATAAATATTTTTTATTCATAATTTAATTCCTCCTATTTTTAACTCGCTGGCACTCACTTCTAAGTGAAAGTGCCAAAGCGAGAATTAGTCATATAAGTATTTGTCTATTTAATTACTACGCCATCCGCTTCACTGGAGGTGAGCGGTGGCGGTATATTGTTTGTTTAATAATCGACAGTTGTTTTTATAAGGTAATGCCAGAGAATTCTCTCTCTTCATCCGCACCATTTCAGGTCAAAACGTTCAGTTTTTAAAATAAATTCACTTGCACCTTGAAGAGCCTAATGCTGACTTTGTGGTTTTTAAACCACTGTCACTTCTAAGAAGTAATATCTATAGCAAATTTATTTATAAAGTTGCCATCTCAATATTTATTGTCGTTCGATATTAACCTTGGACTTATCACGACTATCGCTTATTAAAGCATCTATTATTTCCGGACTGATTACCGCTGGGCTAGACCGCCTCCCGTGGAATAAAAACACTTAGTTATTTAAAATAACCGTTCCACACTGCATTAAGTTGTAATTTTAATAAATTAATTAACTGAAACAGAGAAAGGACAACACCTTAAATTAGGAGAAAAACAGTTACACTTTGTAAAGATTTCTAAGATATTTATAAATGTGTAAACAACTTAAAGAGGGTATCAGAAAGTTGTGTAAAAAGTTTCTATTTTAAGAATTTAAGATGCTGTCCTTTCTCTGAATCAATTAAATTAATTAATAATTTTGGTTTTACAAATAAAAAAACCACTTTAGTAAATGGTTTAATTTATTATTCTTATTCAATTTCCGAGTTTTTTTCCAAAACCCCAATCTTTTTTATACGACCATTTTCCTTTGTTGCTTTACAACGTTCTGATGCCCAAGGTCCTTGACAACATAATGATAAATTACCAAGTATTGAAATGCACCGGGATTTATCATTAGATTTTCAAATTCGTCATTTTGTTGCCCTGGGTGTTGATGATATTATTGTTTCAACCCAATTTCTAAATGATTAAGAATTGATGATATTAAATAGTATTAATTTAAATAAAATAACATTAAATTTAAAACCATCGATTGAAATTACTCCAGCAGAAAAAAAATTTTAAGTGATCAAAGTGTGCATTTTGTTCGTCCGGATTTGGCAGAATATATGATTAGGAGTACTTTTTCTCGATTAAAATATCATGATCATGATATTCCTCCTCGTCATTTTGAGGGAAAATATTTTGAGAAAGGTGATATTGTCATTTTAAATAATAAGGCACAGAATTATCGCGGAGAATTACAAATTATTAGCAAACAAATGGTAAATGATGGAATTCGAAATTGAGTTGGACAGTTGGACAAAAGTGAATGAAATATTGTTGACTGTTTAATGCCCAATCGTGAGTTTAGTTTTAATTTAGTAAAAAGATCTTAATGACTTGTTAAGGTTTTTTTATTTTTTGTTGTTAATTGTTTATTAAATCTTGGTATCTTTTCTTAATTTATGTTAAAATCTAATAAATTAAGGAGGAAAAATAATTAATGTCATTTACGGTAATAAAACATCCCTTAATTTTAGATAAATTAACAAGGATGCGGAAGAAAGAAAGTAACTCAAAGGTGTTTAAGGAAAATTTAGATGAAATTGCACAATTAATGGCTTATGAAATATTTCGTGAGATTGAATTAAAAGAATTTGAAATTGATACACCAGTAGCAAAAACAAAGGGATATAAAATTGCGAATGATATTGTTTTGTTTCCAATTTTAAGAGCTGGGTTAGGAATGGTTGATGGAATCATCAATTTAGTTCCAAATGCTAAAATTGGTCACATTGGAATGTATCGTGATGAAAAAACACTAGAACCACATGAATATTTTGCTAAAAAACCAGAAAATATTATGAAAGCAAATGTTTTAGTTTTGGATCCAATGTTAGCAACGGGAGGTAGTGCTAATCTTGCGATTCAAAAAGTAAAAGAATGAGGTGCAACAAATATTAAATTAGTATGCTTAGTTGCTGCACCAGAAGGTAAAGGATATATTGAACAACACCATCCTGATATTGATATTTATGTTGCTGCTTTAGATGAATGATTAGATGAACATGGTTATATTATTCCCGGTTTGGGTGACGCAGGAGACCGTATTTTTGGAACTAAATAAAAAAAATAAATTACATTGAAAAAAACATTTTAAAGGTGTAGAATATAAAATGTCAATAATAAGTTTAATTATGTTTTTGGGAATATTTGCGATATTGGCGATTATATATTTGACATTAAAACAAGACTGAACTTTATACTCGGGATTAGTCTTAGGGTATTTGTTTTCTCTTATAGGTTTCTTAATCATTTGCTTTGCGGGATGATTGTTAAGTATAAGTTTAAATAAGTACTTTTTTATCTTATTGTACCTAGTTCGCTTAGTTATTTATGCTATACCAATAGTCATTTATGCTAAGAATACTAGTTTTTTTAGTATATATACGGTAATTGTAGGGATTAGTCTTTGCCCATTATCGTCATTATTTGTTAATATTAAATTTCCAAGTCATAAGCACAGAAAAGAAGGGATAAATGGTGATGAAAGCTAATTTTTATAAACTTTTTGCAATGAATTTGGTTCCTGATCCAAATAAAACTGGAATGGAAGCATGAAGTTATACAATTTTATTACCACAACTAATAACGATAGTATTAACTACTTTTATTATTATGCTTTTATCAATTGGTTATTATAAACGGTTAAAAAAAATTGGTCCAACTGATGTTCCAACAGGCTTAGTCCTTTTTGCTGAAATTGCAATTAAATGAGTTGAAAAACAAGTTGTGGATTTAATGGGACCAAAATATAAATTCTTAACAGTTTATGTTATGTACTTATTATTGTATATTGGCATTGGTAATTTAATGAGTGTTGTTGGATTTGATTCACTTGCAACCGCTTATACAGTACCATTATCAATGGGATTAGTTACTTTTATTGGGATATATTATTTCGGGATTAAATATCAAAAAATGATGTATTTTAAAAAATTTGTTAATCCATTAGAATTATTAACGCAATTTGTGCCGTTAATTTCAATTTCGTTTCGTTTGTTTGGAAACATTTTGGGAGGAACAGTTATTATTGCTTTGTTTACTGCTTTGATGGGCTTTATTTGAGGGCAAATTCCTTATATTGGGCCAGTTGATTTATTAGCGGGAGTATTTTTACCATTCTTAAGCATTTATTTTGATGTTTTTGATGGTTTAATTCAGGCGTATATTTTTTCTATTTTAACAATTGCGTATTGAGCAATGGAAATGCATACGGATGAAGAACCAGATAAAGAAAAAACAATTAAATTAAAAAAACATAAAAAAAGAAAAAATGTTCAAAATGTCCACTTAAATAATGGATAAAAAAGTATTAAAATAAAATTATATATTTTTAAAGAAGAGGAGAATTACAATATGTTAGATTTAATGTCAAATATGATTGGCGTATGATTAATGGCAGGAATTAATGATGGTTTTACCAAAGGAATGTCCTTATTAGGATCGGGGTTGGCTGCGATTGGATGTTGTGGTTCAGGAATTGGACAAGGATACACTGGGGGGAAAGCAGTTGAAGCGATTGCTCGTAATCCAGAAGTTGAGGGGAAAGTTCGTACCCAATATATTATTGCTGCTGCTATTACAGAATCAGGGTCAATTTATGCATTAGTTATTGCAATTATTTTAGCATTTGTTACTGGGGGGGGTTAAGAATTAATAATATTAAAAGAATTTTAAAACAGAAAGGTTTGGATGTCTTATGTTATGATTAATGTCAAAACCAATTGAACCAGCAGAAATTATTAATCAACTATTTCCAAATTTATGAATTTTTATTGCCCATGTTATTGCAACAGTTATTTTACTAATTTTATTATCAAAATGAGTATACAACCCATTCCGTAAGGCAATACGTGCTCGTCGTAATAAAATTCGTGAATTAATTCAAGATGCTGCTGATAAGCAAGCGAAAGCAACAATTGACCAAAAGGAAGCTTCAAAATTATTAACAACAGCAAAAGTAGAAGCTAATGGTATTCTTGTTGACGCTCGTACTGAAGCAGAATCAAAGCGACATCAAGTATTAGAAACAGCAAAAGCGGAAGTAGTTCGTTTAAATGAACAAGCGCATAAAGAAATACAAAAAGAAAAAGAACAATATAAAGATGATATTCGAAAATCGATCATTAATATTGCGTTTAATGCAGCGGAACAATTATTAGAAAAAGAAATCACAAAAGAAAAAAATGAGAAATTAGTTGAAGATTTCATTAAGGATTTAGATTAGAATATTATGTTAGTTAGTGAGAAATTTGTTGATAATTATGCCGCTGCTTTAATGGATTTAGCTGTTGAAACAAAAATACTTGATCATTATTTAGAAGTAAGTAATATGATTGTGGAATTATTTAAACGGAGTCCAGATTATATTAAATTAATGATGAATGCTGATCTTCTTAAAGAAGAACGCAAAAAAATTTTAGCGAAACCATTTCAGAAAGCGGTCGATCCATTAATTCTAAATGCGCTTTTTTTATTAATTGATCGAGAAGCCTTTTGCTATGTACGAAGAATTTTTAAGCGTTTACGAAAAATTATTAATATTAGTTATGATGTTCAATATGGGAATATTTTTTCAACACAGCCATTAACAAAAAAACAAATTGAAACAATTGAAAATAAATTAAGTAAAAAATTTGGATACCATATTGAGTTAGTTAACAAAATTGATCCATCATTACTTGGTGGTGTTTGCGTTAAAATTAAACATGAAATTATTGATGGATCAATTGCTGGACAATTAGAAACAATGCGTCAAAAAGCAATACATAATAAATAGAAGATGGGGTGTAAGAAGTGGCTTTAAATATAAATGAAATTTCTGAAATAATTAAAAAACAGATTAAGGAATATGGAAAGAAAATTGAAATTCATGAAGAAGGAACTGTTGTAACCGTTGGAGATGGAATTGCTTTAATTGATGGACTTGATAATGCGATGATGAGTGAGTTATTAATTTTTCCAAATGAAATTTATGGAATGGTCTTAAACTTAGAAGAAGGAGCCGTTGGTGCTGTTTTAATGGGGGATGACACAACTGTCCGTGAAGGTGACCAAGTTCGTCGTTCGGGAAAAATTGTTGAAACTCCTGTTGGTGCTGTCCTATTAGGACGTGTTGTTAATGCTTTAGGTCAACCAATTGATGGGAAAGGACCGTTGAAAGCAACAAAAACAAGACCAGTTGAAAGAATTGCCCCAGGAGTTATGACCAGAAAATCAGTTGACCAACCAATTGAAACAGGAATTATGACAATTGATGCTATGATTCCAATTGGAAAAGGACAAAGGGAATTAATTATTGGTGATCGTCAGACAGGAAAAACAGCAATTGGAATTGATACAATCTTAAATCAAAAAGGGAAACATGTAAAATGTATTTATGTTGCAATTGGGCAAAAAGCGTCAACTGTTGCTCAAATTGTTGAAAAATTACGTGCGGCAGGAGCAATGGAATATACAACTGTTGTTTCAGCAACAGCAAGTGAATTAGTGCCATTACAATATTTAGCACCTTATACTGGTGTGACAATTGGAGAAGAATGAATGGAATCGGGAGATAATGTTATTATTATTTATGATGATCTTTCCAAACATGCGGTTGCTTATCGAACAATGGCCTTGTTATTGCACCGCCCACCAGGTCGTGAAGCGTATCCGGGGGATGTTTTCTATTTACATAGCCGTTTATTAGAACGAGCAGCACGAGTAACAAAAGAATATGGGGGTGGAAGTATTACAGCCCTGCCAATTGTAGAAACGCAAGCGGGTGACATTTCTGCTTATATTCCAACAAATGTTATTTCAATTACAGATGGTCAAATATTTTTAAATAATGATCAATTTAATGCTGGAATTCGTCCTGCTGTTGATGCTGGATTATCAGTGTCACGGGTAGGGTCAGCTGCACAAATCAAAGCAATGAAACAAGTAGCGGGTTCTTTAAAATTAGAATTAGCACAATATCGCGAATTACAAGCTTTTACACAATTTGGTTCGGATTTAGATGATACAACCAAGGAAGTGTTAGAACACGGAAAACGGGTAATTGAAATTTTAAAACAAAAACAATACGCCTCCCTTTCACAAATTGACCAAGCAATTATTTTATTAGCAGTTAATAAAAAAAGAATTCGTTGAATTCCAGTTGATAAAATTCAGGAATTTAAAGAAGAAATTATTGAACATTTTAATACAAAAGCAAAAGAATGTTATGCTGAATTAGCGAAAGAAAAAGCTTATAGTGAAACTTTAATGGTAAATGTTGATCATGAAATTATTAGTGTTGTGAAAAAAGTTACTAACAAAATTGCTGATTATAATCCAGAACGATTTGGGCGAATTGAAGAATGAAATACACTGGGACGATAAAAAAGGTTATTCAAAATGGCAGTCGGAACAGGTTTGAAAAAACAAATTACTTTAATTAATTCAACTTCAAAAATAACACAAGCGATGAAGTTGGTAGCTACCGCAAAATTAAAAAAAATTGGAAAACGAATTTCAAATGCAAAACCATATTTTGCTGAAGTTTATACAGTTTTTAACGATATTATTAGTAAAGTGGATGATTCAATTTATCAAAAAAAAGACCCAACTAAAGCTAGTATTAAAACTTGTTGAATTGTTGTTAATTCAAATCTTGGTTTGTGTGGTGGTTATAATATTAATATTAATAAATTAGTTTTAAAAGAATTGCGATCAAATGATTGTATTATTGCAATTGGTTCAAAAGCAGAATCATTTTATCTTCATAAAAATTTTAAAATTATGCATACAAGAAAAGAAATTGATATTAATTTTTCTTATGATGATGCTCGTGAATTTGCGCAAGAAATTCTATCTGGTTTCAATAGTAATACTTATGATGAAATTAAAATTGCTTATACAAAATTTATTAACAATGTTACTTTTGAACCAACCATTTTACAATTGTTGCCAATTGTTAAAGAAAGTAGTACAGAAAAAACTAAACATCTCCATGTTATTACTGAATTTGAACCAGATCCAGCAACAATTTTAGAAAATGCAGTACCAATGTATTTAAACACAATTTTATTTTCAACAATTGTTGAGTCGCAAGTTTCTGAACAAGCATCACGAAGAGTAGCAATGGAAAATGCAACCGATAATGCTAACGCAATGTTAGAAAAGTTATCATTATTATATAATCGTAAGCGTCAAGCAGCAATTACTCAAGAAATTACTGAAATTGTTGCCGGAGCAGGCGCACAAGAAAATTAAGAGGTGATTAGAAAAATGGAAAAAAATGGAAAAGTAGTACAGGTATTAGGACCTGTTGTTGATGCGCGGTTTGCCGAAGAATATTTACCCGAATTGTATAATGCGATTATGGTCGATAATAATGGAACTAAATTGGTGTTAGAAGTTGTTCAACATATTGGTGATGATACTGTGCGGACAATTGCGTTAGGACCAACGGAAGGAATGGTGCGGGGAATGGAAGTTATTGATACAAAAGCTCCGATTACGGTTCCTGTTGGTGAAGAAGTATTAGGAAGAATGTTTAACGTGCTTGGTGAGGCAATTGATGAAAAACCACAACCAAAAACAAAACTAATGCGACCAATTCATCGTCAAGCACCGTCTTATGAAGAACAACAAACAACTGCTGAGATTTTAGAAACAGGAATTAAAGTTGTTGATTTATTAGTCCCTTTTGCAAAAGGGGGAAAAATTGGGTTGTTTGGTGGAGCCGGAGTTGGGAAAACTGTTTTAGTGCAAGAGTTAATTAATAATGTTGCCAAAGCACACGGCGGAATTTCTGTATTTGCTGGTGTTGGTGAACGAACTCGTGAAGGTAATGATTTGTATTATGAAATGATTGAAGCTGGTGTTA
>NZ_OU953854.1:475071-550893 GCF_918697755.1 Spiroplasma endosymbiont of Phyllotreta cruciferae
CATCTGCTTTTTGTCCTTGAATAGTTGTAACTGTTCCGTTATTAATAATTTCTAAAATTTTATTGCGTTTATAAGCAACTTCAGTATCCATTGCTTGTTCAATATCAGCAGCCCAAAGATTAGGATTAAAATCACTTTCTATGGGGTCTAATTTACGAGCAAAAGTTAAAATTGTATCTAATTCAACAATTCCATCTTCAAATTCCACTGTTGAATATTTTAGTAGGTTATCATCAGTATTAAATACTTGACCGTTTGCTCCCAAACCTTCATTATATTTAATATTTTTCTTTCTTTTATATGTTAAACAAAACTTATTGGCTTCTTTTCACGCAAATAATGCTTCTCAACTAAATTTTTGTTGATAAGTTTGTAAATATCATTGTTCAAATGTTTCTCGTCTCTTTGTGTTGCTTGATTAGTAATATCTCCGAAAATTCTTTGTGGATTTTGTGCCATAATTTATTTCCTTCTTTCTATTTATTAAATACATTGTCTGTATCTAAAATATTGTTTTTTTTGTTTTCTGTTTTTGGTACGCCACCAGTATTAACTGTTTGTACCTTAATTAATTCATCATAAACACTTTGTAAATGTGTTTTAATAACTTCAATATCATCAGTAATATCATAAGATTTTAATAAGACATTTTTAAATTCTTCATTATCAGTTAAAGAATTATTGAAGTTATTAATTTCAATTTGTTTTAATTGCATGGTTTGTTGTTCTAATTGTGAAATTAATTTAGTGTTTTTTGTTTGTAATTCATTGATTTGTTGATTGCTATTTTCTAAACTACTTGCATTAAATTCATTAATTTCTTCATAATTTTCTAAAATAACTTCTGCAGTTTTAATATTAAAACTGTCATTTTCGTTTTTAATAGGTTCATTATTTTCATCAATAAGAACATATTTTACATTTTTTACCATTTTTTCACTTCCTTATTTTTTAAAATTTGTTCTTTTTCTAATTGCCTTTTGTATAATTTCGAAACTATCGACTCGAAAAGATAAAAAATAGCGTTTAGTTTTTATATTTAACTGATTAAATACTGATCCTTTAATTTTTATCTCATCATCTTTTTTTAATTTCAAAAATTCAGATACAATTGTTGGATTATATATTGATAATGTTGAATAATTTAACCCTCTCATTGACATTTAGCAGAGCAAGCATCAACTTCAACCCCACCAGCAACAAGTGCCTTAATTTTAGTTTTAATTGGATTTTCATGTAATCTAACAGTTAGTTCTAATTTGTTAACTCTTTTATTTTTTATTTTAGGTTTATTAGTTATTAATTTTTTAGGTAGATTGCTTTTTGTTTGTGCCATTTTTATCAACTTCCTTTTGTTAAAAAATATTGTAAATGTTTCCAAGCATCTTGTTCATGCTCTGTCATTTTAATATTTCCTTTATAAATATAATTTTTCTTAACAACTGGCGATTGTAAAACATATTTTAAATTAAATATATATTTACATAAAACCTTTAAACCACCGATGAATTTAGGAGTAGATAATGGGTTTGTTATTTTTAATCCCTTACGCAGTTGATAATCTTCGATTATTACAAGAACTTTATTTAAATAAGAACAAGTTTTATTTTTAAATTCATTTAATATTAAATAGATATTATTTATTGCTTCTTCTTCAAAGTTAGACTGAAAAGTAATGTTATTAATTATTTTCTTTTGCAAAACATTGTAAATAATAACACCAGTTTTCCCAATTCCAGCGGGATCAATTGCAATAATATATTTTAATTGATTTGTTTTATCTTTTTCTCAATTTTGTAATATTTTTCATCCTTCTGTCGCTAAATCTAAAATATCGTTAATTTTGTAATGTTGCATATATGAGATAATAACATCTCATTTATCTTCAAATAAATTTAAATACATTTTTGCTCATTCTAACACTGTAAATCATAATGATTTTTATGATGCGAAATACGACAATTAACTGGTTTACAATTAATTCAATCAAATGAAGTTGTTATTTCATTCAAGTTTTATTAATATACAAACTTTTATATTCTGTCATTTTTTCTATACTCTCAATTCTTTTTATTTTTTGCCCAAATTTCATCATTAATATCATTTACCGTTACTGGATAATCTCGTATCATTAATTCTTGTAATTTACTTTCAATTTTTTTATTGTGTTTTTTTGTACTACAACATTTTGTTTTTTTATATTGTTTAAAACGCTTATAATTTGCTTTCATCAAATATTTTCCTTTCTGTAAAAAACATAATATTTTTTTATTATTTAATATTTTGATATTTAGTAATTTATTTTAGTACTTACTTAATTCGCCGCCCGCTTCACTTCGGGGGTGAGCGGGGGCGGTAGGATATTTAGACATAGTTTATCCCCCTACGGAAGTAAAAAAGTTTACCCAGTTATTAATTACACTTCATCCATCCCTACACAACTTTATATAAAGAAAATAACCTTTTGGAGCTCCAACCCGCTTGTTTTTTTTAGTGTCCGATATTGTTTTTTTCGGTTTAACAGCACTCTTTTTATGAAAACAAGCCAAAAAACACGCGCTCTGACATTTCGCAAGGGACTAATCTTGCCGAGAATTAAAGAAATAAATAGGAGTAAAATCCATTCGCTTTCACACTTTCTTTAAAGCTTCGTGCCATAGATGGGTTATCCATCTTTAAGCATCAAAATATTAAGTTTTAAAGATTTAATTTTGGATTAATCGTTAGATAGTATCTTTATTATTTTTTATCTCATTATCTTTTTTAATTATTTGCTTATTAAATGTATTTTTTAGTAATATATTTAACAATTAACTAATAATTAAGTAAAATAAATACTTAAAAATTTTTCAGAAAAGAAAGGATGGATTTTTTCATAAAAAACCTATTTTATTAAGTGTGAAAGATACTATCTAACGATTAATTCAAAATAAAAAATCGCTCTAATAAGCGATTAATTAATTTTATTTCTAATTATGTTATTTATAATTTTTATAAAACCTCAACTTTTTTCTTACTACCAATATTGTAAATTGAAATATT
This sequence comes from Spiroplasma endosymbiont of Phyllotreta cruciferae, assembly GCF_918697755.1. Taxonomy (NCBI): domain Bacteria; kingdom Bacillati; phylum Mycoplasmatota; class Mollicutes; order Entomoplasmatales; family Spiroplasmataceae; genus Spiroplasma; species Spiroplasma endosymbiont of Phyllotreta cruciferae. The sequence goes on from NZ_OU953854.1 coordinate 478,114, forward strand.
CCAGGAAATAAAGAAATTCCAAAACGAACAACTTTCCATAATGGTTTTATTCGATTAAAAGGCACAAACAATAGTTGAAATTATTGTCCTAAGGCTGATGAAAAGTTATACCCCACTTTAACTACAAAAGCTGATAGAACTAAGGTTTTATTAAATGATAAATACAGGTATTTAACAACTGATGAAATGACTTTATTAATGGGTTATACATTAAAAGATTAGAAAAATGTTGAGTGTTAATAGTAAATTTCAAATTCAAAAACAATTAGGTAACTCAATAGTTCCTAACTAACGTACTAAAATATTTTTTTTAGAATTAGTTAAGGAGGGAAAATAATGTTAGGAATTTTAATATTTTTTATTAAACGTAAATGTCAAATTTGTCATTCTATTTTAAATAAAAAATTTATTGGTACTTTGTATTTTAAATTAAATTTTTGTTCAATGAAGTGTAATAGAAAGCGAGTTGATTTGAGTAATTTATCAGAAACCAAGTTATAAAAGTGGCCCTAATCCGGCATTGTGTAAATATAATATTATAAAAGTTATTGATATAGAATGATTTATTGGTTATAACGGTTTTCAATCTTTTCGAAAATAATTGAAAGTGAATTCTTTGCCGGTATTTATACTAGAAAAAATGAGTTATATGTGTGAAAGTGGGGTGTTTTTATGAGTTTTTATAAGAAGAATATTAATGTAGAAAATTATTTTATTCGAAGAGAATTTATAGTTTTTCAAACTGATAAAGCAAGTTTTATAAATTTACCTAATCATAATCGTCACATTAGTTTTTGATTGAGTAATAAATTTATTTATCCCAGTGAAAAACACTCAGAACAAGTAGCAATCGGTTTGATTTATGATAATTATTATCCTATTGTAAAATATGATGAAAATTTAAAACGACATATTTGAAAGTATTTAACTGGAACAGAAATAATTAATTTGTATAATCAATATAAACAAAATTATTTTACACAAATGAAAAAAGCAATATTTCCTGGTGAACCTCAAAAAGTAAAAACAACTAACAATAATAATTTAACAAATTGAAGTGATGAAAAAGTGCAACAATTAATCAATGATTTAGAAAGTTTAAATTAAATGAGTTTATATGACTATTGAGTTCAATTTGTTAGTTATATTATTGGTTCAAATGCTCCTGAATTTTTATATGTCATATCATTTGTATTATTTATTGTTTTATTTTTTGGAATGTTTTTTAAAATCATTCAAAAAATATGAAGCTTTTAAATTATGACAAAAGATTGAGAAAAATTAAAAGAGTTTTTTACTCATGTATTTTTGTTTATTGACAAATCTAACGTTGAAAGTATTACAACTTGGAATTTAACTCAAAATGAATATTTAACTCTTATGATTGGTGTTTGAATTGTGATTTTATTTTTAACATGGTTTTTATTGTGAATGGTTTTTAAAATAGTTAGTAGTTGTTTTAAATAATTACATTTTGTTATTATTATGGTTTTCTCTCCCCACAAATTTTTATATAAATATTGATATTATTATTTTGATATGAATAATTCTTTTCCAAAAGGATTAAAACCTAAAAATAATAATATATAGGGCATTATTGGTGTGAATGTCCGTAGTATTGATAAAAAAATACTAAGTATTTTTATCACTCTCCTTTCTGATTTGTGGGGAGAGAAAACAATAGTAATACTAGTTTAATTATAAATAACTATTGGAGATAAAATGAAAAAGTTTATATTTTTCTTAAAAAATTATTGTTATATTAGTGGTTCAATGATTTTGTTTAGTTTAATTGATTTGTTATTTTGAATAATTTCATTAAATTATACTGGTTTAGTATTCTGATTATTGTTTGCTTTGCAATGTGTTTATTTTGTTTGGTGATTATGAAAAAATATTTTTTATCAATTAAATGCTTTTCGGTTAGTAAATTTTGTTTGAGATAATCCGTTATCGGTAATTATTGGTAAATTAGGAACGGGAAAAACTTTACTTTTAACTTATTTATCACAAACTATGAAACTATTAACAGATAAGATTTATAGTAATTATCCGTTAGAAGATGATAAAGTTAAAGTTTTAACATTTAAAAATTTAGATTTTACAGATAGAACAAAACCAGTTCCCCTAGATGATAGTGTTATTTTATTTGATGAAAGTTATTTATATATTGATTGAACTAGTCCTCATGATGAGAAAAAAGTTCATAGTGGTAAAATTCCATGAATTGTTTTAGCAAGACATTTTGGACATCGTGCTTTATTTACAGCTCAACGTGAGGGTATGATTTGAAATAATATTTGCCAATTAGCAAGTGGTATTATTATTCCAATTTCACTGAAAAAACCTATCGCTAAAAAAGGATTTAATTTTTTTAATCGTTTCTTTATTATGCGAATTGGCATTTTCCAAGATATTACGGATTATGAAATTTGAAAAACAAAATCAGTAGAACGAACAGCAGAAGGTAAACGAGCAAAACATAAGTCGGATGTTATAAACATTGTTATACTAATGTAACTTAATTTTTGTTAAATAAACAATATTAATAAACAATGTAATAAAAAACAAAAATACAAATTGGCACACTGAAAAATACTATTAAGTTTTAAAATAATAGTTATATAAAATAATAAATTAATAAAATATAAATAAACCAGTGTTCCTTAACTAATACAAATAATTAGTTATAATAAATATTAAAATCCTTTAACCATAACACGGAAAAAGTTTAAAATCTTAATGATAACAAAAATACCAAATGGAATTAAAATAATTCACGCATCACCTAAAAAGGTCATTAATTGTGGTAATACAGCATAAATTGCTTCTTTAACTTTCATCATTGCTTGTCCTAAACCACTTCAAATAGAACCCATTCCATCTGAAATAGTAGGCTTATCACCAACTGCTAAAAAATTAATTGCTGTTGTTAAATACATCCCCAACATTATTTCTTATCCTCCTTGTTTTCAATTTCTTTTTTTCTTTTTTCTTACCTCGAATTTGGCGAATTTTTTGATAAATCGATAAACTAATTCAAGCAAAAATACCCAATATAATAACAACACTAAATATTGTCGTTAATCAAACTGGCATAATATAACTCCTTTCAATAAATTAAAAAATTGAAATTTGCAAACTCGCTCCGCTCGTTGTCGCTTTGCTCCATTAAAAACATTATTATTGAATAAATTATCCGCTAATAAATTACGCGGAATAATTTATTCTTTTACTTTTTAATTTCAATATCTTTTGCAATCTTATTGACAGTATTAATAACATTATCTTTACCATACTTTTTCACTAACAACCGCAAAATAAAATATTGCTTTGTTTGCATAATTTCAACCTCCTCTATAGTTAACTTAAAAAAGTTAACTATTAATTTAGTTAACTTTTTATCGGTTAGCATTTACAATTTACAGTAATAATAATGAAAAAACTAATATCCGTGACGAAAAACCTGGTGTAAATAAATTGGATATGATTAATGCAGCTGAATGTTGTTTGAGCTATTTTAGATTTAAATTATTTAAATAGTGTATAATTTTTATGGGTGAAGAAATGAGTAAAAATGAAATAATTATAATTATAGTAGCAATAACAGTATTATTAATCTCAATAATTAATTTGTTATATTTACTTTCTAAATATAATATGAAATTAAAATTGGTAGATAAAGTGAATGATATTAATGAAAGTTATAAAAGTGAATTTTATCCAAAATTTCAGGATTTTGAGTTTAGTCAATGAATAGGATATGGTCCAAATGATTATTCCAAACTGCAAAAAATAAATAATATGAATATATATTTTGAAAGATATTTAATTAAAGTAATAAATATTATGATTAGTTATGGAATAAAAAAATATAAATGTACAAATTGCCAAAAAAAGAAAAAATAAAATATTTATATCAACAGAATTAACTGACAATTTGAGATTTATGCAAGTTAATCAGCTAGTTATTGAAAAAGAAAAAACAGAGGCGTCAATGATTAGAATCAAAGATATTTTAACTTTTCCAACTTATTTGCTTTCATCTTTTAAATTTAAAGTTCACTTTTTTTGATTTACAAAAAATGCTTTTTTTGATTTTTGTAGTAATTGTATTTCAGATATTAACACTGACTATGTGAATTATATTGATAAACTTTATAAAAAAGTTATAGGTTTATTCCAAGTTTTACCAGAATAATATTTTTTATTTTAATTAATATTAAACTTAGTTTTTTGTTATAATTTTATTAACGGTATAAGCTAAATTCTTAAATGTGTGGGGTTTTCACAACATTTTTCCCTGTATTTACTTGTGATTTAGGATAAAATTTAGGATAAAAAAGGCTAAAATATAAATATTATTGACTATGAAGGAGTCTTTGTGTGTTTAGGTGAAATCCCCGGGTACATTTTTATTTACGTTTAGCAACGTTAATTTTATTGAGTTTATTTTTATTATTTGATTTGATAATGGCAATTTATTATCCACAACCAAAATTTGCGAATTTAGGTTATGGTGAGCGGGTTTCAAATTATTATTCATTTTTTACAACACAAACAAATTATATTGTTGCCTTGTACTTTTTCTTATATTTATTTGAATCAAAATTTAAAAATACAAAACCACATTATATTATTCAATTAGCAGTTACAACATATATTACCATTACAATGTTGGTCTTTTGAATTGGGATTGTTGGTCAAAAAGACCAGGCCCATCAATATCGTCCTTATCATTGGGTTGCAACAATTATTTTACATTTAGTTATGCCCGTAACAATGATTACTAGTTATGTTTTGACAACAGGTGATCATTATTACTATTATGAAGATCATCATAAAAAATGATTATGGTTAATCATGTTATATATGGTGCTGTATTTAACAATTATTCTTTTCCGCGGAACTTATCGACATTTAGATGGCAAAGATCCAAACACATTATTTCCGTACTTTTTCTTAAATTACTTTCAGCCGGGTGGCGATATTATGGTTGTAACCGCGTTGGTTGTGATATGTGTTGTTGCTGTGTCATTACAATACTTTTATATTTTTATTAATAATTTATTATACTTCCGTTATTATCGTAATAAGAATGTGAAAATTGTACCAATTCAATATGTGATGCGAACTAATAAGGTGACAATTACGGGTTTTATTATTGGTATTATTGTATTAACTTTTAATATTGGCATTAATATTCTTTATGTTATTTCTGCGTCTATTAATGAAGGCATTATTGAATCAATTAACGGGATTGAAATTATAAATCAATACAAAATTGATGCTCGTGTCTTGGTTGCCTTTATTTTTATTTCTATTTTAGCTTTAATTGGATTTATTACTTGTTTTGTTTTTGCTTTACGTGGTAAAATTGGTGCTCGAATTGCCGGAGCATTGTTAATGATTGCATTGATGTTCTTTACATGAATTTGAATTGTTGGGCCAGTCTTCTGTTTAATTACAGCGTTAATTATTTTTAATGGTCATGAGAAAGTAACAGACATTATGTTAATTGAAGCGCATAATTTACAGCAATTAAAAAAGACAACAAAAGCACAGAAAAAGTTTTCTAAATAACTTTTATTTGGAAAATAATTTGTTAGTTGTAAAGGAATTGTTAACAATTTACTTGTTATAATTAAAAAATTATTAATTTTATTAAAAAATATTTGAAAAAACGATATAATGTTTTTATATTTCGTAAAAACTAGAAAAGAGGCCATAAAAAATGAAAGAACAAAAGAAAGCGATTGCTCAGAGCAAGAAGTTTATTTTGCCAGAATTAGTTTGATTAGGGTTTAATTATACTTGTGGAATTGCTTTTACCTCGGTTTATGCAACAATGATGTTTTCAGAAGTTGATAAAACAGGCCAATTTTTAGGAATGCATATGATTTGAATCTTTTTAGTAGAAGGACTAGTAGCTGGAACTTGTGCTTGAGCATTTAATGAGTTATCACAAGTGCACCCCGCTGGAAATGGGGCTAGTTATATTTATGTTCGAACAAACTTTGGAAAATTTTGGGGATGATTAATTTCATTTTTACAATATACGACATTACCAATTATTGTTACATCACAAATTGTGTCAATGATTCGTTTAAACTTTGTTGGTTCAGGAACCTTTCTTGATACAAAAGATATGTTAGGTAATTGGGCAAACTTAATTTGAGATGCAATTGGAATTGCTGTTTATATGTTAGTATCATGTACCTTATTTTTAGGAATGCGATTATTAAAGCGTTATTTAAATGCTTCTAGTTATATTAAATGAGGTTCAACGGGATTATTAATTATTGCATTAATTACCTTATTTATTATTAATGGAACTTCGGCCCGGGATGTTAATGTTATTTCAAAGTACACAACCTTAAATCCAACTAATTTTTCAATTGCTTTTACCTCGTGTTTCTTTTTCTTTTTAGGATTTGAGACATATGCTACAATTGGAAAAAATGTTCGTAATCCGGAACGTAATATTGGCCGTAGTATTATTTGAACAATGGCATTAGCAATTATCTTTTATATTATTGTTACCATTTTAATGTTAGGGGCAATTGCTGGAGCATTTACCAATAATCCAAATTTAAAGATTTTTCGCTTATTAGGTAATCAAATCATGTTGGGCAGTGAATTTATTATGCTGGTGTTATTATTATGTTAATTTGTACCATTTCGTTAAAAGCAAATGCTGGAATGCAAAATGTTTTATATTCGGGGGCCATTTTAGAACCATTTGCAGTGGAGGGTTTAATGCCAAGTAAATATCAAGAGTTAAATAAGGATGGGATTCCCTTTAAAGCTTCATTTTTAAATTTAATTATTACTTTTATCTTTTCCGTGATTTGGTTATTTATTCCCGATATTATTCAAGGAGCAACGGGTGGTAATGCTGTATTATCGTATGCTGCAATTACTGGGGAAGCATCATTAATTATGATTATTATTTATTCGTTTGTGATAATGGTTGCTTTAAAGTTAGGATTTACGAAAAAAATGCGGGTAAAAATTTGAGAAATAATTGCTTGATCATTAGTGTTAGTTTTCTTAATTTGACAATTTGTCCAATTCTTTGTTGATTTAGGGCGTTCATATCACACGGCGATTAATCAATTAAATACTGACTCTTCAAAAGCAATTGCAACTATTGTTTCTAATACATTAGAAATTGCTTATATTGTTGGGGTGATTATGTTTGCCGTTATTTGATATTACACCTACTATTGAAAAAAATATCAGGCACGGTTAAAAACAAACCCACAATTACAAGAAGTATTGGATTCTCCCTTTACTGTAACTGATGATTGAAATTATGTTGTTAAAGAAATTCAAACTGAATTAGATCGTTATTTAGTTCGAAATCAAAAAATTTATCAATCGCAAGATAATTCAAATTATCAGGATGCTAAACATATTCGCCAGGAAGCGTATCAATCCGAAGGAGATTTACAAGAACCAGATGAAACAAAATAAAATAAATGTTATTTAATAAAAAAAACTGTCGTTTACAGTTCTTTTTATTTTTAAGATTAAAGGGTGGCAAGTTGCTTTGCTTGTTTTTCTTTTTTTAGAACTAACAATAATACCATTCCTGCGAGGGCGGCAAAAAGACCAATCCCCGTAATAATTGCTAAACTAATTTGGTTTGCTAATTTATTAGTTAGATAGCCTGCTTCAGTACCATAATTTTTTAACAGAATTGAATCAATTTGTCAAAACCAGGCATCAGGTGAAAAGGCGATAAAGGAGATTAATCCAACCGAAGCAGCATATTCTTTTTGACTAATATTAATTTCATAAATTGTTGCTCAACGGTTGGTAACTAATGCTCAACAAATAATTCCTAATGTCAAATATAGAATAATAATTAAGGTTTGAATAACAATTTTTCAAGTTGATGACAGTTCCTCAAATGAGGTTTCATAATAACCAGGTAAACTGATGGCAGCAATGGTGATTAAAGAAGCTAAACTTAACCCAATTACAATAAATAAAATATATTTTTGGTTACGATCAGCTAATTTGCCAGCAGGAGCGCTAAATAAAAACCGGAAGAAATATGTTCGGATAATTCCCACAACAACGACAATAATTGGAATAATCTTTAAAGCATCTTGCATAAAAGTCACAAAAACACTTAAACCAGATTGGTACATATAAACTCCCATAATTAATAAAGTAACAATTCATAATTTAAAATTCTTTAATGTTTTACCTAATTCTCTAATATCAAAATTATTATTTTGATTTGAATTGTGATTTAAATCAGGGACAAATTTTCATAATAAAATACAATTAATAAAAATCAACCCCGAGAAAATAAATACAAGCGCACTAAAAGCTCAGTTCCCCAATGATTCTGTTCAAACATTTTCAAATAATCAAAATACTAAATAAGCAATCGCAATTAAAACCGTTCCGATTAATCCATTTAAACTTCCATGAATTCCATTTAGTTTACCGTTTTCAGCGGGAGTTCCTTGTTCTGATAATAATTTTCATAGGGCACTTCAAAAAATAAAACAAGTAATAAAACTTCATAAGGAAAAAATAACATAAACTTGAATAATTTTTCCACTAGTAATAAAAGGAATTAAGCCATATCAAATACTAACAACTCCAATTCCTGCTAAGCCAATTAAGGTTAACTTTTTTAAATTAAAGCGATCAGCAAAATAACCGCCAAGAAAATAACTTAATAATGCTACGTATCCATAAATAGCATTGGCTTGGGAAAACTGCGATGCGCTAATTCCTAATCCTTCTGAAATTTTTACCGAAGAAATAACGTTTTTTAAGTAGAATGGGACTGCCATTACTAAGACATCAGCTAGTGCTAAAAGGGCAATAATTCATATTGTTTTTCTACTAATTTTTTTCTGTTGTTCTGATGTTTCCATTTTGTTTCCTTTCAAAATAAAACTATTATTTTAAGGTGGGATTTAAAGTTGCAATGTCACTAATATAACTATGAATAAAATCTTGGGGATATAAATTATTAATAATTTTAAGATCTTTTTCATTTTTAAAAGTTCAAATATTTAATGGTAGATTAAGGTTTTTAATAATTGCAATATTCTTTTTTTGTTTTACTGTTGCAATTGACGGGTGTAAATAATCAAACTTGGTGATTAAAGTTTGATCAATATCTTTTAAACTCTCAATTAAATAACCTTTTTTAAAAGGGCTACTTAAAGTACTAATAAATTTTAAAGCTTCATGGCCAAACGAAGAAACAATAATCTCAGCTTTTGTTTTTGTTTGTAACAATAATAATGCTTGTTTGATTAAAGTAAATTCTTGTTCATTATAACGATCTGGTTTGATTTCAACATTAATTACTTGATATTGTTCTGCAATTTTATTGATAAAATCATCAATAAATAAAGGCGGTAAAAATTCGGGATTTTTTTTAAAGAATTCAAAATTCTTAATTTCTTGATAAGTAAAATGACGAACAGTTTCATTAACATTTCCAATTCTTTTAAAATTATGATCATGAAAAATAATGATTTGATGGTCTTTCGTCATCCTAATATCGAATTCAACTCCAGGACAAGTTTTTAATGCATTAATAAAATCAACCATACGATTTTCTCCGGCGGGACTACGAAAACCTCGATGCGCAATTAACATAAATAAATTCCTTCCTTTTATAGATATTAAATAACATATTTAAAAATAATGTGTTAAAAATTATTAACAAATATGTTATTTAGTATTATTTTTTGATAATTTTTGGTAAGGTTGTTGAGCTCAATTATAATAATTTTTAAAAATAAGTAGGATAAAAATCTTATTTAAAAAAAATAAATAAATGATAATATTATTTTAAAGACTATGGAAATTATACATTGATTTAAAGAACATTTTATATATATTAAGGGTAAATGTTAAAAATAGATGGAGAATAAATTCATGACATATATATGGTTATATAAAGAATTTAAAAAGAACAGTCATTTTAATTTTAAATATAAAAGAATGTTAGAAAGATTTAAGGATATTGAATCTATTTTAACTAAAAATAATTTTATTTCTAAAAATCAAATAGCCTTAAAGGGTTCAGTAAAAACAAAAACTGTTACCTTTAAAAGAAGGTTAAACGATAACGATTTAGATATTTCAATAAAATATTTTGAAAATAAATTAAATATTGAAAAATTTAAAAAAATAAAAGCAGATATTTTTATTTTTTTGAAAAAAAATATTCGAAAAGGTGAGGAAGTAGAAAATAAAAATAGGTCAATGCAAATTATTGGGAAAAACCAATTTAAAGTTTATATTGTTCCGATATTTTCAGTTGGGGATTCTGATTATATTTTTAAAGATTATGATAATTTAGAAGAAACATATGATGAAAAGTTATTCAATAAAATAAATAGTAAGTATAATAATATAAATTTTTTTAAATTTGTGTATATAATTAGAAACATTATTAATAAAACTGCAAAGATTTTAAATATGCCATTACAAGCAATCATGTTAGATATCTTAGAAGAGGAAAAAGACTTTTATGACTTATTAGAAATATCTCAATTTCATAAAATGTTGCTTCTCATATCAAAAAAATTTGAGATATGTATAATTTAGATACTAAAATTTATCAAAATAAAGAAGGTTTTTCTTTTAAATTAAAAAATAGTGCAAATAATAAAAAAACGTGTAAGAATTATATTTCCTATTTAATCCATGTAGATGAATATGCGCAAAAATGATATGAACTTTGTAATAAAAAGTTAGAATATAAAAAAGCACTTGAAATTGAGGGGTATCTTAACAAAAAAGAACAAGAATATTCTAAATAAATTAATAAAAATAATTTTAAATAATGCAAAAAATATTAACTAAATTAAGATTTCCCTCTTTTTTTGTTGTATAATTAGTGATTATATATTAAATAGCAAATTGGTGGTGAAACTATGGAGGCAAATTACAAAAAAAGCTTACGAAAACTAAGACAATATAATTATACTTTCTTTAAAATTTTATTAGTAATTATCTTTTTCACAATTGTTTTATTACTGTCTTTTATTTGTTCAAGAGTATTTATTCCATATCTTTTTAAGTATAAACGGAGTGGCGTTGATCAAAATAATGTTGAATTAAACACATTGCAACAATTAGAATTAGATGTTAAAGCAAAAAAACTAAAAAATTTTGTTATTAATGAAAGTGATTTACAATAGAGTGCACCCCAAAAAGTAAGTAAAGTAAAAAAAGACTTTGCTAAACTTTTAAAGGAGGTGCATTTTTATATGGCAAGAAAAGGTCAAAAATATAACAAATATACATCAGAATTTAGAACAAAAATCATTGAGGAAATTAAACAAAAAAGTTGTTGAGTAGTAGCAAAACAATATAATCTAAATGCAAATACAGTAGAATCTTGATGAGCAAATCATAAAAAAGGAAAATTAAACAATCATAAAGGACCTAAAATCTCTTTTGGTAAAAGAGATTTAGAATATTATAAAACAAGGTATGAATTATTAAAAAAACTCCATGACTTTTACAATTAAGCAAACTAAGAATCGTCTCTTTTATTAAACAAAATTGTCATGAATATTCAATAAAATTATTATTAGAAGTAACGGGGTTAAAACGTAGTTATTGAGATAAATATAAAAATTATGACAGTAGCAAAAAAGATAAAGAAGCAATAAATGATATTGTAAAAGTCTATGAAGAAAATTTAAAACAATTTGGATATCGAAGAATTACTAAATATTTAAAAGAAGATTATGATATAAAATATAATTCAAAAAAAGTTTTAAGGATTATGCGTTATAATCAAATACAACCTGAATATGTAAGAAAAATGAGAAGAAAAATGAAATATAAACAGAATAAAGAAAAAAGTTTATTGCAATATCCTGATTTAATTAATCGTAAATTCAATGATATAAAAACAAGGTTTTCAGTGCTATATACTGATGTAACATATTTAATTTGAAAAAGAGAAAAATATTATCAATCAACAATTATTGATGGATATACTAAAGAAATAGTTGATGTAAAGTGATCTAAATATAATGACAATAAATTAGTAATAGATAATTTAAATGATGCAATTAATAAAATAAAATTAATAAAAAAAGATCTGAATGGAATAATAATTCATTCAGACCACGGATATCAATACACATCCGCTATTTATCTCGATAAATGTGTATATCTAACGGTATTATAATTTCATAGAAAGTTTTTATTCATTACTTAAGAAAGCTACAATCCATAATAAAATATATAATTCACATGAAGAATATATACAAGATGTTATAAAATGAAATACATGATATTCAAATCGTAAAGAAAAAGATATAATAAAAAAATAGTAAATACTTTTTATTAGTACTTACTAAAATGGGTGCAGTCTAGTATTATCTTTTTTTACTCAGGGAAATAAATATTTTTTATTTATTTTATCGGAAATTGTGCCACCAGATAATCTATCCATTCATAAACTAGTTTTTAAAATAGCATTATAAATTAAATTATCATTGTAAGCAGATTGTTTACGATCATTAATGGGTTGTCAAAGTTTACTTGCTTTAACATCTTCAACTGTTATAAATAACAAATTACTTAAATTATTTTCCATATATTACACTCCTTAATTGATTACGATATTTATTTCTTAAATTAGACGGTTTATAACTATTAACTTTTCTTTTGATTTTATTAATTGCTTTAATAGACTTATTAACTTGATAAAATTTATTATTAACTGGTGTTTTATATGAATTATTAATATTTTTAACATCACTTCGGCGTTCACGATATCATTTTTTATTATTAATTTCACCAGCAAAATTAAAATTAAAATGTCCAATCTTTAAATTATTAATAAAGCGTTTAATTTGTTGTAGTTTTTGAACTGTTGGTAATGTTAATTTAATATTTCCTTTTGGATATTTTTCTTTTAATTCTTGTGGTAATCGTTTTTTAATATAATCTCTTAAATGACTAGGTAATCATTTTCTTAATCAATAATGTCAAAATAAAGTTCCAGCATTAGATACAGCATTACTTAATAATTTTCAAATTTCAACTGGAACACTAGGATAAACATAAGGTCCATAAAATTTAGGCTGTTTTGCTGTTTTTGTATATATTAAAATAGTTAAATTACCGGTTAAAGTTAATTTATTTGTAATATTAAACATTCCACTATCAAGTCAACTACTATTTAAATGTTGTCAATTAGTATTTAGATAATTTTCATTTTTAAATTGTTCTCTATTCTTAATATTATTATCTTTTTCTAATTGACTTAATATTTGTTGAATTTCTTTTTTATGACCTTTTTTTATTAGATCAAGATAAGTATACGGATTTAATCATTTATAAACATCTTCAATCTTATTTGTAATTTTTTGTAATGGATTAGCATAATATGAAGCAAATTTATTAACTTTATTAATTAAATTAACAAATTTATTTATTACTAACTTATTACCTAAATTATCTGCTAATAAAGTTAAAACCCGTAATATTAATAAGTTCATTGTTTATTAAGAATTTTTAATTACTACATCAATTGGGTCTGTTTTACCGGTTGCTTTGTTTTTACCTTCAATTACAACTTCAATAATTTTATCATTTGTAATATCAATTGGTCAGTCTTCACCTTTGGGTTTTGGATAGTAATTAAAATCATTTTCAGTTAAAGAACTATTTACTGCTTTTACCGATTTTAAAACAACATCTTGTAATTTTGGTTTTAATCATCCATAACTGACATCTTTAGGGTCTGGTAAATTAATGATTGGATTATCTATTTTATTAATTTTGCTAATATCTATTTTATTAATATTAACAACATTGCTTGATGATGAAATTTCGTAATCAACTGGCACTCTAAATGTTTTATTTAGATTACTTTTAGCAGTATTAATTTCATCTTGTGTTGGTTCTTTTTCTAAAATAATTTTACATGTTTTAGGATATAAAATAGTTGGTGTTGCATATTGCACTTTACCAATTCATTTAGGGTTAGCAGTATCATTATCTAAAACTTGTTGAATAGTATCCATATTAATTGGATATGCTCATACTTGTTTATTAATAATTAAACCATTTACATTAGTAAAATTATAACCTTTATCACGGTTAACTTGTCCTTTTGTATATGTTTTTTCTAAATGAAAACTTTTAGATACTGGAATACCCATTGCGGTATTTTCATATAATTCACCATTAACCATCGCTTTTAATTGAGCTTGTGAACCAATTACTTTTAAATAAGCCGGTGTTAATCCTAAATAGGATCTTCGACCTAAAACCATAAACATTTTATCTGTTGGCAAACCAAAATATAAATTACTAATTTGATTTGTTAATTCAATCAAAGTTTCATTTAATTTAAAGAATGCTTTATTTGCATCATCGGCATTTTCTGCTGTATAACTACGAAATGGAATAACTTCATATTGACCATCCGCTAAACAATAATCATAAATCCCCTGAATTAATTCACATTCTAAATTAACAAATTTATTTTGTACAACACTAGAAATAGCATCAGCAATAACACCATTTTTAATATTTTGTTCTATTAATGCCAAATCAAATGCTTCATTTATTAATTTTAAATTAAATCTTTTATCAATAGGAACTGGGATTCTTGTTAATCCCATTGTTTGAGTTGTCCCACCATTTGGTAATGAATAATCATCTTGCCATACCACACGATGAGTTAAATTATATAATGCTTGTCCAGCATTTGGTAATCAAGCAACTTGTTCAGCTGTTGCAGTAGCATATTGCATAATACTTGCATATTCATTATATAAAGGTCCACGCAATAAAGCATTAACCATATCAACATACGCTTTTTGATCTGTTGTATTACCTTGTAATGTAAAAGGTACTTGTGGCAAATTAATTGTTGCCATAATATTCACTCCTTATTATCTAAGGTTTTTAAGTGTATAATCAGTTAATTTTTTAATTTCCTCAGGAGTATATGCTCCTTTTTCTTTAATGGTTTCAATTTCATCATTTTTATTTTCAACCGATTTTTCAATCATATCTTTAATAAAATTAGTTGGTGAAACTGATAGTTGTTCTTCAACAAACAAATCAGGTTTTAATTCTTTTAAAGTTTGCATTTTTTCAGTTAAAGAACTACCACTAACTTTATCTAAATTAGTTTTAATATCTTCAATTTTATTAGATGGAACATCTTTAAATGCTTTTAATTCATATAATTCATTAGCAACTTTTAAATACTCTTCTTTTGAAATAGTATCTTTTCGTTTTTGCACACTTTCTCTAATTTGTTTTGCTTCATTATTAAACTGATTTAAGATATTTTCAGCAATCTCTTCACTTAAACCTTGTTCAATTAATTGTTCTTTTGTAAGTGCCATTTTATAAACTAGACTGCACCCATTTTAGTAAGTACTAATAAAAAGTATTTACTATTTTTTTATTATATCTTTTTCTTTACGATTTGAATATCATGTATTTCATTTTATAACATCTTGTATATATTCTTCATGTGAATTATATATTTTATTATGGATTGTAGCTTTCTTAAGTAATGAATGAAAACTTTCTATAACAATATTATCTGCACAGTGGTAATTTTTCCCCATTGAAATTATAATACCGTTAGATACACATTTATCGAGATAAATAGCGGATGTGTATTGATATCCGTGGTCTGAATGAATTATTATTCCATTCAGATCTTTTTTTATTAATTTTATTTTATTAATTGCATCATTTAAATTATCTATTACTAATTTATTGTCATTATATTTAGATCACTTTACATCAACTATTTCTTTAGTATATCCATCAATAATTGTTGATTGATAATATTTTTCTCTTTTTCAAATTAAATATGTTACATCAGTATATAGCACTGAAAACCTTGTTTTTATATCATTGAATTTACGATTAATTAAATCAGGATATTGCAATAAACTTTTTTCTTTATTCTGTTTATATTTCATTTTTCTTCTCATTTTTCTTACATATTCAGGTTGTATTTGATTATAACGCATAATCCTTAAAACTTTTTTTGAATTATATTTTATATCATAATCTTCTTTTAAATATTTAGTAATTCTTCGATATCCAAATTGTTTTAAATTTTCTTCATAGACTTTTACAATATCATTTATTGCTTCTTTATCTTTTTTGCTACTGTCATAATTTTTATATTTATCTCAATAACTACGTTTTAACCCCGTTACTTCTAATAATAATTTTATTGAATATTCATGACAATTTTGTTTAATAAAAGAGACGATTCTTAGTTTGCTTAATTGTAAAAGTCATGGAGCTTTTTTAATAATTCATACCTTGTTTTATAATATTCTAAATCTCTTTTACCAAAAGAGATTTTAGGTCCTTTATGATTGTTTAATTTTCCTTTTTTATGATTTGCTCATCAAGATTCTACTGTATTTGCATTTAGATTATATTGTTTTGCTACTACTCAACAACTTTTTTGTTTAATTTCCTCAATGATTTTTGTTCTAAATTCTGATGTATATTTGTTATATTTTTGACCTTTTCTTGCCATATAAAATGCACCTCCTTTAAAAGTTTAGCAAAGTCTTTTTTTACTTTACTTACTTTTTGGGGTGCACTCTATTCCTTAGTTTGCTTAATTGTAAAAGTCATGGAGCTTTTTTAATAATTCATACCTTGTTTTATAATATTCTAAATCTCTTTTACCAAAAGAGATTTTAGGTCCTTTATGATTGTTTAATTTTCCTTTTTTATGATTTGCTCATCAAGATTCTACTGTATTTGCATTTAGATTATATTGTTTTGCTACTACTCAACAACTTTTTTGTTTAATTTCCTCAATGATTTTTGTTCTAAATTCTGATGTATATTTGTTATATTTTTGACCTTTTCTTGCCATATAAAATGCACCTCCTTTAAAAGTTTAGCAAAGTCTTTTTTTACTTTACTTACTTTTTGGGGTGCACTCTAATGTCCGGTCATTCTCTTTTTTATTTAACTAACTTAATAATATCATACTATTTTACCAATACAATACTTTTTATATACAAAAAAAATATTAAACTTAATATATTTAATTCCTAATTTAGCCCTTAAAACGTGTAATAATGGGGTATTTAACAAGATAAAATTTAAAATAATTTCTAATTTTGCTTGCATATATATATATATATATATATACTGAAAGTAGATCTTGATAAAAAGTTTCAAGATTAAGAAAAGGAGAAAAACAAGTATGAAAAAATTACTTAGTTTATTAAGTATATTAACTATTAGTGGAACCTCTGTACCAACAACAATTGCCGCTAGCCCTTATCAAAAAGAAGAAACTATTAAAAATAGTAATATTAATTATTTACAAACAAATAATTTAGAAAAATTAAACAGAAATAAAAGAGATGTTTTTAGTTGAATTGGTGGTGCAATAACTGATGCTGGTGAATGAGTGGGTACTGCTGCTAAAGATACTGTTAATTGAGTAGGAGGTGCTGCGGAAAGTGCTTTTAATTGAACAAAAACAGCAATAATTGATGGGGCAAATTGAACTGTGACAGCTGTTAAAGATGGGGCAAATTGAACAGCCACCGCAATCAGCGATGCTAGTAATTGAACCATAACAGCTGTTAAAGATGGAGCAAATTGAACATGAACTGCCACAAGTAATACTGGTAAAAAATGTTTCGGAACAGTTAAAGATGTGCTAGAAACTGGTTTATCGATTGGAGGAGGGGCATTAACTGCCGCTGAGGGTGGTCCTCTTTCAGCAATTATAGGTGGATTGGTGGGTGGTACATCATCTTGTGCTCCAAAAGTTATAGGATAAATACAAATAAAATTGCTATTAAGTTTAAAACAAATAAAAATAATTAATTTTATTTCTATTTTTAATTAAATTAACAAAATTTAATAGAAAGGAAATAAAAATATGAAAAAAATATTAAGTCTTTTAGGAACAATCACTTTAATTGGAACAAGTACAACAAGTTTGGTTGCTTGTGATAACATAGTAGAATATAAACCCGAAGAATTAGAAAAATTAAAAGAAGAAAACAAAATAAATACTGTTAATCAAGAAATCAGAGATAATTTAGAATGAATAGCACCACAAGAAAAACCATTTAATAAAGTGGATGATAAATGATATTTTATTGTATGAAAAAGTGAAAATTGAAATATTGCAAGATATAATAATAATAATATAAAAAATTTAAAAAATGGAGTAATTATTAAAGATTTAAACAATAGTGAATATAGACTTATGATAAGACCTGATGGAATTTTAGGAAGTTTTTATAAAACTTGAAAAGAATGAAATAAAGATGATGGAAGTTATTTTAAAGCAGTTTATCGTTGAAATTTAGATAATAATATACCTGAATTAGTTTTAGATGAAAACAATAATGTAAAAGTTAGCGAAGAATAGAAAAAAAGATATTAATATCTTTTTTTCTATTTATCTTGGTTTTATTGTAATTTTAATGGGGTTGTTACTTTTATTTATAATACCTAAAACATTTGGATTATTAATATCTAATATAATATCTTTATCATTGCCTCAACTTATATAAAGAGCCATTTCAAAACCTAAATCTGCAAATAATATTTTTGAAAATCTAATTTTTAATTTTACATCATTAGTATAATATGTTTGTAAATATAATTCTGTAATTTTATTGCTATCATTATTAGATAATTTTGTTGTTTGAAGTAAAAAATCCATTTTTACATTATCTTTAATTTTATAGTAAGATTTATAATTCCCACTTGGTAAACCATTAGTATAAGCAGTAGCGAATGTTTTAATATCATTATTTATATTGTCAGTATATAAGGTTATGGTATTATCAAAATTAACATTATCAATTTGCGGTAAACCTTCTTGTTTTATTTCTACATTTTGTAAAATAATTGCATTATTATTACATTTACCTTCACCATAAGTTAGCATAACATTTCTATTGGGAATAAAGTTTTCTATGTTTGGTTTATTACATCATATGTACATATTATTAAGATTACTTATTTCTATTGTTTTATAAGAACTAATAAATTTATCTATACTTTGAATTGTTGGGTCAATTTGTTTTAAATCAATTTCTATTTCATAATAACCTTCATTAAATTGACCTGAAAATAAATTAAGATATGGGGGATAGCCTTGCTTACATTGTGCTGGTGCTGTAATTTTAGTTTTTAATGCTTGTCCTGTGTTACCATCTCAGATATCTTTTGTATAAACTTGATAATTATATGGTACTGGTGGCAATACATATTCAGGGTAATTAAATGTTGGTATTTCATAATCGTGTGGTAATAAGAAACTAGTTTTATAATTAGTTGTCATATCGCGTAAATAATTATTTAGTGTACTTTTTGTTTTACCACGAAAACTTCATACTGATAATCGTAAATAATCTGCTTCATTATTTGTATATGGGTTATCAGCATAAAAGATAATTTCAAAATTACCTTTATATAATGCTTGAATTGAAAACATATCAATTATATAACTACAATTTGTACCATCAGGTGTTTGTAAGAATTCACAATCATTATCTTTTTCACTATCACTAACTGGTGTTTGAGCGTCAATTGCTTTTGTTTTTTCATTAATTAAATAAACTCGGTTAGTTTTTTCATTTAATTGTTTTAAATTATAAGTTGAATAAATTAATTCACTTGTTGGTTTTCCATTTTTAGTTAAAACAGTACCTTTGCATTTATCAGTTAATAAAGTAGTAAAACCTAAACTAGTGGCATTTGCTCCAAAGATAGCACCGACTTTATCATTCCCTTGTTCTCTAAATATTTCAAATGGTAAATAACCTTTACCTTTTGATTTTTCAGACCAAAATGCATCATTATAAAAACTATAAATATTAGCACTCATAAAACCATTAAGTCATTGAAAATTAGGTCAAGTTTTTTCATCTTGATTAATTACTCAACCTCAAGGAATACCAAATGAAATAAAGTTTAAGAATTTACCAACTCCACCCGGTATCACAAAAGGATTAAATACTAATTTTTGCGTATAGTTTAAAGGTAATACTGTTATTTGGCGATTAATAAAATTATTCATATTTAAAATATCTCAAACATTACATGCCCCCATTTTATTATATTCAATTTGAACTTGTCCAACAGTATTGCCAAATTCATTTTTTCTTCTAAAATATGATGATGCTTGGGTACTAATAATATTATCAACTGTACCGCCGTTTGTTTTTATTTTTGCTGGTGGTGTTATTTTTCAATCTTTAGATCAGTAAAATTTAGAATCTTTATCTTCTTTATGAATATTTCTACCAACAGTAGAATTAGTTGCTGATGTAGTGGTGGGGTCGGTTATAACAATACCCTCACTATTTTTCTGTTTTCAAAAGTCGTATCTACTTTCCATATCTTTTTTTCAATCTTCATAACCAGTTATCATTGTTGGTTGAATACCCTGAATGTTATATCAACTTACTTCTGGGGCAGCATAAGTATTGATTTTATCAGGGGGAGTGGGATACATGTTATACATTAATAAATCTCGGGAATTCATAACTTTTTTATTAAATTGACCTTTAATAATTGGCCGACCAATAACTGGCATATCAAAAAAGATCGGATTACCATAAAATTTAACTGCCATTGCTCTAACCCCTGGGTCTTTTAATAAAACTTCATCTAATTCAACAATACCTTTATTTAATTTTTCATCATAAGTTATTTTAGGAAAACAATAACCTTCACCGGGAGCACTTGTTTGAATAAATTGTAGTACTGATAAACCACTATTACTAATTTTGTCATTAATACTTGAAAAGGTAATTTCTTGTCATAAAAAACTACCATCATATGGTGAATAATAATTAATAACATTTGATGGATATAATCATTGTCTATCTTGTGGAGCAGTATTAATATCACCACCACCAATATTTAAACCACGATCATTAAATACAGTATAAAAATTATAATAATCATTAATATTTAATTTATCTGCATCTTCATCTAAAATTAATAAGGTATATTGTCTTTCGGTTGATTGTTGAGTAAATACTTGTTCAAATTTAGCTTCACCAAATTGAATTGAGCTTCTATCATCAATCATATATGCATCTCAATATTTACCAACTTTAACCTCTTTTGTATAAAAGTTATCGGCTTTATTATCATTATTCATAAAATAACTTAATTTATATTGATTTAAGTATTCTAACATTCTATTAATATCATAAATGTTTTCACCATCAATTAATTTTCAATAAACATTATTATTTTCATCTTTTAATTTTATAGCGAACGGTGTTTCATTATTTGCTCATATCGTTGAATTAATTGGTTGTTTACTAAAATCATCAATCATTAAGACATTAATTTCTTCACCTTTATATTTTTGTACTATTTTTAAACTACCTTGTCATTGAGCAATAGTACTTTCCATATTATCAAATATTCGTGAATAACTACCATAATCACTTGGTTTAGCATTATTCGGTTTTCATCCTGTTTCAGTATCAGGAATATATGAACTATAAACATTAAAAGGAAATACCATTCAATGACGATTATCTCGTATGTTTTCTCTGATATCTATTAAAGTATCGTGGGCCTGTCTTCTTAATTCTTCGATAACCCCGGGGTTAATTCTACTCATTTTTTAATTCTCCTTTATTTCTGTTCTACCTTGTAAGGCATTTTGATTATTACCAGTTTCATCATATTCTAGTAATTTATTATTATGTTCGATTTCTTTAGTTTGCATTTTATCTTGTCATGCTTCTATTTTTTCTAAATATTTTGCTGCTTCTAATTCATCAATATTATCATATTCAGTAATTGCTCTTATTGGCTCCATTGTGCCATTATCTAATCTGGCTGTAATTAATTCATTTTGTCGCATTTGGTCAACTAAACTAGCTCTAATAAAATCAAAACCATATTCTCGTTCACCATTCCCATCTCATAAACCATAATATTTTAAAACAGTATCAAACATTTTAGTATAGTATTGCTTACGATATGCTTGTAAATATGCTTGTTTTTCTAAGTCTTTTGTTTTAGTTAATAATGACTGTGTTTTATTTTGGTCATTATCTGATTTATCACCAAAAGGACTAGAAAAATGACATGCTAAATATACTTGTTCAATAATAGATTTTTGGTCTTCAGTATATGTTTCTAAGGTTGGTGTACCTTGTACTACTTGTAAAGATTGGGATAATTGACCATCAACGGCCGATTGACCTGATTGAATAAAAATATCATCAAAAGCATCTTGTAATACTTTTTTATTACCTTTGTTATAGGCACTCATTAAATCATCATCTAATATTCCATATCAATGTGTACGATTTGCTCATCGTTCTTTTGATTTAATATTAAAACTATCTTCTAAATCAAATTGTAATTTATAACAATTTGCCATTGTAGGTCATGGGTTTAATGTAGTTGATGTTGATAAAAATAAAGGGTTAGGTTCATTAATCATTTCTCAAAAAGGGACTATGCCTAATTTATTTTTAAATTCTTGTACCAAAACAGGTCTAACATCATCTTTAATTTGTGTTTTACTTTGCCCAACAACTACTTCATTATTTTTAGGTCAACCTTTAATAACTATTTTATCTTTGGTACAAATTAAATTTAAAATAAAACCACTATCTGATTGATGATAATTTAATCAAATATCAGCACCTTGTTCTATTTCATTTATTTTACTTACACGAGATGTAAAGTTAAAAGGGTTAATTCATAAATCAATATTTCCATCACTAGTTTCTAATAAACCAAAGATAGTTTTACCCATTAAACTTGCTGTTAATTCGTTTTTATCTAATTTTTCTTTTATTTTATAAGTTTCATATCATCAGTTTAATTTTTCTAAAATGTCTTTACGATGAGATTTAAATAAAATATCTTTACCATTTATTAATCGCATTTGATGGCGAGCAATAATATTTGCTAAATTAATCGTTCAATCATAATTATAAAATTTTAAAACACTATTAATATCATTTAAGTTTGGTAAACTAGGGAAAGTATTATTCGTGGTTATTTTGCTCCTTTAAATTTAAGATAAGTGCATAATTAATAATATTTACTGTTAATAAACTAGGTTCATTTGCTAAAACTTGTACACATACTTTAACTTTTTGATATTTCTTAATATATTCGTTATATAAATTTAATTTACATATTGCGATATTATCTTTTTTAATTCTTGACAAAGTCTTTTTTTAACTTGTCCACAAACAGACATATATGGTCTTTTTGCATTTATTACACGCTCATCATGTATTACATAAATATCTTTTTTCATTAAGTTATTCACTCCCTTTGTTGTCATAATTTATAATCTGCTGAACTATTATGTTTAACCATTGGTATTAATTCAAAGTGTAAGGCATAAAAATCACTATCAAAGGTATCATCATATAAGTCTAACATTTTTTCTTCTCTGGCATCTGGTTTATCTTCTCATTGTATTAATTCATATTGGGTTTTACTTACAGGACATTTTTCTCATAATCATTTTAATTGATTAGTATTTATTAACATTGTAAAAGCTTCAATACGATGTCTTATTTTAAATTTTTGTTTTTGTGCTGGTTTAAATGTCATATATTGACCAAAACTATAATTATATTTTTCTCTATTTAAACTTTGTAATGTTGAATAAGCACTATCATCAACATTAATTGATATTCCTTGCTGTATTAAATTAAAATATTGATTTAATTGATTGTTATAAAACTCTAAAATATCTTTAACTTGTTCTAATTCAGTTTTAAATTGTTGAGTAGCATTTGAATGAGTATATTCAGCAACTTTATAGGCTTTTTTATCAAATGAGTTATATATTCAAAAACTAGCTGCTGTTGTATGTCCTTTAGGACTAGTAGCATTAGCAATATCAACACCACCTAATAATTTAGTTGGTTGTATAATATCTGTTGCTTGCATAATATCAATATATCTCGCAAAGATTGAACCGCTAGTATTGCCTGGTAAACCTCAACTCCAAACTCTTGCTCTTTCAATATCTAACTGCTCTAATCTTAATTGTTCATTAACTTTATCTTGTGGTAATTCATAATTAAGTCTTCAACTAGAATAATGAATAATAATTTTCATATTTCATTTTTCTATATAAGTAATTTGTTCATATTTACTACGCATTAGTTCTTCATCAAAATGCATTAATTCATTACAATAACCAACAATATATCTTTTTAAACTTTCAGGATTACATGTATTAATTGTTATTTTATTTTTATAACCACGAATAGCAAACTCTAAATCACTTAAATCTTTTTGTTGAAATTGGTCACATTCTTCTCTTCAATCAATAACTAATTTATATTTATTTAAATCAGCAAAAGCTTTTAATTTTTCTTTCCTGCTAGGTGAATGTAAACCTTTACAATATATTTTGCTACCATTTGATAAAGTAAAAGTAAAATTTGATAAATTAATAGTATAAGGAATATGATTTTCATCTAGCATATTTCATATATTTTGAAACACACTATCTTTTAAATCTTTACTCCAATACATCATACTAGCAATAATACAAATTGGTTCTTTAATTAATAAACTAATTTTTAATAATTCACCAAACATTTTAATATTTGAAATTGTTTTACCACTATATCGTGTGCCAATTTGATTAATTTCATTCACGAGCTCATATTTTTTTGCAAATGGATATTTATTACCAACATTACTATTTTGTAATAACCAATAAGGCGTTTCTAACAAATAAGTAAAATTATTAAGCATTATTATCACTTTCTTTTTTAATATCTCTAATATCCGTTTGTAAATTAACTATTATTGGTTGTTGATTATTTAAGTTTAATTCTTTTTCAAGTTCTTTTTCTTGCAGTGAATATTTATAATTAAATGCTCGTTGTCAATATAATTTAGCACCATCAGGTGATTTCATCATAAAATTAATTATCTCACTTTCAATCCTATTAATTTGTCTTTCAATTAAAGGAACTATATTTTCGCTCCGATAAATTTCTTGTCTTCAATGGCGAGAAAGGTTGAATTTATTGGTTAAATCATTCAAAGTATAGGGAATATTATGTTTCTTATCGGCTCAAAATTCTTCTATTTTACGCTTAAATGTGCTTAAACTTGCTGTTTTTGGATTAAATTCTTTCATTTTTACTCCTTTTTGCATATTAAAATTGCTATTATTTAATAAATATGATTAAATAAAAGAGAATAAAAACCCATAAAACTGTATCAATATATCAAAGAACTTAATATAATATTTTGTTCTTTTTTTATTATCTATATTTTACACCAAAATAAAAAAAAGTAAACTTAATTACTTTATTTTTTTATAAACAGCTTTAAGAGACAGAATTTACTTACTGTTTATTATTTAAATTATATATTTATAAAAATAATTGTCAATAATTTTTAATTTAATGTTATAAATATTTTAAAAAGAATTGGAGACAGAAAAATGCAAAAATATACACATGTAAAATATGATGAACGAAATTTATTTAATGATTTATTGTTATCTGATAGTTGTAAAAAGAAAAATGGCACACTTAATTTATCTGAAATATCAAGACAAACGGGTCGTGCAGTTAATACTATTAAAAGAGAAATAAATCGATTTAAAAAGGTAGAAGATTATAATCCATATGAAGCACAAAAAGATTATAAACAAAAAAGAAAAAAATGTATTAAAAAACTGCCCGCATTTACAGACGAACAACAAGAATTTTTAAATTTACGATTTAATATTCTTTACGATTCACCAGCAGAAATTATTCAACGATTTTTAATAAAGTTTGGTGTCAAATTTCCTGCTTGTCTTAAAACATTTTATAAATGAATTTATTTAGGTCTTTTGGGTTTGTTAAAGAAAAATTTATTAAATGGTGGCAGAAGAAATAGAACAAAGAAAAGATCTGATAATCGTGGAAAATTAGATGAAAGATTTGGGTCAATTTGAGATATTGAAAATAAACAATCTAATGTTGGTTGATTTGAAATGGATACGGTAGTTGGTAAAGACCATCAATCTAGTTGTTTGGTTTTGGCAGAGAAATCAAGTAAAAAATACTTTGCTATGAAATTAGAAGAACATACTGCTAATGAAGTTTTAGAAAAACTTGAACATATAGTTAGAATTAATGGTTTAGTTGGAAAAATTAAAGGAATAATAACTGATAGAGGAAAAGAATTTAGTAAATTTAAAGAAATGGAAAATATTACTGGTTCTAATATTTATTTTTGTGATCCAGGTTCACTAAAACAAAAACCATTAATTTAAAGAATGAATCGTGAATTTAGAAAACGATATATTAAAGGAACAGATTTTAATAATGTTACGCAACAAGAAATAGATTGAGTAGTTAATGTTATGAATGAAAAATTAAGACCTTGTTTGAATTGAAGAACAGCTAAAGAAGTATTTTTAGAGAATTTTAGATAAATTTATTTGAAAAATTTAATAAATTATTTTTCAGTGTGTTTAAATATGCTTAAAATAGATTAAATTTACAAATAATTTAATTTTTTTAAAAAAATAGTTGCATTTATTTTAAATGATGTTATTATCAGATTAACAAGAGACAGAATTTGCTGCTTGAATTTACACAATACATTTTTATTTAACTTTTACATTACCTTTATTATCAATAATTAAGTTAGATTCCTTAGTATCTAAATTTCAACGATAAATTGATTTAAAATTATTACTGTTTTTTCCTCAAATTAAAGTTGGTTCATTAATTGATTTAAAAATAATTAAATCAATCTTAGTATCATTATGTGAGTAATAGCGTAATTGAATTTTATATTCTTCTTTTTCCTGTAGAAGTTTATATTCATATTCATGCTTTGGAGGTATTATTTCTTCATCATTTTTAAACTTGGTAATATTTCAATTTCTACCTTTTCAGATAACATAATACCATTTATTATCAACTTTATTAAATGGTTTTTCTTGTGGTGATATTCATTCTAAATTGTTTTTAACATTTTCATCAGTTGTATTTATTTTGTTTTTCTCTTTAAGTTCTTTTAATTTTTCGGATGAATATTCTTTTGTATTACAAGCAACTAAACTTGTTGTACTTGTTCCGACTAATGATATTGCACCAATAATACTTAATAATCTTTTCATGTGTAATATCCCTCTTTTATTAGTTAAATTATATAAAAATATAATTAAATGTAAATACCCTTATTATGCGTTTTAAAGGATAAATTAGCAACAAAATACATTAAGTTTTTTTAATATAATTTATACATAAAGTATTGTATTAGTAAAATAATAGTGTAAAATAAAGTTAACGGTTTATTCTTTTAACAAAAAAGTAATTTACGGTTTATGCTTCCCGCCTTAAAAAGACTTATGCTGACTTGTTATTCGAACAAGAATAAAAAAAAGAGGGGGTTAGACTGCACCCATTTTAGTAAGTACTAATAAAAAGTATTTACTATTTTTTTATTATATCTTTTTCTTTACGATTTGAATATCATGTATTTCATTTTATAACATCTTGTATATATTCTTCATGTGAATTATATATTTTATTATGGATTGTAGCTTTCTTAAGTAATGAATGAAAACTTTCTATAACAATATTATCTGCACAGTGGTAATTTTTCCCCATTGAAATTATAATACCGTTAGATACACATTTATCGAGATAAATAGCGGATGTGTATTGATATCCGTGGTATGAATGAATTATTATTCCATTCAGATCTTTTTTTATTAATTTTATTTTATTAATTGCATCATTTAAATTATCTATTACTAATTTATTGTCATTATATTTAGATCACTTTACATCAACTATTTCTTTAGTATATCCATCAATAATTGTTGATTGATAATATTTTTCTCTTTTTCAAATTAAATATGTTACATCAGTATATAGCACTGAAAACCTTGTTTTTATATCATTGAATTTACGATTAATTAAATCAGGATATTGCAATAAACTTTTTTCTTTATTCTGTTTATATTTCATTTTTCTTCTCATTTTTCTTACATATTCAGGTTGTATTTGATTATAACGCATAATCCTTAAAACTTTTTTTGAATTATATTTTATATCATAATCTTCTTTTAAATATTTAGTAATTCTTCGATATCCAAATTGTTTTAAATTTTCTTCATAGACTTTTACAATATCATTTATTGCTTCTTTATCTTTTTTGCTACTGTCATAATTTTTATATTTATCTCAATAACTACGTTTTAACCCCGTTACTTCTAATAATAATTTTATTGAATATTCATGACAATTTTGTTTAATAAAAGAGACGATTCTTAGTTTGCTTAATTGTAAAAGTCATGGAGCTTTTTTAATAATTCATACCTTGTTTTATAATATTCTAAATCTCTTTTACCAAAAGAGATTTTAGGTCCTTTATGATTGTTTAATTTTCCTTTTTTATGATTTGCTCATCAAGATTCTACTGTATTTGCATTTAGATTATATTGTTTTGCTACTACTCAACAACTTTTTTGTTTAATTTCCTCAATGATTTTTGTTCTAAATTCTGATGTATATTTGTTATATTTTTGACCTTTTCTTGCCATATAAAAATGCACCTCCTTTAAAAGTTTAGCAAAGTCTTTTTTTACTTTACTTACTTTTTGGGGTGCACTCTAATTCACTCTTTTTCTATTTTGAAATGCCAACTTTTTCTTATTATAAATTAATAATTAGAAAAAAGTAAGATTTAAATAATTAGTTTACAAATTATAAATATTTTTCTTTTAATTCGTTGTACAATGTTAATATGAATATTAATTAAACAGTGTATAAAAAAGGAGAATACAGAATGAAAAAATCAATTGATGCAATTAGAATGTTAGGAATTGAAGCAATTAATAAAGCTAATTCAGGGCATCCAGGCATTGTTCTTGGGGCTGCGCCAATGGCCTATACTTTATTTACTAAGCATCTAAATGTTAATCCGCAAGTTGATAAATGAACTAACCGGGATCGGTTCGTTTTAGCAGCAGGACACGGGAGTGCTTTATTATATTCTTTATTACATTTATCAGGATTTGACCTTAACATTGAAGATTTACGAAATTTTCGTCAAGTTGATTCAATTACTCCTGGTCATCCTGAGTCATATTTAACACCAGGGGTTGATGTTACTACTGGCCCATTAGGACAAGGAATTGCAACGGCAGTTGGCTTAGCATTAGCAGAGTCACATTTGGCAGCAAAATATAATACGAAAAAATATTCGCTTTTTGATCATTATACTTATGTTTTGTGTGGTGATGGTGATTTACAAGAAGGGGTAACTCAAGAAGCGATTTCTTTAGCTGGACATTGAAAGTTAAATAAATTAATTGTCCTATTTGATTCAAATGATGTTCAATTAGATAATATGGTTAATGTTGCACAAAGTGAAAAAATTGGCGATCGTTTTCAAGCAGCAAATTGAAATTATCTTTTTGTTAAAGATGGTAATGATGTTGAAGCAATTAACGAAGCTATTATTAAAGCAAAAAATAGTGATAAACCAACTTTAATTGAAGTAAAAACAATAATTGGATTTGGAGCAACGAAACAAGGGACACCAGCAGTTCATGGTGCACCGTTAGGAACAGATATTGAAACCGTTCGTAATTTATTAGGATGAACCGAAAAACCATTTGAAATTCCTGGTGAAATTTATGATGATTTTGAAGTTAATGTTAAAAATCGTGGAATTAAAAAATATGAACAATGGTTAAAAATGTATGAAGCATTTTGTCAGGAAAACCCAGCTTTAGGAAAAGAAGTCGATGAAGCAATTCACGGGAACTTTACTTTTGATCCACAACAATTTCTTGACTTAAAACCAACGAAACCGCAAGCAACCCGCATTAGTAGCGGTGCTATTATTGAACGCATTTCAAACATTATTCCAAATTGAATTGGTGGTAGTGCTGATTTAAGTGGGAGTACTAAAGCAAAAGGAGCAGATGGTGTTTATAGCGCAGAAAATCGCAAGGGACGTAATCTATCCTATGGAGTTCGTGAATTTGCAATGACAGCTATTAATAATGGAATATGTTTACATCGTGGTTTATTACCATTTGCTAGTGGCTTTTTTGTTTTTGCTGATTATATGAAACCAGCAATTCGGTTAAGTTCACTAATGGAAAACCCAGTTGTTTATGTTTTATCACATGATTCTATTGCTGTTGGTGAAGATGGACCAACACATCAGCCAATTGAGCAATTAGCAATGTTACGAAGTCAACCAAATTTAAATGTTTTTCGTCCAGCAGATTTTAATGAAACACTAGGAGCTTATCATCTTGCGCTGCAGTCTCGTCATACTCCAAGTGCTATTTTAATTACACGTCAAGATTTACCAGAGTTGGAACATTCTAGCGTTGAAATGGTCAAAAAGGGAGCATATCAAGTTTATGGTTCAGAGCATCATAATAATGTCGTTTTAATTGCAACAGGTAGCGAAGTAAGTATGGCTATTGCTGTTGCAAAAAATTTAGAGCATGATAAAAAGATTAATGTAAAAGTAGTCTCAATGCCATCATGAGAATTATTCGATAAGCAAGATATTACTTATAAAACAAAATTGTTGGAACCAACAGCGTTAATTGCTTCGATTGAATTAGGAACAACCTTTGGTTGAGAACGTTATACTTCAAATACGGGATTAAACTTTGGAATCAATACTTTTGGTCAATCAGGACCATTCCATGATGTGTTAGAATATTTTGGTTTTAATGTTGAAAATATTGTTAATGCCATTAGTAAAAAAATTCAATTATCAAAATAATGATAATTGAATTTTTATTTATGATTTAATTAGAAATAGGAGTACCAAATGATTTTATTTGAAACACCCCGACTAATAATTAAAATGTGAAAACCTACTGATTTATCAGCATTTCAATTATTAAATGCTGATAAAATGGTAATGAAATATTTTCCAAAGGTTTTATCAGTTGCAGAAACAACTGATTTTTATGCTAAAATTCAAACTGATTTTAAAACCAACGGTTATGGTTTATATGTTGTTGAAGCAAAATAAAGACATGAATTTCTTGGTTTTTGTGGTTTTAATAATGTTACTTTCCCCGCTGATTTTACCCCCTGTGTTGAAATTGGATGGAGGTTAAAACAATCAACTTGAGGACAAGGTTTTGCAACTGAATCAGCACAAGGATGTTTAAATTATGCTAAAAATAATTTACCTTTTCAAATGATTTATAGTTTTACCAGTGTTTTTAATCATCAATCAGAAAATGTTATGAAAAAACTTGGAATGCAAAAAGTACAAGAGTTTTATCATCTAAATCTAGTAAAAACTAATTGATTATCAAAACATGTTTTATATCAATTAACATGATAATAAGATAAAATATTAATGACATAGAAAAAACTAAAAGGGGAATTTATTAAATGGTTATTTTTTCGTGGGTTTTAGCAATTATTTTATCTTTTTTGTTATGAACAACATTATGAATTTTTCCAAATTTTTATGCAAAAACAACCAAGTATTGTTATTTACGAGTTGGAATTGCAATTTGGCTAGTCATTGTAGAAGCAGATCGGATGTGAGAAATGTTAAGTCATGGCGGATAACAACATTTTTCAAATTATTTTACCTTATATTCTTGTACGATTGTCGCTTGAGTAGCATTAATAATGTTATTTTACCCAAATAAAATTTTTTTAAATTGTTTTTTTCCATTAGGAATTATGGGACCAATTTTAACATTAATTTTTCCAAGTAAACAACCGACAATATTGGAATGAAGTTATTATTTTTTTTATTTTGGTCATACGTTTACTTTATTTGGTTTTATGTATGTTTATTTATATGGTTTAACAAATTATCAGTTTTCACGAAAAACAATTCAAACTAGTTTTATCACCGGAATTATTATTATTGTCACAGTGGAATTATTTAACCAATATTTTGGTGAGAATTATATTGTTGGTGATATTGCTTGAGCATTGGGATTAAAAGATTTAGCACGACCATGACAGTTCTTAATTAGTTTTATTTTAGGAATTCCAATTATTGGGTTATGATTGTTACTCATTTATTTATTTAAACCAATTTATCATCAACAAACAAAAGTCAAATTGCATGACACATGATGAGAATTATTATTAAAAAAATAAACCTTCATAATAATAAAAAAACTAGGGAAGAAAACACCTAGTTTTTTAAGTTTTTTAACCTTCATATTTTAAATAACGTTGTCAAAAGACCGGAGTTAAACCCCGCAACGCTAGCGAAATCACAATTTGCATAATTGGATAAGTAAAAATAAAATTATGAATAAAGTTATAAACAATTGAATATAATCAATTAGTATAGCCTGGTCAAACTGAATCAGGGAATAACGTTGTTCAAATTAGAGCGCCAACTATAACTTGTGAAACATAAATTAAACTAATAATACTAAAACAAATAATAATATAATTAATATATGTAATGTACTTTTTATCATTATTAACCTTAAAACGCATAAATCCAGCAATCATAGGCACAATCATTGGAATAAAGTAATCCAATAAATATGATCACGGTGAAACAATAAAACCTGACGAAATAAATAAAAGCGACATTAATGCGCTAATTGCTCCTGTGATAAATCCAGCTAGTGCTGAGTGAATAAAAGCAATAATTGTTAATGGAATATATTTTAAAGCGATACTTCCACCATGTGGTAAAATCGGAATAAGTGTTTCTAAAAAAGCTAAGACAAGGGTTACTGCGGCAAACATTGCAATAATCACAAAATCAAATGTTTTTCATTTTCAAATTCCTAAATTAATTAAGAATCGTTTTTTCTTGCTTGCTTTTGAAAAAAGGACATCACTAACTTTGACTTCATAACTATAAATAATAATAATATTACTAATTAAATTAAGAATATTAAGACTAATAATATTTAAAATAATAAATTGCATTTTATAATTAATATATTCTTCATAAGTAGTTAATCAAGTACTAATGGTATATATAATACTAAAAATTAAACCAAAAACACAAATTTCAATGAAAAAAATTGATATATTTTTAAAATTTTGATCATTTGCTAAGTGCAAAATGGTACTTAGTGTTGCTAATGGTAAAACACTAAGAGTGATTAAAAAAGCTAAATATAAACTAATTGGAATAAAAATTGTTAATTTATTGTATCATAAAACAATTTGTTGTTGTTTTACAGTACATTTAAAAATTAGATTTTGCTCCATATATAAAAAAATCTCCTTACACAAATAACTTTATAATTAACATCTGTGAAAATGAGGATCAAACTAAATTTATTGAATTAATAAATAATCAATTTGAACTCCCTCCGCTAGTTTTAACTAGATCAGGTTCTAAGAGTATTTCTCAAACTTATTAAAAATAATAAGCTACCTCTGTCAATTACATTATAATCATAACATTGTTAGAAAAAACTGCAAGAAATTTTATAATTTATTATATAATATATAATATAAGTTAGAGGAAAAGATATGTTTAAATGATTTAGAAGAAAGAAAAAACAGGATATAATTGCTAATTTAGCGTCAGCTAGTAGTTTTGATGATGACATTGAAGCAGCAAGTGGCATTGATTTTAGAGAAAATTTTGTTAGTGAAACACCATTATCAGCTATAGAAGATGATAATTTAAAAATTAATACAAAACCAACTGTTGATCAAAAAAATGTTAATAATATTCATAGTCTTGTTCAAAACGCTCGGAGTCAAATAAGTAAATATAAAGAAGAAAACAATGTTAATGAACATGAAAATTTATTAGAACGGTTAGAGCGATTAAAACATCTTCGTGATAGTTCGCAATTAAAGCCAAATGAATTCCAACAAATGTTAAATCAAATTAAAGAACGTAATTTTAATGATCGAATGGCATATATTATGGATCGAATTAAAATTTCACATCGTGATGATCATAAGTTAGAATTAGATCAAAAAGGTGAACCAAAAAAGAATAAAAAGTTAAACCAAACAAAAAAAGATAATATTGCAATTACTGGGAATAAAAAAGAAATTACTAAAATTAAACAAAAATTATCGCACGAATATTATTATGTTTCAAAACAACATAATGATTTTACAATTACTTTATCCGTTGAACAATTTCAACATATTATTCGTGACACTGTTGAAGATGTTTTTGGTTGAATTAGGAATTAAAAACAAAGATGAATAATTATTCTTTCTTTTTCATTTTTGGGGAAGTTAAAAAATAATTAGGTGATGGAGGCAAGGATTATGAAGATAGCGTTATTGGGGGGTAGTTTTGATCCATTTCATACTGATCATTTAGCAATGATTAAATTGGTTAAAACTAAAACAGATATTGATGAAGTATGAATTATCCCAACAAATCAAAACCCTTTTAAAATACGAAAACTATCTCCCGCTAACGATCGATTAGCAATGATTAAATTAGCAATTAGCAAATTATCATATGTTAGAATTAATTTAATTGAATTAGAAAACACAAAACCTAGCACAACTTACGATACTGTTTTAAAATTACAACAACAATTTCCTATGCATCAGTTTTACTTTATGATTGGGTCTGATCAATTACAAAAATTAGGGAAATGAAATAATATTGCTGAACTAATAAAAATGCAGACATTTATTATTTTTCAACGAGATGATCAGATTAAACAAAGTGTTCTGCGACAATATCAAGCACTTTTAATTCCTTTTACTAATAATTTACATTTATCTTCAACGTTGTTACGAGAAGGAAAAAAAGTTAATTTACAATTACCCGCAATTAGAAATTATATCAATAATAACTTATTATATTTGCCAGAACGGTTAGCTAAAAATATGGATGCTGAGCGTTATCAACATTGTTTAAATGTTGGTAAAAGGCCCAGGAATTGGCATTACGACATGGCTTTGATTCTCACAAAGCGTTAATTGTGGGAACTTATCATGATATTACAAAACAATGAGCAAAAGAAAAACAAGAGGTTTATTTAACAAAATATTTGCCAAGTTTCTTAAAAGAACCAATTCAAACTTGACATTCATATACAGGATATTGTTATTTAAAATATGACCTTTTATTTACTGATAAAGAAATTTTATCAGCAATAAAATGGCATACTGTTGGTCATCGTCAAATGACACCCTTTGAAATGATAATTTTTGTTGCTGATAAAATTAGTGCGGAACGAAATTATCCTGGTATTGAAAGTTATCGTGCTTTAGCAGAGCAAGATTTAATGAAAGCATTTCAAGCATTATTAACAATGCAATTTGAACGTGCTGTGATGCAAACGGGTCTTGCTTTGTTAGGAAATAAACTTAAATTAACTTATAAAGAATGAAAGCGAGGAAAATAATACGATGAATTTAGTTATTAGTGCAATGCAAGCTGAATTATCTGCAACAATAGTAGCTTTACAACCAACTGAAATCATTAAGTATGATGATATTAAATTATATCAAAAGGGAACATGATTATTTGCAATTAGTAAAATTGGATTAGTAAATGCCGCGATGAGTTTAACAACCTTAATTAATGATTATGCCATTAAAACAATTTATAATATTGGAACTGTTGTGAGTTTAAAAAAACGGTTACCGCCATTAACTATTTTGCTTATTTCCGAAGCATATTACACTTTTGCTGATGCACAAGCATTTGGATATGCAATTGGACAAATTCCTGGAGAAGTAAGTAGTTATCATAGTAATGAAACAATGTTAACGTTAGCTGAAACAAAAATATTAGATAGTCAACAAGCTGTTTTAGGGAGTAGTGATATTTTCATTGATAAAGCAGAATATTTTAACCATATTAAAACAAAGTTTAAAGATAAAATTGATGTTGTTGATATGGAAGGAACTGCTTTTTTTCAAGTTGCTGCAAAGCACCATTTGACAATGATTAGTATTAAGATTGTCGGTGATTATTTAGAACCACCAGCAACAAGTGCCTTAATTTTAGTTTTAATAGGATTTTCATGTAATCTAACAGTTAATTCTAATTTATTAACCCTTTTATTTTTTGTTTTTCACTTATTGGTAGTGGCTGTTGTTTTAGATAAATTACTTTTTGTTTCTGTCATTATTTATCACTTCCTTTTTTAAAAAATATTGTAAATGTTTCCAAGCATCGTGTTCATGCTCTGACATTTTAATATTTCCTTTATAGACATAATTTTTCTTAACAACTGGTGATTGTAAAACATAATTTAAATTAAATAGATATTTACATAAAACTTTTAAACCACCAATAAATTTAGGAGTAGATAGTGGATTTTTTATTTTTAAACCCTTATGAAGTTGATAATCTTCAATTATTACAATAACTTTATTTAAATAAGAACAAGTTTTATTTTTAAATTTGTTTAATATTAAATACATATTATTTATTGCTTCTTCTTCATTTTTAGAATTAAAAGTAATATTATTAATTATTTTCTTTTGCAAAACATTATAAATAATAATCCCAGTTTTCCCAATTCCGGCAGGATCAATTGCAATAATATATTTTAATTTGGTCGTATAAAAAAGATTGGGGTTTTGGAAAAAAACTCGGAAATTGAATAAGAATAATAAATTAAACCATTTACTAAAATGGTTTTTTTATTTGTAAAACCAAAATTATTAATTAATTTAATTGATTCAGAGAAAGGGCAACATCTTAAGTTCTTAAAATAGAAACTTTTTACACAACTTTCTGATACCCCATTTAAGTTGTTTACACATTTATAAATATCTTAGAAATCTTTACAAAGTGTACCTGTTTTTCTCCTAATTTAAGGTGTTGTCCTTTCTCTGTTTCAGTTAATTAATTTATTAAAATTACAACTTAATGCAGTGTGGAACGGTTATTTTAAATAACTAAGTGTTTTTATTCCACATGAGGCGGTCTAGCCCAGCGGTAATCAGCCCGGAAATAATAGACGCTTTAACAAAGTGATAGTCGTGATAAGTGCAAGGTCAACATCAAACGACAATAAATATTGAGATGGTCACTTTATAAATAAATTTGCGATAGATATTACTTCTTAGAAGTGACAGCGGTTTAATAAAAACCACAAAGTCAGCATTAGGCTCTTCAAGGTGCAAGTGAATTTATTTTAAAAACTGAACGCTTTGACCTGAAATTGTGCGGATGAAGAGAGAGAAAACTCTCTGGCATTACCTTATAAAAACAACTGTCGATTATTAAACAAACAATATACCGCCACCGCGCACCCCCAGTGAAGCGGATGGCGTAATAAATAAATAGATAAATACTTATATAACTAATTCTCGCTTTGGCACTTTCACTTGGGAGTGAGTGCCAGCGAGTTAAAAATAGGAGGAATTATAATGACAGAATATAAAAGTAAATATATTAATAAAACTTGAAATGAAATAACAACATCATTTGATTGAGTTAATTGTCAACCTGTTGATTGTAGTATTAAACATCATAAAAAGCATTATGATTTGCAATGTTTAGAATGAGCAAAAATGTACTTAAATTTATTTAAAAATAATTGAGATGTTATTGTTTCTTATATGCAACATTACAAAATTAACGATATTTTAGATTTAGCATCAGATGGATGAAAAATATTACAAATTGATAAAAAAATTAAAGGAATAATTTAGGAGGTTTATATGAAAAAGTTAAATAAAATTTGTCTTAAACAAAAATACTGAGGTTATTTCTTTAAATGCAATATAGAAAATAAATTACAAAAATTAATGCTTAAAAGTTATCCAGTTTCATTTGAAGATATGACAGATGAACATTGAGCATTAGGAAAACAAAATTAGGAGAAATTAAATTATGAATAAAAAATATTTATTAATAATAAAAAGTAAATACGGTGATTTAAAAACAGAATTCTTTTATACATTAGAAGAAGCAAAAATTACCGCTAATGTTGAAAATCAACAAGAGTGATTAACAACTATTATTGATTTAGAAGATAACAATATTACATGAAAAGGAGATAAATAATTATGTGAAAAGATGAAAATGGTTATGTTTATACTGAAGAAGATTTATTTAATTTAGCATTAGAAGAATGTCATTCAGAAGAAAGTGCTTATGAATATATTGATAATTTAATTGAAGAAATGGAATTAGAGGAATATAATAATGAATAAATTTATTGGAATTGGTAGAACAACTAAAGATATTGAAATTAAAAAAACACAAAATGGTAAAGAATATAGCATCTTTCAATTAGCAGTAATAATACCTTATTCAACTCAGAAAGAAACTGATTTTATACCTTGTCAAGTTTGAAATAAACAAGCAATTACTTTACAAAAATATTGTCAAAAAGGTAGTCAAATTGCAATTACTGGTATTTTACAATCTTTTAAAGATAAGGATAATAAAATACAGTGAATAGTTCAAGTATCTAATTATGAATTTTTACATACAAATAATGAATTAAAAAGAGATATATCTGAAAAATCAAATGAAATTATTGCAGAAAAACAAATAAATTATAATTCAGAAAGTATTAAAGAATTATTTGGTGATAATGATGCAATTAAATGAGATTAAACCTTTATATATTTTTAATGATAAATTACATAAATATAGTATTTTAATCCCTAGTGTAAGTCAAATTGTTAATATTTTAGTGCCAAAAAATTTATCATATATTGATAGTAATATTTTAAAATTAGCACAAACTCGCGGAATATGTTTACATAATATGATTGATGTTTGATTAAAAAATAATTTTGATGATGAATTAATTGACTTTATTGATTGTGAAATAAAATCACATCGTGAATTATTTAAAAATTTTACAAAACTATATCAAGAAACTTTTAAAGATATTAAATTTAAACATTATGAAACTGAAAAAACACTTTATAACCCTTTAATGTGTGGTACAACTGATTTTATTGGAATAACTATTGATAATGAATATATAATATGTGATTGAAAAATTACTAGTTCTAATGAAGAAACTGATATTAAACGCTATATTTGACAATTAAAACTTTATTATTTATTAGAAAAAGATTTTTGTATAGATAATAAAAAAATATTAATGATAATTATTAATCCAAAATTAAAAATAGTAATTAAAGAGAAAGTTAATATTACTAAACAAAATTTAAAACAAATTAAAGAAGCCATTTTAATATGACAAGAAAGAGAGGAATGAGAAAATGCCACAAAAAACTAAAAAAACATTAATAGCAAGTATTGGTGAAATACAACACGATTTATCATTATATTTAGAAAAAATCAAACAACGCAAATGAATGGTAGAGTAATGTATAACTATTTTGGTGAAGCACAAGTATTAGAATTAGTTAAAAAAGAATTTAAAAAACATCATATTACATATATTTGAAGTTATGTAAAAGATACTTTAAAAATAATTAATGATACCCCATATTTTGAAATGGAATTAACTTTATGTAAAGAAACAGAAGAAATTAAAACTTATTGACCTTTTACGGGTAAAAATACTTATCCTGCTAAAAGTATTGGTTCAGCATTAACATACTTAAGAAAGCTACAATCCATAATAAAATATATAATTCACATGAAGAATATATACAAGATGTTATAAAATGAAATACATGATATTCAAATCGTAAAGAAAAAGATATAATAAAAAAATAGTAAATACTTTTTATTAGTACTTACTAAAATGGGTGCAGTCTATGGTAATCTTTTTTTAATATAATTTCTTAAATGACTAGGTAATCATTTTCTTAATCAATAACGCCAAAACAATGTTCCAGCATTAGATACTGCATTACTTAATAATTTTCAAACTTCAACTGGAACACCAGGATAAACATAAGGCCCATAAAACTTAGGATGTTTTGCTGTTTTTGTATATATTAAAATAGTTAAATTACCTGTTAAAGTTAATTTATTTGTAATATTAAACATTCCACTATCAAGTCAACTACTATTTAAAGGTTGTCAATTAGTATTTAGATAATTTTCATTTTTAAATTTTTCTCTATTTTTAATATTATTATCTTTTTATAATTTACTTAATGTTTGTTGAATTTCTTTTTGATATCCTTTTTTAATTAAATCTACATAAGTAAACGGATCTAATCATTTATAAATATCTTCAATCTTATTTGTAATTTTTTGTAATGGATTAGCATAATATGAATCAAATTTATTAACTTTATTAATTAAATTTACAAATTTATTTATTACTGCATTATTACCTAAGTTCTCTGCTAATAAAGTTAAAACTCGTAATATTAGTAAATTCATTGTTTATTAAGAATTTTTAATTATTACATAAATCGGGTTTGTTTTACCAGTTGCTTTGTTTTTACCTTCAATTACAACTTCAATAATTTTATCATTTGTAATATCAATTGGTCAGTTTTCACCTTTAGGTTTAAGGATAGTAATCAAAATCATTTTCAGTTAAAGAACTATTTACTGCTTTTACCGATTTTAAAACAACATCTTGTAATTTTGGTTTTAATCATCAATAACTGACATCTTTCGGTCTGGTAAATTAACGATTGGCTGATCTAATTTATTAATTTTACTAATATCAATTTTAGAAGAATCAATTTTATTTGATGATTGAATTTCATAATCAACTGGTACTCTAAATGTTTTATTTAGATTACTTTTAGCAGTATTAATTTCATCTTGTGTTGGTTCTTTTTCTAAATAATTTTTACATGTTTTAGGATATAAAATAGTTGGTGTTGCATATTGCACTTTACCAATTCATTTAGGGTTAGCAGTATCATTATCTAAAACTTGTTGAATAGTATCCATATTAATTGGATAAGCTCATACTTGTTTATTAATATTAAGCCATTTACATTAGTAAAATTATAACCTTATCACGGTTAACTTGTCCTTTTGTATATGTTTTTTCTAAATGAAAACTTTTTGATACTGGAATACCCATTGCAGTATTTTCATATAATTCACCATTAACCATTGCTTTTAATTGAGCTTGTGAACCAATTACTTTTAAATAAGCAGGTGTTAATCCTAAATAGGCTCTTCGCCCTAAAACCATAAACATTTTATCGGTTGGCAATCCAAAATATAAATTACTAATTTGATTTGTTAATTCAATTAAAGTTTCATTTAATGTAAAGAATGCTTTATTTGCATCATCTGCATTTTCGGCTGTATAACTACGAAATTGAATTACTTCATATTGACCATCTGCTAAACAATAATCATAAATAGCCTGAATTAATTCACATTCTAAATTAACAAATTTATTCTGGACAACACTAGAAATAGCATCAGCAATAACGCCATTTTTAATATTTTGTTCTATTAATGCTAAGTCAAAAGCTTCATTCATTAATTTTAAATTAAATCTTTTATCAATAGGAACTGGAATTCTTGTT
Organism: Spiroplasma endosymbiont of Phyllotreta cruciferae; assembly: GCF_918697755.1. Lineage (NCBI taxonomy): Bacteria > Bacillati > Mycoplasmatota > Mollicutes > Entomoplasmatales > Spiroplasmataceae > Spiroplasma > Spiroplasma endosymbiont of Phyllotreta cruciferae. The sequence goes on from NZ_OU953854.1 coordinate 519,471, forward strand.
AATCCCATCGTTTGAGTTATCCCGCCATTTGGTAATGAATAATCATTTTGTCATACCACACGATGAGTTAAATTATATAATGCTTGACCAGCATTTGATAATCACACTACTTGTTCTGCGGTTGCTGTTGCATACTGCATAATACTTGCATATTCATTATATAAAGGTCCACGCAATAAAGCATTAACCATATCAACATAGGCTTTTTGACCTGTTGTATTACCTTGTAAGGTAAAAGATACTTGTGGCAAATTAATTGTTGCCATAATTTCACTCCCTTATTATCTAAGGTTTTTAAGTGTATAATCAGTTAATTTTTTAATATCTTCTGGAGTATAGGCTCCTTTTTCTTTAATAGTTTCAATTTCATCATTTTTATTTTCAGTATATTTTTCAATCATATATTTAATAAAATTAGTTGGTGAAACTGATAGTTGTTCTTGTACAAACAAATCAGGTTTTAATTCTTTTAAAGTTTGCATTTTTTCAGTTAAAGAATTACCACTAACTTTATCTAAATTAGTTTTAATATCTTCAATTTTAGTAGATGGAATATCTTTAAATGCTTTTAATTCATTAGATAATTTAATAAAGTCTTCTTTTGATATAACATCTTCGCGTTTTTGCACACTTGCTCTAATTTGCTTTGCTTCATTATTAAACTGATTTAAGATATTTTCTGCAATTTCTTCACTTAAACCTTGTTCGATTAATTGTTCTTTTGTAAGTGCCATTTTATAAATTCCTCTTTTTTTATCCTTGTTCGATTAACAAGTCAGCATAAACTCTTTTTACGGAAAAAGATTAAACCTATGACTTGATTATACACCAATAGTTTATTAATACAATATATTTTATATATAAATACTAAACTTATAAGATAAAAAGTGTTATAATGAAATTGAAATAATTATTTATTAATATATAATGCTAGTAAAAATGATGTCGGGTCATTCTCTTTTTTATTTAACTGAAATAATAATATTATACTATTTTATCAATACAATAAAAAAATAAATAAACTTAATGTATTCCATTCCTAATTTACCCCTTAAAACGCGTAATAAGAGTTATTTTTAAAGATAAAATTATTAAAATAAGTGATAATTTTGCTTGTATGTATATATATAATGAAGTTAGATCTTGATAAAAAGTTTCAAGATTAGAAAAGGAGAAAACAAGTATGAAAAAATTACTTAGTTTATTAAGTGTGTTAACTATTAGTGGAACTGCTGTGCCAACAACAATCGCTGCTAGTCCTTATCAAAAAGAAGAAAAGTTAAATAATGATATTAATTATCAACTAACAAATAATAATTAGAAAATTTAAAAAGAAGCAAACGAGATGTTGGCAGTGATTGTGAAACGGGATGATCTTTTTCGAATGGTACTAGACATTATTGTTCTATTTCTCCAGAACTTTGAGAAGAAATTATCTATTATAATGAATAATAATCTCGGAATAAATTACCATTCTACTTATGGTAAACAAGTTTTATCTAATTTAATTAGTGATAAACTTAAAAAATTTAACCTTAAAAACGATGGGATTTCGAGCTATGGTCTTGTTGATACAATAATTTTTTCTTTTAATGTTTTAAATGATGAATGACAGAAAAGTGACAAAAAAACATCATATAAGAATAGTGGGTTCTGGTTCAACTTGTAATGCTTCAATTTCTACTTGTGATCCTAGATCACATTTGATATCAGTTAATATAAGAGACGATTGAAGCACACAAAATAATAAATATATTTCTAGATTAGAAAATGATTTAAAAATATTTAATTTAAATGTAATAAAAGATTATAACGATGAAACAATTTTAAATGCAATTAAAGAAAAAAAACCTGGTTTAGATATTTCTAAAATAGAAATAGTTAAAAAATCTGATTATTCTCATTTTTCTGAAAGTTTTTCTGTAAATATTAAAGTTAAAAATGGTGATGATTATTATTCTCGGGGACCTATAAAAAATAATATAACATTTAATACTGAAATTAAGCTTAAAGAATTATCAGATAAATTAAATAATGACCCTTTAGTTATAGAATGATTAAATCATATAAAAGACTATAATATGAATTTACCAAAAAAAATAACTAGTTTAAAAGAATATGTATCTAATCAAAAATGAAATGCTAAAAATGTAGAAAAAGAAATAATCAAAGGATATATAAGAGATCTTAGTCAAATTATAAGATTGATAGAGCATCAATGAAAAATAGAGGAATTAAATAATACAGTTCAAAATTTAAAATCAGATATTAATAATTTAAATAATTCAATTTTAAACTTAAATAATGAAAAAAAATGTAAAAGTTTATTTTCAAAAATGTCATCTGCCGCAAATTTATTGCCTCTTTTGGGTAAAATTATTTCAGGAATTATTAGTTTGAATTCTTCTGTATGCGAAATAAATAATGCATAAAAAATTATTAAGTATTTTAGGAACAATCGCTTTAATTGGAACAAGTACAACAAGTTTAGTTGCTTGTAATACACCACAAGAATATACCAAAGAACAATTAGCAAAATTAAAAGAAGAAAACAAAATAAATACAACAAATCAACAAATTAGAGACAACTTAGAATGAATAACACCACAAGAAAAACCATTTAAGAATATTGATGATAAATGATATTATGTAGTATGGCGTGGTGATAAAAATGATAATTGAAGAATTATTAAATTTAAACATTTTGAACAAAAAGAAAAAGTTTTAGATAATTATGATAAATATGAACTTAAAACATCACATTTTGGTGGTGATTTATTTATTTATAAAAATTTATTTGTAAGTTATGATTGAAATAAAGATGATGGTACATATTTTAAATCTGTTTATCGTTGAAATTTAGATACTAATATATCTGATTTATTAAATATTGACGAAAATGGTAATATAAAAGTTAAGTAAAAATAGAGAAAAAGATTTATATCTCTTTTTTGTTTTTTTACCTTGGTTTTATTGTAATTTTAACTGGATTATCGCTTTTATTTCTAATTCCTAATACATTTGGATTAGAAACATTTATTACAATTTCTTTATCATTACCAAAATATCATTTAATTCAAAGTTTTGATGGTGTTGCTGATAAAATAGCAAACATTACTTTTGTAAATATAATTTTTAATTTTACATCATTAGTATAATATGCTTGTAAATATATTTCTTTAATTTTATCTTTATCAGTATCAGATAATTTTGTTATTTGAAGTAAAAAGTTAATATTTATATTTTTTTTACTATTAACATAAGTATTTTGATAGTCTCCGCTTGGTAAACCATTAGTTTTAAAAGTATCAATAGTCTGAATAGTATTAGTTATTTTTTTCGTATCTATTGGAAAAGTATTTGGAAAATTAACTTTATCAGTTTGTGAACGACCGCTCTCTTGTAAAATTAAATCTGATAATGAACCAAAATTTTCTGTACATCCTTCGTCACCCTCTAATAAATCAACATTTAGATTGGGAATAAAATTTTCTATATTTGGTGGCCCACATTCAACTTGTAAATTACCTATATTACTTATTTCAATAGTTTTATAAGCATCTTGGAATTTACTTATACTTTGAATTGTTGGGTCAATTTGTTTTAAATCAATCTCAATTTCATAATAAGCATTATAAAATTTATCAGAAAATAAATTAATAGAACTTCTAGGATTATTTTTTTTCTTACATTGTGCTGGTGCTGTAATTTTAGTTTTTAATGGTAGTACTACATCAGAAGGCATAATATATTTGGTATATGGTTTATAATTATACGGAACTGGTGGTAATACATACTGTGGATAATTAAATGTTGGTATTTCATAATCATGTGGTAATAAGAAACTAGTTTTATAATTAGTTGTCATATCGCGTAAATAATTATTTAATACGCTTTTTGTTTTACCACGAAAACTTCATACTGATAAGCGTAAGTAATCTTCTTCATTATTTGTATATGGGTTATCAGCATAAAAGATAATTTCAAAATTACCTTTATATAATGCTTGGATTGAAAACATATCAATTATATAACTACAATTTGTTCCATCAGGTGTTTGTAAGAATTCGCAATCATTATCTTTTTCACTATCACTAACTGGTGTTTGTGCATATACTGCTTTTGTTTGTTCATTAATTAAATAAACTCGGTTAGTTTTAAAACTTAATTGTTTTAAATTATGAGTTTAATAAACTAATTCTTCTAGTTGGTTTACCATCCTTAATTAAAATAGTACCTTTTAATTTATCAGTTAATAAAGTAGTAAAACCTAAACTAGTAGCATTTGCACCAAAAATAGCACCAACTTTATCCTTACCTTGTTCTCTAAATATTTCAAATGGTAAATAACCTTTACCTTTTGAGTTTTCAGACCAAAATGCATCATTATAAAAACTATAAATATTAGCCTCATAAAGCCATTAAGTCATTGAAAATTAGGTCAAGTTTTTTCATTTTGATTAATTACTCAACCTCATGGAATACCAAATGAAATAAAATTTAGGAATTTACCAACCCCACCTGGTATCGTAAAGGGATTAAAAACTAATTTTTGCGTATAGTTTAAAGGTAATACAGTAGTTTGGTGATTAATAAAATTATTCATATTTAAAATATCTCAAACATTACATGCACCCATTTTATTATACTCAATTTGAACACTACCAACTGTATTACCAAATTCATCTTTTCTCCTAAAATAAGATGATGCTTGTGTACTAATTATATTATCAACTGTCCCACCGCTTGTTTTTATTTTTGCTGGTGGTGTTATTTTTCAATCTTTAGATCAATAAAACTTAGAATCTTTATCTTCTTTATGAATATTTCTACCAACAGTAGAATTGGTTGCTGATGTAGTACTAGGATCGGTTATAACAATACCTTCACTATTTTTTTGTTTTCAAAAATCATATCTACTTTCCATATCTTTTTTTCAATCTTCATAACCAGTTATCATTGTTGGTTGAATACCTTGAATATTATATCAACTTAACTCAGGTTATGCATAAGTATTTATTTTGTCTGGTGGTGTAGGAAACATATTATACATTAATAAATCTCTTGAATTCATTACTTTTTTATTAAATTTACCTTTAATAATTGGTCGGCCAATAACTGGAATATCAAAAAAGATAGGATTACCATAAAATTTAACTGCCATTGCTCTAACCCTTGGGTCTTTTAGTAAAATATCATCTAATTCAACAATACCTTTATTTAGTTTTTCATCATAAGTTATTTTAGGAAAACAACAACCCTCTCCTGGAGCACTGGTTTGAATAAATTGTCTTACCGATAAACCACTATGACTAATTTTGTCATTAATACTTGAAAAGGTAATTTCTTGTCATAAGAAACTACCATCATAAGGTGAATAATAATTAATAACATTAGAGGGATATAATCATTATCTATCTTGGGAGGCAGAATTAATATCACCACCACCAATATTTAATCCACGATCATTAAATACAGTATAAAAATTATAATAATCATTAATATTTAATTTATCAGCATCTTCATCTAAAATTAATAAAGTATATTGTCTTTCAGTTGATTGCTGAGTAAATACTTGTTCAAATTTGGCTTCTCCAAATTGAATTGAACTTCTATCATCAATCATATAAGCATCTCAATATTTACCAACTTTGACTTCTTTTGTATAAAAATTATCGGCTTTATTATCATTATTCATAAAATAACTTAATTTATATTGCTTTAAGTATGCTAGCATTCTATTAATATTATGAATATTTTCACCATCAATTAATTTTCAATAAACATTATTATTTTCATCTTTTAATTTTATCGCAAAAGGTGCTTCATTATTAGCTCATATAGTTGAGTTAACTGGTTGTTTACTAAAATCATCAACTGTTAAGATATTAATTTCTTCACCTTTATATTTTTGTACTATTTTTAAACTATTTTGTCATTGAGCAATAGTACTTTCCATATTATCAAATATGCGTGAATAACTACCATAATCACTAGGCTTTGCATTATTAGGTTTTCATCCCGTTTCAGTATCAGGTATATATGAACTATAAACATTAAAAGTAAATACCATTCAATGTCTATTATCTCGTATGTTTTCTCTAATATCTATTAAAGTATCGTGGGCTTGTCTTCTTAATTCTTCTATAACCCCTGGGTTAATTCTACTCATTTTTTAATTCTCATTTATTTCTGTTCTACCTTGTACAGCATTTTGATTATTACCAGTTTCATCATATTCTAGTAATTTATTATTATGTTCGATTTCTTTAGTTTGCATTTTATCTTGTCATGCTTCTATTTTTTCTAAATATTTTGCTGCTTCTAATTCATTAATATTATCATATTCAGCAATTGCTCTTATTGGCTCCATTGTACCATTATCTAATCTAGCAGTAATTAATTCATTTTGTCGCATTTGGTCTACTAAACTAGCACTAACAAAATCAAATCCATAAGGGCGTTCACTAGTGCCATCTCATAAACCATAATATTTTAAAACAGTATCAAACATCTTAGTATAATATTGTTTACGATATGCTTGTAAATATGCTTGTTTTTCTAAATCTTTTGTTTTAGTTAATAATGACTGTGTTTTATTTTGGTCATTATCTGATTTATCACCAAAAGGACTAGAAAAATGACATGCTATATATACTTGTTCAATAATTGCTTTTTGGTCTTCAGTATATGTTTCTAAGGTTGGTGTCCCTTGTACTACTTGTAAAGATTGGGATAATTGACCATCTACAGCTGATTGACCTGATTGAATAAAAATATCATCAAAAGCATCTTGTAATACTTTTTTATTGCCTTTATTGTAAGCAGCAAGTAAACTATCATCTAATTGACCATATCAATGTGTACGGTTTGCTCATCGTTCTTTTGATTTAATATTAAAACTATCTTCTAAATCAAATTGTAATTTATAACAATTTGCCATAGTTGGTCATTGATTTAAAGTGGTTGATGTTGATAAAAATAAAGGATTAGGTTCATTTATTATTTCTCAAAAAGGGACTATGCCTAATTTATTTTTAAATTCTTGTACCAAAACGGGTCTAACATCATCTTTAATTTGTGTTTTACTTTGCCCAACAACTACTTCATTATTTTTAGGTCAACCTTTAATAACTATTTTATCTTTGGTACAAATTAAATTTAAAATAAAACCACTATCTGATTGATGATAATTTAATCAAATATCAGTATCAGCACCTTGTTCTATTTCATTTATTTTACTTACACGAGATGTAAAGTTAAAAGGGTTAATTCATAAATCAATATTTCCATCACTAGTTTCTAATAAACCAAAGATAGTTTTACCCATTAAACTTGCTGTTAATTCATTTTTATCTAATTTTTCTTTTATTTTATAAGTTTCATATCATCAATTTAATTTTTCTAAAATGTCTTTACGATGAGACTTAAATAAAATATCTTTACCATTTATTAATCGCATTTGATGGCGAGCAATAATATTTGCTAAATTAATTGTTCAATCATAATTATAAAATTTTAAAACACTATTAATATCATTTAAGTTTGGTAAACTAGGAAAAGCATTATTCATGGTTATTTTGCTCCTTTAAATTTAAGATAAGTGCATAATTAATTATATTTACTGTTAATAAATTTGGTTCATTTGCTAAAACTTGTACACATACTTTAATTTTTTGATATTTCTTAATATATTCGTTATATAAATTTAATTTACACATTGCGATATTATCTTTATTTAATTCTTGACAAAGTCTTTTTTTAACTTGTCCACAAACCGACATATATGGTCTTTTTGCATTTATTACACGCTCGTCATGGATTACATAAATATCTTTTTTCATTAATTTATTCACTCCCTTTGTTGTCATAATTTATAATCTGCTGAAATATTATGTTTAACCATTGGTATTAATTCAAAGTGTAATGCATAAAAATCACTATCAAATGTATCATCATATAAATCTAACATTCTTTCTTCTCTGGCATCTAGTTTATCTTCTCATTGAATTAATTCATATTGAGTTTTACTTACAGGGCATTTTTCTCATAATCATTTTAATTGATTGGTATTTATTAATATTGTAAATGCTTCTACACGATGTCTTATTTTAAATTTCTGCTTTTGTGCTGGTTTAAATGTCATATATTGACCAAAAGAATAATTATATTTTTCTCGGTTTAAACTTTCTAATGTTGCATAAGCACCATCATCAACATTGATTGATATACCTTGCTGTATTAAATTAAAATATTTATTTAATTGATTGTTGTAAAACTCTAAAATATCTTTTATTTGTTCTAATGGTCCTTTAAATTGTTGAGTAGCATTTGAGTGTGTATATTCAGCAACTTTATATGCTTTTTTATCAAATGAATTATACAATCAAAAACTAGCGGCTGTTGTATGCCCTTTTGGACTAGTAGAGTTTTCTAAGTCAACACCACCTAATAATTTAGTTGGTTGAATAATATCGGTTGCTTGCATAATATCAATATATCTTGCAAAGATTGACCCACTAGTATTACCTGGTAAACCCCAACTCCACACTCTTGCTCGTTCAATATCTAATTGTTCTAATCTTAATTGTTCATTAACTTTATCTTGTGGTAATTCATAATTAAGTCTTCAACCAGAATAATGAATAATAATCTTCATATTTCATTTTTCAATATACTTAATTTGTTCATATTTACTACGCATTATTTCTTCATCAAAAGGCATTAATTCATTACAATAACCAACAATATATCTTTTTAAACTTTCAGGATTACATGTATTAATTGTTATTTTATTTTGATAACCACGAATAGCAAATTCTAAATCACTTAAATCTTTTTGTTGAAATTGATCACATTCTTCTCTTCAATCAATAACTAATTTATATTTATTTAAATCAGCAAAAGCTTTTAATTTTTCTTTCATGCTAGGTGAATGTAAACCTTTACAATATATTTTGCTACCATTTGATAAAGTAAAAGTAAAATTAGATAAATTAATAGTATAAGAAATATGATTTTCATCTAACATATTTCATGTGTTTTGAAAGACACTATCTTTTAAATCTTTACTTCAATACATACTAGCAATAATACAAATTGGTTCTTTAATTAATAAACTAATTTTTAATAATTCACCAAACATTTTAATATTTGAAATATTTTTACCACTATATTGTGTTCCAATTTGATTAATTTCATTAACTAACTCATATTTTTTAGCAAATGGATATTTATTACCAACATTACTATTTTGTAATAACCAATAAGGAGTTTCTAACAAATAAGTAAAATGATTAAGCATTATTATCACTTTCTTTTTTAATATCTCTAATATCAGTTTGTAAATTAACTATTATTGGTTGCTGATTATTTAAGTTTAATTCTTTTTCAAGTTCTTTTTCTTGCAGTGAATATTTATAATTAAATGCTCGTTGTCAATATAATTTAGCACCATCATGTGATTTCATCATAAAATTAATTATTTCACTTTCGATTCTATCAACTTGTCGTTCAAGTAAAGGAACTATCTTCTCGCTCGCATAAGTATCATATCTTCACTTGCGAGAAAGGTTGAATTCATTGGTTAAATCATTCAAAGTATATGGTTTATTAGATGATTTATTTTCTCAAAATTGCTCTATTTTACGATAAAAAGTTGCCAAACTTGCTTTATTTGGATTAAATTATTTCATTTTTACTCCTTTTATATGGTTAAATATAAGTAGAGAAAAACATGTACAGGAGAACTTGACACGGTTCTTTTTTTATTATCTATATTTTACATCAAAATAAAAAAAAGTAAATTGCTTTACTTTCAGTTAATTAATTTATTAAATACATTTAAATTATAACATACTAAATAAAAATTACTATCCTTTTTTTGCATTTTTATTATTTTTGTGATAAAGTCGTAAACTAAGAAAGAGGGTAAGAAAATGATAAATGTTGATAATAATTTTTTTAAGAATTTTATTAATTTATTATATATACAGAGTATTGAAATTATTCAACAAAGTTTAGAAGATTATGATGAATGAATTTTTAAAAATTATAAAATTGATGAAACTTTAAAAGAATTTAAAAATTATAAAGTAAAAGATAAAATTGAAAGAACATTAGTAATTTTAAATGGAAAAATAACTTTTAAGAGAAGAAGATATTATAAAATTAATTCAGAAACAGGTAAAGAAGAATATATTTTTCCTTTGGATAAAATTTTAGGAATTGAAAAATGACAAAGAATAGATAATACTGTTAAAGAAAAAATATTATCATTTATTATCGAGAAAAAAAGATATAAAGATATTTTAGATACTATGGAAAATATAAAAATTAGTTTAATGACAATATCTAATATTATGAAAAATGCAAAAATTGATAAAGAATATTATCTTAATAAAACTGATAAAAAATAGATATTCCACATACTTTATATATTCAAATGGATGGTACTTATTTGAAAATGTTAGATGCAACAAAACAAGGAAGAAAAAAGATAAAAAACACACGATAGTATCTACTGTACACACTGGATATGATGAAAAAAAATATACTGTAAAAAGGCCTGTAATCGCAAATAAATTAGGTGTTTTTGAAATGGATAATATTCCAGATTATCTTAAAAAAGAAGCAAATTTAAAACCAGTTCTTATAAAATTATTTTCTTTAATTGAAACTCATTTCAATATGATACCTAATATTGAAATTATGATTTTAGGTGATGGTGCTCCTTGAATTAAAAATACTAAAATTTTTATGCATCAATATTTTCCTAAAAATAAAATTCACTATACAATAGATAAATTTCATCTTACAAGTAGATTTAAAAAATTATATCCATATCAAAATAAAAATAAGGAAAATAGAGAAACATATCATAAAGCAGTGGATTATTTTTTTAATGCTAAATATGAAGAATTATTACAGTGTTTAGAAGATAGTAAATCTTTTATAAGTGATGCTAAATTAGATTTTTTAAATAAAACTATTAGATTAATTAAAAATAATAAAGAAGGAATTGAAAATCAAACATTATGAAATAATATTGGTTGTCATATGGAAGGTGACATTTCTCATTATTGAAAAGGCACTATGATTAAAAAGCCATTTATAGTGAAAAAACTATTAGAAATAAATTAAATGCTAGTATGATGGGATTAAAAAATAAAATTGATTTATTTAATAGTAATAAATCATTAGAAGAAAATAAATTTAATTATTCAGTTAATAATTTTGTAAATTATTATTTACAAAAAAATTTATATTTTTATTAGTTTTATCTAAGAAATTAAATAATTTTAATAAAAATGTATTTTTGTTGTGGAAAAATTTAAAAAAATAGAAAAATATATTGACAATAAAATTAAAAGTAATACAATCTAAATAAGTAAGTGGTATATTATTCCACAATTTCTAAGATATTAATTTAAGACCCCAAAATAATTTATACGACCAATTAAGTAAACTTTTTCCTTTAATGCTTAATAATTCATTTCGTAATTTTGCAAAACGCGGAACTTTTTCTAAAAACCAATTTAGCGTCATACTTACACTCATTGTTAATAAACCACCAATAATAAATCACGTAAATCCTGTTAAAATAAATGTCTTAACACCATTAACTTGACTAAAAGGCTGAATTGATAAAACACCTAATCATGCTCCATTCCCAATTCCGTTCGAAGTTACACCAGCAACCATTAATAATAAGGCACCACTAGCTGAACCAATAATTGAGCCTAAAAACGGATAAAAGAAACGTAAGTTAATTCCATACATTGCTGGTTCTGTTACTCCTAACCAAGCAGAAGTTGTTGCAGAAATTCCAACTTCCTTAATTTTTGGATCTTTCCGATTATTAATAGTGAACATTAAAGTTGCACTTCCTTGCGCAATATTTGACATACATAAGATTGGAAAAATAAATGATCCACCAATTTGAGCAGTATTTTTAATCATTACAGCATTAAACATTGTATGAATCCCAGTAATAACAATTGGGGCATATAACAATACCAGTATGGGATCAAAGAAATATTTGGCAATTGGATTAATTAATGTCCAGATTAACCCAATTTAGATTGCACTTCCAATAATATAGCCAACCGGACCAATTAAACATAATCCAATGGTAAACGATAACAAAATAGTTATTAAAGGCACAAAAATTTGTTTCAAAACCGCCGGAATAATCCGGTTTAAACCTTTTTCTAAATAAACACCAAAGAAGGATACTCCAATGGCGGGAATCACCTGACCAGTATACTAAACTTTTCAAGGAAACTTTCAAGCCCCAAAATCAAATGTTGGCGCTACATTAAAGATTCACAATGAATTACCAGCTTCACCAGCAACTGAATAAATGTCAACTAGTGGTGGTAATAATAACGTTAAACCAATAATGATTCCAATTACTGGTGAACCACTCATTTTATTAAAAATTGATCAACAGATTGTCGCGGGGATGTATCAAAAAACTGCTTGGGCTGGAATTCATAAAAATTCATTTAACCCTTTTGCAAAAACAGAAATACTAACTAATGAAGTCCCCGGTCCGCTTCAATTAGCTTCTAAAATATTTCGGAACCCTAAAATTAAACCACCAGCAACTAACGCTGGAATTAAAGGAATAAAAATTTCAGAAAAATGTTGTAATAAGCGTTGATATCATTTTGTTTTCTTCTTTGAAGAAGAATTTGCTTGTTCTGTATTAAAGTTTTCTGATTTAGACTTCAAATACTTTTGAAATTCAAGAAAATAATTATTAACATCTGCTCCAATTACAACGTGATACTGTCCAATTGGCTGGACTGTTCCTTTAACATTTGCTAATTCCTCAATTCCTTTTGAATCGGCTTTATCATTGTCTTTTAACACTAATCTAAGCCTAGACACACAATGTGTATATGAAATAATATTATCAATTCCTCCTAATAACGGAATTAATGCTTCTATTTCAGTAAGATATGTTTTTTTGGCATTTTTCACATTTTGATATGGAATTTTTTCCATTAAGATTATAATACACATTTTTTTAAAATATAAATTTATTTTAAAAAAGTTTTAATTTCATAATTTAAAAATTCAATTGTTTGTTCATTATCGTTACTATTTCCATCCAAAATTTGTTTTAGCCTAAAAACAATTTTAGTTGCTAATTACTCATAATTAATTGCAATACAATATTGTTTTTGCAAAACTGGAAGAAAAAAATCACTCATATTAGAAATATCAGTTACCAAACTATTTGTAATATTTTGTTTCATTAAAAACGCAAGAGCAATTTTATAACAAGTATGCGTCCCACAAATGATAATTTTCTGCTTTAAGTCAATTGTTTTAATAAGATCATAAATAACACCTTCCTGATTTTTATTAAAAAAATAGCTATCAAAATAATAATTATGCATTTGAAATCAGTTTGTGACAGTATAATAACGAGCAAATCCAGTTGGTAAATTAGTCACGGGATTCTCTCCAATATAAAGAATTTTATGATGATTATTAAATTCACCATTTGCTGCCATTTTTTCTAATAATGAATACATCATTTCATTATCATTATTAATAAAAACTGTATTCCCTCATTGTCGACCATAGACAATAATTGGAATTGTAATTGTTTTTAAAAAAGTGCGAATATTTTGATCATTACTAATTGTAAATAAAACTAAAGCTGCTGGATTACGACGAACTATTTCCTGTAAATGTAATAAATATCGTTCTTCATTATAAGTTGTTTCGACTACAAATGGTACTATTTTTGAAAAGCTATCATTAATTTGTTTTAAAATTGATTTAACAATAAAAGTATTACTACTTGTTAAATCTGGAATTAAAATATATACTTCCAAAATTTTCTTTTTAATTGAGTGTGCAGCAAAATCTGGCTGAAAATTATATTTTTCAACAACTTTTTGAATTAAAACTCGCTTTTCTTGGCTAACATAACCACCATTAAAATAACGAGACACCGTTCCAACCCCAACGTCACATTCCTCTGCAATTGTTTTAATAGAAATATTTTTATTTTTCATTTAAATTCTTCTTTCAAAATCAGTTTTGCTTAATAATTGGTCCAAATAATAAAAATAATACGCAATAAATTATTAAAATTGCAATAACAAAAATAAAAAAATATGGAAAATCTCAGCGTTTAATATATAGCAGTTGAAATAAAAGCCCTGTGATTACACCAATCATAATAAAAATACTATGATAAAACAACGGAATTTTTTTAAAAATCTTTTGTCAAAGTCCTCTTTCTTTTGATAACGAAAAACTACTCATTTAATTCACACCTTATTTATTTAATTATATGCTAATTTAAGAATCTTAACAATTTTTTAAAAGTCTTATTTTTTATTTTTATTAAATTATTGTTATTTTTTCTTTAAATCATCAATTTCTAAGTCACCATGAATTACCAAATCTTGGTCTTTTCCTAATGCGTTTGGAATGATTGTAAATGTATTTGAGATTCCATCTGCCGCATGTTTAAATGGAATTTTTGAAACAGAAGCTAATGAATTAACAGCTCCCGTTTTATCACGACCACTCATTGGGTTAGCTCCCAGAGAAAATGGTACCCCTGCTTTTCGTCCGTCTGGCGAATTTCCAGTGGCTTTTCCATACACAACATTTGATGTAATTGTTAACACTGACATTGTTGGTTCAGAATTACGATAATGATGTTGACGACGAATTTCATTCATAAATGTTTTTACAACTAAAATTGCAATATCATCAGCTCGATCATCGTTGTTTCCATAAGTTGGAAATTCTCCTTCGGTACGATAATCAACAACAATTCCGTTTTCATCACGAATTGGATAAACTTTAGCATATTTAATTGCTGATAAAGCATCAGTTACAACTGATAAACCAGCAATCCCGGTGGCAAAGAAACGATGAGTATCTGTGTCCATAAAACATAACTGACTTCTTTCATAAAAATATTTATCATGCATATAATGAATAATATTTAATGCATTCGCATAAACACAAGCTAATCATTTTGCCATTTGAACAAATTTGCTTCAAACTTCTTCATAAATTTAATGGTGTTTTTTCATCGCCATGACATGGTTCATAACGTGGTGGTGATACTTGATTTTTATGTACCTCATCAATTCCACCATTAATAGCATATAATAATGTTTTTACTAAATTACAACGAGCACCAAAGAATTGCATTTGTTTTCCGACTTTAATTGGTGAAACACAACAAGCAATTGCATAATCATCGCCGTGTGTAACACGCATCAAGTCATCATTTTCATATTGCATTTGATGAATATAAAATTGAATATTTTGCACAGAAGGCTTTAAAACCTTCTGGTAAATTTTGTGATCATAAAATTGTTAAATTTGGTTCTGGTGAAGGTCCCATATTAGTTAAAGTATGGATATAACGAAATGCTGTTTTTGTTACTAATGTACGACCATCTAGCCCCATTCCCCCAATTGATTCTGTTGCTCAAATTGGATCACCAGAAAATAATTGATTATATTCTGGTGATCGCATAAATTTAACAATTCTTAATTTCATAATCATATGATCACCTAATTCTTGTGCTTCTTCTTCGGTTAAAATTCCTTTTTGAAAATCACGTTCAATATAAACATCTAAAAAACTACTTGTCCGTCCGTAACTCATGGCAGCTCCATTGTTTTCTTTAATAGCTGCTAAATAAGCTAAATATGTCCATTGAAATGCTTCTTTTGCATCTTTCACTGGTTTTGAAACATCAAAACCATAAGATGCTGCCATTTTTTTAATTTCTTTTAAAGCACTAATTTGTTCTGAAATTTCTTCTCGTAATCTAATCACTTCATCAGTCATTACTATCAAGGTATTTTTTATCATCCTCTTTTTGGACAATTAAAAAATCAGCTCCATATAAAGCTAAACGGCGATAATCAACAATAATTCGACCGCACCCATATGCATCATCAGGTAGTCCAGTAATAATATGTGATTTACGACATGCTCGCATATCATCAGTATAAGCATCAAAAACACCTTGATTATGTGATTTACGATATTTTGTAAAAATTTCAACTACCCGTGGCGAAACTTTAAACCCATAAGATTCATTAGCTGCTTCAACCATTCGAACTCCTCAGTTTGGCATCATTGCTCTTTTAAATGGTTTTTCAGTTTGAACCCCTATTACCTTTTCTAATTTTTGATCAATGTACCCCGGCTCATGTGAAGTAATACTTGCTGGCAAGTCTTCATCAGCATCTAACACTCCACCATTTTCGCGTTCTTGCTTTGTTAAATCCATTACTTTTGCTCATAATTTTTCTGTTGCCACCGTTGGCCCAGCAAGAAAATCATCTGTTCCAATATAAGGTTTATAGTTCATTTGAATAAATAATCGTGTATCTACTTCATCGGTTAACTTACCTGTATGAAAACCTTCTCGCTCTGGAAATCATGTTTTATTCATAATATCCTCCTATTGTTTTTTATTTTTAACTACTAAACTCTTGATTAAATATATTTTTAGAAAAATAAAATAGTTTTATCCTGCAATTTTTAATGTTATTATTCTCAAAATACCCAATCAATAATATTATACTATTAATATTCCAAAATTTACCAAATTTAATTTTTATTTTGTTAATTCACAAATTAGCAAAAAAAGAACTATATTAAATAGTTCTTTTTATCTTAAAAAACAATAAATGACTTAATTTTTTCTTTTTTAATAAATCACTGTTTTTTTACTGGCAATTGGACATTATTAATTGCTTTACTAAATTTATCTTGATCCAAGACAAAATTATTATCAATGATTTCTGCAAAACCATCTTTTAATTGTAATATTTTAATTTTACTTCCATAATTTTATTTTTTTAAATTAACAGCTGTTGCAGCAACCTTTTTATGTGCAATAAAGTATGCCACCATCGGAATAATAACTGCTCCCCCAAAAAAGTTACCAATAAAAGCCGGTAATAAATTAAATCCTGCAAAATAACCAACTGACGAACCTGGTAAAACTTCCGTCCCAAACATTGGGGTTCCTAACATTAAGACATTTATTCAGAAAATAAATGAATTAGCAACAACGTGTTGATAACCAGAAATACAAAATGCTAATAGAACAAAAAAGATACATAAAATTGAAGCAGTTGGACTTTTTGAAGAATAAGTAACATATGTAACATATAATGTTGCAGCAACTAAAATATTACAAAAAATCCCTGACATAAGACTATTTAAAAAAGTTATTCCCATATCGCTACTAGTCACTGCGTGACCATGGGCTAAAGCCTCTCCAATCGAACCAACCTTATGTTGAATCATGTTCATCGTTTGACCAGCAAAACTGTTTAAATCAGTTGTTGTTTGATGACCATAAACAGCAGCATAATAAATAATAACTGCTGCGAACAAACAACCAATAAAATTAGATAAAAAAATTAATAATAAATTACGAACAAACAATCATGGATTTGCGTGTCCGGTTGCCGCATTAATAAATCCAACACAATGCGAAGTATAAATTCCACCACCTAAAAATGTTACCAACAATAAGCCAACAGGAAAAACAATCCAAAAAATTACTTGTTTAATCCCAGTTGTTGTAATTCCTTGAATAGCATACAATGCAGCAATATATCCAACCGAAATAAATAGGCCTCCTAAAAAACCATTCAATAACGTATTAATAATTCCGGCCCTAATTTTACGATCAGATGATTCAAAAGCACCAATAATAGCTTGTTCAGAATAAGATCAATGGCCCTCTAAAACTGATACATCAATTTTTGATAACTTATCAATTTCATTTTGATATTTCACTATTTTAATAGTATTTTTCATTGTTTTTCCTTTCGTTCTTAAAATAAACTCTGTTTTAAATTATACATTAAATCCTAATAATTTTGCAAATAATATTCAGCATTCATCACGCCCAATTTTTTTACTGCCTGATGTTTTAATAAAATAATCACTATCGGTAAAATTTAATTTTGTTTTAATAATTTTTTCTTGTTTTTGAATATCATTCTTTTTTAATTTATCTAATTTTGTCCCAATAACAATTGTTAGAATTTTAAAATGTTTTAAATATTGATACATCTCATAATCATCTTGGGTTGGTGAATGCCGTAAATCAACTAATAAACAAACAAATTTTAAATTATCTCGTTGAGTTAAATATTCTTCCATCATTTTTGCAAAAGCAACTTTATGATTATCATTTACTCTTGCAAAACCATAACCTGGGGCATCAACAATTCGAAATTGATTATTATTAATTGAAAAAAAATTTAACATTCTTGTTTTTCCTGGTGTTTGTGAAACTTTCGCTAATTGACGTTGATTTGTTAACATATTTAAAAAACTTGATTTTCCAACATTACTTTTACCTAAAAAGGCAATTTCAAATAAATCATCATTGATTCAACCGGCTTTGTTTACTGCCGAGGTAAGATAATTAGCATTTTTAAATTTAAACATTATTGCCCCTCCAATTGACGATTGATTTCATACATTAAAATTGTGCCTGCTTGTGCGACATTTAATGATTCTAACTTTGGACTAATTTTGACTTGAACATTATAATCACTAATTTTTTGTAACTCAACAGAAAGGCCATGTCCTTCGTTTCCTAACGCTAAAATATATTTTTCTGTTTTATTAAACTGACATTCTTGTAAAAAAATGCTCTTTTGTTTTAAAGTGGTTGTAATAAGTTTATATTGCCTTGCTTGTAAAGCCTTAATTTCTTCCAAATTAAGTTCTTTAATAATAGTCCCAAAAATTGCACCTTGACTAGCCCGCAATACTTTATCATTAAAAATATCAACAGTATGATTATATAAAATAATATTAGTAAAATTAAAACCCAAACCGGTTCTAATTAATGTCCCTAAATTTCCTGGATCTTGAATATTTTCTAATAATAAAATATTTTGATTAGCCCCGAAATTATTCTTGCTATTTATCTTATTTAAATCAATAACACCAATAATATTTTGACTATTTTTGCTTTGACTTAATTTTGCTAAAATAGGTTCTGAACAAATCGTTATTAAAACATTAGAAACATTTTTTAATTTTAATTTATTTGGTGCAGTTGTTAAAATCTCAACTAGTAATTCTTGTTGTAAAGCTTCTTCAATAATATTTCAACCCTCAATTAATGCTAAATTTAACTCTTTACGGTATTTTCTTTCTTTTAACTTTGCCAATAATTTAACGTGTTCATTTTGTGTTGAATTAATTTCACGATACTCCATATGCTTGTTTTCTTTCTCTATTAATTAACATACATAAAGCCGACAAGATACCTTTTTGTTTTAGGATCATCTCACTGTTTTTTTGTTGTTGCTGTTTCTCGCATGGCCACCGCCATTGCCCGTGGACGTTTTGGTGGATCTTGCATTTTTCCTAATAAAACCGATAATCCGGTACGTTTATTTTCTTGATTATTTTCTTGATTATAATCTTCCGCATCTTTAACACCAATTTGTTTTACCATGATTTTAATCTTATTTTTTTTATATCAACGTTGAAATTGTAAGTATTTTTCAAAACTTCATTCCTTTTCTTCTCATGTTAAAAAAATACGTTCTTTTCCTTCATCTCAACTATCTAAATAATCACGGAAATTTGTTTGCGAGGTTGGACCTTGTTCCATCATTTTAAAAGTGCGAGCAATTGTCTCTGCTAAAGTATCATAACCATAGCCAATAAAAGCATTGCCAATTCAATGATGTTTATAAATTGGCTTTAAAGGGTCAATTGGTTCAGTAAAAGTAATGGCATATGATCAATATTTGTTGTCAGCTTTACTGCGAAAGAGTTCATATCCAAATTTTTCATGTTTTATAATAACCGCATCTTTTTTAATTTTACATACTAAATGCTTAAAACTTTTAACAATCGTGTCAATTTCAGTTCCGGTTAATGGCGCTTTTAATCTTGGCTGTTTTAATTTTAGAATATGTTCTGCATAATATGATGGCATAAATATAAACCTCTTTCTTTGAACCATAGTAATTAACTAATTATAATTTTAACTTTTATAATTCGTTAAGTAAAGGATAATTATAAATTAATCTTTTCCTAAAAGACATTTTTTAAAAAATGTATAATGTACGATGAAGCAGCAAAAAACAACTCTTGTTAAATAAAAAGGGTTGTTTTTTTATTTGTAAACCCATAATTATTAATTGATTCAGAGAAAGGACAGCATCTTAAATTCTTAAAATAGAAACTTTTTATTACAACTTTTTGATATTCTCTTTAAGTTGTTTATACATTTATTAAATATCTTAGAAATATTTACAAAGTGTACCTGTTTTTTCTCCCCTTATTTAAGGTGTTGCCCTTTCTCTGTTTCAATTAATTAATTAATTTGGCTAATAAATAAAAAAATAATATCAAAGAAAGGAATGGGTAATGAAAAATAATAAGCAAGAACAAATTTGCGATATTGATAACTGCTATAAAGCAATATCATTCATTACCGAAGAATTTGTATCAAATAAAGTTTTATGAACTTGTTAAAATCATAAAGATTTATTAAATCGCATAAAAGATAAAAAACAAAAGCTGTTTTATAAACGCTTAGAAAATTCAAAAATTATCTTTGATGATAAAACTGGTTCTTTTAAAATTTGATTTTATAAAACAACTTAATGCAGAGTGGGATAGTTATTTTAAATAACTAAGTGTTTTTATTCCACATGAGGCGGTCTAGCCCAGTGGTAATCAGTCCGGAAATAATAGACGTTTTAACAAGCGATAGTCGTGATAAGTGCAAGGTCAACATCGAACGACAATAAATATAGAGATGTACACTTTATAAATAAATTTGCGATAGATATTATCCCATAGAGGATGACAGTGGTTTAAAAACCACAAAGTCAGCATTAGGCTCTTCAAGGTGCGAGTGAATTTATTTTAAAAACTGAACGTTTTGACCTGAAATGGTGCGGATGAAGAGAGAGAAAACTCTCTGGCATTACCTTATAAAAACAACTGTCGATTATTAAACAAACAATATACCGCCACCGCTCACCCCCAGTGAAGCGAGTGGCCTAGTAAATAAATAACTTAATTTATATATAACTAATTCTCGCTTGGCACTTTCACTCGGGAGTGAGTACCAACGAGTTTAAAAATAGGAGGAATTAAAAATGATATGTAATAAAGCATTAAAAATTACAAATAAAGATATTATTTATGCACAAATTAATAGTGATTATTTAGGTAATTGAGAGTTAAATTTATATCTTAAATTTGGTAATGAAGAACGACACGTAGGTAATATTGAATTACCAATAGATTTTAATTTAAATTGCAAATGATATGAAATTGATAAAGTTAAAGGTTTAATTAGTGATTATTTAGAAGATGAAGAAGCGGATTACGAGGTGATAAATTATGAATAAAAGATACTTATTATTTAGTAACAAAAGATAAATATAGTTTAAATACTACATATTTTTATACATTTGATGAGGCAAGAATTTATTCTGAAAATTTAAATTATTGTAAAACTACAATTATTGATTTAGAAAATGAAAATATTAAATGAAAAGGAGTTGAATAATATGTGAAAAGATGAAAATGGCAAAGTTTATACCGAAGAAGATTTATTTAATATTGCATTAGAAGAACGTCACTCAGAAGACAGTGCTTATGAGTATATTGATAATTTAATTAATGAAATGGAATTAGAGGAAATTTAATTATGAAAGACTTAAAATTAAATAATGAAGTTAAAAATATTACTTATCCCTTTTATTTAAAAGGAAATAATTTTAAAGAATTAAGTTTAAAAGCATTAACAATTAAAAAATGAATTGATGAAAATGGGCAAGAATTAGCAGAATTTATATATCGACAACAAGCTTGATTAATAAATGGAGAATATAAATCACAATCACTAAAAGATTTAAAACTAGTAGTTTCAAAAATTGATTATATTTTTAGAGAACCATTAGAATTAATAAAAAATTTTAAAGATGAATTAAATTTTATTAGAAAAGATATTTTGAATTTAGAAAATAATATTAAGAATAATCATGATTCTTTAAAAAATAGTGTCATTAATATTCAATTTCAAAAACAAAATGAAATTGTTGAAACTCATAAGAAAGAACAATTTTTATAAATTAAAAGTGTAGCAAAAAAAGAGCAATAATTAAAAATTATTACTAGTAATTTTCGTAAAAATAAATTATTAATTAAAGATATTGAAGTTATTAGTATTAATGATGACTTTTTAGAAAAAGCTGATAAATTAGAACTTATTAATTTAATTAAAAATTATTTAACTATTGATGAGCAAATTGTTAAAAATGAAATTAAAGAACAATGAGATAGTAATAAAGATATTAATTTAATTGGTGTTAAAGGTATTAATTTTAAAATAAATAAAAGAGAAAAATAATATGGCAAATATTGTTGAATTTTTAAGAACAGATAAAGCAACTGATTGAATAAAAAGTAAATTTTCTAATGAAAATGAAATTGCAAGATTTAAAAGTAATATAGTTGCAATATCAAATAGTAATGAATTACTACAAAAAGCAGACCCAAAAACAATTATGACTGCTTGTTATCAAGGTGTTTTATTAAATTTACCTATGGAAAAACAATTCGGTTATGCTTATGTCGTTCCATATAATACTAAAATAACAAGAATTATTAATGGTCGTGAAATCCAAGAGTGAATTAATCAAGCCCAATTTCAAATGGGTTATAAAGGTTATATTCAATTAGCACAAAGAAGTGGTCAATATTTAGATATGTCAGTATCTGATGTCAAAGATGGTGAATTAATAAATTATGATCGTTTAAAAGGTACTACTTTTAATTGAATTCAAAATGAAGATGAACGAGAAAAATTACCAATTATAGGTTATGTAGCATATTTTAAAATGGTTAATGGTTTTGAAAAAACATTATATATGACCAAAGAACAAATGGAAAATCATTTTATGAAATATTCTAAAACCTATGCTAAAAATAAATCATTTTATATTGCTAGTTTTGATGAAATGGCTCTTAAAACTGTATTAACTAGTTTATTGCGAAAATGAGGTATTATGTCTGTTGAATTACAACAAGCATATAAATCAGATCAAGCAGTTATTACAACTAATGATGAAAAAATTTATATTGACAATGATAGTAATATAAGCATAAATAAGGGCCAAATTAGTAATGAAAATATATCAAGTGAAGAAGTTTTGTGACAGATAATAATGTAGTTAAAGAAGAAGATATATCAAATGTAGTGCCAAAAATTAATAATAACAACGATGAGGAATGAGCCACTTGATAAAAATAGGTATTGACCCATCAGGAACTGGTACTACCGCTATTGTTATTTATAAAGATAATAAATTAATTGAAAAATTAGAATTTACAAATAAAAATTGAAAAGAACAATATGAATTTATTAATGATAAATTGTTTGATTATGAAGAAAAAATTAATATTGAAGATTGTTTATATACATCTGCTAATGCAAGTAAAGATAGAGATGATTTATTAAGATTATTAGGAGCATTATCTGTTTACAAATATTTTATTAATTGAGTATCACCAAAAAACACTAAATCAGTTGTTAAAAATATTGAGAATTTAAGTAAATATAATGATAGTTGTATTTGAGAATTTGATAAAGATACTAATTTAACTTATGAATATGGTAAAGGTTGAAAATATAATAATGATAAAATAAGTAATCATTTACGAGATGCAATTATTATTGCTAATTATGACGGTAAATAATTATGAAACATTCATATAATCAAAAAACAGGAAAATATTATTCTTGTAAAATTCGGAATGTTAATATTTATTTAAATAAAAGTGAAGAACAAGCTTGAAATGAATTAAAATTTAATACTTATTAACAACGAATAGAACATCTTATCAACTTTTATATAACACACAATAAAGAAAAATAAAAAATAACCAATTAAGGTTATTTTTTCTTTAATATAATTAAGTTTTCTTTTCCGTATGTAAGTAATAAATATTCTCAATATTCAGTTGAATTAATATTTATATCTTCAACATCAGTACCAGTTATATATTCACCAAGTAGAGTTTTACACGGTCGATTACCTTTTTCAGAACTATAACATAAAATATAATTATTCATTTTAACCATTTTCATTATCTTTTTTACTTTCATTGACAATATAATAATTTATAAAATGCTGTACTCGTTGTCTATGTGTGTATAGACTAGGTAATTCATTTCATATTTTTTCTTGTTCTTTGTTAAGATAAACATTAATATTTCTAATTACAACTTGATATTTTTTTGATTTCATTTTTAAATAACCTTTTATAACATAGATAATGCATTACTTTATTATTTTTAGCAACGATATTTCCACTATTAATATTTTTATGACATTGATCACATTTTATTTTAATCAAATAAACTAGGTTGGACATATTTTAATCGCTCCTTTGCTAATTTATAATATTTTTCGTTAATTTCCATACCAATTCAACGTCGATTTAATTGTTCACAAGCAACAGTGGTCGTACCACTTCCTAAAAAACAATCTAATACAATATCACCCGGCTGAGAATGTTTAAATAATTGTTCTTTAATCATTTCTAATGGTTTAACTGTTGGATGATCAATATCACCATCTTGACCAATAGGATAAAAATAAGTAGTTTTGCAATTTTCATAAGACCTAGTATATTTAGCTCCTGATTCAAAAATTCATAAGTAATATTCAGTATCTTCATAATATGGATTATTTCTTGGAATAGGGTTAGTTTTAATTCATTTTAATAAATATCATCTTCATTTATTTTTACGAATAACAGGAAGATATTGATCTATTTGTTCAATATTTAGTCAAATTAAACAATTCATATATTTTGTAATTCTCTTAAATTCGTTTAAATATTCTTCATATTTAATATTTTCAATAGATTTAATTTCAACTAAACCGATGGCATTTTTAACTATCGCTTTTCCAATAAAAGAGTATCTTTTTTTACATTAAGATTATTTTGTTTTTTCTTATACTTTCATAAAAATAGGGTTGATCAGTTAATATTAAATCAATACTTTTATTAGGGATAGTTTTTAATATTTCTAATGAATCTCCATGTATTAATTGGCCTAAGTTAGTTATCATGCGTAAGGATCAAAATTATTTTCAACCGGTACTACATTAGAAATATCATCTTCTATTACTACATTATTAATATCGTTATAAATATATGGTTTTTCTGCTAATTATTGAGTAGGTGTACTAAAATATTATTATTAATAGGTAGTTCATCGCTGACTGCCCCCTGATTTTTAGCGACAGTAATATCAGTAAATGGGATATAATCAAAATTACCATCTTCTTTAATTTCTTTTTCATCTAGATCAATATCAGAAATATCAATTCCCATTTCTAATGCTAATTTACGATATAATTTAGCTTCAACAATTGCTTTTGGTCATTTAAGTTCCAATTATTTCGTTATAATCACTAGTATTAGCATTAAAATTAATTTCATGTATTTTAGGACAAGAATTTAAACTGTCTCACTCAATTTTTCGCCTTTAAATATAATTGCTTTTCTTGGACTATATCCAGCTTCTTCAATTTTTTTACAATAAACTTTACTATCAATAATTGTTGTTAATTTATTTTTAAATGGAATAATATTAAAATCTTTACTAAAAATTAATCCTTTATTACTTAATTTAATAATTCCTAATGCTGTAATTTTGCATTATCTGCATTAGAAACTAATGACATATAATTTTGTCTATTTTTCATTTTTAATTCTTCAAGAGCAAGAATATTTTCTTTTAAATATTTATCATTAACTTTTAACTCATATTTAATAACGGCACCTTTAATATATTGTTGTAATTCATTTACCATGTTATTTATCTCCTTTAATTTTAATTTTTATACCTTTAATACCAATTAATTGATTATCAATTTCTTCAGGAGTTAATTTTTTCTTTGCAACTTCAATTTCATAACGATCCATAATTGCTAAACCATAATCTTTATAACAATCTGGATAATTATCAAACATTTCATTTAATAAATCTTTTAAATTCATCATTATTATTCATCTCTTTGTCATTTATATTGTTATCTTCTTATTCATAATTTAATTCCTCCTAATTCTTTTTTCCTAATGCTCAATTTTCATCAGTCATATCTTCAAATGAGACTGCATAACTTTTAAGCATTAATTGATTTAATTTATTAATAGTTTTTTTATTTAACTTTTTCATAATAAATTACCACATAAAATCTAATGTATGATATTCAGGTCTTATTATAGGTAAATTAAATCTTTTAATAACATGTGTAATAATAGAGTCGTGTACAGCTAATTTTTTAGTTATTTCTTTATATTTATATCCTTGTAAATACATATTTTTAATTTGATTATATTTACCAGTATATTTACTTTTGTTTGGTCTATCTAAATCGAGACAGATATAATCTTTTAAATTTATTATTCCTTTTAATTGATCACAAATTCCACCTTCACAATAAAAACGATAACTTTTACCATATTTAAATCTTGAATTTCAATCTCTAAAAGTTCCATTAGGTAAATTATATTTTTCTTCTATTTTCATACTGGTTAAATTACTAAAATAATTCTTTTAGACAATTAATAATAAATTCATCACTATATTTTGCATTTCAAATCTTTTTTCTAAGACCTGTTTCATCAAAATACATATATTAAAATGTTCCTATTTTTTGCATTATTTATTTTTCCCATTATATTTCATCCTCTCTTATTTAAAATTGTTAATTATGATAATTAAGATAAAACAACTACAAAGTACTACAAAGTGTAGTTGTTTTTATAGTTGGGAGCCATAGAGTTTTCTCTCTCTTCATCCGCACCATTTCAGGTCAAAGCGTTCAGTTTTTAAAATAAATCTACTTGCATCTTGAAGAGCCTAATGCTATAACGCAAATTTATTTATAAAGTTACTATCTCTATTTTTTATTGTCGTTCGATATTAACCTTGGACTTATCACGACTATCGCTTGTTAAAGCGTCTATTATTTCCGGACTGATTACCGTTGGGCTAGACCGCCTAATTTATAAAATATTAAGTTTTATTTAATAAAATAATTAACTGAAACAGAGAAAGGACAACACCTTAAATGATGAGAAAAAACAGAAGACATTTTGTAAAGATTTTCTGAGATATTTATAAATGTGTAAACAACTTAAAGAGGGTATCAAAAAGTTGTTATAAAGTTTTTATTAGAAATATTTAAGATGCTATCCTTTCTCTGGATCAATTAATTAATAATTTTGGTTTTACAAATAAAAAAAACCATTTTAGTAAATGGTTTAATTTATTATTCTTATTCAATTTCTTTGGATATTTTCATACCCCAATCTTTTAAATGCGACCAAAATTTAAATCATCAATATCTTTTTCCTGATGACAGTTATTACAACAAAAAGAAGTAATTTTCCCAAGTTTAATTATTTCACATAAATACTCAAATAATCATCTTTAAATTTAATTCAATATTCATAATGACGTTTAACATCATTTTTATTATTTTGTTCATTATTTTCATCAGTTATTTTATCATTATCTCGCAAGTTTTCTAACTTAATTATTATATCCCCCAAAGAATTCAATGCATTTATTATATCACAAATTGAAAGGAAACAATTAAGAACTTATCTGTTAGTTAGCATTAACTTGAATAACTATGTTCAATCAACTTAACCCAAAAATTTTTTAAAATTCCATAGTATAATAGTTGTATGTATTAACTATCTTTATTATGAAGGAAGTCAATTTTATGGCCAAAAGAATGCTGTCATCACTTTTCAACATTTTGTTTTGTTTATTAAATGTGATTCTGTGAATTTTTAATGCGAATCCTGTTGGAACACTGATTTTTGGAATTGATTGTCCAAATACTCGCAAAGGAAAATTTGTTTATGGATTATGTTCCTTATTACAATTAATTTTAATGGTAACAATTATTGGAACAATCTTCGTTATTATTTTCTGAGCAAAAGGACAACCATCAATTGCTCAACGTCTTGCTAAAATTAATGTAATAATAAAAAGTTTTAATAAATATCTTTTATAAAGATATTTATTAAAACTTTTTTAATTGCTAAAATATTATTTTGTTGTCAACAATGGAATTTCCTTTGTATAAATTTCTAACATTTTTTGTAAATCACTAATTTTAACATACTCATTATATGCATGCATTGTTGATTCATTAATATCAAATTCAGCACCAAAAGCAACACAATTTGGCATTGCCTTTGCATAAGTTACTCCACCAATTGCAACTGGTTTTGCATCCTGATCCCCAGTAACATCACGATAAACCCGCATAATATTCTTAATAATCGTACTATCAATTGGCACATGAATTGGTTTTTCTCAAGAAATAATTGTTAATTGTAAATGATAATTTGATAACTCACCCGTTAATGGCTCTTCAACATCTTTTAACCGATATGAAATTGGTACTCGCATATTTAATGTTAAACGCGTTTTTTCAGCATTAATCTCAACAATTCCATTGTTAACAATCAATAAACCAGTTTCATCCTTCATTGTTGAAAAAATCTGACTAAAATTAAAATCATTGTATAATTGTTTTTTACAAAATTAGCAATTGGTGAATCAGTTGTTAACTCAGCATATGTTGCCAATGTTGCTAATGCTGCATTAATTCCTCGTTCAGGTAAACTTCTGTGTGATGCTTTCCCCTTCACAATTAATCAATCATTTTCAAGAGCTGTTTCAATTTGGTTTTGATCTAATTTAGCTTTAATTTCTGTAAGATATGGTCATTGATAACGAACAACATCAGTCACACAATTATATGCCTCACCACCTAATAAAACAAATTTTTCCCCTTTACCAATAATATCGGCATTAATAATTCCTTTTTCTGCATATACAACTGGAAATTCACCATCTGGAGTATAACCTAGCGCAGAAGGGGTTCCTTCAATTGCCATATATGCTTCAATTGACGCTCAATCAGTTTATTCTGTTAAACCGAAAATTAAACGAATACAATAATCTGGTTGGTAATTATGGTCTTTTAAATATTTTAAAGCATATAAATTGATAATGGTTGGTCCTTTATCATCAAATGAGCCACGACCTAATAATTTTCCATCTTTAATCTGCGCTTGAAATGGGTCAAAATCTCATTTTTTAAGATCACCAGCCGGAACCACATCTAAATGTCCTAAAATAGCAAAGATTTCTGCACCCGTACCATATTCAAAATAACCATAACTATTTTCGGGATCCTGATAAGTTTTAAAACCTAATTCTTGTGCTAATTTAATGGCATAATCTAAAACAGCTTTTGTTCCTATTCTAAATGGAGCACTTGGTTGTGTTGCACTACGTACCGATGGAATTTGAATAATATCTTGAATTTTTGGTAATGCTTCTGAAAAATATTTTTCTTGTAATTTAATAACATCTATTTCCATTTTATTTTCCTATCCCTTCTAAAGGCCTTGATACTCATATCATAACATAAAATTTATTCCATAATATTAACTAAAATATCATTTAGAATATTTAATCCTTGTTTTGTACAACGTAAATGATTATTCTCAAAAACCAAATTATTTTTTGCAACTTCATCGGCAATTTTAGTTTCATAATAAGTTATTGCTGCTTGAGCATCTTTTACTGTTGCTAAATTAATACCCTCTAAAACTCGTAATCCCATCATTAAAATTTGAAAATAATAATCTGCTAATAATATTTCTGTTTTCTGCTGTGTTCAATTTGCATATTTCCGGGTGTTTTCTAATAAATAATAACCATCTTCATTAATAAAACCAGCGGCGCCTGGTCCAAATAATCAAAATGATTTATTAGTTCAATAGCCTAAATTATGCTGTGATTTCTTATTATTATTGGTATAATTTGAAATTTCATAACGAACATAACCCATTTTTTTAAGAGCGGCATTAATAATTTCGTCAAAGGCAATATCATAATCTGGTAATTTTACTTTCGTTTTTCCTCAATAAGAATTTTCTTTTAAAATTAATGAATACCAACTAATATGATCAGGTTGTAATTGTTTAACCATTATTAAGTCTTGTTGAATATCATCTGTTGTTTGATCAAACAAGTTATAAATTATATCAAAAGAAATATTATCAAATCCTTTGTCTCGTGCTGAATTATAACTAGCAACGACATCAGCAACACTATGATGGCGATTAATTTTTTTTAATAACTGATCGTTAAATGTTTGAACTCCAATTGATAACCGATTAACATGATAATTTTTTAAAAGTTGCAATTGACTTTTTGTAATTTTCTCAGGATTTAACTCAATGGTATATTCAACAACTGCTGTTTGATTAATTTTTTGCAACAATTGTAATAATTTTTCTAATTGTTTATCATCTAAACTATTCGGTGTTCCTCCCCCCAAATAAATTGTTTTTAATTTAAATGGTGGCTGTGATTGTGAAATTTCTTGTTCTAACGACAGTAAATATTCATCAACCATTTCATCACGTGATTTCTTAATTTTGAAAAAATCGCAATAAAAAGCAAATATGGTCACAAAAAGGAATATGTACATATAAATGTTCAATCATTATAATCCTCGCTTCTTTATTAATAATTATAAAAATAATTTTAAATAAAAAAGAATTGTTTTTAAAACAATTCTTAATTACGGTTAAATAAACGACCAAAGATTGGTTCACCACGTCGTTTACGACGACGTACAATTAATCATGGAATTGAAATTACTAGCGTTAAAATAATTAGAAAAATAATGAAAATAACTAAACAAATCCGATTGGTTTTTTTCTTCAAGGCTGCTAATTCTTCTGGTTTAAACAATTTCATATCCATAATAACCAATAATATTTGCTTTACGTTTTTTTGTTAAAACAATATTAGCAATATGAATTCCTAATGTTGCGATTAAAATTGCAATTGTAATCGTAATTGCCGCTGTTAAATCATCAACAATTCCCCAACTTCAAAATCCAAATCGGAATTCTTCGCCAGAATGTTGCTGAAAACCATAAAGAATTCCTAAAACAATTCCCCCAAAGAAATACGTTGGAAATGCTAATCAATTTAAAATAATACTACGAACTGTCATTTTTTTATAATTATCAATCAAGAAATGGGGAATCGTATGATTACCACGCATTAAATGTGAAATATAATTGTTTGTTTCAATTCGAACCCGTGATAAATCAAAAATCCCAGCAAATAATAATCCTAATGAAATTAATAAAAAGGTAATTGTTAAAAATGGATGCGGAATATATTTTGCTTGAATTTCCATAATTGATGATATTCCTTGTTGATGTGTAATAAAATATAAGGCAATAAATAAACTTGTTGACATTGTACTAAAAAGC
>NZ_OU953854.1:551393-574932 GCF_918697755.1 Spiroplasma endosymbiont of Phyllotreta cruciferae
TGGTTATTTAGGCAATATATTTAATAAGAATCCTGAATATTTGCGCGTTTATCAAAACTTATTACTAAAATTATTTCTTTATTTAATGACATTATCATTTTTTGCTTCAAGTGGGATTTTATTTGCGGTAACATTTTTAAACTCACAAGTTGTTTTAATAATTGTTGTTATTTTCTGTAGTTTGTTTTTAGTTGGTGGGATGCCATATTCATTAATTATGAGTTTAGCAAAAACAGTTGAATTATCATTTGCTAATGATAGTATTACTCAAAACTATCCCAGTTCCAATTATTAAAAGTACGATTAATTTTAAAAAGAATCTTAAAAAGGATTTAATTAAATATCCCCCATTTAACAAATGCGATTTGAAACTTTTATGATCAATGAAGTTATAATAATTTAAATACAGTCTTTAAAAATGATGATTATAAAGATATTACTAGTGATCCAACATTACGAGTTTGTCGATTAGAATTTTATAAAAGTTTAGGGTTAACTGTTCCAAAGGAAGAAGAATTTGAAATTAAAACCCTTAAAGTATGAGATTCATCAACAAGGTATCTTTATGATAGTAAACTTCAAGATCTTAAAAACAATTATCCTTAATGTTGGATCAGCGACTGGGAAAGATGTCTCAATGAAAGTTAATTTTGCAACAGATTATTTTTTTTAAATTAGAGCAAGAATTAGACCAAAATGACCCAATCCAAAAAGAACTTGCAGATTATATGAAAGTTGTTTTAAAAGCAGATCATTCATGACAACCTTATATTAGTATGAATCTTTATAGTGGAGCATCATCGTTATTTTATTTTAATCGTGAAACTTCATATTATAGTTTATCAGCTCCGGGTGATAGTAAATTAGTATCAGTTGATCGGAAATTATCAGAAGGAAATGCATTTAATCCAACGTATGTTTTTACACAAGAATACAATAATGAATATAAAGGACAATTGTCAGATTACAACAATAGTGGTGATTTTAGAGAATGAATCTTAGATTATTTTGATATTCCAACCCTTTTTGTTCTTCGTGAAATTGAAATTGATCTTTTAAAAGAAAATAATGGACTATAAATTACTTGAAGAACAACCAATAAAAAGTACCTCTGAGTGAATTAAATATGATGATTTAATGAACACTTATGGGTTAATTTCGAAGTTTAATATCATTGAACATTGAAAACCAAATTTGAACTGCTTCGTTTAAACTTCACACCCATATTGATTTGAACCATTACAGCGAAGTAACATTGACTTTGGAAGTTCAAAATAACTATTTAATGAGTTATCAAGATTTCCCGGTTATCCTTAGGAGATGATAAGAAAATTGATGTTAACCCAGCGCCATTCTTAAACATTAGTTTAATTCAATACATTTATTTAGCTTTATCTGGGGTTTTCTTAATATGTTCTTATTTAATCTTACGTCGTAAAAAATATTACTTAAAAGGTGAAAGGGGATGCTCAAAAATGAATAATAATGCATTAGTAGTTAGTGAAGTTGCAATTTCATCACGAAATTTTACCAAAAAATTTAAAAATAGTATTGTTGGTCCTTTTAATTTTTAATGTTGGACGGGGTAAATTGCATGCAATTTTAGGAGCTTCCGGGAGTGGAAAAACCGTTTTTATTAAATCTTTAATTGGTGGATTAAAAGGTTTTAAGGGTGATATTTATATTTTTGGAAAAAAAGCAACCAAAGTTGGGATGAAAAAAATAATTGGTTATGTTCCAGAATTTATTACTTTTCCAGAAAACATTAGTTCTTATAATTTTTTTAAAATATATGGGGAAAACAAATGGTTTACGAGGAAGATATTTACGTGAGCGAATTGAATACTTAATGAAGTCCTTAGAAATTTGAGAACACCGTGATAAAGATGTTAATTATTTTTCATCAGGAATGAAAAAAACGAGTTATGATTATTCAAGGAATTATCCATGATCCAGATATTTTAATTTTAGATGAACCTGAAGCTGGATTAGATATTAATAATCGAAAAAAAATTATTTTTTATTTAAAACAATTAACCTTACGAGGAAAAACAGTCTTTTTTTTCATCGCATTTACTAGATGAAATTAAAGAATATATTGATGAATTTACAATGGTAATGAATGGGACCCAAATTTATAGCGGTCAATTAGCGGCTTTTAATATTAAAAAACAGTTATTATCTTGTTACTAATAATCCACCGGCGATGATGAGCTATTTTAATTCTAATAGGGTGCCAAATTGATATGACAAGGCCAATAATTATTTAAATTTTTGTTTTAAATTCACCGTTGCATTTATATTATGTTACGCAATATGCTTTAAAGAAACGAATTAAGATTACAAAAATTAGTGAAGTTGGGTTTTCATTTGACTTCTTACTACAAAAATTAAATATTACTTTTGCCACCCAATATGACAACAAACCGAAAATTACGAAAAAAACAAATTCAAAAGAGTTAAAAATTTTTTACCAGGATCGGGAATGGGTCCCGGCCAAGGCCCTGGTGGGTATGGGCGATAGCAGATATTAAAGTTAAGCGAAATATTTTTAAAGGAATCGAAAAAATTTAGAATATTTTTTTTATTTTTTTTGTCTATAATTAAATTAGGTCCAAACAAATTCAAAGAAAGAAGGAACAATAATGGAATATGATATTTCAAGAGAACAAATTGAAAGTACATATAACAAAATTAAAAAATCATATCATTAAAACTCCAGTAATTTATGCAACCGAAATTAAGTAATATTACTGATAATGATGTCTATTTAAAATTAGAAAACTTACAACGTGCAGGCTCATTTAAATTACGGGGGCCTTGTCAAAAATGATGGCTCTTGAGCCAGCAACAATTAAAAAGGGCGTTGTTGCGGCAAGCGCTGGAAATCATTCCCAAGGAGTTAGTTTTGCAGCTAATTTATTAAATGTTCCAGCAACAATTGTGATGCCAAAAACAGCTCCAATTAGTAAAATTAATGCAACTAAAAATTATGGTGTAGAAGTGATTTTGCATGGTGATTTTTTTGACGATGCCAATAAAAAAGCGTTAGAGATTGCAAAAGCAGAAGATAAAGTATTTGTCCATGCTTTTAATGATCTCGATGTTATTATTGGTCAGGGAACAATTGCAATAGAAATATTAGAAGAATTGAAAGATGTTGATTATATTCTCATCCCCAATTGGCGGGGGGAATTCTTTCAGGAATTGCAAGCTATGTCAAAGCTGTAAATACCAATTGTAAATTAATCGGTGTGCAAAGTCAAAATGTTCCGAGTTATTATGAAGCAAGGAAAACCAATAAATCGTTTTCAGTTCCACGGTAAATTATCAATTGCCGATGGGATTGCGGTTAAGCAAACTGGGGATATTACCTTTAATATTTTAAATAAATATGTTGATGATGTTTATCCTTGTATCATAAGCCGAAATTGCTGAAACAATTTTATTTTTATTTGAAAATTGTAAAATTGGTTGCTGAAGGAGCATGAGCAGTAACAACTGCGGCAATGTTATTTAATAAATTAAATGTTAAAATAAAAAAATGATTTGCATTTAAATAATAGTGACGGACTTCTTCTTGATATTCTTTTTTAAGGTTTTTGTTTTTTTCTTCGTCATCCTTGCTCTTTTCCAACTGCTAACTTTGTTTTTTTCGAAAACATAACAATCTTTTCGCATTTGTTCATTAGTTTTTATTTTGATGGCGTTTTGTTTGAAACCATTTCTGCAAATGATTGTAAATCTGATGGAATTTTCATACGGGGGCCTCCTATTTTAAATAATGACTATTTTGTAAATCAAGGATAATCTGGTGACAAACATCCTCAAATTGTGAATAGTGAAATGGATATCAATGAACATTTGTTAATTGATGTTTAAATCATGTAATTTGTTTTTTTTGCATAAATTTTATTAGCTTGTACCATTGCCGCTAAACGTTGCTTCATATGTAATTTCTCCTTTTAAATACTGGACAATTTCTGGACAACCAATAATCTTCATGCTTTGTTTAGTTATATCATAGTTACAATATTCATATGCTGCTTTAACCTCATCAAATATTCCTCGTTCCGTTAAACTTAAAACACGATCAGCAATATGTTGATAAAGTTCTGCTTTATCTGGTAATAATCCAATAATATATGGCTCAACATACCAATCATGATGCGTTTGGTCATTCCTTGATTTTTAAAGTTCCGGTTTGAAAGTAATATTCTAACGCTCGTCAAACTCGTTTACGATTATTGGGATGAATTTTAGTACTTTCTTGCGGATCAATTGCTGCTAATCTTTCCCATAAGACTTGGTTTGAGTCCTGTTCATATTTTTTTACTTTTGCTAAATCACGCCCCTTGGTTAGAAAACTGGTAATTTTTTAATAAAGCATTAATATATAATCCACTCCCACCAACAACAATTGGTAGTTTATTGCTTGCTCAAAGTTGCTCTAAAAACAACTCGTCCTTGTTCTTGATAAGTATTAATGGAATAACTATCATTTAAATCAATTATTGATAATAAATGATGCGGAATTCCCCACTTGCTCAGCGGGAGTTATTTTATTGGTTGCAAGATTCAACCCATTAAAAATTTGTGTTGCATCAGCATTAACACATTCTCCCATAAATTGTTGGGCAACCTTAATTGATAAATCGGTTTTACCACTTGCAGTTGGTCCAACAATTAAAATGACTTTTTTTCACCAATTAAACCTCCCTAATCTCATTATAAATATAACTAATTTTTACTTAATAATCTACTTTTTTAAATGAAAAAACTAACAACAAGTGTTAGTTTTGATTTGGTTTTTAAAATAACTCTGAACCGCTTTAAGTGCTTGGGTATAGAGGTTATTGATTTATATAGCGGTTAATAACCCCAAACACACCTTAACGTTATAATAAACGTAGAAAACTGTCTTTGCGGACAATTATATTTTATCATATCTTTTATCGGTTTTAACCAAAACGTCCTGTAATATAATCTTCTGTTTTTGTTTCTTGCGTATGGGAAAATAATAAGGCGGTTTTATTATATTCAATTAACTGTCCCATTCAAAAAAATGCAGTATAATCAGAAATTCGCGCAGCTTGTTGTAATGAATGAGTTACAATAATAATTGTAAAATTCTTTTTTATTAACTAGCATAACGGGAGAAAGTGAGATTGACAATATTAAAATTAAAAATATAATATAAATATGGTTTTATATTTATAATATTGTGAGGAAAATTAAATATGATTTTGGGTATTTTATTAATAGTTTTATTTTTTTTCATTTGTTTTAACTAGTATTATTTGTTTTTTTTTCAAAAATTTATTTAAAAAATAAAACAAAATATAGAAAAAAGGAATATTTGGAGAAAATTATGTTAATAATAAATTAATAAATGAATTAAATAAAGAAAAAATAGAATTTGATTTAATAAATGATTTATATTTACCTAGTGATTTTAATAAAATTGATTATGTTTCTCAGATAGATCATATATTATTGACAAGAAAATTTTTATATATAATTGAAACAAAATGACACGATTTAGATAATAGTATAGTTTATGGAAATGCTGAAAATAAATTTCTAACTATTTTAAATTTAGAAACAAAAACTAAAAATAATTATTATAATCCTGGATATCAAAATAAAACGCATATTAAAAATTATAAAAACTTATTAATAAAATGAAATAAAGATAATTCCTATATTATTCCTTTTAAAAATATTAAAAATATTGTTATTTTAAAAAATAAAGAAAAAAATTAGAATAACAAATGCAGGAAATAATTCGCAAATATTTTATTATAATATTGATAATTTTATTGAAAAAATAATTAATTTTGAAAGAAATAAAAATGCAAAATCAATATCTAAAATGCAATTTGATACAATTTGCTTATTTCATAAAGAATTATTAAGAAATAAAAATATATATAAAGAAAATCATAAACTTAATTTAAAATATTAATTTTAATAAATAAAATATATAGTAGATTGAAAATTAAAAAACAAAAAATATAATATAAATTAAGAATAAAAAAAGCATTTATTCAAATGTTTAATGTATTCAAACCAATAAAGGTTTCCCTCTACGAAACTTTAAATATAGGTAAATGTTTTTATTTTGGAATAATATATTTACATTAATTTTTAATTATATTTTTTAATTATTTTTAATTTATTTTTAGCATTTATAATTATTTAAAGTTTTAAACTATATGAAACCTTTATTTCTAATATTAGAAATGAAAGGAAAATTTTAATTATGTTTAAAGTTTATTTAAGTGAAATTAAGTTTAATCAAATTATAAAAGATAAGTCAAATAAAGATGTCTATTATGATGTTTATACATTTTTACGAGTTGAAGGTAAAAAAATAGTTGGTAAAGAATATCAAGATAAATGAGTTCGCAAAGATAGTGATTTTCAAAATAGTTTGCCCGAAATGATTGAAGGTAGTTTTTACAATGTAGAAATTGGTTTTAAATGGTAAAGTATCAAAAAAAAGTATCAAAAATATTGCCTTATGAAGAAAATTATAACGAACAAGATTTTATTAATAAATATTCTAATAGTTCAGCAATAACAGAAAGCAATAGTTAATATGAAACAACAGTTATGTATGGTTTGTGTTAATGATACTGTTTGAGAAATTGGTTTTACTTATTGTTGAAACTGTGTTAATGAAAATGTTGTTTTAATTAATCAATATTATTCTAGGTTAAACAATGAAAAACAAACTAAATTATATAAACAACGATTAGAATATTTAGTTAATGTTATTCATCAATGTTTACCTACAAAAATACCATTATTTATGTTAAGAAAAGCAATTAAATTGTATCTTAGTCATAATGTTATTGATATTGGTGTTATGCAAGAACAACATTTTAAATTATTAGTAGAACAAGTAAAAAATTATATGTTAAATATAGAAAGTGGTGATTGTTAAATGGCAGATATTTATTTAGGTTTATTTCTAGTTATATTATTTAGTGATTTAATTATTTTATTAGTTGATTATTTTGTTTTACAAATAAAACTAATAAATTAAAATTAGAAAATGCATAATTACAAAATAAAATAAATTATTTATGTATAAGTACGATGAAGCGGCAAAAAACAACTCTTGTTAAATAAAAAGGGTTGTTTTTTTATTTGTAAACCCATAATTATTAATTGATTCAGAGAAAGGACAGCATCTTAAATTCTTAAAATAGAAACTTTTTATTACAACTTTTTGATATTCTCTTTAAGTTTTTTATACATTTATTAAATATCTTAGAAATCTTTACAAAGTGTACCTGTTTTTTCTCCCCTTATTTAAGGTGTTGCCCTTTCTCTGTTTCAATTAATTAATTAATTTGGCTAATAAATAAAAAAATAATATCAAAGAAAGGAATGAGTAATGAAAAATAATAAGCAAGAACAAATTTGCGATATTGATAACTGCTATAAAGCAATATCATTCATTACCGAAGAATTTGTATCAAATAAAGTTTTATGAACTTGTGAAAATCATAAAGATTTATTAAATCGCATAAAAGATAAAAAACAAAAGAGGTTTTATAAACGCTTAGAAAATTCAAAAATTATCTTTGATGATAAAACTTGTTCTTTAAAATTTTGATTTTATAAAACAACTTAATGCAGAGTGGGACAGTTATTTTAAATAACTAAGCGCTTCCATAAGAACATGAGTATTAACTCATTCCCACAGCCATCCGAGGCAAGTACTGAAATAGTGTATGAGGAAAAAAGTAAATCGGCGCTGGTTTTATAACTAAGCGATAGTCGTGATAAGTCCATGGTTAATATCAAACGACAATAAAAAAAGAGATAGTGACTTTACAAATAAATTTGCGATAGATATTACTTCTTAGAAGTGACGGCGGTTTAATAAAAACCACAAAGTCAGCATTAGGCTCTTCAAGATGCGAGTGAATTTATTTTAAAAACTGAACGCTTTGACCTGAAATGGTGCGGATGAAGAGAGAGAATTCTCTGGCTCCACAAAGAAAAAACAACTGTCGATTATATAATATACCGCCACTGCTCACCCGCAGTGAAGCGAGTGGCGTAGTAAATAAATAACTTAATTTATATATAACTAATTCTCGCTTGGCACTTTCACTTGGGAGTGAGTACCAACGAGTTTAAAAATAGGAGGAATTAAAAATGATATGTAATAAAGCATTAAAAATTACAAATAAAGATATTATTTATGCACAAATTAATCGTGATTATTTAGGTAATTGAGAGTTAAATTTATATCTTAAATTTGGTAATGAAGAACTACACGTAGGTAATATTGAATTACCAATAGATTTTAATTTAAATTGCAAATGATATGAAATTGATAAAGTTAAAGGTTTAATTGGTGATTATTTAGAAGATGAAGAAGCGGATTACGAGGTGATAAATTATGAATAAAAGATACTTATTAGTAACAAAAGATAAATATAGTTTAAATACTACATATTTTTATAAATTTGATGAGGCAAGAATTTATTCTGAAAATTTAAATTATTGTAAAACTACAATTATTGATTTAGAAAATGAAAATATTAAATGAAAAGGAGTTGAATAATATGTGAAAAGATGAAAATGGTTATGTTTATACTGAAGAAGATTTATTTAATATGGCATTAGAATAATGTCATTCAGAAGATAATGCATATGAATATATTGATAATTTAATTAATGAAATGGAATTAGAGGAAATTTAATTATGGCAGATTTAAAATTAAATAATGAAGTTAAAAATATTACTTATCCGTTTTATTTAAAAGGAAATGATTTTAAAGAATTAAGTTTAAAAGCATTATCGATTAAAAATTGAATTAATAATTATGGCCAAGAATTAGCAGATTTTATTTATCGACATAGTAATCATTGAGCTTTAAATAATTATGAAAATGTTCACTTAAAAGATATGCCAAGTGCTATTAGTAAAATTGATATTGTTTTTAAAGAACTATTAGAATTAATTAAAGCTTTTAAAGATGATTTAAATCAAATTAGAAATAGTATTATTAATTTTGAAAAAGTAATGCAAAATAATAAAAATGAAATTAAAAATAATATAATTCAAGCTCGATTAATAAAACAACAAGAATTATTTAAACAACAAGAATTAAAAAAACAAGAATTAATAGAACAGGCAAATAATTTAAATGAAAATATGGGTCTAGATATTGATCAAATTCAAGATGAACAAGTACGAGTTATGGAAGAAATTGAGAAAATTGATAATTTTCTTGATCCAAAACAATTAAAAAAAGTTGGTATTAATTTAATTAAAGAAAAATTATTAGTTAAATATATTGATATTTTAGGTGTTAATGATAATTTTTTACAAAATGCTGATAAATTAGAACTTATTAATTTAATTAAAAATTATTTAATTGTTGATGAACAAATTGTTAAAAACGAAATTAAAGAACAATAAGACAGTAATAAGGATATTAATTTAATTGGTGTTAAAGGTATTAATTTTAAAATAAATAAAGGAGAAAAATAATATGGCAAATATTGTTGAATTTTTAAGAACAGATAAAGCAACAGAATGAATAAAAAGTAAATTTTCTAATGAAAATGAAATTGCAAGATTTAAAAGTAATATAGTTGCAATATCAAATAGTAATGAATTATTACAAAAAGCAGATCCAAAAACAATTATGACTGCTTGTTATCAAGGTGTATTATTAAATTTACCAATGGAAAGACAATTTGGTTATGCTTATGTAGTTCCTTATAATACTAAAATAACAAGGATTATTAATGGTTGTGAAGTGCAAGAATGAATTAATCAAGCTCAATTTCAAATGGGTTATAAAGGTTATATTCAATTAGCACAAAGAAGTGGTCAATATTTAGATATGTCAGTATCTGATGTCAAAGATGGTGAATTAATAAATTATGATCGTTTAAAAGGTACTACTTTTAATTGAATTCAAAATGAAGATGAACGAGAAAAATTACCAATTATAGGTTATGTAGCATATTTTAAAATGGTTAATGGTTTTGAAAAAACTTTATATATGACAAAAGAACAAATGGAAAATCATTTTATGAAATATTCTAAAACTTATGCAAAAAATAAATCATTTTATATTGCTAGTTTTGATGAAATGGCTCTTAAAACAGTATTAACTAGTTTATTAAGAAAATGGGGTATTATGTCGGTTGAATTACAACAAGCATATAAGTCAGACCAAGCAGTTATTACAACTAATGGTGAAAAGATTTATATTGATAATGATAGCAATATAAGCATAAATAAGGGTCAAATTAGTAATGAAAATATATCAAGCGAAGAAGTAGTGTGACAGATAATAATGTAGTTAAAGAAGAAGATATATCAAATGTAGTGCCAACAATTAATAATAACAACGATGAGGAATGAGCCACTTGATAAAAATAGGTATTGACCCATCAGGAACAGGTACTACCGCTATTGTTATTTATAAAGATAATAAATTAATTGAAAAATTAGAATTTACAAATAAAAATTGAAAAGAACAATATGAATTTATTAATGATAAATTGTTTGATTATGAAGAAAAAATTAATATTGAAGATTGTTTATATACATCTGCTAATGCAAGTAAAGATAGAGATGATTTATTAAGATTATTAGGAGCATTATATGTTTACAAATATTTTATTAATTGAGTATCACCAAAAAACACTAAATCAGTTGTTAAAAATATTGAGAATTTAAGTAAATATAATGATAGTTGTATTTGAGAATTTGATAAAGATATTAATTTAACTTATGAATATGGTAAAGGTTGAAAATATAATAATGATAAAATAAGTAATCATTTACGAGATGCAATTATTATTGCTAATTATGACGGTAAATAATTATGAAACATTCATATAATCAAAAAACAGGAAAATATTATTCTTGTAAAATTCGGAATGTTAATATTTATTTAAATACAGAACAAGAAGAAATATGAAATGAATTTAATGGATTTACTTATTCACAACGAATAGAATATCTTATTAATTATTATATAAAACACAATAAATAAAAATAAAAAATAACCAATTAAGGTTATTTTTTTAAATACTATTTGTTAGTTTTTGAATAGCATCTTTTTGTGCTTGTTTTTTGTCATTTACTTTTACTTGTTTTTTAACATTTTTAATTTGTCCTGTTTTTAATGCTAATT
The DNA here is from genome assembly GCF_918697755.1 of Spiroplasma endosymbiont of Phyllotreta cruciferae. NCBI lineage: Bacteria > Bacillati > Mycoplasmatota > Mollicutes > Entomoplasmatales > Spiroplasmataceae > Spiroplasma > Spiroplasma endosymbiont of Phyllotreta cruciferae. The sequence goes on from NZ_OU953854.1 coordinate 562,580, forward strand.
CTGTTGCGTAATCAGGTCCTCGTAAATGTTTTTCATGAGCAATAACGGCAGTTCTCAATTCCCTAATTTCTGCTTTATATTTTTTAATTTTTTTAGCAGATAAACCAAGAATCCCAAGACTACCCATTCCACCAGCACCAGCTAATACAAGTAAAGCAATCATTAATGTTTCATTCATTTTATTTAATTCCTTTCTTATTCTTACTCAAACAGTGGCCATCTATCCTTTCAGAACAAAATAATTTATAAATTAAACTATATAACCACCCAAAAATATCAGCCGCCCCTATATATAGTCTATTTTAAATTTAATTCTTGTTTATTTTCATCTTGTTTTTTAGTATTTTCATCTTGTATATTTTTTAATTTTTCTTCTGTTATACCATCTAAATTATTTCATTGTTTTGCTATTCTTGGCTGAATAACTCGCGGATTAATCCGACAATCTAAACAATGTCTTAAATGGTCTTTTTTTCATTTTGATTTATCAATTCAAATGATAATTAAAGAAATTATTAAAGTAATTAAAGGTAATATTGTAAATACTAATCCCATTTTAGATATTTTTAATCGTGGTATATCAATTTTCATATCTACTTTCGGTTTACTACTAGCAACAAATATGCCTTGAATTCCATGTGTAAATAAAGGTGTTAATAAAATAGCAATGCCATTACCTCAATATTGACCATAATTATATCAATTAATATTATCTTTTATTGCATTAATCATGCCATATTCTAATCAACAATTTAATGCTAAAAATATCAATGTATAAAATCCAACTACTCAACTACGAATTTTATATTTCTTTCTCATTCTCTAATATCTTTATGAGTTCAATTTGAGGTAGGAATAGGATCTTTTTTAAATCAATTTCAAGGTAAGGCACCTTTTAATCAAGTTGTTTTATCTTGTTTCATTATTAACTCACCAATTTTCTTTTAATTTTTAAATTCCTAATTTTTTATAAAGTATTATATTTTGAATTAGACCCTTAGGAAAATTTACAAAAAATATTTTTCCACTTTCAGGATGTATACTTACAATTAAATTATTATCTTGTGTCGGAATATATCTTGTTCATTCAACACTACCGTTATAATTTAAAGGTGTTTCAATAGAAGTGGTTAAAGTATCATTCTGTTGATAATTATAAATTAATCATAATTTATATTGATATTTTGTTTTATCAAAACCTTTAATAAAATAGTGTGGTATACTTGGTATAAAATCACTCGTATCAACTACTTCTCATTTACTTTCACTACTAATAGTAATATCACCATTACCTAATAATGAATTACCATTAATAGTTTTAATATTTGTACCACTTACTAATTTATCTTGTTTTGTATTAATATCTTGTGATGTTTTTACAATATATTTATTATCAACTTTATCAATATAATCTTTATTTAAATCAATGTCTTTAATAACATCTGATGGTATATCGCCACCTTGTTTTGTTTTTCAAACATTATTTTCATAATAAATAGTATCATTATCAAACGGAACAATAAGTTTAATATATTCGTTATAATCAATTTTAGAAAAGTCATTAATAGTTGGATAAGTAATATTTATTGAATTATCTGTTTGTAATCGTTCTTTTAATCAAAATAATAATGTTGGATAAAAAGTTTTTTTACTAATATGTTTATATTCTTCTTCTCATGGGTGAGCATAATTATCTAAACTATAATTATAAGGTCTAGTATTAAATTAACATTACCAACAGTTCAAAAACTACAACAAATTAAACGCTTTATTAATAATTTAAAGATTGGATATTTTAATTTTAATTTTGCTGGTGAAATTAATAATAAAAAATGATATCGTGAACGCCGAAGTGATGTTAAAAATATTAATAATTCATATAAAACACCAGTTAATAATAAATTTTATCAAGTTAATAAGTCTATTAAAGCAATTAATAAAATCAAAAGAAAAGTTAATAGTTATAAACCGTCTAATTTAAGAAATAAATATCGTAATCAATTAAGGAGTGTAATATATGGAAAATAATTTAAGTAATTTGTTATTTATAACAGTTGAAGATGTTAAAGCAAGTAAACTTTGACAACCCATTAATGATCGTAAACAATCTGCTTACAATGATAATTTAATTTATAATGCTATTTTAAAAACTAGTTTATGAATGGATAGATTATCTGGTGGCACAATTTCCGATAAAATAAATAAAAAAGATTTATTTCCCTGAGTAAAAAAAGATAATACTGGTTTAATTGAATATGATAAATGATTAAGTTATATTCAATCTGCTTGTTTATTAGCGGTTATAAATTGATATTTACCAAAAGGAGTTAATGATTTAACTGGTAGTGCTTCATTTTCACAAGGTGGAGTTGCTTATTCACAAACCAATGACCCTGAGGCAAATGAAAATATTACTCGTGATTTTAAAAAATGCTTTAAAATTAGCAGGTGAAATAATTGATATATATCTAGTAAAACAGTATCTAGCTTTTGGATATTTTTCTTTTAATTCTTGTGGTAATCGTTTTTTAATATAATCTCTTAAATGACTAGGTAATCATTTTCTTAATCAATAATGTCAAAATAAAGTTCCAGCATTAGATACAGCATTACTTAATAATTTTCAAATTTCAACTGGAACACTAGGATAAACATAAGGTCCATAAAATTTAGGATGTTTTGCTGTTTTTGTATATATTAAAATAGTTAAATTACCGGTTAAAGTTAATTTATTTGTAATATTAAACATTCCACTATCAAGTCAACTACTATTTAAATGTTGTCAATTAGTATTTAGATAATTTTCATTTTTAAATTGTTCTCTATTCTTATATTATTATCTTTTTCTAATTGACTTAATATTTGTTGAATTTCTTTTTGATGACCTTTTTTTATTAGATCAAGATAAGTATACGGATTTAATCACTAATAAATATCTTCAATCTTATTTGTAATCTTTTGTAACGGATTAGCATAATATGAAGCAAATTTACTAACTTTATTAATTAAATTAACAAATTTATTTATTATGTGTTCATTACCTAAGTTTTCTGCTAATAAAGTTAAAACTCGTAATATTAATAAGTTCATGTCTTATTGAGTATTTTTAATTTTAACATCAATCGGATTTGTTTGACCAGTAGCGTTGTTTTTACCTTCAATTACAACTTCAATAATTTTATCATTTGTAATATCAATTGGTCAGTCTTCACCTTTGGGTTTTGGATAGTAATTAAAATCATTTTCAGTTAAAGAACTATTTAACTGCTTTTACCGATTTTAAAACAACATCTTTAAATTGTGGTTTTAGTTGTTCAGTTGTTGTTTGTGTTGGGTCATCAACATGAATAATTGGTTTGTCTAATTTATTAATTTTACTAATATCAAATTTTATTTGTTGTTGGTGCATTAATTACATAATCAACTGGCACTCTAAATGTTTTATTTTAGATTACTTTTAGCAGTATTAATTTCATCTTGTGTTGGTTCTTTTTCTAAAATAATTTTACATGTTTTAGGATATAAAATAGTTGGTGTTGCATATTGCACTTTACCAATTCATTTAGGGTTAGCAGTATCATTATCTAAAACTTGTTGAATAGTATCCATATTAATTGGATATGATCATACTTGTTTATTAATAATTAAACCATTTACATTAGTAAAATTATAACCTTTATCACGGTTAACTTGTCCTTTTGTATATGTTTTTTCTAAATGAAAAACTTTTAGATACTGGAATACCCATTGCGGTATTTTCATATAATTCACCATTAACCATCGCTTTTAATTGAGCTTGTGAACCAATTACTTTTAAATAAGCGGGTGTTAATCCTAAATATGCTCTTCGACCTAAAACCATAAACATTTTATCTGTTGGCAATCCAAAATATAAATTACTAATTTGATTTGTTAATTCAATCAAAGTTTCATTTAATGTAAAGAATGCCTTATTTGCATCATCAGCATTTTCTGCTGTATAACTACGAAATGGAATAACTTCATATTGACCATCTGCAAAACAATAATCATAAATAGCCTGAATTAATTCACATTCTAAATTAACAAATTTATTTTGTACAACACTAGAAATAGCATCAGCAATAACACCATTTTTAATATTTTGTTCTATTAATGCTAAGTCAAATGCTTCATTCATTAATTTTAAATTAAATCTTTTATCAATAGGAACTGGAATTCTTGTTAATCCCATCGTTTGAGTTGCACCACCATTTGGCAATGAATAATCATCTTGTCATACTACACGATGAGTTAAATTATATAATGCTTGTCCTGCATTAGGTAATCAAGCAACTTGTTCAGCTGTTGCAGTAGCATATTGCATAATACTTGCATATTCATTATATAAAGGTCCACGCAATAATGCATTAACCATATCAACATAGGCTTTTTGACCTGTTGGTATTACCTTCTAATGTAAAAGGTATTTGTGGCAAATTAATTGTTGCCATAATTTCACTCCCTTATTATCTAAGGTTTTTAAGTGTATAATCAGTTAATTTTTTAATTTCATCAGGAGTTATATGCTCCTTTTTCTTTAATACTTTCAATTTCATCATTTTTATTTTCAACCGATTTTTCAATCATATCTTTAATAAAATTAGTTGGTGAAATTGATGGTTGTTCTTCAACAAACAAATCAGGTTTTAATTCTTTTAAAGTTTGTATTTTTTTCAGATAAAGAACTACCACTAACTTTATTTAAATTATTTTTAATATCTTCAATTTTAGTATATGGAACATCTTTAAAGGCTTTTAATTCATCTAATTCATTAGATAATTTAATAAAGTCTTCTTTTGATATAACATCTTCGCGTTTTTGCACACTTTCTCTAATTTGTTTTGCTTCATTATTAAACTGATTTAAGATATTTTCAGCAATCTCTTCACTTAAACCTTGTTCTATTAATTGTTCTTTTGTAAGTGCCATTTTATAAACTCCTCTTTTTTTATCCTTGTTCGATTAACAAGTCAGCATAAGTCTTTTTAAGGCGGAAGCATAAACCGTAAATTACTTTTTTGTTAAAAGAATAAACCATTAATTTAATTATATACTAATAGTTTACTAATACAATACTTTTTATTAATAAAAAAAAATACCAAACATAATATGCTTGATTGCTAATTTAGCCCTTAAAACAAGTAATAAGAGCTATTTTTCAAGATAAAATTTTTAAAATAATTTCTATTTTTACTTGTAATATATATATATATATATATATATATAATGCAACTAGATCTTGATAAAAAGTTTCAAGATTAAGAAAAGGAGAAAAACAAGTATGAAAAAATTACTTAGTTTATTAAGTGTATTAACAATTAGTGGAAGTACAATGTCAAATGTAATTGCTAATAAACCTTATTTAATAACAGCTTATGAAAATAATTTAAGATATGAAATACTTCCTCCAACAAGTGTAAAAAACTTTATTACAACTTTCATGAATAAAATTGAAACCAATGATAATTTTGATTATTGAATTGGGACAGCAGATTATGATACCCAGTGACGTTTTAAAGAACTTACAGAAAAATAAAACAGGTAGTTTATATACAAAAAACATGACAGCAATATCTGATAATGTAGTTCAAACATTTGAAGATAATTATACAAATAATAGTAGTTCTTCTCAAACTTTTCAAACGCAATCTTATTCAAAAACTATTGGTAATACCAATTCATTTACTATTTCCTTAAATGAATCAGTATCATTTAATACAAGTTTTGATTTTCTATTTTTAATTCATCTATAAATGTTGATATGAACTCAAGTCAAACATGAGATAAAACAACAACCACTGAGGAAACAGTAACTGCACCAAGTCAATCATTTATTGTGAGTCCTAACTCCAAAGGAACTGTAGAATATATAATTAGACAAGGGTACATATAATTCAAATGGAATTATAAGATATTATGAACAATTAGATTTTAAATTTGCTTCACCATATTGAAAAACAAAGGGGTGGAAAAGAAGTATATTCACTTATAAATTTAGTAGATATGATTAAAATAATTGGAACTAAATATAGGGATATGCTTTCAATGGACTACAAAGGAAATTGTGTTTGATCAGTTGATAATGTAGATAATCCTACTGTTATTATATTTAGTATACCAATAACTTGAAATTCACAAGGTGGTAAACTTGATGTTACTTTTGATGAAACTCCGTTATAAAATAAATAAAAATGAAAAGATTATTAAGTATTTTAGGAACAATCACTATAATTGCAACAAGTACCACAAGTTTAATTGCTTGTGATAACATAGCAGAATATACACCTGAAGAATTAACAAAATTAAAAGAAGAAAATAAAATTAAAACAAATAATCAAGAAATTAGAAATAATTTAGAATGAATAGCACCACAAGAAAAACCGTTTAATAAAATAGATAATAAATATTATTATGTAGTATGAAGAGGTAATGGGAAATAAGTGAAATTTAACTAAATTTAAAATAATGAAAAAATAATACCCACAAAAGAAAATAACAATAATGTATTTAAATGCCTGGATGAACAAAAAGAAAACAAACTTAAACTACATTATCACGGAAACTTATATGCAGGAAAAATAATTAATACTGATGTTGATTTAATTAATTATGAATTATCTAAAAAAACAAATTGACCATGAAGAATTGACAAAGGAACTTATTTTAAATCCCGTTTATCGTTGAAATGGTGATGAACATAAATTACCTAATTTAGATATTGAAAAAAATGGTAATATAAAAGTTAAATAAAAATATAAAAATAGATAATTAAATCTATTTTTTTGTTTTATCTTGGTTTAATTGTAATTTTAATTGGATTATTATTTTTATTTCTAATCCCAAAAACACTGGGGTTAGAAACGTTTATTATTATATTATCTTCATTACCCCAAGAAGTATTAATTGTGTTACAATATCCAGATAATTTAACAATTAATACCTTTGAAAATCTGATTTTTTAATTTCATATCATTTGTATAATATGCTTGTAAATATGTTTCTTTAATTTTATTATCATCATTATTGGATAATTTTGTTACTTGAAACAAAGAATTAATTGTTCATCTTCTTCACGAAATAACATAACTATTTTCATAATTTTCACTTGACAAACCATTTGTATATGCAGTGGCAAATGTTAGAATATCATTTACTTTTATATTATTTGTATATAAAGTTATTGTATTATCAAAATTAATATCATCAGTTTGTGATAAACACTCTTTTTGTAAACTTGCCTCAGATAATTGTCCAAAATTATATTCACAAGTATAATAACCTGCTAAAATATTAACATTTCTATTAGGAATGAGATTTTCTATATCTGGTGGTGCACATTCAACCCGCAAATTACCTAGATTACTTATTTCTATTGTTTTATAAGAACTAATAAATTTATCAATACTTTGAATTGTTGGGTCAATTTGTCTTAAATCAATTTCAGTTTCATAATATCCTTCATTAAATTCATTAGAAAATAAATTAATATAACTATTAGGAGTATTTGAACGTTTACATTGTGCTGGTGCTGTAATTTTGGTTTTTAATGGTTGAATTGTATTAGATCCTCATATATCTTTTGTATAAGTTTTATAATTATATGGTATTGGTGGGGAGAACATATTTTGGGTAATTAAAGGTTGGTATTTCATAATCATGTGGTAATAAGAAACTAGTTTTATAATTAGTTGTCATATCGCGTAAATAGTTATTTAAGACACTTTTTGTTTTACCACGAAAACTCCATACTGATAATCTTAAGTAATCTTCTTCATTATTTGTATATGGGTTATCAGCATAAAAGATAATTTCAAAATTACCTTTATATAATGCTTGAATTGAAAACATATCAATTATATAACTACAATTTGTACCATCTGGGTGTTTGTAAGAATTCTAAATTATTATCTTTTTCACTATCACTAACTGGTGTTTGTGCATCTACTGCTTTGGTTTGTTCATTAATTAAATAAACTCGGTTAGTTTTTTCATTTAATTGTTTTAAATTATAAGTTGAGTAAACTAACGCACTTGTTTTTGAACCATTTTTATTTAAAACAGTACCTTTGCATTTATCAGTTAATAAAGTAGTAAAACCTAAACTAGTAGCATTTGCTCCAAATATAGCACCAACTTTATCATTACCTTGTTCTCTAAATATTTCAAATGGTAAATAACCTTTACCTTTTGATTTTTCAGACCAAAAGGCATCATTATAAAAACTATAAACATTAGAACTCATAAAGCCATTAAGTCATTGAAAATTAGGTCAAGTTTTTTCATCTTGGTTAATTACTCAACCTCATGGAATACCAAATGAAATAAAGTTTAAGAATTTACCAACTCCACCCGGTATCGTAAAAGGGTTAAAAACTAATTTTTGCGTATAGTTTAAAGGTAATACAGTAATTTGACGATTAATAAAATTATTCATATTTAAAATATCTCAACATTAGAAGAGCCCATTTTATTATATTGCGAATTTGAACTTGTCCAACAGTATTACCAAATTCATCTTTTCTTCTAAAATAAGATGATGCTTGGGTACTAATAATGTTATCAATTGTGCCACCGTTTGTTTTTATTTTGCTTGGTGGTGTTATTTTTCAATCTTTCGATCAATAAAATTTAGAATCTTTATCTTCTTTATGAATATTTTCTACCAACAGTAGAATTAGTTGATGATGTAGTGCTGGGATCTGTTATAACAATACCTTCACTATTTTTTTGTTTTCAAAAATCATATCTACTTTCCATATCTTGTTTTCAATCTTTAAATCCCGTTATCATAGTTGGTTGTATTCCTTGAATGTTATATCACTTACTTCTGGTGAAGCATAAGTATTTACTTTGTCAGGTGGAGCAGGGATACATGTTATACATTAATAAATCACGAGAATTCATGACTTTTTTATTAAATTGACCTTTAATAATTGGTCGACCAATAACGGGCATATCAAAAAAGATCGGATTACCATAAAATTTAACGGCCATTGCTCTAACACCAGGATCTTTTAATAAAACCTCATCTAATTCAATAGTTGACGTATTTGTTTTTCTCATCATAAGTTATTTTAGGAAAACAATAACCTTCACCTGGGGCACTTGTTTGTATAAATTGTCGTACTGATAAACCACTATGATTAATTTTGTCATTAATACTTGAAAAGGTAATTTCTTGTCATAAAAAACTACCATCATATGGTGAATAATAATTAATAACATTTGAGGGATATAATCATTGTTTATCTTGGGGTGCAGAATTAATATCACCACCACCAATATTTAAACCACGATCATTAAATACAGTATAAAAATTATAATAATCATTAATATTTAATTTATTGACATCTTCATCTAAAATTAATAAAGTATATTGTCTTTCTGTTGATTGTTGAGTAAATACTTGTTCAAATTTAGCTTCACCGAATTGGATTGAACTTTTATTATCAACCATATAAGCATCTCAATATTTACCAACTTTAACTTCTTTTGTATAAAAGTTATCGGCTTTATTATCATTATTCATAAAATAACTTAATTTATATTGCTTTAAGTATTCTAATATTTTATTAATATCATGAATATTTTCACCATCAATTAATTTTCAATAAACATTATTATTTTCATCTTTTAATTTTATCGCAAAAGGTGTTTCATTATTTGCTCATATTGTTGAATTAATAGGTTGTTTATTAAAATCATCAACGGTTAAGATATTAATTTCTTCACCTTTATATTTTTGTACTATTTGTAAACTATTTTGTCATTGAGAAATCGTACTTTCCATATTATCAAATATGCGTGAATAACTACCATAATCACTAGGCTTTGCATTATTAGGTTTTCATCCTGTTTCAGTATCAGGTATATATGAACTATAAACATTAAAAGGAAATACCATTCATTGGCGATTATCTCGTATGTTTTCTCTAATATCTATTAAAGTATCGTGGGCTTGTCTTCTTAATTCTTCTATAACCCCCGGGTTAATTTCTAGACTGCACCCATTTTAGTAAGTACTAATAAAAAGTATTTACTATTTTTTTATTATATCTTTTTCTTTACGATTTGAATATCATGTATTTCATTTTATAACATCTTGTATATATTCTTCATGTGAATTATATATTTTATTATGGATTGTAGCTTTCTTAAGTAATGAATGAAAACTTTCTATAACAATATTATCTGCACAGTGGTAATTTTTCCCCATTGAAATTATAATACCGTTAGATACACATTTATCGAGATAAATAGCGGATGTGTATTGATATCCGTGGTCTGAATGAATTATTAATCCATTCAGATCTTTTTTTATTAATTTTATTTTATTAATTGCATCATTTAAATTATCTATTACTAATTTATTGTCATTATATTTAGATCACTTTACATCAACTATTTCTTTAGTATATCCATCAATAATTGTTGATTGATAATATTTTTCTCTTTTTCAAATTAAATATGTTACATCAGTATATAGCAGCTGAAAACCTTGTTTTTATATCATTGAATTTTCGATTAATTAAATCAGGATATTGCAATAAACTTTTTTCTTTATTCTGTTTATATTTCATTTTTCTTCTCATTTTTCTTACATATTCAGGTTGTATTTGATTATAACGCATAATCCTTAAAACTTTTTTTGAATTATATTTTATATCATAATCTTCTTTTAAATATTTAGTAATTCTTCGATATCCAAATTGTTTTTAAATTTTCTTCATAGACTTTTACAATATCATTTATTGCTTCTTTATCTTTTTTGCTACTGTCATAATTTTATAATTTATCTCAATAACTACGTTTTAACCCCGTTACTTCTAATAATAATTTTATTGAATATTCATGACAATTTTGTTTAATAAAAGAGACGATTCTTAGTTTGCTTAATTGTAAAAGTCATGGAGCTTTTTTAATAATTCATACCTTGTTTTATAATATTCTAAATCTCTTTTACCAAAAGAGATTTTAGGTCCTTTATGATTGTTTAATTTTCCTTTTTTATGATTTGCTCATCAAGATTTCTACTGTATTTGCATTTAGATTATATTGTTTTGCTACTACTCAACAACTTTTTTGTTTAATTTCCTCAATGATTTTTGTTCTAAATTCTGATGTATATTTGTTATATTTTTGACCTTTTCTTGCCATATAAAATGCACCTCCTTTAAAAGTTTAGCAAAGTCTTTTTTTACTTTACTTACTTTTTGGGGGTGCACTCTATTCTACTCATTTTTTAATTCTCCTTAATTTCTGTTCTACCTTGTAAGGCATTTTGATTATTACCAGTTTCATCATATTCTAGTAAATTTATTATTATGTTCGATTTCTTTAGTTTGCATTTTATCTTGTCATGCTTCTATTTTTTCTAAATATTTTGTTGCTTCTAATTCATCAATATTATCATATTCAGTAATTGCTCTTATTGGCTCCATTGTACCATTATCTAATCTAGCAGTAATTAATTCATTTTGTCGCATTTGGTCTACTAAACTAGCACTAACAAAATCAAAGCCATATGGACGTTCACCAACACCATCTCATAAACCATAGTATTTTAAAACAGTATCAAACATTTTAGTATATATTGTTTACGATATGATTGTAAATATGCTTGTTTTTCTAAATCTTTTGTTTTAGTTAATAATGATTGTGTTTTATTTTGGTCATTATCTGATTTATCACCAAATGGACTAGAAAAATGACATGCTAAATATACTTGTTTCAATAATTGCTTTTTGGTCTTCGGTATATGTTTATAATGTTGGTGTCCCTTGCACCACTTGTAAAGATTGGGATAATTGACCATCTACTGTTGAGAACTTGATTGAACAAAAATATCATCAAATACATCTTGTAGTACTTTTTTATTACCTTAGTTATAAGCGGTCATTAAATCATCACTTAGTATCCCATATCAATGCGTACGATTTGCATATCTTTCTTTTGATTTAATATTAAAACTATCTTCTAAATCAAATTGTAATTTATAACAATTTGCCATTGTAGGTCATGGATTTAAAGTAGTTGATGTTGATAAAAATAAAGGATTAGGTTCATTTATCATTTTTCAAAAAGGGACTATGCCTAATTTATTTTTAAAATTATTGTACTAAAACAGGTTTAACATCATCTTTAATTTGTGTTTTACTTTGCCCAACAACTACTTCATTATTTTTTGGTCAACCTTTAATAACTATTTTATCTTTGGTACAAATAAATTTAAAATAAAACCACTATCTGATTGATGATAATTTAATCAAATATCAGCACCTTGTTCAATTTCATTTTATTTACTTACTCTTGTTGTAAAGTTAAAAGGGTT
>NZ_OU953854.1:575432-648280 GCF_918697755.1 Spiroplasma endosymbiont of Phyllotreta cruciferae
TTTTGAATCTAGTGAAAATGAACACGGAGTAATATATGAATTAAATCAAAATGTAAATTATGATTATTTTACTATACCTGTTTCTATAGTTCGAAGAGATGATACAAGAAATATAAATTTAGTTTTTAGAATAAGAAATCTATATTTATTAGGTTTTATTAATAATGATCACTATTATTATTTTGCGGATGAGGAAGATGAAAAAGAAATAAGAAATAATTACACAAATGATCAACTTGAAGAAAATATTAATTTTAGACATCCAGAAGTAAGACAACTAAATGTTAATAATAATTTTAGTAGTTTTAATAACCACACCAACACAAGATATACTGGTCATTATAATAATCTTATGGGTGAAAGAGATCAATCAATTTATTGACAAAATATTGCTATTTCATTTTTTGAAATTTCAAATGTGGGTACTAGAATTGAAAGTCAAAGACCAGTTGTTCAAGCAGCATTAGGTCGTATAGTTTTAATAACATCTGAAGCTTTCAGATTTAGATCAATATATAATTTAATTATTAATAATATTATTGATAATCACAGCGATGGTCCTATATATTGAAATCCCGATGAAAATGGTGGGCAAGTTAATATTCGTAACATTGTAACAAATTGACAAAGTATAAGTAATAACATTATTGATGCAATTAATAATATTCAAGCAAGATTTGGTAATAATAGTACAAGTATTAGTGAATGATTTTATAGTTTATTATCACAATTACCAATTAATACAATTGCTCAGGCTCTTTCAAATACCGATGTTAGAGTAATTCTTGGATTACTTATGCAACCAGTTTTAAATTGTGATAGAAGAAGAACGAGAAGTATAAATAATGATATAAAAAATGAATATTGTGATGCAATTAAAGGAAAAGAAAAAAATTATCCTTTAAAAAATAAAAAAATAACTGCCATTAAAATTTTAGATGAAAATACAAAAGGAAATAATTTATCTAAATTAGACATGTATATTGGAACTAATGAGGGATTTTACCTAAAAAAATATAATAGTAATTTATTTATTAAGGCTGTTGATGTTAATGATAAGGCAATTATTAATATTACAGTTCATAAAAATGGCAACGTTTATGCTGTCACTGATAAAAAAGAAATTTATTTTATAAACACAGATTTTCTTTCAAATGATGGTCTTTTGACTGGTCAACAAATTTTTAATGTTGAAAGTTCAAATATAGAAAAAGAAATAATAATGTATTATAAAGATGATAAATCTGATCTGGTTTTAGAAAATGAAAATATTGTAGATAATAATAGAATTGTAAAAACTTTTAATTTAGGAAGAATTAGTCCATTAAGTTATAAGAAAATTGAAATTTTAGGAAATGAACCTTTTTGAACAAAAAATATTTGAGGCAATAATAACATTTATTGAGGAGAAAAAACAATAAATTCTATTAATTCAACTAATTTTGAAAAAATAATTAGAAATTATAAGTTTTCTGATAAAAATATTAAAGATATTGGTAATGATAATGAATTATTTGGAAATAATATTATTCTTGATAAATTGAAAAGAGAAGGAGTTTCAGTACATCCTGCATGATTTGACCATTCACAATCTGTAGGTTTCACATTTTATTGAGAAAATAAAAATTATTATCTGCAATTTTTATCTCGTCAACATGCAGATAGTGGTCAATGTACTTTAAATTTCAAACAAATACTTAAAGTTGGAAATAGAATTAGACTATATAATGATTAGAGATGAAAAAAATATTAAATCTTTTAGGAACAATATCATTAATAGGAACAAGCACAACCAGTTTAATTGCTTGTAATACACCACAATATACCGAAGAACAATTAAAAGAACAAAAAGAAAAACATAAAATAGATACAACAAACCAAGAAATAAGAGACAATTTAGAATGAATAGCATATCAAGAAAAACCATTTAGTAAAGTTGATAATAAATATTATTTTGTAGTTTGACGTAGTGATACAAATAGTAATTGAATAATTATTAAATTTTTGAATGATACAAATAGTAAAAAAGAATTAGATAGTTATGGTAGATATAAACTTATTTTTAAAGAATATAGTCCTTTTTATGATTTTACATTATTAATTAGAGGTGAGCGAGGTGATGCAGATCATACTTGAAAAAATGATAATGGCACATATTTTAAGTTTCTTTATCGTTGAAATTTAGTAGATAAACAAGCACCTGATTTATATCTTGATAATAAGAATAATATAAATGTTAAATAAGAAAAATAATATATAAATTAAAAAAGTCATTTTAAAATGACTTTTTATATTTCTATTGTAATTAATGATAGTTTTTCGTTGTTTTTATTAAATAAATGTAAATTATTAATATTAATTTGTTCTTTTACTGGTGGATAGGAAAATATTACACTATTTGATTGTTTTAAAAAATTAACAACTGCAATATTTGAATAAGATTTTTCATCTTCAATACCATTTTTATATAAATATCAGGTATTATTTTCGATTAATTGTAAATATGTATTTCTGTCTTTTCCACTTACTTTAGTTTCATTCGGACAATTTTTGATTAATTCTAAGTTAATATCTTTTCCTTCAATTATTTTTTCATTTGGTTTTTCAACAAAAATATTTATATCATAATTTCCATAACCTCATATTCCAGATAATTCAATTTGATTTAAAATAAATAGTTTTTGATGGTTATAAAAAGATATTTTAATATTATCTTTAACTAAATCTTTGGTCATATTTGCTCAAACTGCCTTAGAATAAAGTAATCTATATCATTGCGAAAAATAGTTTAAATATTCTTCTATCTTATTATTAGAAACAATTAAATTAGTTAAATATTTGCCATATTCACCATCAGATAATTTAATTTCAGCAGGAATAAGGGAAGGTATATTATTTGTTTCCAATTCATTTGTTATTGATAATCAATTAAAATAATTGGCTTCTAATTGATAAATAGGGTTTTCTGAAATATCTTTGTTTTTAACAGTTACTTTAATTTCATCATTACTATTAATATTATTTTGTTGTTTTAAATTTCAATCTGTAATTTGTCCTGTTTTTGGTGATATAAAGGGTGTATTTGGTTCATTTGTTCCATCTCAACGATAAAGAAACTTAAAATATGTGCCATTATCATTTTTTCAAGTATGATCTACATCACCTCGCTCACCTCTAATTAATAATGTAAAATCATAAAAAGGACTATATTCTTTAAAAATAAGTTTATATCTACCATAACTATCTAATTCTTTTTTACTATTTGTATCATTCAAAAATTTAATAATTCTTCAATTACTATTTGTATCACTACGTCAAACTACAAAATAATATTTATTATCAATTTCTTTTAAGGGTCTGTTCTTTTCAAAAATTTCTTGTCAAAAATTTATTGGTATTGGCGGAATAGTACCACCAGAAAAATTAAAATATAATGAATTTAATTTAACTTTACAGTTTTCAAATTCTCAATATCCAGTTTCTAATTCTCGTGGGTTAGATATTAATTCAAAATAATAAGGGGCAAATAATTTAATATCGTCATTATAACCTTTATTAATTGCGTATTTACTATATGTATAGTTTGATAACATATAGATAATTTGTTTAAATCTTTTTACAGCATTATCATTTAAAAATTTATAATTATCTAATTTTCAGTTTTCAAATAAACCATCAATTACATCTTCGGGTTTTTGTCCTTCAAATTTTTGGCGTAATTCAGCCGCTTTATTTATAGGATTTCCTTTTTCATCGTATTTTGCCCCTTGAAATTTTCTATCATAATTATAACGAAATGTTAAATAATTTAATAAAACTTGTTCTAAACCATTTTTATTTATTAAACCTAAAATATCAGCACCTTGAATATAATTTTTTGCAATACTTCATGGTAAAAAACTTTCGGTAAATCAATATTGAAATACTCTTAAATTAGGTTCTGTCTCAATTGGCATTGATAATAACGGTACTAAACTAGCGTTTTCAACAATTGATGATGGATAAGAATAAACACCATTAATATTGCCTCAACATTTAATATTTCCAAATAGCATAGATTTAGGATATTTAATATCAATCCCAGTAAATACTGTATCTTCGGGTAATGATTTTTGTAATACTAAATGAATACTATTTTGATTTTTTCATTTAAAATCAGTTATTTTAACTAAATGCGTAGATTTAATAATGTCAACACCATCAGGTGAATAAGGGCGTTTATATTCTTCAATAATATAACATTCATTTTTATTGTCTTCACTAATTGGTTCATTAATAGATACTATTTTTAAGTCTAATGTTTCTAAAAATTCTTTGTCTTGTTTTGAAATATCATTAATTAAAATATCTTTTTCATCAACCATTACATAACTTGTACTATTATCTTGAACTGTGGTATTTTGTTGAATTTGTAATTTAAAATTAAAATCACTGATTTCAACGTTATTTTAATATATTCATCTTTGTCAATAAAACCTATTTTAAAGCTATTTTGAGAGTAGTTTAAGGTTGGTTTTTGTTTTGTCTTAACAAGATTATTAATTTTATAAATATATAAGGTTCTAGCACGGTCTTCAGTAAATAACTGTTCTAAATCAGGGTCGCTGTACTGCGATTGACTAGCAAAATCTAACGGAATACTATCAATCGAATAGTCAATTGGTTCATCATTTTCTGCTAATTGTGCTAACATTTTTTCCGATGGTTTTAACATTATTATTGTTCTCCTTTTTCATTAGACATATTAATAATAGTTTCGTTGTTATTTAGTTGTCTGTTTAACGTGGCATTTACCGGTAAGTGAACATCAACAATTAATTCATCAATATTTTTAATATTAAATGTTCTACTGTTTAAAATCGCATTATCATATTTAATTAATTTAATGATAAATTCCGTTAATTTAATCTCTCTAATATATATCATTTGTTCGTATGATGCGTTTGTTTGAATATTTACACCAGCAACTTCCGCTTGCGTTTGTTGTGCTCCCTTAGCAATTGCAGGAACATGATGGCGATTTATTTTATAGTAATTAGTTAATAATCAATCATATATTTTGGTTAATTGTTCACCTTTAAAATTACCAGCAATATAGTCTACTGGTTGAAAATTACTATCGGGGTCACCTTCAACTAATAACAAATCATTTTCAATAAATGAAGCTAACATTTTACTAATTTCTTGGTCAACAACACCAGTCACTCCATTAGTATTAATAGTAAATTTACCACTATTTAATAATGGGTCTAACATTATCTTTTCAGCAATAATATCTAAAATACTAGCAAATTGTTTACCATAGCGAGCAGAAGGTTCAAAATTAGGGTTATTAGGAATAATTTCAATTGGTATAAAATCAATTGGTAATATTTCTTCTCTTTGTAATGTTGTATAGTTATTTCATTTAACATCATCAATATATAAGTCGGTAATAGTACTGTATAATCGTGTTTTTAACTTTCTAATAACTTTTACTTGTTTAGTTACATAATCAATTTCTAATTTTTCAGTAATAAAAATACTCTGGTTATTTTTAAGATAAGGGTCATAATCAAAAGTACAAGATACTAAATTACCTAATTCATCATATTGGTCATTGTAAAAATCAATGGTAATAAAATTTAGTTTTGAATTATTAGCAAAAATAAAATATGCACCTTTACCATTCCTATTAATTTTATATTCGTTATATCAATTTTTATTAGTAAAGTCTTGCATTTTTAAAAAGTTATTAATTAATTTAGTATCTAATTTTTGATTAGTAAGTGGATTATAAATGCTAATTTCTAAATCTCGTGGATTTAAAAAATTAGCATTATCTTCACAAATTCTTTTTTCTAAAATTTCATTATGTTTTTGAACAGTAACATTTTTGCGATTAGTAATCGTTGATGCTAAATTAAGATAATAACTATCAATATCATAGCTTTTCTTTAATTTCTTTTTGGCTGGTAACAATCCCATTTATATCACCTCTTTATTTTGTATCTTCTTTTTTAATAACATCTTCAATACTATCTTGTTTTTGTTGTTTGTTATGAGTTTTGATAAATCTAATAGTTTCAATAATTAAAACAATAATTCCAGACCCGATAAGCATTGCTGAAACAATAACATACGCTGGTCAAGAAATACCTAATGTTTTTTCTCCGATAAAACAAATAATAATTCCTGCGATAAAAAACAATGATGAAACTCCAAAGATTTTCAAAAACATAATTACATCTTTAACTTCTACTTTTGGCACAAAATCATCTCCTTTCTAACTTACTTTTTTTCTTTGAATATGTAATATTGACATATTATAGGGTGAATTATTTAATCACATAAGAACATTCCCGTTTTTTTTAATAAATAAAGTAATTTGAGAATGCGAATGAATATCTTCACTATAATTTTTAAAAGTTTCTACCATTAATATCGGATATTGTTCAATATTAGCTCAAATTTTATAAACATATTTTGACTTATCAAAATTCTTAATTTTATATTCCGAAATACTATTAGATACAAAATCACTAGTATCAACAACTTCTCAATCCGAGAAACCTTGTATAACAATTAATTTTTTTAATTCATCTGATATTTCTTCTTTTATTTTTACAAGTTTATCATCTTTAATTTTTTCTATAACAACCATATCTAGTAATGCATCAACTTCTAATTGGGTATAATATGCTTCTAAATCTATCATTGTTAAATCAATACCTTCTTTTTGAAAAGTACGAAACATTTTCTTTAAAGTTGTTAAATTAGCCAATGATTTTGCATAGGTAGGCAATAGACCTTGTCATGTTGCCATGGGGTCATTTTGTGAAGAATAATTAATATTACCAATACTCATATTTGCCGAAGTAAAAAACTCAATTGGAATACGGTTAAATGTTCAATGTTCAATGGTAATAAACACCATATTAATACAAATTTTCTTTAATAACGGGTCTTTAAATGTTTCAAATTTTATTTTTGAAAATGGATAGTTTAAGTAAGAATTAATCATATTTTGGGCTCTTAAAGCAAATGTTTTAAATCATAATTCTACATCACCTTTAAAGAACTTATTATAACGAACTGGAACTTGTGTAATTTTACCTGTCATTGGAATAAAATTATTATAATTTTCCAAAGTAACATTTTGTCATAATTCATTTAACATTTAATCATCTCCTTATCATTTACTTTTTTTAGAATATATTTTATTTAAAATAAAATTTTTACTATTTAATAGTGTTTTTGTTTTAATTGTTTTGTTTAAATCTTGTTTTGTTCTTATTTGTTTGTATGTTTGAAATGCTAGCCCATTACCCAATAAACTAGTAACCGCACTATCTTCTAGCGTATTTAACAATTTATCTTTATTAGTAAAATTATTTTTAAATTGTTCTTGCAACTTTAATACCTTAGCAATTGAACGATATATTTTAAAACTATCTTTTACTACTTGTTGATAAGCAACTGGGGCAAAAGAAACTAAATTAAACAAACTGGTTTTTTTAAATCCCCAACCAATAAACCATTCGCTGTTCATATAGAATTTAAACGGTTCAGGAGCCAAAACAAACTGTTCTGCTTTGATTAAAGTTGTCATAACGACAATAGGGGCATATTTAGGGTTTTTATAATATATAGTTAGGGCAATTTCATCCGCAACTGATAAAGGAACAATTTTAACTGCTAGAAAAACATCAGAACCATACGCAAAAGGTAATAATTGTCCTTTTTGAATAGCTTTAGTTTCATACTTAGATAATATTTTTTTAGTTTTATCGGTAATTTTACTAATTACTTTTTGTTTAATAGTAATTATTTGTTTTTCAATGGGGGCTAATAATTTTTTAGTTACTTTTTGAATATAAAAATTTGGGTTTAAATAATTTAAGACTTTATTTAATTTAATTGGCGTTTGATGCAAAATGTTTAATAATTTATTATTATATATTTTACTGCTACGCATTAAATTAGCATTTAACAAGACGTTTTTACCAACACCTTTTTTATGAAGATTGGCCATAATGTTATATCATTCATTAGTACTAATTTTGCTTATTTTATTAATATTTAATCCATATTCAGATAACCATTTATTAGCATTTTTTTCATTTACGCGTGGTATTTTTTGAACTAATGTAGGACTTATTTTTTGAATATTTTTTTCAATTTCTAATAAATTATTAATTGTTTCTAAATTAGAAACTTTAAAACCTTTATAAAAATCATTTCGCGCTAATTTTCCAATAGTATATAATAAAGTCTTATTATTAGCCTGTTTTGTAAAATCAAATATTAATTTATCAGATAAAATCTTTTTACCCGTAAATTGTTTTACAACATCTTCTAAATTATTAGCAGTTATTACACCTAATTTTTCAAGTAGTTTAGTTTCTTTTGCTAATTTTAAAATTCTAGTTGTTCGAGCAGCACGCGTTAATTTACCAATACCGCCAATTGCTGGTAACAAATTTAAGGCAGTACTTTTTGCAGTTACTTCTGATGTTAATTTATCGTATATTTGATTTACAGCAAAATCTGTTGCTGTTTCTACTCCAAATGAGATAAATGCTGCAGCAAAATTAGATAATCCTGCTCCTAATCCAATAGCAGAAGCAATTCCCCCTGTCAAAATAGATAAACCCAGAGCTAAAACTTGTATTCCTAAAAATTTTAATAATTGTAAACCAAAACTTTTTTCTTGTTGTTGAATGGACAATCTAGTTGGTGTTTTTTTAACAGGATAAATCAGAGCAGTTTTACTTGTTCCAATTGGCATATTTTATAAAACGAAAAAGTACTATTTTTTAGTACTTAAGTGTTTTTAATTACAACATCAATCGGATTTGTTTGACCAGTAGCGCTGTTTTTTCCTTCAATTTGAACAGCAACAGTTTTATTGTTTGTAATATCAATCGGTCAATCTTCACCTTTGTTTTCAATAAAGTAATCAAAATCATTTTCAGTTAAAGAACTATCTACTGTTTTAACTGCTTTTAAAACAATATCTTTAAATTGTGGTTTTAATTGTTCGGATGTTGTTTGTGTTGGATCTGTAACATGAATAGTTGGTTTGTCTAATTTATTAATTTTACTAATATCAATTTTTGCAACAATATGTTTAATAATTCCCTTAGCTTCAACTACTGCTCCACCTAAATATAAAACCCTTTCCATAATCAAAGTATTACCCATACCAGTACCTAATGCAGCAGCGCCAACCCTTAATGGGGTGTGGTCTTTTTTGCGTAAAATAAGAGGGTCGTATTTCTTGCTAAACTTAAAGGCAATTGCATTAACGCCATCGGGTAATAAACTAATTGTTCCTTCCGAACCATCTTTATTAATAATTGGTAATTTTTTAGGAACCATATAGTATGTTGTTCCTTCAACAGTTTTCATTGCTCCGCTTGTTGTTATTACACTATTTATTTGGTCGTTTGCTCCAAGTTGTAACTGTAATTTATTACGAATGCCACGAATAAAATCAGCCGAACCCAAGACAACTGTTTCTGACGGGGTAAAGCCATTTTCATATATTTTATCCATAATTTCATCATGAATTTGTAAAGCATTTTTATCATCTGCTTTTTGCCCTTGAATAGTTTGTAACTTTTTCTTTATTAATAATTTCTAAAATTTTATTGCGTTTATAAGCAACTTCAGTATCCATTGCTTGTTCAATATCTGCAGCTCAAAGATTGGGATTAAAATCACTTTCTACAGGGTCTAATTTACGAGCAAAAGTTAAAATTGTATCTAATTCAACTGTTCCATCTTCAAATTTTACTTCAGTGTAGTTTAAAAGACTATCGTCAGTATTAAATACTTGTTCATCTTTTCCTAAACCTTTATTATATTGAATATTTTTCTTTCTTTTATATGTTAAACCAAATTTATTGGCTTCTTTTCATGCAAATAATGCCTCTCAACTAAATTTTTGTTGATAAGTTTGTAAATATCATTGTTCAAATGTTTCACGATCATTTTTTGTTGCTTGGTTAACAATATCACCAAATATTCTTTGTGGGTTTTGTGCCATAATTTATTTCCTTCTTTCTATTTATTAAATACATTGTCTGTATCTAAAATATTAGTTTCTTTATTTTCTGTTTTTGGTACACCACCAGTATTAACAGTTTGTACTTTAATTAATTCATCGTAAACACTTTGTAAGTGTGTTTTAATGACATCAATATCATCATTAATATCATAAGATTTTAATAAGACGTTTTTAAATTCTTCATTATCAGTTAAAGAATTATTAAAATTATTAATTTCAATTTGTTTTAATTGCAGGGTTTGTTGTTCTAATTGTGAAATTAATTCAGTGTTTTTTGTTTGTAATTCGTTGATTTGATGATTGCTATTTTCTAAATTACTTGCATTAAATTCTTCAACTTCAGCAGTATTTTCTAAAATAATTTCAGAAGTTTTAATGTCAAAACTACCATCTTCATTTTTAATAGGCTCATTATTTTTATCAATAAGAACATATTTTACATTTTTTATCATTTCTTTATCTCCTTATTTTTTAATATTTGTTCTTTTTCTAATTGCTTTTTGGATAATTTCAAAACTATCAACTCGAAAAGATAAAAAGTAGCGTTTATTTTTTAAATTTAGTTGATTAAATACGGAGCCTTTAATTTTTATCTCATCATCTTTTTTTAATTTCAAAAACGCAGATACAACCGACGGATTATAAATTGATAATGTTGAATAATTTAATCCTTCTCATTGACATTTAGCAGAGCAAGCATCAACTTCAACACCACCAGCAACCAAAGCCTTAATTTTAGTTTTAATTGGGTTTTCATGTAATCTAACAGTTAATTCTAATTTGTTAACTCTTTTATTTTTTGTTTTACTGATAGCTGTTTTTTTAGGTAAATTACTTTTTGTTTGTGCCATTTTTATCAACTCCTTTTGTTAAAAAATATTGTAAATGTTTTCATGCATCGTGTTCATGCTCTGACATTTTAATATTTCCTTTATAAATATAATTTTTCTTAACAACGGGCGATTGTAAAACATATTTTAAATTAAATAGATATTTACATAAAACCTTTAAACCACCGATTAATTTAGGAGTAGATAGTGGGTTTGTTATTTTTAATCCCTTATGAAGTTGATAATCTTCAATTATTACAAGAACTTTTTTTAAATAAGAACAAGTTTTATTTTTAAATTCATTTAATATTAAATAGATATTATTTATTGCTTCTTCTTCATTTTTAGAATGAAAGGTAATATTATTAATTATTTTCTTTTGTAAAACATTATAAATAATAATACCAGTTTGTCCACTTCCAGCGGGGTCAATTGCAATAATATATTTTAATTTATTTGTTTTATTTTTTTCTCAATTTGTAATATTTTTCAACCATCCGCAGCCAAATCTAAAATATCATTAATTTTGTAATGTTGCATATAAGAAGCAACAACATCTCATTTATCTGCAAATAAATTTAAATACATTTTTGCTCACTCTAAACACTGTAAATCATAATGATTTTTATGGTGGGAAATACGACAATTAACAGGTTGACAATTAACTCAATCAAATGATGTTGTTATTTCATTTCAAGTTTTATTGATATATTTACTTTTATATTCTTGCATAATATTTATTCCTTTCTTTTTATTTATTTTTTAAATAAACAGAAAATTCCTTTGTTGGTTAATGTTTTGATATTTAGTAAATAATGTATTGTATTTTAGTATTTATTTATTTCGCCGCCCGCTTCACTTTGGGGGTGAGCGGGGGGCGGTAGAATATTTAGAAATAGTTTACCCCCCTACGGAAGTAAAAAAGTTTACCCAGTTATTAATTACGCTTCATCCATCCCTAGACAACTTTATATAAAGAAAATAACCTTTTGGAGCTCCAACCCTTTTGTTTTTTTAGTGTCCGATATTGTTTTTTTCGGTTTAACAGCACTCTTTTTATGAAAACAAGCAAAAAACACGTGCTCTGACATTTCGCAAGTGATTAATCTTGCCGAGAATTAAAGAAATAAATAGGAGTAAATCCATTCGCTTTCACACTTTCTTTAAAGCTTCGCGCCATAGATGAGTTGTTCATCTTTAAGCATCAAAATATTAAGTTTTGGTATTGCATTATTCATCGGATAATACCTTTATTTGAAAGGAAATTTATAAAAATATCGTTTATTTTGTGTAGGGAAAACAGAACTTAATCTGTTTTTATGATAAAAATTCTAAATTTAAAGATACTATCCGATGAATAATGCAAATAATTTATGTTTTTTTAATAGAAAAATAAAAAAAACACTTTATTTTTCATAAAGTGTTGCATTTGGTTTACAATATACATTTTCAAAAAATAGAACAATGACAAGATAAAATGCAAGCCAAAGAAATTGAACATAATAATAAATTAATAGAATATGATGAAACTGGTAATAATCAAAATGCCGTACAAGGTAGAACAGAAATTAAGGAGAATTAAAAAATGAATAGAATTAACCCCGGTGTTATGGAAGAATTAAGAAGACAAGCTCACGATACTTTAATAGATATAAGAGAAAACATAAAAGATAATCGCCATTGAATGGTATTTCCTTTTAATGTTTATAGTTCATATATTCCTGATACAGAAACAGGATGAAAACCGAATAATGCAAAGCCAAGTGATTATGGAAGTTATACAAGAATATTTTATAATATGGAAAGTACAATTGCTCAATGACAAAATAGTTCAAAAATATAAAGGTGAAGAAATTATTATTTTAACTATTGATGATTTTAATAAACAACCTATTAATTCAACGATATGAGCAAATAATGAAACACCTTTTTCAATAAAATTAAAAGATGAAAATAATAATGTTTATTGAAAATTAATTGATGGTGAAAACATTTATGATATTAATAGAATGTTAGAATACTTAAACCAATATAAATTAAGTTATTTTATTAATAATGATAATAAAGATGATAAATTTTATACAAAAGAAGTTAAAGTTGGTAAATATTGAGATGCTTATATGATTGATGATAGAAGTTCAATCCAATTCGGTGAAGCTAAATTTGAACAAGTATTTACTCAACAATCAACAGAAAGACAATATACTTTATTAATTTTAGATGAAGATGTTGATAAATTAAATATTAATGATTATTATAATTTTTATACTGTATTTAACTGTATTTAATGATCGTGGTTTAAATATTGGTGGTGGGTGATATTAATTCTGCACCCCAAGATAGACAATGATTATATCCCTCTAATGTTATTAATTATTATTCACCTTATGATGGTAGTTTCTTATGACAAGAAATTACATTTTCAAGTATTAATGACAAAATTAGTCATAGTGGTTTATCAGTAAGACAATTTATTCAAACAAGTGCCCCAGGTGAAGGTTATTGTTTTCATAAAATAACTTATGATGAAAAACTAAATAAAGGTATTGTTGAATTAGATGATATTTTATTAAAAGATCCTGGTGTTAGAGCAATGTCAGTTAAATTTTATGGTAACCCAATTTTATTTGATATACCAGTTATTGGTCGTCCAATTATTAAAGGTCAGTTTAATAAAAAAGTAATGAATTCTCGTGATTTATTAATGTATAATATGTATCCTTCTCCTCCGGATAAAATAAATACTTATGCTTCACCTGATGTAAGTTGACATAATATTCAAGGTATTCAACCAACAATGATAATAGTATTTAAAGATTGAAAAGATTTTATGGAAGCAAGATATGATTTTTGAAGTTCAAAAAATAGTAAGGGTATTGTTATAACAGACCCCGCTACTACATCAGCTACTAATGCTAGTGTTGGTAGAAATATTCATACAGAAAATAAAGAATCTAAATTTTATTGATCTAAAAATTGAAATATAACTCCACCTAATAAAATAAAAGTAAATAGTGGTAATGTTGATAATATTATTAGTACTCAAGCTTCATCATATTTTAGAAGAAAAGATGAATTTGGTAATACAGTTGGGCAAGTTCAATTTGAATATAATAAAATGGGGTCTTGTAATGTTTGAGATATTTTAAATGTAAATAATTTTATTAATCGACAAATAACAATATTACCTTTAAACTATACACAAAAATTAGTATTTAATCCTTTTACAATACCTGGTGGAGTTGGTAAATTCTTAAACTTTATTTCATTTGGTATTCCATGAGGATGAGTTATTAATCAAGATGAAAAAACTTGACCTAATTTTCAATGATTAAATTGTTTTATGATTGCTAATATTTATAGTTTTTATAATGATGCATTTTGAGGTTATGATGCCAAAGGTAAAGGTTATTTACCATTTGAAATATTTAGAGAACAAGGTAATGATAAAGTTGGTGCTATCTTTGGTGCAAATGCTACTAGTTTAGGTTTTACTACTTTATTAACTGATAAAGTATTAGGTGATGTTTTACATGTTAATGGAGAACTAGATACAAGAACAGTTTATTCAACATATAATTTAAAACAATTAAATCCTAAAACTAATCGAATATATTTAATTAATGAACAAACAAAAGCAGTAGATGCCCCAGCCCCAGTTGGAAATAGCGAAAAAGATAATGATTGTGAATTATTACAAAAACCTGATGGAACAAATTGTAGTTATATAATTGATATGTTTTCAATCCAAGCATTATATAAAGGTAATTTTGAAATTATCTTTTATGCTGATAACCCATATACTAATAATGAAGAAGATTATTTACGCTTATCAGTATGAAGTTTTCGTGGTAAAACAAAAAGTGTATTAAATAATTATTTACGGGATATGACGACTAATTATAAAACTAGTTTCTTATTACCCCATAACTATGAAATACCAACATTTAATTACCCTGAATATGTATTGTCACCAGTACCATATAATTATCAAGTTTATACAAAAGATATCTGAGATGGTAACACAGGACAAGCATTAATAACTAAAATTACAGCACCAGCACAATGTAAAAATAACAAAATTTAATATTCACCAACTTTATTTCCTAATGATTTTAGTTATGGTTATTATGAAACTGAAATTGATTTAAGAAAAATTGACCCAACAATTCAAAGTATTAGTAAATTCCAAGATGCTTATAAAAAAATAGAAATAAGTAATCTGGCTAATTTACAAGTTAACTGTCTAAAACCCGATATAGAACATTTTATTCGTGATAGAGATGTTAATTTATCTGGTGGTGCTAATGGTTGCAATTTAAATGGTGGTTTATTATCTAATATAACTTTACAAAAAACAGGATTAGAACAAAAGGATAATGTTAATTTTGAGAATACAATAACTTTATATACAGATAATATAAAAGTAAATGATGTTCAAACATTTGCTACTGCTTATACTAATTGTTTGTCAAGTGGATATTATCCAAATTTATATTTAACTGAACAAAATAATTGAAATATTATGTTTATACTTAGAATAACAAAATTATCTGATACTGATAAAGATAAAATTAAAGACAAAAAAAAATATAGAGTGCACTAGAGTGCACCCCAAAAAGTAAGTAAAGTAAAAAAAGACTTTGCTAAACTTTTAAAGGAGGTGCATTTTATATGGCAAGAAAAGGTCAAAAATATAACAAATATACATCAGAATTTAGAACAAAAATCATTGAGGAAATTAAACAAAAAAGTTGTTGAGTAGTAGCAAAAACAATATAATCTAAATGCAAATACAGTAGAATCTTGATGAACAAATCATAAAAAAGGAAAATTAAACAATCATAAAGGACCTAAAATCTCTTTTGGTAAAAGAGATTTAGAATATTATAAAACAAGGTATGAATTATTAAAAAAGCTCCATGACTTTTACAATTAAGCAAACTAAGAATCGTCCTCTTTTATTAAACAAAATTGTCATGAATATTCAATAAAATTATTATTAGAAGTAACGGGTTAAAACGTAGTTATTGAGATAAATATAAAAATTATGACAGTAGCAAAAAAGATAAAGAAGCAATAAATGATATTGTAAAAGTCTATGAAGAAAATTTAAAACAATTTGGATATCGAAGAATTACTAAATATTTAAAAGAAGATTATGATATAAAATATAATTCAAAAAAAGTTTTAAGGATTATGTGTTATAATCAAATACAACCTGAATATGTAAGAAAAATGAGAAGAAAAATGAAATATAAACAGAATAAAGAAAAAAGTTTATTGCAATATCCTGATTTAATTAATCGTAAATTCAATGATATAAAAACAAGGTTTTCAGTGCTATATACTGATGTAACATATTTAATTTGAAAAAGAGAAAAATATTATCAATCAACAATTATTGATGGATATACTAAAGAAATAGTTGATGTAAAGTGATCTAAATATAATGACAATAAATTAGTAATAGATAATTTAAATGATGCAATTAATAAAATAAAATTAATAAAAAAAGATCTGAATGGAATAATAATTCATTCAGACCACGGATATCAATACACATCCGCTATTTATCTCGATAAATGTGTATCTAACGGTATTATAATTTCAATGGGGAAAAATTACCACTGTGCAGATAATATTGTTATAGAAAGTTTTCATTCATTACTTAAGAAAGCTACAATCCATAATAAAATATATAATTCACATGAAGAATATATACAAGATGTTATAAAATGAAATACATGATATTCAAATCGTAAAGAAAAAGATATAATAAAAAATAGTAAATACTTTTTATTAGTACTTACTAAAATGGGTGCAGTCTATACTGGTTTAATTGAATATGATAAATGATTAAGTTATATTCAATCTGCTTGTTTATTAGCAGTTATAAATTGATATTTACCCAAAGGAGTTAATGATTTAACTGGTAGTGCTTCATTTTCACAAGGTGGTGTAGCATATTCACAAACTAATGACCCAGAAGCAAATGAAAATATTACTCGTGATGTTAAAAATGCTTTAAAATTAGCGGGTGAAATAATTGATATTATATCTAGTAAAACAGTATCTAGACCTTATAATTATAGTTTAGATAATTATGCTCATCCATGAGAAGAAGAATATAAACATATTAGTAAAAAAACTTTTTATCCAACATTATTATTTTGATTAAAAGAGCGATTACAAACAGATAATTCAATAAATATTACTTATACAACTATTAATGACTTTTCTAAAATTGATTATAACGAATATATTAAACTTATTGTTCCATTTGATAATGATACTATTTATTATGAAAATAATGTTTGAAAAACAAAACAAGGTGGCGATATACCATCAGATGTTATTAAAGACAGTGATTTAAATAAAGATTATATTGATAAAGAAAATGATAAATATATTGTAAAAACATCACAAGATATTAATACAAAACAAGATAAATTAGTAAGTGGTACAAATATTAAAACTATTAATGGTAATTCATTATTAGGCAATGGTGATATTTCTATTAGTAGTGAAAGTAAATGAGAAGTGGTTGATACAAGTGATTTTATACCAAGTATACCACACTATTTTATTAAAGGTTTTGATAAAACAAAATATCAATATAAATTATGATTAATTTATAAGTATCAACAGAATGATACTTTAACTACTTCTATTGAAACACCTTTAAATTATAACGGTAGTGTTGAATGAACAAGATATATTCCGACACAAGATGATAATTTAATTGTAAGTATACATCCTGAAAGTGGAAAAATATTTTTTGTAAATTTTCCTAGGGGTCTAATTCAAAATATAATACTTTATAAAAAATTAGGAATTTAAAAATTAAAAGAAAATTGGTGAGTTAATAATGAAACAAGATAAAACAACTTGATTAAAAGGTGCCTTACCTTGAAATTGATTTAAAAAAGATCATATTCCTACCTCAAATTGAACTCATAAAGATATTAGAGAATGAGAAAGAAAATATAAAATTCGTAGTTGAGTAGTTGGATTTTATACAATATTATTTTTATTACTTAATGGCTGGTTAGAATATGGGATGATTAATGGTATTAAGGATCAAATTAATTGATATAATTATGGACAATATTGAGGTAATGGAATTGCAATATTATTAACACCTTTATTTACACATGGAATTCAAGGCATATTTGTTGCTAGTAGTAAACCGAAAGTAGATATGAAAATTGATATACCACGATTAAAAATATCTAAAATGTGATTAGTATTTACAATATTACCTTTAATTACTTTAATAATTTCTTTAATTATCATTTGAATTGATAAATCAAAATGAAAAAAAGACCATTTAAGACATTGTTTAGATTGTTGGATTAATCCGCGAGTTATTCAGCCAAGAATAGCAAAACAATGAAATAATTTAGATGGTATAACAGAAGAGATATTTAAAAATATGCAAGATGAATATACTAAAAAAAAATTAAAAAATATACAAAATGAAAATAACAAAGAATTAAATTTAAAATAGACTATATATAGGGGCGGTTGATATTTTTGGGCGGTTATATAGTTTAATTTAATAAATTATTTTGTTCTGAAAAAATGGATGGCCACTGTTTGAGTGAGGATAAGAAAGGAATTAAAAAAATGTTTAATGATACATTAATGATTACTTTACTTGTGTTAGTGGGTACTGGTGGAATGGGTAGTCTTGGTATTCTTGGATTATCTGCTAAAAAAATTAAAAAATATAAAGCAGAAATCAGAGAATTAAGAACTGCTGTTATTGCACACGAAAAACATTTACGAGGACCTGATTATGCAACAGAATTAGCATTAAAAACAGGTCAAATTAAAAATGTTAAAAAACAAGTTAAAGTAAATGACAAAAAACAAGCACAAAAAGATGCTATTAGACAACTAACAAATAGTATTTAAAAAAATAACCAATTAAGGTTATTTTTTCTTTAATATAATTAAGTTTTCTTTTCCGTATGTAAGTAATAAATATTATCAATATTCAGTTGAATTAATATTTATATCTTCAACATCAGTACCAGTTATATATTCACTAAGTAGAGTTTTACATGGTTGATTACCTTTTTCAGAACGATAACATAAAATATAATTATTCATTTTAACCATTTTCATTATCTTTTTACTTTCATTGACAATATAATAATTTATAAAATGCTGTACTCGTTGGCTATGTGTGTATAGACTAGGTAATTCATTTCATATTTTTTCTTGTTCTTTGTTAAGATAAACATTAATATTTCTAATTACAACTTGATATTTTTTTGATTTCATTTTTAAATAACCTTTTATAACATAGATAATGCATTGCTTTATTATTTTTAGCAACGATATTTACACTATTAATATTTTTATGACATTGATCACATTTTATTTTAATCGAATAAACTAGGTTGGACATATTTTAATCGCTCCTTTGCTAATTTATAATATTTTTCGTTAATTTCTATACCAATTCAACGCCGATTTAATTGTTCACAAGCAATAGCGGTTGTACCGCTTCCTAAAAAACAATCTAATACAACATCACCAACTTTACTATGTTTATTAATTTGTAATTTAATTAAATTAATGTCTTTAACGGTGGGGTGTTTAATAGTTCCTATAAATTGATTATTACTATTTGTTATTTGATAAATAGTTTTCATATCTTGATTTCAAACATTACTATAAGAAATTGGTTTATCATAAATATATAAACATAGTTCTTTGTCTTTCCGATATGCATTATTGGTGGGTGCATCATTTGTTTTTTGATAAATAATTGGCTCAAACTTTAAATTATAATTATCAATTTCAATTAAATAATCTTTTAATTGTTGTTTTGATAAATAAATTATAAAATTTGGTTTTTTAATAATTAGCATCCATTCTTTAAAATATGATGGTATATCAAAACTATCAATAAATTAACCTTGTAAAAATTCAAGTTATCTTTTACGAATTTGATATTGAATACTAGATGTATTAGGATCATTTATTTTTTTTAAGTTATATTCAATATGTTTTTCTTTATTTGCTAATTTTTTAGCAATATCAGGGTAAAGGTATGGTGGGTCAGTTAATATTAATCAATACTTTTATCAGGTATTGTTTTTAATATTTCTAAACTATCACCTAAATATAATTCACCTAAATTAGTTTTCATTATTTTTACTTTCATAATTAGCAATAATAATGGCATCTCGTAAATGATTACTTATTTTTTGATTATTATAAAATCAACCTTTACCATATTCATAAGTTAAATTATTATCTTTTTCACATTCTCATATACAACTATCATTATATTTACTTAAATTTTCCATGTTTTTAACAACTGATTTAGTATGGCGAGGGGATACTTAATTAAAATCAATCTGTAATTCATTTAATTTATTTTCTATTGCACCTAACAATCGTAATAAATCATCTCTATCTTTTGATCCATTTGCATTTGTATATAAACAATTTTCAATATTCATAATAATGTTATAATTTTCTATTTCATTATCAATATTTAAACGATTAAGATTTTTTCAATCTTTAAAATGGTGTGTTTCAATAAATATTTCCCTTAATTTATTAAATTCAACAATAGCGGTAGTACCAGTTCCTGATGGGTAAATACCTATTTTTATCAAGTTGCTCATTCCTCATCATTGTTATTATTAACTACTGGTACTACATTTGATATATCTTCTTCTTTAACTACATTATCGTTTGTGTCCGCTATTTTTGTATAAGATGGGGTATTTATATTATTTGGTAAGGGTTCATCGCTCATCTGCCCCTTATTTTTGGCGACAGTAATATCATTAAATGGAATATAATCAAAATTCCCATCTTCTTGAATTTCTTTTTCATCTAGATCAATATCAGAAATATCAATTCCCATTTCTAACGCTAATTTACGATATAATTTAACTTCTACCATTTCTTTTGGTCATTTAACTCATGGACTATATTCACTATTACTACTTTGACTAGATCCTTTTAGTCTATCAATATCCGCTTTTCTTAATAAAATACCTTGAAAATTATTATTTTTATCTTTTGCAAATGCATAAGCTCCAATTATTTCGTTATAATCACTAGTATTAGCATTAAAATTAATTTCATGTATTTTGGGACAAGAATTTAAACTGTCTCACTCAAATTTTTCGCCTTTAAATATGATTGCTTTTCTTGGTCTATATCCAGCTTCTTCAATTTTCTTACAATAAACTTTACTATCAATAATTGTTGTTAATTTATTTTTAAATGGAATAATATTAAAATCTTTACTAAAAATTGAACCTTTATTACTTAATTTAATAATTCCTAATGCTGTAATTTTAGAATTATCTGCATTATTAATTAATGATAAATAACTTTGTCCATTTTTCATTTTTAATTCTTCAAGTGCAAGTATATTTTATTTTAAATATTTATCATTAACTTTTAACTCATATTTAATAACGGCACCTTTAATATATTGTTGTAATTCATTTACCATGTTATTTATCTCCTTTAATTTTAATTTTTATACCTTTAATACCAATTAATTGATTATCAATTTCTTCAGGAGTTAATTTTTTCTTTGCAACTTTAATTTCATAACGATCCATAATTGCTAAACCATAATCTTTATAACAATCTGGATAATTATCAAACATTTCATTTAATAAATCTTTTAAATTCATCATCATTATTTATCTCCCTGTCATTTAATGTTGTTATCTTCTTATTCATAATTTAATTCCTTCTAATTCTTTTTTCCTAATGATCAATTTTCATCAGTCATATCTTCAAATGAGACTGCATAACTTTTAAGCATTAATTAATTTAATTTATTAATAGTTTTTTTATTTAACTTTTTCATAATAAATTACCACATAAAATCTAATGTATGATATTCAGGTCTTCTTCTGGGTAAATTAAATCTTTTAATAACATGTGCAATAGTAGGGTCGTGTACAGCTAATTTTTTAGTTATTTCTTTATATTTATATCCTTGTAAATACATATTTTTAATTTGATTATATTTACCAGTATATTTACTTTTGTTTGGTCTATCTAAATCGAGACATATATAATCTTTTAAATTTATTATTCCTTTTAATTGATCACAAATTCCACCTTCACAATAAAAACGATAACTTTTACCATATTTAAATCTTGAATTTCAATCTCTAACAGTTCCATTAGGTAAATTATATTTTTCTTCTATTTTCATACTGGTTAAATTACTAAAATAATATTCTTTTAGACAATTAATAATAAATTCATCACTATATTTTGCATTTCAAATCTTTTTTCTAAGACCTGTTTCATCAAAATACATATATTCAAATGTTCCTATTTTTGCATTATTTATTTTTCCCATTATATTTCATCCTCTCTTATTTAAAATTGTTAATTATGATAATTAAGATAAAACAACTACAAAGTACTACAAAGTGTAGTTGTTTTTATAGTTGGGAGCCAGAGAGTTTTTTCTCTCTTCATCCGCACCATTTCAGGTCAAAACGTTCAGTTTTTAAAATAAATTCACTCGCACCTTGAAGATCCTAATGCTATACGCAAATTTATTTATAAAGTCACTACCCCTATTTTTTATTGTCGTTCGATATTAACCTTGGACTTATAACGACTATCGCTTGTTAAAACGTCTATTATTTCCGGACTGATTACCACCGGGATAGACCGCCTCTTGTGGAAAAAAACACTTAGTTATTTAAAATAACCGTTCCACTCTGCATTAAGTTTTATAAAATCAAAGTTTTAATAAACCAGTTTCATAATCAAAGATAATTTTTGAATTTTCTAGTTTTTGATAAAATTTCTTTTGTGTTTTATCTTTTGTGCGATTTAATAAATCTTTATTTTTTTCACAAGTTCATAAAACTTTATTTGATACAAATTATTCGGTAATGAATGATATTGATTTATAGCAATATTAACATCACATATTTTTTGTTGTTTAATTATCATTACCTCCTTTTAGAGATTGTTTTATTTCAAATAAAAAAACAACTCTAACAAGAGTTGTTTTTTGCCGCTTCATCGTACACGATGTCAATTGTTAATCTTGTTGTTTAATTATTTTAACTATTGTTTTTACAGTGTTGTTTGTAATTAATCAAAAAAAATATACAATTGCATTTTTAATTAGCGTCTTGTTGCTAGGAATTTGAGTAACTGGTTATTTTATGGGCCATTTTTTATTTATGAATAAAGAAAACATTAAAGATGGAACAAGAAAGTTATTTGATGATTACCGTAAAAAAGATAAAAATAAAGAATCAAAAGCAGAAAAAATTAAGCAATTAGAAAAAGAACTAGCCGAGTTAAAAAAAGAGGAAGAAGATTAATTTTATAAAAAAAGAATAATATCATACCAAATTGCACTTTAAATTGCAATTTTTTTTATAAGTTTTTTTAGTAAATATGATATAATTTAAATATGGAGAAATAATGCAGGAGGGCTAAACATGTACATCAATCCATTCGAACGAATGAAAAATTTAAAATTAAATACAGAAGAAACAAAACCAAATAATTTAAAGAACAATGAACAAAAAATGAATTCAACACAGGTTGTTAATGGGGATAAAGATATGGCAGTAGAGTTATTTAAAAATAGTGGTCATGAGGTTAAAAAAAATAAAAACGAAGAAGAATTAGGTAAGATTGATGGCATGGTATTATCAAATTATGAAATTGTTCGTGATTTAATAAAAACATTTAAAGAAAAAAATAATGAGATGCAGTTTTTCTTAACAATAGTTGATAATCAACATCAAGATTCAATGCCCGAAATTGTTAGTTCATTTTTTTCAATGCCACTGGTTAATATTGATTTGTTACGTATTGAGTTATATGCTTCACCATTCTTATTCTTGCTTAAAAGAATTATTAAAGGGTTACCAAAAGTTAGTTTAGAAGATAAAAAAGTTTTATGAGATCGTGTTAAATTGTTTGCAAGAACTTTAAAAAACAATGAATTATCAGAACAAACTAATGATTCAAATTCAGTGGTAATTATTAATGAATTAGAATTTGATGATCCACTAGAATATATTAAGAAAGAATTTGAAGAAATTTTAGGAGCATATGAAATTAAAGATAATATTGTAATAATTTTTAATAACATTGATTTAGTTGGATATGCTAAGTTTAAAACGGTTTTTAGTTTAGTGCACGCAATTTTTAAAGGAATTATTCAATTCAAGTTTATTGTTGCATTGAATCCAGTCTTAATTGAAACTTATGTTAAACAAATTTATGGTAATAATTTAACAGACCAATTAATAAAACATGAAATTAGTATTTTTAATAAATGCTATATTATTAGAGATGATGATGAAGGTAGTTCTGTAGAAAAAGTAACATCAAAAGTAGAAGAAGAGACGCAGCATTCAATGCAAAATTTTGCCCCAGTTGAAGAGGAAGAAGATGACGACACAATTAGGTTTGATTATTGAGCTATGCGTGGCGGAAAGTAAATTAGAGGAGGATAAGTTTATATGTTTACATTTTTAGTAACTTTAGGATGAGTCCTAATCATAATTGGCGCAATAGTTCAAATTTTTGCGGCAATATTAAATCTTTTGGTAATTCAACAAGTTGCGCTTCCAACAATTTTAAATTCAATAAACGATATTTTTCAAACATCAATTTTTAAACAAGAAGAAATTTTAAACCAGTTAACTGGGGATGCATGAGCATATACTATTATCGCATTATCAATCTTTGTTGCTTTAGCAACAATTACATTAGTATCATTTCAAATTAACCGCGTTAAAAAAGGACAACGAATTGCAAAACCATATATTAAGATGATTTTTGTTGCATTAATTATTGCTTCATTAGTATATGGAAAAGTAGCTGTTTTAGTTCTTGCTGCATTCATCTTTATTGGTTTATTATTTATTGAATCATCATTATTTGATGTAGAAGCTTTACAAAATTTTGTTGAAGAACGAAACATGATTTTTATTTACCATCAGGATAAAAAACTTGAAAGAGAGGTAAATAAAGAGGGAAAGTATCATGGAAGCGCAACTATGGGAGTTGGCGCGACTACCGTAGGGATCGAATATACCGGAAAAAATTTCAAAGACAATGATTACGTAAACGTGGATGATAATAAAAAATTATTTACGCAGAAATCAAATGCAATTTTTACATCAAATGAATTAAATAATTTATTTAATTCCGGTAAAAATGATGTTGATGAAAATGAATTAGCTAATTTAATTAGTGATATGACACACACAGTGTCTAGTACTTCTAATTCAGAATTGAATAAACCTAATGATTTAACAAAACCACCATTGCCAACAGATATTGTTAAGGATGTAACAATAGAAACAGCAAAGGCGGAAGAACTATCGGTTGCACCAGCAGCGGATGTTGAACCTGAGGCAAGTACGTTAGAAAATAAAGATGTTAATGTCTTTAACAAAGAAACTAATATTAACGCTGATTATGCAGTTAATGCTGATGTTGATTTTTTTGTTGATAAAACAACAACTCTAGAAGAAAATGATAACTTAAGTGATGAGGGGTCAAAAGAAGATTCAACGGCAGCTAAAGAAATTGATTTTGATTTCTTAAACGATGAATTATTAAATCCTTCATCAGTATCTGATGCAAGAGTATTAACAAAAAAAGAGAAAAAACTTTTCAATAAATGAAGTGAAATGTACCAACAAGCTCTTAATATTAAAAACTTGATAGAAGAAGAAGTTCAAAATAATAATGCTCCAGCTAAATCAATTAAAAAGAAAACTAAAATTTATAATTTAATTGCGAAAGAAGCAAATGGGTTGGTAACAAAGTTAAAATTGGGGGCTGACCAGCATTTGGAAATAATGCATATTGCTGAAATCTTCAGGGATAATTCACAAGCAACAACTGATTTTCTTAACGAAAACGTTATTGTACCAACCGATGATCTTTTAGATAACATTTCTAATGAAACAATTGATAGGGAAGAAGATAATAATGTTGTTGATAGTTCAATAAAAACAGATGATCTAGTGCTTGATGAATTCAATGATGGTAGTGATGCTACTACAATAGAAAATTCTAAAAATGATGCAGTTATTCTTGAAACAACTGTTGCAGTAGAAACAGCACAAGATAGTCCACAAGAAGATCTTACCTTTATTCCAAAAAAATATAATATTGATAAATTGGAAGGGGAATTATTATCGGATATTCAAACTTCAGATAATCAGACAAAGGAAGTTATTAATTATGTTGATGATAGCCATGGTTATACATTTTCTGATTTAAAAGGATTAGATGATTTTAATAATGAAGCAGATTCAATTGTAACTGCAAATAAATTTGATGATGATAAAGTTGTAACATTGAAAAATGATGAACATGTTGAAGAAATGTCAAAAGAAGCAGACGGAAATGTAAATGATTCAAGTTTACCCGAACAACCAGAATCTACTGTTGAGCCAGAAACGACCACAGCAACTACTGAAAAAATAGCAAGTTTTAGCGCAACAGTTACCGATAGCAAAATAGCATCTTTTCAAACAGAAGCAGCAACAGTAAATAATTTGGAACATATTAAAGATAAGTTAGTTATGAACAATGTCGATAATGAAGGTGAGTTATTAGATGATGTGGTTTTAAGTGGACCAATTAAATCATCACCATCAGAAATTAAACCAATTTTAGATGATGAAATATCATATAGTTTAGATGAATTAGATAATAAAATTTTGAATGGTGATTTTTCAAATCTTGATGATGAAGTAATTGAATATGAAACTGAGCAAGTAGCCGCACCAGTGGCCAAAACAAAAATGAAACAAGAACTAGGACCAGAACGGGTGCCAGTACCATCTCAAACAGAAGGTGATAATAATCTTGAATGTCGATTTGAAAAACTGGAAGAATTAATTAAAAATTCAATTGATTTACAATCAGCACATACAAAAACACTAGGTGAAGTACAAGAATATTTAACTAGTTTAACTTTAAAAGTGGAAACATTGGAAACAAAAGCAGTTGATTTTGCAAAAAAAATTGCCGATGTTGAAACAAAAAAATATATTAATTATCATGGGGTAGTTCCAATTGATCAGTTTTATCCACAAATTGATAATCTTAACTTAGCTTCAACACGCTATAATTTATACAATAAAAAGGGATATTCAAATACATATGGCGCAGCTAGCGCTAGTGATGTCCCGTATGGTTTGGGAAGTTATTATCGTGCAAAGAATCCTTCATCAGGACAAGATGAAGTGATGATAAATAATAACCAACGTGTCGATTATAATCATCTTAATTTACATAATATTTCAAAATATACAAAACAAGATATTCCTTTTGAGACCAATTGTCCATTTTGCAAAAAGAATAGTAAATAAAAAAATACCCTAGTTTTATCTAAGGTATTTTTTTTATTAAGGTAATTTATTATTATAATTTTAAAATGGAATATTATACCATAAAAAATAGTAAATTTGACAATTTTATTTTTTTCTGTTATACTTACCTTAGTAGATAATCATGATATCTACATTAATGGAGGTGTTATGTATGAACTTCCCTTCATTAATGGCTTTACCAGTTAAATTACAAAATCATGTTGTTAATGTTTGTATTAATATGAATATTAACTAAATTAACCTAATAAAAAAATCAGTCGCTTTGGAAACCTGACTGACAATCGTAGTTTATTTGACTGGTAAATTCATTTTTTTAACCACAAATTAATTATATATAAATTTTAATAATAATGCAATATTTTTTATTTTTTTGTTATAAATTATGTTATTTTTGGCAAATAGTTAAAATAATAATAAATTTATCAAAAAATAAATTAGCAATGATATATTACATTGTTGGGGCGTCAAAAATCATAAATATAATATAAAAGAAAATATTCAATTGCCAAAAGAAAATTAAAAATATAATAGGAGGAAATACACTATGATAAAATTGCTCAGTTTTTTAACGGCAGCAACGTTAGTAACTACTTTGGGTATTTCTCTTGTCGCTTGTGCAAAAAAATACACTTTTGATAGTTATATTTGGGTTATTACTGATGCTGGAACAATTACTGACGCATCATTTAATGAATCGGCATGAGATGGATCAAGTAAATATGTTGTTTCACAAAAAGACCCGAAAGTTTCCGCTGTAGATTGGAAAAAAAGTAATTGACGAGCTAGTTATTTTGAACCAGCAAGTCAAACCCCTTCTGACTTTAGAGCGGCCTATGTAACAGCAAACATTGCTGGAGCTAAAACTATAATTTTACCAGGGTTTGCCCATGGTAATACAATTGGTTGGGCAGCAGAAGTGGCACAAAATATTATTTATATTGATGGAAGCAGTCAAAACATTCACTTGGGAATGGATACAACAAGACCATTAGTGAAAAATATTATTGGAATAACTTATGAAGATGAATCTTCTGGTTTCTTTGCTGGAATTGCAGCAGCCTTGTGATTGAATGCTAATCAAGAAAAATATCCTGATGGTTTAAAAATTGCAACTTATGGTGGAATGGATAACCCTGGTGCTGTTTCAAACTATATGTGAGGTTTTATTGTTGCAGCTGATATCTTTAATACAATTATTTAATAATAGTAGTTTTCCGAAACTACATCAGATTAAAAATGATATTTTAAAACAAGTTCAAAAAATGAATCCAAAGGTTAACACATTACAACCAATTGGCAAAGTTCAAAATGTTGTTAAGAGTAATGAATCGTGGTTTTCACAATCATTTGAGGTTGGACATGGAAAAGATATTTCTGACGAATTAATTTCCCGTAAAGCAAATATTATTTTTCCAGTTGCTGGACCCCCAAACACAAGACACAATTGATAGCATTAAATATCCTAAATCAATGGCAAAAGTTATTGGAGTTGATACTGAGCAATCAAAAATTTATGGGGAAGAAATTATTGTGACAAGTGCTTTAAAAGAAATTGCAACTTCAACTTCAGAAGCATTAAAAAATATTTATTTATCAACATGTGGTTATCAAGAAAATAATAAAATATGAGATAATAGTAAAGCAACTTCTGATTGTTGAATTAATATTGATCAATCATCAATTCAGCATCCAACTTGAACGGAAATTGAAAAAACAAAAGCAATTAATGCAGATACTGTTACATTCATTCATAATGAAACAGATGAACACGCAAAAGATACTGTTTTTGATAAAATCTTTGAAGTATTACAAGATGTTTATTCACGCGGAATTAGCGGGCAGCCACCAGTTGCTGCTGAAGCATTTTCACATACATTAACAAATACTTACCAAAGTAGTGATAAATTAAAAAATTATATTTTAAATGCAATTGAAGCAGCTTTATAGTTAAGAAAGGACATAATAATGGCAAATAATAATGAATATGCAATTGAAATGAAGTCAATTACAAAAGTTTTTGGTGATTTAATTGCAAATGATGATATTACCCTGAAAGTTAAAAAAGGTGAAATTCATGCTTTAATTGGTGAAAATGGTGCTGGGAAATCAACCTTAATGAGTATTTTATTTGGTTTATATGAACCAACTAAAGGTGAAATCCTTGTTAATGGTAAACCCGAATATATTAGTAATCCAATTAAAGCAAACAAATTAGGAATTGGAATGGTTCACCAACATTTTAAATTAATTGATATTTTTACTGTTTTAGACAATATTACGTTAGGGCATGAAAAAGTAGTTGGTAAAGTGTTTCTTGATCGACAAAAAGAAACACGACATATTGCACAAATTGCGATTAAATATAATTTACAAGTTGATTTTCGTTCGAAAATTGCCAATATTTCAGTTGGAATGCAACAACGAGTAGAAATTTTAAAAATCTTATATCGTGGTGCTGATATTTTAGTGTTTGATGAACCAACAGCGGTTTTAACACCGCAAGAAATTGAGGGGTTATTAAAAATTATGTTAGATTTAAAAAACGATGGAAAAACAATTATTTTTATTTCGCATAAATTAGATGAAGTTAAAAAAATTGCTGATCGGGCAACTGTTATTCGGCGTGGAAAAGTTATTGAAACATTTGATGTTAAAGATAAAAATGAAAAAGAAATTGCAAAAGCAATGGTGGGGCGAAATTTGGTTGCCATTAAAAATGCTGGAAAAGCACCGCGAAAGGAAACCTTATTAAAAATTGAAAATTTATCAGTAAAGAAAAAAGGTTTAACCCGTCTAATGGCTTTGGATGATTTTAATTTGACAGTCCAAGCTGGTGAAATTGTTGCGATTGCTGGTGTTGAAGGAAATGGTCAAACTGAGTTAGTTAATGCTTTAGCAGGATTAGAAAAAGTAACATCAGGAAAAATAATTTTTAATGATATTAATGTTACAAAAAAAAGTATTTATGAACATTATCAAAATGGAATGTCACATATTCCTGAAGATCGTCATAAATATGGTTTGATTTTGGATTTTAATGTAATTGATAATGTTGTGTTACAAAATATTAATCAAAAACCATTTTCGAATTATGGGTTATTAGATAAAGCTGCAATTCAGTTATATTCCCAACAAATTGTTACAAAATATGATGTCCGAGGGGCGAATTCAGGTTTTGCTATGACAAGAGGGTTATCGGGTGGTAATCAGCAAAAATTAATTATTAGTCGTGAATTATCACGCCAACATAATATTTTGGTTGTTGTTCAACCAACGCGGGGATTAGATGTTGGGGCGATTGAATATATTCATAATAAAATTTTAGAAGAAAAGGCACAAGGTAAAGCAGTTCTTCTTGTTTCTTATGAATTAGAAGAAATTATCAGTTTAGCTGATCGGATTGTCGTTTTACATAATGGTCGGGTGACGGGAGAAGTTTTTGGAAACAAGGTTAAACGTGAAGAAATTGGGCTAATGATGGCTGGCACATATCAACAGAAAGGAAGTCAAATTGATGCAAAAACAAATTAAAAGTTATGGTTGATTGTTAAGACAAAAAACTAAAATTTTCTTTCGTTCAAATGAATTCAAAACAAAAATGAATTATTTTAAGGGATCTATTTGTGCCATTATTGCTGGAACTATTCTTAGTTTTATTATTGGTATAAATGCTTCAAATCCATTGCTATTTTTTAGTTATGTTTTTCGTTTAGCTTTTCATCCTTTATTAAAAGATCAAACGTTAACATATTGAGCAATTTATATTGTTGCAGGGTTAGCTGTTGCGGTAGGGTTTAAAGCAGGATTATTTAATATTGGAGTTCCTGGACAAATGCTACTTGCTGGTAGTATGACGATTGTTTTAGGACTAAAAAACCCAGCTATTAGTCAAGGGGCTGGTGTTGTTGGGGCGTTACTTATTTCAATTTTAGTTGGAGCAGCTTTAGCAGCGATTGCTGGAGCATTAAAAGCGTATTTTAATATTCATGAAGTAGTTTCAACAATTATGTTAAACTGAATTGTTTGATATGTAATGAAATGAATGTTTATGAATCCAGCTCACGGAATGTGAAATTCAAATCATAACTCAACAATTGACATTGTTACAGCAGCACCTAATTTTAATTTAATATTAAATGGTCAAACATGGATCATTCCGTTTATTATTGCAATATTATTGTTAGTAACAATTATTTTTATTATGAATTACACAGTATTAGGATTCCGCATTAAAGCGGTTGGAAAATCAAAAAATGCATCATTATATGCTGGAACAAATGTTCGTGCCTATATGATTGTTTCAATGGCCTTATCGGGTGGTCTGGCTGGGGTTTTGGGAATGTTATATTATATGACCCAATCAACAGTTTTACAGTTTACAACAGATGCTTTACCAGTGGTCGGGTTTGATGCGATTGCTGTTGCGTTAGTTGCTTTTACCAATGGAGTTGCAATTTTACCAATTGCCTTATTATGAGGAATTATTAAGACAGCAGCTTTACAAGCAACACAATTACCAGATTTTCAAATGTCAAAACAAATGGGACAGTTAATTTTTGGAATTATCATTTATATGACTGCGATTTCGGCATTGTTTATTTACTTTAAACCAATCTTTTGAATTCGTCGTTGGTGAAATATTCGGCATCATGTTGATTGAAAACAGGAATATGATGAATATAAACAACAAATTAGAACATATGA
Organism: Spiroplasma endosymbiont of Phyllotreta cruciferae; assembly: GCF_918697755.1. NCBI lineage: Bacteria > Bacillati > Mycoplasmatota > Mollicutes > Entomoplasmatales > Spiroplasmataceae > Spiroplasma > Spiroplasma endosymbiont of Phyllotreta cruciferae. Next base: position 607,427 of record NZ_OU953854.1, read on the forward strand.
AAAAGAGATTAAAGCGCTTAATAAAACCTATCGGGCTCAAATTCATAAATTAAAACAACAAGGGGATAAGGAGCTAATTAAAAATTATCGAAATGAAATTAATGATCAGTTAACATTATATGTTGGGAAGCTTACAACTTTAAAAACAGAAATGCGTTTTTTTAAAAATTCAAAATATAAAGAAGCGGCAAAAATTGGTCAACGAGGAATTAAAACAAAATATGATTTAGCTGTTTTTATTGCTCTTGGTTTAGCAATGGATCATTTTGTGCAAGTAAAAAACGAGTATTTAGTAAAAAAACAAGAAGCTACTTTTTTAAAACGAAATTATGCTCAAGCAGTTAAAAAATCCAAAGGACAAACAAGACAAGAACTTTCACAGCTTTATAGTTTGCCTAAAAAAGATTTATATGCTAAATTAGCGCAATTACAAACACAATATGGTGATTTAGTCTTAAGACAAGAAGAAGTTATTAAAAAATTACGAGAAAGTTATTATCCTGTCTTTGCTGAAATTCAACAAAAATATTTAACTGATTTTAAAACATTGCAAAGTAAAGAAAATGTTGTTATTAAACAATTAAATCAAGAAATCAAAAAACTAAAACAACAACAGCGGCAAGAAATGCATCAGTTTAAAATAACAAATCGTCAGGTGCGAAAAGAAATTAAGCAGGAATTAAAAACAATTGATGTTAAATTAAGAAATGATCATGGCGTTCAAAAAGAAGTGATGGTGTTAAAACAAAACTTAGCAACACAATTAGCAACAATGAAACAACAATTTAATGCTGAAAATAAAGTTGCTCAAGAAAAACATCGTCTAAATTTACCACAATGAAGAAATGAATTAAATCAAAAGTTAAATACAATTATTACGGCTGTTGGTGAAGATAATAAAATTTTAAAAACAGAGTATCTTCGTCAAAAGACGGCATATCATAAATTAATGCAAGAAGGAGGAAAAAACTAATGGAAGCAGTTTCACAATTATTTGCCAATGGTTCAGTCCTTTTTGCTGTACTATTAATTGCTGCAATGGCTGGATTATATTCAGAACGAGCCGGTGTTGTGAATATTGCGATTGATGGAATGATGATTATTGGGGCTTTAGTTTATGCTCTATTAGGAAAATTTCTTTCGCAATATGGCAATGGTATGCAAATTGTTGCTTTACTAATTGCAACGATCGCTGGCGGAGCATTTGCCTTATTACATGGTTTTGCTTCAATTACTTTAAAAGCACAACAAGTAATTTCGGGGACAGCCTTAAACTTATTAGCAACTGGATTAGGATTATTCTTTGTCAGTATTCCAGCTTTAGCTGCCGGAAATATGATTCAAACTGGTTTTAGTACAATCGGGATTGATAGAGCGCAAATTATTAATATTTTCTTAATTATTGCAATTATTATAGCCATTTTTACCTTTGTCTTCTTTAAATTTACTAAAACAGGAATTCGTTATGCTGGGTGTGGAGAAAACCCAAATGCAATTGATGCTGCTGGAATCAATGTGATTAAAACAAGATATAAAGCAGTTATTATTTCAGGATGTTTAGCTGGTTTGGCAGGAGCAATGTTTACCCATTATGTTTCGGGTCAATTTCGTGGCGATGTGCAAGGACAAGGCTATATTGCCTTAGCAATTATGATTTTCGGTCAGTGAAGAATTCAATACATCACTTTAGGGGCCGTTTTATTTAGTTTCCTAATTGCGTTAGCAGGAACATTATGACGATTTACTGGTTTAAATATTGCTGACCCATCAAACCAATTGCTAAAAATCTTACCATTTGTTTTAGCGTTGGTAACAATGGTCGCGTTCTCCAAATACTCTAAAATTCCAAAAGCATCAGGAATTCCTTTTGACAAGTCCCTTCGTTAAAAAACAACCATTGGTTGTTTTTTTATTAATTATTGTTCATTTCCTTGCTTTTTTTTTTTTTTTATATATAATGTAAAAAATGTATTTTTTTGGAGGAAATAAAGTATGAGAAAACTATTAACTATTTTAACCATTTCGGTTATAACAACTAGTGGAACAGTCAATATGGTTGGTTGTTATAATAAAAATGTTGTTAATGATTATGACAATTCGAATTTGCAAAATGATATGATAAGTTTAACTAAAATTGCTAGTAAAGTTAGTTCTGTCATTAGTGATTATGATAACAATGGTAATGTAAAGGATTCAAATGCCTTTCCAGAATTAACAGCGTTTTATGATTTAGTTAACAAAGATCAGTCGACCGTTGAACTTGATAAAACAAATCCAAATATTAGTTCGGGGTTAGAAAATATTGAGAATGGTTTTTATGCTGTTTTTGATAATCTAAATTTTGAAATCATTCGTGAGTATTCGAATTATTATTTAGATACTGTGCCATTAACTTTTGACAAAAACAAAACTAAGTTTGTCCTAAATTATATTGATTTAGATAAAATTGGTAAATTAACCAATATCCCATTATCAGGTGTTAAAGCAGTACAATTACAATACAAGTTTGTATTAAATTTAAGTTTTAAAAATTTAAACCAACCAATACCTTTTACTGTGACCTATATTATTACAAATAAACCAGAAGAAATTCAAAAACTTTTACAAAATTCTATTCAAGTAGTAACTAAAATTTTAATTAAATTCTTTAATAATTATCAAAAAGTGGTTATTGATAAAGATGACAAGTTTCGCTTACTTTATACTAATTTTCAGATTAATTATAATACAGATGTAAAACCATTGGATGAGATTTTTGTTAATAATTTAAAGAAGATGATTAGAGAAGATTCTGAGATTGAGCAGGCAGTTCGTGATGCGATTGTATTTGACGATAATGGCAATAAAAGATTAATGCGCTTAGTTTCTGGAACAATAACAGCAGAAAATTCCGGCCAAATTCCAGAAAAGGCGGATATTGGAAATTATCAACCTGCGCTTTGAGCAGGTGAAGGTGTTAATCCACCCGGTTTAACAGCAGAGAACTTTGTGACAGCATATAAGAAAAGTCTGCCAATTTTTAATGTTGGTCACAACAATATGATGTTAGCAAAATTAAATGTTAATTTAAATTATATTTCATTATATGGCTTACCATTAGTGGGGGTTTTAAAAATTAATAATCAAACTTTTGAAAGTAATATTTTAATTAGTCGGCAAGGGTTAGAAAACAAATTAATTAATTTTGGAAAAATTATTGTAGCATTTCATCAATATTATAATATTGAGTTGAAAAAACGAGTTCTTTTAAGCAATGATGCTAATAATTTTAAAAATAGTAGTGTCTTCCATGTTGGTGATATATTTACAGAATTAAAAATGATATTAGAAGTGCAAATGCAATCTTTAAAAAACTTCTGACTAATTTTAAACGTAGTCAGATGGCAAAAGAATTACCTGACCTTGAGTTATTTAATATGTATAACCTAGTTAAGGACAAACCATTGTGGATTGGGGGGCAAAATGATTATGAATCAATTCGAGACAAAATAGTTTTCAATTTTAAAAACGGGTCATTTTGTTTAGCATTTGCTTTTGGACAAGATCGGATAAATTCAATTTTTTATACGGCATATGGTTCAAATGCGGGGGATATTAAGGTACAGCACGGATGATGAGCATGAATTTTAATTGATAAATAATTAAGTTGCTAAACTTAATTATTTTTTAGTAAAATTAAGGAGACCTTAAATGAGGTAAAACAGATGGCAAATTTTAATCCAAAATGTTTTAAATGTGTTGCAGAACAAGAAAAACAAGGTGTCGCTGGCGGCGCAGCAGGAGTTTTATTTAGAAAGATGAAACAAGCAATGGTTGGTTCAGTTGATGATGAGATTTTTGTCTGTGGTCGTCATAAGTAATAAGACTTGTGATAATTAAAAAAAGCACATTGTGCTTTTTTTAATTATCACAACAAGAAGGAATAAAAAACTTATAAAAAAAATAATGAAATAATAAAAATGATTGACTTTTCTTTTAAACCAATATAAAATTTATAAGCGTATATTGTGAAAAGTGAGGTTAATAATTAATGGCATTAAAAGAAAAAGAATTTGGGCATTACGCTAAAAGAATTGATTATACGAAAGTAAGTGGGAATTTAGATTTACCAAACTTAATTGAAATTCAAACCGAAACATATGATTGATTTAAGAAAATCGGTATCAGCGAAGTGTTCAGTGAGGTATTTCCAATTGTGGGACATGAGGGAAATATTGTTTTAGAGATGTTAAATTGAGAATTTAGAGAGCCACGACGAACTATTTCTCAAGCAAAAGATGAATCAAAAATTTTTGAAGCACCAATTTATTCCAATTTAAAATTAACAATTAATTCAAAAGATTTAGAAGTAGAAAAATTAATTGTTAAAGGGGAACCAGAATTAATTAAATCATGAATTGAAGAACGTGTTGGGCACATGATCACAATTTTAAAAAAATCAACAGATGTTATTTATTATGATATTCACTCTGGCGATGAAACAGCAACATGTACGGTAATAATTAAGGAAAGACTAGAAGATAAGTTATTGGTGGATATTACAATTGAAAAAGAAGGAGAGGTCTTTTTTGGCGACTTTCCATTAATGACTGGAAAAGGAACTTTTATTGTTAATGGTTCAGAAAAAGTTGTTGTTTCACAATTAGTTCGTTCACCAGGAACATATTATAAAATTGATTTAAACCGTAAAAATGGAGAAAACGTTTATTATGTTGATTTAATTCCATCGCGAGGAACATGGTTAGAGTTTGAATCAGATCATAAAAAAATTAAAGTTGGAAAAGAAGAACGCTTTGATAATGTTTTTTATGTAAAAATTGATAAATCACGAAAAGTTTCGGTTGCTAATTTCTTAACAGCATTAGGAATTATTAAAGAAGATGCGTTAGATATCTTTGGGGATAATAAACTAGTAAAAAGTACTTATGAATTAGACCCATATACTTGTGATATTGCATATGATCAAAGTATTGCTGTTCAAGAAATTTATAAAAAAATTCGTTCGGGAGAGACAGCAACTCCTGATGGAGCAACAAAATATTTATATGGATTATTATTTGATAAACGTAAATATGATTTAACAAAAGCGGGACGCTTTAAATTAGTTCAAAAATTATCAGTTGAAAACCGAATTTATAATAAAGTTTTAGCTGGAGATATTAAAGATGTTAATGGTAAAGTTGTTTTTAAAGAAGGAACTTTAATGGATAAAGAGGCCATTAATAAATTAAAAGGAATTTTAAAATTAGGAGCTTGTTTAGAAGAAGTTAAATTTAGTGATGAAATTCTTTGTTCAAATAAAATCCAAAAAATTAAAGTTTATGTTGATAATGAGGTTCGCACTCGAGTAGCAAATATTATTGGAATCGATCCAAATGCAACAGATGAATATGTTACTGTACCAGACATTTTGGCAACATTTTCATACTTATTAAATTTAACAGATGGAGTTGGTGAAGTTGATGATATTGATCATTTAGGAAACCGTCGTGTTCGAACAATCGGGGAATTGTTACAAAATCAATTTCGTATTGGTTTATTAAGAATTGAAAAAAATGTTAAAGAAAAAATGTCAACATCAAACTTATTTAAAATGAAACCATCAAATATTATTAATAATAAACCGTTGTCTGCTATTATTGGAGAATTTTTCAATTTGTCACAGTTATCACAATTTATGGATCAGACAAATCCATTAGCAGAGTTGACAAATAAACGTCGTTTAACAGCTTTAGGACCAGGGGGGTTATCAAGAGAACGTGCTGGATTAGAAGTACGGGATGTCCATTATTCACATTATGGTCGAATTTGTCCAATTGAAACACCAGAAGGACCGAATATTGGGTTAATTAATAATTTAGCAACATATGCTAAGATTAATGCCTTTGGGTTTATTGAAACACCATACCGTCGTGTGATTGACTGTAAGGTTACTGCTGAAAATGATTATTTAACAGCAGATCAAGAAAAAAATTATGTTGTTGCGCAAGCAAATATTCGTTTAAGCGATAAAGGAGAAATTCTAGACGAGCAAGTAGTTGCACGGTTCCAGGGAGAAAATATTATTGCAATACGTAATGATGTTGACTATGTTGATGTTTCGCCAAAGCAAATTGTTTCAATTGCGACAAGTTGTATTCCTTTTTTAGAAAATGATGATGCTAACCGTGCATTAATGGGAGCCAATATGCAACGTCAAGCAATTCCTTTAATTTCGCCAAATTCACCATATGTTGGAACGGGGGTTGAATATGCGGCGGCACGTGATTCAGGATTAGCAATTGTGTCACAATATGATGGTAGTGTTGATTATGTTGATGCAACAAGAATTGTCTTAAAAACAAAAGAAGGTCTAAAGAACTATAATTTAGATACTTTTATGCGTAGTAATCAAGGAACTTCATTAACACATGTTCCATTAGTAAAACATGGGCAAAAAGTTGAAAAAGGCCAAGTTTTAGCTGATGGACCATCAATTGATAAGGGTGAGTTAGCGTTAGGGCAAAATGTTGTTGTTGCCTTCACGACTTGAAATGGTTATAACTATGAGGATGCTATTATTGTTTCTGAACGTTTAGTATCAGAAGATGTTTTTACATCGATTCATATTGAAGAATATACAATTGAACGTCGTCAAACAAAACAAGGGTCAGAAGAAATTACCCGTGAAATTCCAAATATTTCAGAAAATGCTCGTAAATTCTTAGATGATGATGGTTTAGTTATTATTGGAACAGAAGTTAAACCAGGTGACATTTTAGTTGGAAAAGTAACCCCAAAAGGTCAAACACAATTATCACCAGAAGATAAATTGTTACAAGCAATTTTTGGTGAAAAATCAAAAAATGTTAAAGATAATTCATTACTAGTACCAAATGGTGGGGAAGGAATTATTCAAGCAATTAAACGCTTTCCGCGTGAAAAATATGAACTATCTGCTGATGTTTTAGAAGTAATTAAAATTTATATTGTTCAAAAACGAAAAATCCAAGAGGGAGACAAAATGGCCGGACGTCATGGAAACAAAGGGGTTATTTCGAAAATTTTACCATTAGAAGATATGCCACATATGGAAGACGGAACACCAATTGATATTATGTTAAATCCATTAGGAGTACCATCGCGGATGAATATTGGTCAGGTGTTAGAAATTCACTTAGGAATGGCTGCTAAAAAATTAGGACAAAAAGTTTCTACTCCTGTTTTTGATGGAATGACAAATGAAGAATTAATTGAAATTATGGAAAAAGCTAATATGAAAAACTTTGGGAAAGAAGTTTTAATTGATGGTCGTAGTGGTGAAAAATTTGATAATCCAGTTTCGGTTGGAGTAATGTATATGTTGAAATTATCACATATGGTTGATGATAAATTACATGCCCGAAATGTTGGACCATACTCATTAATTACCCAACAACCATTAGGAGGAAAAGCCCAAAATGGGGGACAACGTTTTGGAGAAATGGAAGTATGAGCGTTAGAAGCTTATGGAGCGGCACATACATTACGAGAAATTTTAACAATTAAATCAGATGATATTAAAGGAAGAACTCGTGCTTATGAATCAATTGTAAAAGATAAAAAAATTCCTGAACCAGGTATTCCAGAATCATTTAATGTTCTAACTCGTGAAATTCAAGGGTTAGGATTTAATATTCATATGATTGATGAAGAAGGAAACATTAAAAATATTAAAAGTTATGATGAATCAGATTATGTTGATGAAGACTTATTAACAGATAGTGATGAATTTGAAGATGAATTTGATATTGACAATTTTATTTTAAATACAAATCATGAACCACAACAAGATGACATTTTAGATGGCTTTGCTAAAATCGAAAATGAGTTTGATTTGCAAGATATTTTAGAAGAAGATTCTTATGGTAACGGTGATATTGAAAGTGAAGTTGATTATGTTGATGATCAAGAAGAATTAAATTAAGGGGGAAAGAAAATAATGATTGAAAATAATGAAAAAAATAATCGTATGATTAAGATCGGTTTAGCGAACCCCGAAGATATTCGCGGTTGATCATATGGAGAAGTAAAAAAACCAGAAACAATTAATTATAAAACTTTAAAACCAGAACGAGATGGTTTATTTGATGAAAAGATTTTTGGGCCAACTAAAAATTTTGAATGTGTTTGTGGAAAGTATAAAAAATCAAAAAATAAAGGAAAAATTTGTGAACGTTGTGGGGTTGAAATTACTGAAGCAATTGTTCGCCGTGAACGAATGGGACACATTGAATTAGAAGCACCAGTTAGTCATATTTGAATGTTAAAAGCAGCGCCAAGTCGAATTGCGTTAATTTTAGATATGAAAACAAAAGAACTAGAAGAAGTTGTTTATTTTGTGTCGTATATTGTTTTAGATTCTGGTGATGCTAAATCATTAAAACAAAAAATGGTTTTAGATTTAAGAAATGCTAAAACTTCGGCGGCAACTTGTCAACGTTTAACAAAAACCTTACGAGAAATTTTAGATAAATTAGAACAAGGCACTATTGCTTATGAAGCTGGTGAAACAATGATTGAAGATTTAAAAAATACTTCATTACCTTTTTCAATGGATGAATGTGCCCAGTTTATTAATCGTCATACTAATGCTCGATTTGGAATTGGAGCTGAAGCAGTTGAAATATTATTAAAAAATTTAAATATTGATGATGAGATTGAAAAAATTAAACAAGATTTAAAAGATAAAAAAACGCAATTAGATCAAAATAAATTAATGAAACGTTTAGAAGTGTTAGACTCATTAAAAAAATCAGGTTCACGCCCAGAATGAATGATTTTACGAGCAGTTCCAGTTATTCCACCAGATATTCGTCCAATTATTCAATTAGATGGTGGTCGTTTTACTACTTCAGAAATTAATGATTTATATCGTCGTATTATTATTCGAAATGAACGATTAAAAAAAGTTAAAGCAATGGGGGCTCCAAGTGTTATTGTTAATAATGAAAAAAGGATGTTACAAGAAGCTGTTGATGCATTATTAGATAATGAACGAAAAGCACGTCCAGTAACCGGAAAAGACAAACGACCATTAAAATCATTAACAAGTATTTTAAAAGGAAAACAAGGTCGTTTTCGTCAAAACTTATTAGGAAAAAGAGTTGATTATTCAGGGCGTTCAGTTATTGCGATTGGTCCCGATTTAAAAATGTATCAATGTGGGTTACCTCGTGATATGTCAATTATATTGTTTAAGCCATTTGTTATTAGTAAATTAGTGAAAGATGGTTTAGCATCAAATATTAAAGTTGCGGAAAAATTAATTTTAAACCAAGATGACAAAGTGTGAGAAGTTTTAGAAGAAGTAATTAAATCACGACCAGTGTTATTAAATCGTGCCCCAACATTGCACCGTTTAGGAATTCAGGCTTTTGAACCAAAATTAGTTAAAGGAAAAGCAATCCGTTTGCACCCCTTAGTAACAACAGCTTTTAATGCTGACTTTGATGGTGACCAAATGGCGGTTCATGTGCCAATTACAGATGAAGCAGTTGCTGAAGCACGTAGTTTAATGTTAGGAAGTCGTAATATTTTAGGACCAAAAGATGGGAAACCAATTGTAACGCCAACCCAAGATATGGTGTTAGGAAATTATTACTTAACATACGAGGAAAAAGGACGGTTGGGGGAAGGAACAATTTTTAAAGATTTAAACGAAGCAGTTATTGCTTATGAAACTGGAGCTGTAGCTTTACATGCCTTAGTTGCAATTCCTGCTAGTGGTTTTGTTAATAAAAAATTTAAATCTGAGGAAATGAATGATTACATCATTACAACACCAGGAAAAATTATTTTTAACCAAATTTTTAAAGAAGAGTTCCCATATTTAAATGAACCAAATGTTGAAAACTTATCAGCATTACCGGCCCATTCATTGATTAAAGATAATGTTAATTTAATTGAATATTTAGAAAAATGGGAAGTAAATCCACCATTTAAGAAAAAAGATTTATCAAATATTATTGATCGTTATTTTAAAATTTATGGTGCTAACAAAACTGCTGAAATGTTAGATAATATGAAAAATCTAGGGTTTAAATACTCAGGAAAATCAGGAGTAACTGTTTCAGCGGGCGATGTTAAGGTTTATGATAAAAAACAAGAAGAGTTTAAAGAAGCAGGTAATAAGGTTAAAGAAATTAATGAATACTTTAAAATGGGAATGTTAACAAGTCGTGAAAAACAACACCGAATTATTAATGTTTGATCAAAAGTAAAAGATAATATTCAAACAGAATTAGAGCATGTTTTACGAGAAGACCATAAGAATCCAATCTTTATGATGGCTGATTCAGGGGCGCGGGGGAATGTTTCAAACTTTACACAGTTAGTTGGAATGCGGGGCTTAATGAATAACCCTAAAGGAGATATTATTGAATTACCAATTAAGTCTTCGTTCCGAGAAGGATTAACCGTATCAGAGTTCTTTATTTCAACCCATGGGGCGCGAAAAGGAATGGCTGATGTGGCGTTGAAAACCGCCGATTCAGGTTATTTAACAAGACGTTTAGTTGATGTTTCACAAGAAATTATTATTACAATAAAAGATTGTAATGCTCGTCGTGGTTTTGTTGTTTCTGATATTATTGAACAAAAGCACTCAAATATTATTGTGCCATTATTTGATCGCCTAGTAGGACGTTATAATTTAAAAGACATTAAATTAAAAAATGGTAAAGTAATTCCAGCTAATACATTGTTATCAGAAGAAGATAGTGCAGCGATTGTTGCTAGTGATATTAAAGAAGTAATTATTCGTTCTGTTTTAACTTGTGAAGCTGAAAAAGGAATTTGCCAACGTTGTTATGGGAAAAACCTTGCAACAGGAATGGAAGTTGAAATTGGTGAAGCAGTTGGAACAATTGCCGCACAATCAATTGGAGAACCGGGGACACAGTTAACAATGCGTACTTTCCATACTGGAGGGGTTGCCGGGGGAGCTGATATTACTCAAGGGTTACCACGGATTAAAGAATTATTAGATGTTACAACACCAAAAGGATCAATTGCTGTTATTTCAGAAATTGATGGTGTTATTAGTGACATTCGTGATGAAAGTGGAATCCATACCATTTATGTTGCGTCAGATAGTGATGAACGAAAATATAAAACACAATATAATGCTGTTTTAAGAGTTAAAATTGGTGATAAAGTTGTCCGTGGTCAAAAATTAACGGAAGGTTCAATTAACATTAAAGAATTATTAGAAGTTGCTAAAATTGAAGATGTTCACAATTATATTTTAAAAGAAGTGCAACGTGTTTATCGTTTACAAGGAATTGAAATTTCAGACAAATATATTGAAATTATTGTTAAACAAATGTTGAATAAAGTTAAAATTATTGATGCGGGAGATACTGAATTATTACCGGGTGAAATTGTGACAATTAAACGTTATCGTAATGAAACAATTAAAGCTGTCCGCTCAATGAAAAAACCACCAACAGCTAAACATGTTATTTTTGGAATTAAAAAAGCACCATTAGAATCAGAGTCATTCTTATCGTCAGCTTCATTCCAGGATACAACGCGGGTATTAGTTAAAGCGATTATCAAAGGAAAAGTTGATCGTTTAGAAGGCTTAAAAGAAAATATTATGTTAGGACATTTAATTCCAGCTGGAACAGGATTAAAAAATCCCAAAGATATTATTACCGCCGGAATTGCTGCTAAAGCTGAAGAATATTAGAAAAAAGACCATATGGTCTTTTTTCTAATAAACCGTTAAATAATTATTGACTTAATTTTGGGTTTTATGTAATATTATATATGGATTGTATTCTTTGATACACTCGGATATGTGAAAAAGAAAGGAGCAAGTTTAATGCCAACAATTAACCAATTAGTTCGTAAACCACGTAAAGATAAAGTGTGAAAAACAAAAGCCCCCGCTTTAAATAGAGGGTTAAATTATTTGCAAAAGAAACCAACTAATATAACCTCACCACAAAAAAGAGGGGTTTGTACACGTGTTGCTACAATGACACCGAAAAAACCAAACTCAGCGTTACGAAAATATGCCCGTGTTCGCTTAACAAACGGAATGGAAGTAACAGCATATATTCCAGGTGAAGGACATAACTTACAAGAACATAGTGTTGTCTTAATCCGTGGAGGAAGGGTTAAAGACTTACCCGGGGTACGTTACCATATTATTCGTGGAACATTAGATACTGCCGGAGTTAATAACCGTCAACAAGGAAGATCACTATATGGTACAAAAAGACCAAAAGCAGCGAAAGTTTAGTTAGAAAGAAAGGAGGAATTTTATGCGTAAACGCCAAGCAGAAAAAAGAAATGTTTTACCAGATCCAATTTATAATTCAAAATTAGTGACTCGTACAATTAACAAAATTATGGTTGATGGGAAAAAAGGAAATGCTCAAACAATTTTATATGGTGCATTTGATATGATAAAAGAAGAAACAAATAGTAATCCATTAGATGTGTTTAATAAAGCAATCGAAAACATTACACCACATTTAGAATTAAAAGTTCGTCGAATTGGGGGAGCTAATTACCAAGTCCCAGTTGAAGTAAATGATGATCGTAAAGTTACTTTAGGATTAAGATGATTAATTAGTTATGCAAGATTGCGTAATGAAAATAGTATGATTGATCGCTTAGCGAGTGAAATTATTGATGCATCAAATGGAATCGGTGGAGCAGTAAAGAAAAAAGATGATACTCATAAAATGGCTGAAGCAAATAAAGCTTTCGCCCATTATCGTTGATAAGAGACATAGAAAGGAATATAAAAATGGCAAGAGAATATTCTCTAGAAAATACGAGAAATATTGGAATTATGGCGCACATCGATGCTGGAAAAACCACAACAACAGAGCGGATTTTATTCCATACTGGTAAAATTCATAAAATTGGAGAAACACATGATGGGGCTAGTCAGATGGATTGAATGGCTCAAGAACAAGAACGTGGGATTACAATTACTTCAGCGTCAACAACAGCCTTTTGAAAAAATATGCGATTAAATATTATTGATACTCCAGGTCACGTTGACTTTACCGTGGAAGTGGAAAGGTCATTACGAGTACTAGATGGGGCCGTTGCAGTTCTTGATGGACAGTCAGGAGTTGAACCCCAGACAGAAACTGTTTGAAGACAAGCATCAACTTATGGGGTACCACGTGTTGTCTTTGTTAATAAAATGGACAAAATTGGAGCTGACTTTTTATATTCAGTAAAAACAATTCATGATCGTTTACAAGCAAATGCACACCCAGTGCAAATTCCAATTGGAGCTGAAGATCAATTTTCAGGAATTATTGATATCATAGAACGAAAAGCTTATCATTACGATGGTGCAGCGAATGAGGATGCTCAAGAAATTCCAATTCCTGATGATTTAAAATATTTAGTGGAAGAATATCGTACGAAATTAGTTGAAGCAGTTGTTAACTTTAATGAAGAGTTAATGATAAAATACTTAGATGGAAATGAAATTTCAGTTCCTGAAATTAAAAGTGCAATTCGTGCCGCAACATTAACCGGAGAGTTTTTTCCAGTCTTTTGTGGAAGTGCCTTTAAAAATAAAGGAGTTAAATTAATGTTGGATGGAGTAATTGATTACTTGCCTTCACCAGTTGATATTCCATCGATTAAAGGGGTTTTAGAAGACGGAACCGAAGTTGAACGTCATGCTGATGATAGTGAACCATTTTCGGCTTTAGCATTTAAAATTATGACTGATCCTTTTGTTGGAAAATTAACATTTTTCCGTGTTTATTCAGGAGTGTTAAAAAAAGGAAGTTCTATCTTAAATTCAACAAAAGATAAGAGTGAACGAATTGGACGGTTATTAAAAATGCATGCTAATAATCGTGAAGAAATTGAGGAAGTTTATGCTGGTGATATTGCAGCGGCAGTTGGACTAAAATTAACAACAACGGGAGATACGCTTTGTGATGAAAAAAATGAAGTAATCTTAGAATCAATGGTCTTTCCAGAACCAGTTATTAGTTTAGCCCTAGAACCAAAAACAAAAGCAGACCAAGAAAAAATGAGTTTAGCATTACAAAAATTAGCGGAAGAAGATCCAACATTTAGAACATGAACAGATGAAGAAACGGGGCAAACAATTATTGCTGGAATGGGTGAGTTACACTTAGACATTCTAGTTGATCGAATGAAGCGTGAATTTAAAGTGGAAACCAATGTTGGAGCACCACAAGTTTCATATCGTGAAACCTTTAAAGATAGTGCAGATGTAGAAGGAAAATACATTAAGCAATCAGGGGGACGCGGACAATATGGACACGTATGAATTAAGTTTGAACCAAACCATGATAAAGGTTTTGAATTTGTTGATGGAATTGTTGGAGGAAAAATCCCAAAAGAATTTATTGGATCAGTTAAAAAAGGAATTGAAGAATCAATGCAAACTGGGAAATTAGCTGGTTATCCAATGATTGATATTAAAGCAACTTTATATGATGGGTCATACCATGATGTCGATTCATCACAAATGGCTTACGAATTTGCTGCTAGTTTAGCATTAAAAGAAGCAGCAAAAAAATGTAAACCAGTTATTTTAGAACCAATTATGGCCGTTGAAGTTACTGTTCCAGAAGAATACTATGGAGATGTAATGGGGAACTTATCATCACGTCGTGGCCAAATAGAAGGAAACGACCAACGTGGAAATGCTCAAGTTGTTAAGGCAAAAGTTCCATTATCAGAAATGTTTGGATATGCAACTGATTTACGAAGCTTTACCCAAGGGCGAGGTACATACACAATGTTATTCTCACACTATCAAGAAGCACCAAAATCAGTTACTGAAGAAATTATTAAAAAAGCTGGAAAATCAGCCGAGTAAGTTTATTAAAAACATGGTTTTATCCACCATTATAAAAAAAGGATTGCAAAGCAAGACAAATTAATTTACAATAGTTATGACATTTGTCTATTAAAAATAGGAGGAAAAGATTAAAATGGCAAAACAAAAATTTGATAGAAGTTTACCACACGTAAATGTTGGAACAATTGGTCACGTTGACCATGGTAAAACAACTTTAACAGCGGCTATTACAACTGTATTAGCTAAAAAAGGATTTGCAGAAGCACAAGGATATGATAATATCGATAAAGCGCCTGAAGAAAAAGAACGTGGAATTACAATTAATACTTCACACGTTGAATACCGTACTGATAAAAGACACTATGCTCATGTTGACTGTCCAGGGCATGCCGATTATGTTAAAAACATGATTACAGGGGCTGCACAAATGGATGGTGCGATTTTAGTTGTTGCTGCAACTGATGGGCCAATGCCTCAAACAAGAGAACATATCTTATTATCAAGACAAGTTGGTGTACCAAAAATGGTTGTTTTCTTAAACAAATGTGATATGATGGGTGACGATACTGAAATGATCGACTTAGTTGAAATGGAAGTTAGAGACTTATTAAGTGAATATGGATTTGATGGAGAAAATACCCCAGTTATTAGAGGATCAGCATTAAAAGCACTTGAAGGTGATCCTCAATGAGAAGAAAAAATTATGGAATTAATAAAGGCAATTGATGAATGAATTGACGAACCAGAAAGAGATATTGCAAAACCATTTATGATGCCAGTTGAAGATGTTTTCACAATTACAGGACGTGGAACAGTTGCAACAGGACGTGTTGAACGTGGGGTTGTTAAAGTTAATGAAGAAGTTGAAATTATTGGATTAAAAGAAGAAACAAAAAAAGTTGTTGCAACAGGTTTAGAAATGTTCAGAAAATTATTAGATGACGCTAAAGCTGGAGACAATGTTGGGGTTTTATTACGTGGAGTAAACCGTGACGATGTTGAACGTGGACAAGTTATTGCAAAACCAGGTTCAGTTAAACCACATAAAGAATTTAAAGCACAAGTTTATGTTTTAAGTAAAGAAGAAGGAGGGCGTCATACGCCATTCTTTGGAAACTACCGTCCCCAATTTTATTTCCGCACAACTGATGTTACGGGTTCAATTAAATTACCAACCGGAGTAGAAATGGTTATGCCAGCTGATAATGTTGAAATGACAGTTGAATTAATTGCCCCAGTTGCGATTGAAGAAGGAACAAAATTCTCAATTCGTGAAGGTGGTCGTACAATCGGTGCTGGAACAGTTGTTTCAATCATCAAATAATTAACTTTTTAAAAATAGCTCACTTAGGAGCTATTTTTTATTATTTAAAAGTTTATATCTTGTTTTTATTATTGTTTTCTTATATAATAACTTACAAAGAGGCCCGTAAAGGAGGAACAAAAATGGGATATAATCCAACAGTAAATAATGCAGAAGTTGCAGCGAAAAGTAATTTTCTAGGCAAATTCTTTGTTTATATTTGGTTTATTTTAATTTTTCCAATTTTCTTATTTATTTTATCAAGAAATAATTTGATTCGTAATAAAGAAAAAATTGAAGAAACAGCATCAGATATTGATGTACAATTAAAACGAAGAGTTGATATGTTAACAAAGTTAATTGATAGCACAAAACAATATATGAAGTATGAAAAAGATACCTTAACAACAATTGTTGAATTAAGAAGTCAAGCTAATCAAAACTTAAATGTGAAAGAATTAGACAAAGTTAATAATGCAATTACTAGTCAAGCAGGAAAAATTAATGTTTTATTAGAAAATTATCCAGATTTAAAAGCAAACAACAGTGTTATTGAGTTACAAACAGGAATTAAAGATTGTGAAGATAATATTGCAGTTGCTCGTCGTTTTTATAATTCAGCAGTTCGTGATTTTAATGCCAGTTTAAAAACTTGGCCATCAAATGTTGCGACAAGTTCATTACGTTTGAATACGTTCTTATATTTTGAAGCAGATGTTGCTGATCGCCAAGATGTTAAAATAGATTTATGACAATAATTAATTGTTTCTAATTCTATTTTTTAAATTAATGAAGGAATTAAAATTAGCAAATGGAAAATAATATAACATCTTTAGAAGCGGTGTTACAGAGAAATTTACTGAACTGGTTATGAAACATAAACTAACAAACATTAATTTTAAGTATTTTTAAAAACGCTATATGTATTTAAATTGATTTTTAATGACAATTACTTTTTTATTATGATTTTTGTTAATAATAAGTTTTATCAATATTCGATTCTCCTTTTTAGCTGTATTAAGTTCCTTGGGGGTGATTGGACAAGTTATTCTTATTCTTGTAAGTTTAGTTACATTAAGTTGTGCGGGATACCTAACATTTAAATATTGAAAAGCAATAAAATTACAGAAACTTATCATTCAAGAATTACCTCTTGCAGAATTCTATCAAATAGCGATGGATGCTATTGCAACAAAGAAACATCAAGTTGATACAGCTAAAAAAGAGTTTAACTTTTTTCCTCATGTTGGGGTGCCATCAAAAAGTGAAATTAGACAAGATTATGTTATTAATTTTCAAACAACAAATGTGAATTATTCATTTGGAACTTTAACAAGAAAAGAAGTAATTGATGCTGGTAAAAGCAAAGATTATAGGTTGTATTTATTATTTAAGGGTTTTAATTAATATCTTAGAAATTGTGGAACAATATACCACTTACTTAAATTGTATTACTTTTAATTTTAATGTCAATATATTTTTCTATTTTTTTAAATTTTTCCACGACAAAAATACATGTTTATTAAAGTTATTTAATTTATTAGATAAAATTAATAAAAATATAAGTTTGGTTGTAAATTATTATTTACAAAATTATTAACTGAATAATTAATTATATTTTCTTCTAATGGTTCATTAGTATTAAATAAATTAATTTTATTTTTAAAATTCATCATGCTAATATTTAATTTATTTTTAAGAGTTTTTTCATGATAAGTTGCTTTTTTAACCAAAACACCTTTACAGTAATGTGATATATCACCTTCAATGTGACAACCAATATTATTTCATAGTGTTTGATTTTTGACACCTTCTTCATTATTTTTAATTAATTTAATTGTCTTTTTTAAGAATTTCATTTTTGCTTCTTTTATAAAAGTAGTACTGTTTTCTAGGAATTGTAATAATTCTTCATATTTAGAATTATAAAAATAATCAACTGCCTTATGATATTTTTCTTTATTTTGCTTGTTTTTACTTTGGTAGGGATATAGTTTTTTAAATCTACTTGTAAGATGAAATTTATCTATGGTGTAATGCACTTTATTTCTAGGGAAATATTCTTGAATAAATTTTGCAATATTTTTAATTCAAGGGGCACCATCTCCTAAAACCATAATTTCAATATTGTCATTAATATCATAATAACTGGTAATTAAAATAAGCAATTTATTAACAAAATTAGTTAATTTACTATTTTTTTAATATATTCTGGAATATTATCTAGTTCTATAACACCTAATTTATTTGCGATTACAGGCCTTTTTACAGTATATTTTTTTTCATCATATCCAGTGTGTACAGTAGATACTATCGTGTGTTTTTTTATCTTTTTTCTTCCTTGTTTTGTTGCATCTAACATTTTCAAATAAGTACCATCCATTTGAATATATAAAGTATGTGGAATATCTATTTTTTTATTAGTTTTATTAATGTAATATTCTTCGTCATTTTTTGCATTTTTCATAATATTAGATATTGTCATTAAACTAATTTTTATATGTTCCATAGTATCTAAAATATCTTTATATCTTTTTTTCTCGATAATAAATGATAATATTTTTTCTTTAACAGTATTATCTATTCTTTGTCATTTTTCAATTCCTAAAATTTTATCCAAAGGAAAAATATCTTCTTCTTTACCTGTTTCTGAATTAATTTTATAATATCTTCTTCTCTTAAAAGTTATTTTTCCATTTAAAATTACTAATGTTCTTTCAATTTTATCTTTTACTTTATAATTTTTAAATTCTTTTAAAGTTTCATCAATTTTATAATTTTTAAAAATTCATTCATCATAATCTTCTAAACTTTGTTGAATAATTTCAATACTCTGTATATATAATAAATTAATAAAATTCTTAAAAAAATTATTATCAACATTTATCATTTTCTTACCCTCTTTCTTAGTTTGCGACTTTATCACAAAAATAATAAAAATGCAAAAAAAAGATAGTAATTTTTATTTAGTATGTTACAATTTGAATGTATTTAATAAATTAATTAATTAACTGAAAGTAAAGCAATTTACTTTTTTTTATTTTGATGTAAAATATAGATAATAAAAAAAGAACCGTGTAGACTGCACCCATTTTAGTAAGTACTAATAAAAAGTATTTACTATTTTTTTATTATATCTTTTTCTTTACGATTTGAATATCATGTATTTCATTTTATAACATCTTGTATATATTCTTCATGTGAATTATATATTTTATTATGGATTGTAGCTTTCTTAAGTAATGAATGAAAACTTTCTATAACAATATTATCTGCACAGTGGTAATTTTTCCCCATTGAAATTATAATACCGTTAGATACACATTTATCGAGATAAATAGCGGATGTGTATTGATATCCGTGGTCTGAATGAATTATTATTCCATTCAGATCTTTTTTTATTAATTTTATTTTATTAATTGCATCATTTAAATTATCTATTACTAATTTATTGTCATTATATTTAGATCACCTTACATCAACTATTTCTTTAGTATATCCATCAATAATTGTTGATTGATAATATTTTTCTCTTTTTCAAATTAAATATGTTACATCAGTATATAGCACTGAAAACCTTGTTTTTATATCATTGAATTTACGATTAATTAAATCAGGATATTGCAATAAACTTTTTTCTTTATTCTGTTTATATTTCATTTTTCTTCTCATTTTTCTTACATATTCAGGTTGTATTTGATTATAACGCATAATCCTTAAAACTTTTTTTGAATTATATTTTATATCATAATCTTCTTTTAAATATTTAGTAATTCTTCGATATCCAAATTGTTTTAAATTTTCTTCATAGACTTTTACAATATCATTTATTGCTTCTTTATCTTTTTTGCTACTGTCATAATTTTTATATTTATATCAATAACTACGTTTTAACCCCGTTACTTCTAATAATAATTTTATTGAATATTCATGACAATTTTGTTTAATAAAAGAGACGATTATTAGTTTGCTTAATTGTAAAAGTCATGGAGATTTTTTAATAATTCATACCTTGTTTTATAATATTCTAAATCTCTTTTACCAAAAGAGATTTTAGGTCCTTTATGATTGTTTAATTTTCCTTTTTTATGATTTGCTCATCAAGATTCTACTGTATTTGCATTTAGATTATATTGTTTTGCTACTACTCAACAACTTTTTTGTTTAATTTCCTCAATGATTTTTGTTCTAAATTCTGATGTATATTTGTTATATTTTTGACCTTTTCTTGCCATATAAAAATGCACCTCCTTTAAAAGTTTAGCAAAGTCTTTTTTTACTTTACTTACTTTTTGGGGTGCACTCTATTATTACCATCTTTTTCATATTCATGATCAATTTTTTGTAGTTTAATAGTTAAATCATTAATTGCACTGATTTTAGCAATAAATAATAATTCATCATCTAATTTAATTGTGTCAACATCTCCTGGCAAAATAACTCGTCCTTTACGTTTAACATAAACAATATTATAATCTTTATTATTAATGAAACGTAAATCAGATAGTGATTGTCCTTCAATACTTGGGTCACTTACTTGAATAGTTAATGATGCATAGTTTTCATCAACAGTTTGGATTTCAATTTCAATATCAAACATTGCTTTAGTTGCAGTAATACTTCCAGCCATAGTATCAGGCTGGACAATATTAGTAATTCCTAGTGCTTTTAAAATTCGTGTATGACGAATATCTTTTGATTTTGCAATAATATTTGTAATGCCAATATCTTGTAATCCAATGATGGTTAAAACACTAGCTTCAATATTACTTGCCATGGTAACAATTATGGTATCATATTGATCTAATCCTTGTTCAATTAAATTTGCTTTAACCGTTGAATCTAGTGCAACACCATCAACTTGGTCATAACTAGCAATCATATTATTAACTTTGGCTTGATCAACATCAAAAACCATAATATGTTGTTTTCGTACAATTAATGTTTCAATAATTGAACGACCAAAGTTATTTAGTCCAATAATTGCAAAACTTTTTCTTCGTGCCATTAAATGCCCCCCTTATTGCAACTTTAATTATACTATTTTTTTTATTATTAGCAATAATTAGTACTTGTAGTATATAATATTAATGAAAGAGGGGCGTAAAAGGTGTTTTCTCAGTTATATTTTAAAAATATTTTTAAAAGAAAAAATGATAGTAAGCGGCAACGTAGTAATGACCTATGAGCACCATTAACACGTCGTCGCCATTGGTTACCTTTCTCAAAGATAGCGGGGAAAATTGTTTTTAGTTTATATTTTAATTGTTTTTTTAGGGGGATTGTTGTTATCAATTCCGGGTTTTGTTAATAATGTTAATCGGGTGGTTCTTGATGGATATGGAAATATTTTAGGAACCTATAATTTTTCATTAAATTATTTAGTGGGATTATTTACTGCTTCAAGTGCTTTTTCTGATACAGGAATTACAATTAGTAATCCAGCGGCAGATTATAGTTTTTGAGGACAATTAATAATTTTAATTTTAATTCAAACTGGTGGTTTTGGGACTGTTACTTTTAAAATTATGATTTTTGTTTGATTAGGACGACGTATTTCAATTAAAGATAAAATGTTGGTACAAGGTGAACGTGGAAGTAGTAATTTTGGACATACCATTGATTTAATTAAAAATAGTTTTATTTTTCTAATTATTTTGGAGTGTTTTGGTGCCATCTTATTATTTTGTAATTTTTATTTTTCATCAGCATCAATTGAAGGAAAATATATGATTGATAATGTGACCTACCATAATTTTTGACGAAGTTTATGAAGTGGAATTTTTCACTCAATATCTTCAATTAATAATGCGGGATTTGATATTATTGGGAATTCATCATTAATGCCTTATAATAGTAATTATTTTATGCAATTTGTCTTTATGTTTCAATTTGTTATTGGTGGATTAGGTTTTCCAACTTTTTACGATTTAAAACGTAAGTTTGTGGCTTGACGACGCAAAGAACATGCTAAATTTACTTTATTTACAAAAATTAATTTAATAACTTATGTCGGATTATCAATTGTAGGGGTTTTAAGTGTTTGATTAATTGAGTTTACTAATCTTAATGCAACAGCGGGGGTTAACGGACCATACATTGAAACCATTTTACGAAATTCAACTTCTAATTGAAATGGGTTTATGAATATTTTCTTTAATACAATGTCAACTAGAAATGCTGGATATTCAACAGTTGATATGAGTAAATTTTTACCAGGATCAAGAATTGTAATGTCCGTTATGATGTTTATTGGGTCAGCACCATCATCAACTGCTGGTGGGATTCGAACAACAACTTTAGCGGTTATTATTATTACGATTTGATCCATCATTCGGAATAATAATAGTGTTAATGTTTTTAAACGGAAAATTCCAAATGAAACCGTCAAACGAGCATTAGTTGTAACAACAATTTCAGGTGCTCTAATTATAGGGGCTATTATTTGCATTGGTGCTGAGAATCCTAATATTGATGTTTTAAACGCCTTCTTTACAATTTGTAGTGCTTTTGGAACAACGGGATTAAGTACTTTAGGCTTTACTGAGTTATATCATTTAGGGATTTTAAGTACTTTAGTGTTAAATTTACTAATGTTTATTGGACAATTGGGAGTTTCATCAACATTATTAGTTTCAATTCGTGGAACTGGGGAAAAAGAATATAGTTATGTTGAAGAAAATATCTTAATTGGTTAGTTTTTTAGAAAATAACTATTTTTACTTGTTTAAAATGATATCTTTTGTATAATATATAAGGTATCGATTTGGAACAGTACTCAAGTTGGTGAAGAGGGCACCCTGCTAAGGTGTTAGGTCGGGTAACCGGCGCGAGAGTTCGAGTCTCTCCTGTTCCGCCATTAATTATTGATTTTAAACTAAAAAGAAACAAAAAAGAGTTATAATGTCCATAACTCTTTTTAAATTATTGGTATAATGTACATATTAAGATTGTGCAATAAAGGGGAAATATAATGAAAAATTGATTAAAAATTATTTTATCAATGATTTTTTTATTTGGGATGGCAATTATGGGCTTAATTGTGGTAACTGTTATTCTTAACCTAAAATTTTTATATATTTTTTTAGCAATTGTTATTATTGATTTAATTTTTTCATTCTTTTTCTTCTTTTCAAAACGGCGTTATGAAGTTAAATTTTCTTGAATTATTTTTATTAATTTTGTTCCCTTTATTGGGTTGTGTTCATATGTTTTTTTTGGTCGAAAATATCACTATTCAAATAAAAAATCATTATTATACAATCATTTAAATAAAATAGAATATGATATGTATACTGAAAAAAACAAAAAGAGCTTAGCAGCATACACCAGTCCTGAACAAAAATTTGGTAATGTTGTTGAGTTATTAATGCATAGTGCAAGTAAACCATTATATCAAAATAATAAAATTGAAATTCTAACGAATGGGACACGAGTTTTTAAATCATTACTAACTGATTTGCAACAAGCCCAAGAATATATTTTGTTAACTTATTTTATTGTTGCTGATGGTGAACTATTTGAATCATTTTTAGCAGTTTTAAAAGAACGAATTACAGCCGGGGTTCGTGTTTATATGATTTATGATCATGTTGGTAGTTATTTTAAAATTAGTAAAAAAAGTATTAAAAAATTAATGAAAGCCGGGGTTCGTGTTCATAAGTATTTACCAATTATTACGCCCTTTATTAGCGGGAATGCGAATTATCGTAATCATCGAAAAGATGTTATTATTGATGGTTTAATTGGCTACACGGGGGGAATTAATTTAGCTGATTTGTACGCTGACCAATCATGAAAATTTGGGATTTTTCATGATAAGCAGGTTCGTATTGAAGGAGAAGCTGTTCGTGGTTTAGAAGTTATTTTTGCAGATGATTGGTACTTTGCGACAAAACGGCATGAAAAAATTACCGAATTAGAACCAAATATTCTTGCCGAAAAAAAATATAATATTAGTGGAAAATCACATTTGCAAATTGTTAATCATAGTCCCAGTATTGATCATTCAATTACTGAAGAATTATATATTTCGTTAATTAATAAAGCACGAAAAAGAATTTGATTATCAACACCATATTTTATTCCGCCAAATGAAGTTATTCGAGCCTTGATTTTAGCAGCACGAGCAGGAATTGATGTTCGTTTAACAATTCCTGGTTTAACAGATAAAATCTTTGTGTTAGATTTAACAAAAAGTTATTGTAAAGATTTAATTGCTAATGGTGTAAAGATTTATGAGATGAATAATATGTTTAATCATAATAAGATTGCAATTTTTGATGATGAAGTTGCGGTAATTGGAACATGCAATTTAGATTATCGCAGTTTCTTTTCTGATCATCAAACAACAGCGGTTATTTATGACCCCGTAGTTGTTGCAAACTTTATTCCGCGATGGGAATGAGATTATAAACATGCCATTTTATGACATGAATGACCGATTAAATATAAACCATTAAGTTACCGGTTATTACTAATATGTTTAAAATTAGTTGCACCAATCTTATAACTTGTGCAAAAATCAAGTATAATTTTTTTGTATAATTATTATTTAAGGAGGGTTAATGATGTTATTTGATAAGTTAAAAAAGAAAGATGAGCAAGAAACCGCGGCAGAAACTAAAAAAACAAAAAAACGAAATTTATTACAAGAAGAATTATTAATAACCGATAATTTAGAAACAAGCTTATTTGAAGATGATGAAGACGAAGGCAAGATTAAAACTGGTTTTAGTTTTAAACGTCGTAAAACACATAAAATTATTAAAGAATTAAATCACCAACGGATTAAATCGTTATTATTTTATACTGATACTAGTAATGTTTTACGTCAATTAGAATTTGGATTACAACCAGTACAAAACATTCATTTGGCAAAAGAAAGTGAATATGTTGTTTGAACTTATTTAGAAAAGCCTGATCATTTGGAATTTGAATTAGACAATTCAACACGGCATTATTTTTGAAGTTGAGTGGCAGAGCAAAAAGTTGATCCATCGCAAATTGCTGTTATCGCAATTGATATTAAAAAGTTATTTCTTTTAACAAAGAAGGATTGGGAATATGATGATGTTACCCGCCGAATAAAAATTTTTGAAGATGTTAAACCTGAAGCTATTCGTTGGATTTTAATGAAAAATAATCAGTATTTAAATCTAATTCAAACTTATGTTAAAAGTAATCGTTTAAGCATTAAAGTTTTTCAAGGTGAAAAAGGAAATATTTCTGATCTTTTAACAGAAAATAGAAAGAAGTAAATCATGAAGAAAAAGTTAGATAAAATTACACCACGAGAAGTTGATTTTGCTCAATGATATACTGATATTGTTTTAAATGCTGATTTAATTAGTTATGGTGCTGTTAAAGGAACAATGATTTTTAAACCTTATGGTTATGCGATTTGGGAAAATATTCAAAGATTTTTAGATGTAGAATTAAAAAAAGTTGGAGTTAAAAATGTTTATTTTCCTTTGTTGATTCCAAAAACTCTTTTTAATAAAGAAAAAGATCATATTGAAGGTTTTTCGCCCGAAATTGCAACTGTTACAAAGGTTGGGGATAAAATTTTGGATGAAGAACTTTATATTAGACCGACATCAGAAGTTTTATTTGGAACTTTTTTTAGTAAAGAAATTCAAGGTTATCGTGATTTACCCTTATTATATAATCAATGAGTAAATGTTTTGCGGTGAGAAAAAACAACGCGTCCCTTTTTACGTACTAGTGAATTTTTATGACAAGAAGGACATACAATTCATGCAACAAAACAAGAAGCGCGTGATTTTACTTTAAAGATTTTAGATATTTATGCTGAATTTGTCCAAAAAAAATTATTATTACCAGTTATTAAAGGGCAAAAAACAGAACGGGAAAAATTTGCTGGAGCAGAAGAAACATATACTATTGAATCGTTATGTATGATGGCCAAGTCCTACAATGTGGGACTAGTCATTATTTTGGCCAAAATTTTTCAAAAGCTTTTGACATTAAATTTGCAAATCAGCAAAATGAATTAGAAAATGCTTACTCAACATCTTGAGGAGTTTCAACTCGTTTAATAGGGGGTATCATTATGACTCATAGTGATGATAATGGTCTTGTTTTACCACCGGCCATTGTGCCAACACAAATTATGATTTTGCCAATTAGCAATGAACATCAACAGTTACAAGCTGTTCAGAAGTTACAAACTGAATTACAAGAATATCGTGTGAAATTGACCAATCAGATAAAAGTTTTGGTTTTCGAGTTGCAAATGCTGAAATAAAGGGGTTCCATTACGAATTGAAGTGGGATCTCGTGATTTAGAACAAAATCAAGTTACAATTGCTCGTCGTGATACTTTTGAAAATTTTCTATACCATTAGCAGCAGTGAAAGAAACTGTTGCAAAGCTGCTATCTGAAGTTGCAACAAACTTATATCAAAGAGCATTAGATAATCGTCAACAACGTACGCAAAAAATTAGAACTTATGATGATTATTTAAAAGCATTAGCAAAGGTAAATGGTTTATTTTTAGTACCATTCTGTGGTTGGGTTGAATGTGAAGATGTTATTAAAGCAGAAACACAAACAACTTCTCGTTGTATTCCTTTTGATATAGAATCACAAAAAACAGTTTGTTTTCATTGTGGTCAACCAGCAACTAATTTAGTTTACTTTGCGCGTGCTTATTAATTTCAAGGAAACCTCTTTAATTTTTGGTAAATACTAATTAAGGAGGTTTTTAATTTGTTTCCTGAAAATTTTCTTAATCAACCATTGGCAGTACTTAATTCATTTCAGTTTGCTCCTAACAATGAAATTAATTTAGCGTTAGATTTTACTATCTCATTGTTTAGTTTTGATAATGGCGATAACAATCAAGCATATGCTTTTTATATTCGTCCAAATATTGGCAATATTAAACCCTGATTCACCAAGAGTGGACGAACAACAATAGATTATCAAATTGATCACAAACAGGCAAAAAATATTACTAATATTTTACAAAAACATTTTTTTCAATATTAGAAATATATTGAAATTTTAATAATAAAAAAAATGTAAGATAACAACTAAATTACAAACGGGATATAGTCAAACAGTTTGCAAATTTCTGAAACTGAAATTAAATATTCAAATTGAGGAAAAGTTGTTGTTTCTGGGCAATGTCTTGATGAAAATAAAATTAATAAAATTAGTCTTGTTATTAGTGTTCCTAATATAAGAAATGATGTTTTAATTACAAAAAATTCTTATCAAGAAGTTTATTTTAATTTTAACAATAAGAAGCAAAGTTATAATCAAACAACAAAAATAACAGGTGTTATTCAGTATAAAAATTATGATGAAAAAAAGAAACAGTTTCAAACCTTACAAAATGTTTTTGAACATTATTTTGAATTTATTGCAGCTTTGCCACGTGGTGAACAAATAGCGTCTTTGTTTTCTGTACGAAGTTTTAGTATTCTTTATTCTGATCATGTATCAAATTTTCCAATTGATTTTTATACAAAAATAACAAAGTTATGAACATTTTTTAATAATCGTTATTTATTAATTCCAACGATAACAACAATAATTAGTAAAGAAACAAAATATAATTTTAAAACACTAAATGGTTATTTAAAATATAATTCGCAGCAAAAACTGTATGAACATTTTTTTCTTGATAATATGATTTATAATCAAACCAAAAACCAAATTGAAGTTACAACAAATGATAATTTTTCCACTAAAAATTTTTTAGTGCACCCTTTTTTGAAACAGACAAAAGTAACTTTTATTACAAGGTTAGAAGGATTTAATATTAATTTTACCCAGCATTTTATCTTTAGACCAATTATTTCTAGACCAAACGTTAATACTAATTTTATTCCGGAAATTAATTGATTCAATAATTTAACAACGACATATTATATTTATTCACAAAAATTAACAAATTATTATAATAAAGAATTTAACCAAGAATTATTTACTCAATTCGAATTTGATTTTTTATTACCAGAAAAAACTGAGAACAATAAAAAAAGTTCTTATTAGAAGAGTCATTATTATTCTTGATTTTTTGTTACCATTTGTTTTTATTTATAAAAATATTTTAATCAGTAAGTAGTAATAAACCTGAACCCAAATTACAAGTTTTTAATTATAGTAATGAACAACTTGGTTATTCTAAACTAATCTTAATTTATCATTATCACGATAAGGAACAATTATATCAGGTTTGAAAAATAACCCTTTAGAAGAGGTTAACAGAGAGTCTATTATTTTATTGTTAAACTTGATATAATAATACTAATGAAAAAAGAAGGCGAGGGATTTCAAATGGATGTGTTGACTGAAATTAGAAAAGTTTTAAAAGAACGTGGAGTTTCAAAACAAGTTGATTTGAATACAGAATTTAAAGCATTAGGGTTAGATTCATTAGATTTGATGGATTTAGTGATTGAAGCTGAGAAAAAAATTGGGATAAAAATATCAGATGATAAATTAATGGATATTAAAACGGTGGCAGATTTAGTTAAAATTATTGAAGAAGTTAAAAAATAAAGGAGCTGGCAAAAATGGCATTATCATATGAAAGTATTGTACAGTTATTAAAAAACAAAAATTATCGAATTACTGAAATTAGATTGGCAATTATTAAAATTTTAACAGAAAAACAACATTTAACTTTATCAGAAATTGTTGAGTTGTTAGAACAAGAATTTAAAAATGTTAATTTAATGTCAGTTTATAATACAATCGACTTATTGATTGGTGAACATGTTGTTTTTACCAATTCTTTTGATGGTAAGCAAATTTGATATGATTTAGCTGAAAACCCATCATTTCATATGATTTGTGACATCTGTAAAAATGTTGTTCATATTAAAGATTCAAAAATTTTACAAGAAATTAAGTTAGATAACTTAAAAGAAGTGATGACAAATACTAATTGAAAACCAGTTCATTTTAAAATTGAAGGACATGGAATTTGTGATCAATGCCATAATAAAAAAAATGAACATATTCATTTTGATGAAAATGAATAAGATGAAAATTACCATAAACTTTTTAAAGGGAAGGTAATTTTTTTATTTTTACATTTTTTTGTAAAGTTAATTACTAAAAATAAAAACAATAATTTGATATAATAATTAAATGTTATGGTTTTTTATTAACCCCAAAAAACAAATAGAATAGGGATGAAAGATTTATGTTAATTATTTATAATATTAGATTTTATTATGAAGTTATTCTTTTAATTAATTTTTTACACACAAAATTTCTTTCTTTTCTTAATAAAAAACGCCCACCTTCGTATATTTAATTTTTTAAAATTAAAGCATAAGGAGGGATAAAATCTAATGAAAAAAATATTTTTTATAATTTGAAATGTTTTTATTTTTCTTGCTTTAACTTTTTTAATATTATTTTTGATAATTTATGTTTACAACAATAATGAGCGAATTAGAAATTTATATGAAGATTGAACAAACGAAAAAAAGGTGCAAAAGGTGAAAAGGGTGACAAGGGCAATGATGGTAACAAAGGGGATAAAGGTGATGATGAAAAAGATAACCATGGTTCTTTAATAACTTCTGAGGAAATGGCAAATCGTGAAGACTGTGGTTCTTTAACATATTCTTAATTTAATCCAACAGGATACTATCTAGAAGGTCACAATAGTTATACAGTTACATTAAATCGTAGTTTAATGGACAATTAATTGGGGAAGATTAAATTATCCATTGGGCAATGGGGAAAATATAAAAATATAAACGAAAACAGAGAAGATGTTTTCATAGAGGTTTTGATTTCAACAAAAACCAATATTGTTACTTTTTCTTTAAAAATTAATTGGGTGCTTTATCTTGCTGATAATAATCAGACTAATTTAAGAGTAACTAGCGTAATAGCAGAAAAACATAACGGTATTATTAAAATACCAACTTTTAAAGTAAATAAAACAGATCAAACTGAATTTATTGAACAAGTTAAGACAACAAAATCACCATTTTGTTGAATTTGTTGCAAAAAATTATTTTGCGACAATGCAAACAGATATGATTAAAAACGTGGTTATACCACGTTTACAACATTATTTTAATATAACATTAAATCATTGAGATAATGTTTGAAATTGAAGCAACGAACTTCTTGGTTTAAATGAAAATTATACCGATATTAATAAAAAATATACACAGTATATTCATATTGTTAATCCTGATGCTGGTGGTGGTTATGCAAGTAATACTACTGCTCGTATGGTTTTTCAAAATAGCACTTCTGCGGGACAAAATTTATTTTTAGATAAAATTTATGATCAATGATCATTGTGACACGAAACAGGGCACAGTTATGCTATTCCACAATATTCTATTACTGAAGTTGTTAATAATATTAATTCATTATATATTCAACAAAAATTAGGGATTCAATTAAGAATTTATAAAGAAAATGAAAAACAACAAGCAATTAAGGAATATTTAGCACAACCAAATGAGAAAAAAGATTTTACTAAACTTGGTGGTGATCTTGGTCTTTGAACTAAATTAGGAATGTTTTGACAATTGCATATGGCATTTGGTAATATTTTTACCCGTTATTAAATCAAACATATCGTAGAATTAATCAATAACCTAATTCAAGTAAGCGTTTTAATAATGATGACAAAAAACCCAAGAGTTTATTAGAATTTCTTCGCGAGTAAGTGGTTATAATTTAACACAATTTTTTAATGAATGGGGAATACAACTAACTGTAGAAATAAAAAATATTATTGGTGTTTTAAAACCATTAACAAAACCAATTTGAAATAATATTGGTGAACCAATAACTGAGCACAATCCAATTGTTCAAAAACAATTATAATTTTTTAAAAAGGTAAAAGGTGTTTTAAAAAATGGTAATAATTTTTCTAGTAATTGTAGAAAACTAATTAGTTTGATTGGTACAATTATATAAAAACATATATTATTAAAAATAATAGTTAAAGTAAAATAAATGAAATATGATAAATATAAGCAATAAGATAGCTAGTTATATACTAGTTATTTTTTATGGACCTATATTTTTTCAATGATAACAGTAATCAATTTTGAGTAAAACAATTCATTTAGAAAATCTAAATTAACTACTAAAAATAAGGTCAATAATTTGATATAATGATTAAATGTTATACTCTTTTTATTAACACAAAAAGCAAATAGAATAAGGGGAAAAAATTTATGTTAATTGTTTGTAAAATTATTCTTCTAATTAATTTTTTGCATACAAAATGTTTATGTTTGTTTCGTAAAACACATATTCCTCCCACATTTTAATTTTTAAATTTTGAATAAATATAACTAAAGTAAAAGAGGAAAAAACAATGAAAAAACTATTAAGTATTTTAGGAACAATAACATTAGTTGGAACCGTTGCACCAAATGTTGTTGCCTGTCATAACAAAAAAATTATTGGCAACGAAAGTATTGCAGCAAAAGACATTGAGGTTTTTAATGAAATTCAAGCAAAAGCTATTGAGAAAATTAATCAAAAAATTAAAAATATTCCATATGTAGATAGTATGAAAAATAATTTATCAAAAATCTATTCCAAAGTAAATAAAGGTGATACTGAGCCTTATCAATTAAAATTAAATAATTCGGATGATAATAAATTATCCACTTATTTTATTAATAATTTTACAAAAATTTTTGACGATGTTAATCGTGACTTACAAAACGAATATTTAAATTATTTTACTAATGAGTTGCCATTAACTTTAGATGATCAAAAAAACATTGTGAAAGTTAGTTTTATTGATGTAGAAAATTTACGCAATAAATTTCCTAGCGATGTTAATCCAGAACCATTTTCAGCTGTTCGGGTTGATTACAAAGCAACCATTCAATTAAAATTTAAACAAATGTATGCTAGTTTTGAAATAACAAATATTTATAATGTTACCGAAAATGTGAACACTTTACGGGCTTTTTCTGATAAAGCAGTAGTTTTTCTAATTGAAAATATTAAGGATTATTTCTTAGAATTAGAAACTGTTGATCTTTCAGAAAATAAAATTTTTAAACCATTATATGATCAAATGATTTGAGATTTTTCAAAATATACCACTGAATTAAATGGTGTTTTAAAAAATTCATTTAAGGAATATATTGCTAGTAAAACTGAATTTAAAAATATTATTATAACTTATAATGATACTGATTTAATTAAAAAAGAACAAGATGGTCAATTAACCGCTGATAACAAAGTTTTTAATGGATTATCTAAAACCAAAAAAGCAAGAGATTTATCACTAGCAAATTGAGTTGACCCCAATATTAGTAAAAACGATCCGTGAAAAAGATTATCAGGTGCAACTGTAGAAAATTTTGTTAATTTTTATAAAACCAAAATTGGTGATGTTTTTAATATTGATAAAGATGATAACTTAAATCTAGGTACTTTCAAAATTAATTTAAATTATTTAAATGTTTTTGGTCTTGGTTTATCTGGTAATGTTAAAGATAAAAATGATGAAGATTTAACAATTGCATTAAATTTATCTGGTAAAGCAATTGATAAAAAATTAATTAATTGAGGAAAAATAGTTGTTCAATTTATTAAATACTCAGATGATTTAGGAGAACACACCAGAGTTATTGTTTCTAATATTTTTAATCTTTTAACTGTTTATAAGCAAGATTTTAAACAAATGGTAATAAAAAATCAAAAGAATGGTTTAAAAAGTGTTGTTAAAATTATCATTGATGGTTTTAAAAACTCAGATGAAGCAAAAGATTTAGAAGATCTTGAATTATTTAATTTAATAACACATCCTTTCTTATCAAATCAAATTAGTCATTCAAGAAGATATTAACCAAATATATTAGTTTGGGATAAAGAAATAGAAGAAAAATGAGCAGTCATGTTTACATTTGGTAAAAGTTTTGATGCTGGTTTATATTATTCTTTTGCATCAAATCAAAATTCTGATGAAATAGTTGACCCTGAAGTATCGTCTAAAGGTAATGCTTAGAAAGCTTGTAAATTGTCAAATTAAAGGCAAGTTTTTAAGAAATTAAAATTTGAGCTAGACATTTTAAACACATTTAAAAGTGTTTTAAAGTTTAGCTTTTTTAATTTTTTATTTAAGAAGGTAATTGTCTTTTTGTTAAAAATTTGGTATTGTGCCATAAACTAAAATTTAGAAAATAAATAAAATTATTTGCTATTTCAAATTATTTTGTTAAAATAGTTAAGTGTCAATTCTGATACTTAACTTTTTATTTTAGGGGTATAGTTCAAGTGGTAGAACATCGGACTTCAAATCCGAGTGTTGTGGGTTCAAGTCCTGCTACCCCTGCCATGATGTTTTATAAGATGAAAGTATGAAAATACTTTTTTTATTTTAGAACTATTATTATTTTATAATATTTGTGTTATGATTTAAAAGAATTTAGGGGTGTAGTTTAATGGTAGAACAGCGGTCTCCAAAACCGTACGTTGTGGGTTCAAGTCCTGCTACCCCTGCCAGGATAATAAAATGGAAGTATACCCAAGTCTGGTTGAAGGGGGCGGTCTCGAAAACCGTTAGGTGGAGTGATCCATGCAAGAGTTCGAATCTCTTTACTTCCGCCATAAAAATAAAACAAAAAAACCATTTCTAATTTAGAAATGGTTTTTTTTGTTTTATTTATTTTCTGGAATTGCAACAAAGGCAATTGTATCTAAGCCAGCATGAGCAACAAAAATATTAGCTAATTGTTCGGTATGATAATTTATTTTTAATTCGTCTAATTTTTGAGTAACATTATCTCAAATTTTATCAGTACATTGATTTGTTTTTAAAACAAATAACTGAAATTTTTCTTTGACTGTTTTTTTAAATTTATCTGATGTTTCAACTAGTACTTCAATTAAATTATTTAATGTTCGTGATGAATCAATTTTTTTGGGATATTCACCTCATTGAATTAAAATTTTAATTTTAAATAGATTAATCAATGATAATAACACTTTTCCAACGCGCCCCCCTTTTGATAAGCGTTCTAAACTACCAGGGATCATTGCCATATATGTTTTTTGTTCTAAGGCATTTGTTTTTGCAATAATTTCTTGAACAGTGAGATTTTGTTGTGCTAATTCATTGGCATAAATAACTAATGTTTTTAAAGCAAAAGCGGCCGTGTGGTTACGAATAACGTGGACTTTTCCGCGATATTGTTTTTCTTGGCTTAAAGTATAAGCAGTTGCATATTGACTTGATAGTTTTTCGGCAATAGGATAATGAATAATTTCGTCATATGTTTTCAAAATTTCATCATATTTTGCCATTAATTCTCCCGTTGAAGCTTGGCTTGTTTTAGTACTTCCTGTTTTAACAATATCATAGAAGTGGTATTTTTTTATTTCTTCTTCAGTATCTAAAATATCGGTTTCGTTATTTAAAATAATATGTAAAGGAATAACATGGATTCCTAATTCTTTAATTTCTGCTGTTGTAAAACCGGCTGATGAGTCAGTTAGTATTGCAATTTTTTTATTCATAAAGTTATTCTCCTTTATTTATCTCAACACACTAGGACCACGGTATTAGGGCCGGTGTGAGCAGCAATAATGTTTGCTAGAATGTATGTTGAAGTAATTATAGCACCAGCATTCTCAATTATTTGATAAACTTCGTTTAAAGTTTCGTTATTTGTTTTAGAATGTAGTAAAATAATATTTTTTCAATTTTCGCGTTCTTTTTTAATTTGACCAAAAGCTGTTTCAACAGCTTTTTTAAATGTTCTTGTTTTGTCAAATTTATCAATTCGACCATCATATCTTAAAATTGGTGTTATTTTTAATAATGATGCTAGTGCTGCTGCGGCAGCAGTAATTCGACCACCTCGTTTTAGTGTTTCTAAACTCTTTGGAATAATAAATGCACTAAATTTTGTTTTAATTACATCAATTCTTGGTTGAAATTCTGTTAATTCAACACCTTCTTGAATTCAACTGTAAATTAAATCAATCATAAAAACTAATAGTTCACTAACGCCATCAGTATCAATAACAAAGACCTTTCCTTTATATTCTTCACCTTGTGATAACATTGAAATATTTTCATGTTGGCCCGATAAACCTTTTGACAGTCCTACAAAAACAATATTATCGTACTTTTTCAATAATTCATTTCAAGTATTTAACATTTTTCCCATTGGAATTTGGCTTGTTTTAATTACTTGGTGTTCTAAGATATCATAAAATTCATTAAATGAAATAATATCTTCATCATCTTCAACTTCACTCCCATCTGTGAAATTTAATAATAATGGTAGTAAATAGGTATCTTCATATTTTTTTAATTCGTCCTTCTTGATTCCTGACGATGAATCTATTATTAATGCAACCTTACGCATAATTAACCTCCATTTATTTTCTATAAATTTAATTATCATTGAATTTTAATTATTATATTGTTAAACTATTAACAATATAATAATTATAAACTTTGATATAATAATTTCAAGAACGAAAATAAGATAAAAATGAAAATTACTAACTAAAAGAAAATAATGTATGAAAATATTTTGCAAGCATTTGGGCCATCGGGGTGTGAAGAGAAAGTTATTACATTAATGAAACAATATTATCAAAAGTATACAACAGAAATAATTCAAGATAATTTAGGAAGTTGTTTTGCGGTTATTCGTAATAAAAAAGGAATTAAAAATGCTAAAAGGGTAATGCTAATGGCGCATGGTTATGAAGTTGGTTTTATGGTTAGTCAAATTAATGAAAAAGGATTAATTCTAATTAATCCATTAGGAGGAATTTGATAACAAACATTATTAGTTAAGCGGGTAAAATTATTAAAAGATGATGGAACTTTTATAACCGGAGCAATTTCGGCAATTGCTCCCCATTTGTTATCACCAGAAGCACGCTTAAAACCAACGCCAATTAGTAATATGCTAGTTGATTTTGGATTTACTTCAAAAGCAGAAGTATATGCTGCTGGTGTTCGGGGAGGTAATTTTGTTATTTGTGAATGACCAACTGTTTTTTTAAATGACAAACGATTGTTATCAAAGGCAATTGATAATCGAATGGGTGTGATTTTAGGATTATAAGTATTAGAACAAATTAAAAATAAGGGATTAGATTTTGATTTATATGTTGGTTTTAGTGCTCAATAAGAAGTGGGAACTCGTGGCGCAGCAACTGCGACAACGTTAATTAAACCAGATTTTGCAATTGTAACAGATGTTTCACCAGGGCAAGATTATGAATCAACAAATACCTTTGGTTAGTTGGGGCAAGGTGTAATGTTGCGAGGAATGGATAATGGTTATGTTACTCGGCATGATTTGATCAAATATCAACTTGATTTAATGCAGCAACATCAAATTAAGTATCAATTTTATATTTCCCCGGGTGGTACTGATGCTGGACGTGTTCATTTAGTGGATTGTGGAATTCCGACAATTCAGGCTTGTTTAATTGCTCGTAATTTACATACAATTAGTGGTATTATTGATTTAGATGATTTTAATGAAACAATTAAGTTGGCAACAACTATTATTGAAGATTTAAATGAGACAAAGATTAAGAATTTTAATTGAAGTGAGAAGAAGTAAAAATGGAGACAGTATTAATTGGTTTATTCTATCAGCCGGATTTTGATGTTTTAGTTGGGTATGAACCAATCGTTACGCAAGGAGAACATACGATTAAGAAAGAATGGGTTTTCTTTCATAATAAAAATATTCAATGTCATAGTTTTAATTTGTTAAATGCTAGTCAGCATTTAACAACAAAATTAAGACCGGGTATTAATAGTGATAATCAATTATTATTAACAGAGTTAGCAACAATGTTTAAAAAACGAGGGTATCTATTTCATAATATTAATAATAAACCCCATTTTATTGTTGGTCAAATTTTAGAACGTAAGCAACACCCTAATTATGATAAATTAAATATTTGTCAAGTTACGATTGGTTCTGAAATTCTTCAAATTATTTGTGGAGCAGATAACTGTGGGGTTGGTCAGTTAGTTGTTGTCGCACGAGTTGGTGCAATTATGCCCCCAACATTACAAATTGTTCCTAGTGAATTACGAGGTGTTATGTCAAATGGAATGTTATGTTCAGAACGAGAATTAGGATTATCATCTTCTAGTATTGGTAAAAAAATTATGTTATTATCACCAAAACAATATCATCTTGGAAATAGTTTTTGAAAGGAATATTATAATGAGTAAAATTAAAACAGGATATTATAGTGCCGTTTATTTTTTAAAAACAGCTAATATTTTAAAAAATGAGAAACCAAATGATATTATAACAATGCAATTTTTTCAGCGGGAAGAAAATGTTATTTTGGCGGGGGTTAATGAGTGTGTTGAATTATTAAAAACAGAAGCTTTTAACCCAGAGACACTTGAAATTACAGCTTTGACTGATGGTGATGTAATTCAACCAAATGAGCCGGTGTTAAAAGTTGCGGGGCATTATTATCAATTTGGTCATTTAGAAGGAATCATTGATGGTATTTTAGCACGACAAACTAGTATTGCGACTAACTGTCATCGAATTTTACAGGTAGCAAATAATAAACCAGTTATTTATATGAACGATCGTAGTGATTATTATTATAATCAAGAAAATGATGGTTATGCTGCTAAAGTTGGGGGAATTACAAATTTTGTGACAACAGCTCAGGTAACAAAATTGACAGGGAATTATGAACCAATAGGAACTGTCCCGCACGCTTTAATTCAAGCATTTAATGGAGATTTAATTGTGGCACTACATGCTTATCAACGATTTTATCCAACTGATAAATTAGTGGCCTTAGTTGATTATAATAATGATGTTATTACTGATACTTTAAAAGTAGCAGTTGAATTCCCAAATTTATATGCGGTTCGTGTTGATACATCGCAAGCTTTAGTTGACAAATATTTTCTTGGGAAAGAAAAACAATACCCACTTGGTGAAATTAACGGGGTAAATAAACATTTAGTTTGTGCTTTACGCCAACAATTAGATCAACAAGGTTATGATTATGTTAAAATCATTGTTTCTTCAGGATTTAATGTTCAAAAAATTATTGAATTTGAGAAGGAAGGAGTGCCAGTAGATATTTATGGTGTTGGTCAATCTTTAGTAAAAATTAATATTGGTTTTACTGGTGATGCTGTGCAATTAAATGGTGTTGATCAAGCCAAATTTGGTCGGCATAACATTATTTCAAATCGACTAGTTAAAAAGTAAGAAATGTTTTATAATATAGGTAAATAAAGGGGGTTTTCATGATGAGTGAAAATAAAAACCAAAAAATCGAATCTTATTATAATCATGATGATGCTTATCCTCATCTAAAGCGTGAACAAAAACGACAACAAGAAGAAGTATCAAAAGCAACTAATATTGAACCTCCAGCTGAGGAAAAACCTTCTTTAAATTCATTGGGAGAAGTTATTTCACCATTGTATGGGAAAAAACTTGATGGGGCTAATGATTTTAAAAGCACGATGAGTAGTTATGAACATAATTTGCATTATGAATTAGAAGGTGCTGCTTCTAATTCAATTAATGAAATTATTGAACAAAAAATTGTTGATAAAAAAGCTGAGTTAGCAAAAATCCATGTTGTTGAAGAAAAAGTTTCAGATGCTGAAAAAGTTAATATTGAACAATATTTTAAAAAATATAATCCATTGACAGATGGTGGCACAATTAAGTCAACTTTAAAAAATCGCAATAAATTATCAGAACAAGCAGCCCAAACCGTATCATTTTTGTTTAAACCACGTAAAAATGGGGAAAATGTTTTTGGGGAACGAACAGCTGAATTAACATTGGAGTTAGAACAAATTAAACAAAAAATTAGTAATCCCAAACCACGTTATCAAGTTGATGAGTATGAACAAACGGCGTTGTTCGAAGGATTAGAAGAACAAAAACTAATTAATGAACAAATTCGTCAAGTGGTTGCAGAAGCTTATCATATTGATGATAATTTTTCCGAAAATATGCCATTAGAACAACGCCGTAGCTTGATTAAACACAACTCAACTAAAGCAGGAGCAGTTCGATTTAAGACCCTACTTAATTTACAAGAGAGTAATTTAAATAATCAATTCTTACGTCGTTCAAAACCAATCGCACAATATCATCAAAATTTGCATGATTTACGAAAAGATGATTCAAATTCAGAAACAAAACATGTTAATGATTATTATACTAAACGTAATCCATATTTATCACGTATGTTAGAATTGGAAGAACGTACTGCGCGAGAAGCTGAGGAAAAACGAAAAGAACGCGTTAAGGCTCAAATTAATGAAAGTAAAAATCTTGATAAAGATGAGAATAAATAAGGATTTTTATTTTGATATTAAATAAAATAAGTTATAATGTAAAAGTAATATTTAATTTGATTAGAAAAAAGGGTGGAAGAAATGATATATATCTTAGCAACTAGTGACGATTTATTAATTTCACAAACAATTTTAATTATTGTTTTATTATGTTTAGCGATTGTATTTTGTTGTTATGGAATTATTGCCGCTCGGAAAGTTTCAATTGCTGCTAAGAAATTTGATTATTTTGTTGAAGACTTAACTTATAAATCAGAAATGTTAAATTCTACTGTTGACACAGTTGTTAAAGTTTCAAATTATATTGATGTATTTGAAGCCTTTGCTAAACGGAATGTTAAGGCATGGGTAAAAGTTATTGCTCGTAATAAAGATATTGCTTATCGAATTGTTGATAAATTAAAAGATTTTGCTAATTCTGATGAGAAGGAATAATTATGGCTTTTAAGTTTGTTAAAACATTAGCAATTATGGTAACGGGGATGCTTATTGCTCCTAAAAAAGGATCAGAATTACGGCAAGATTTTATTAATTTAGTTAAAAAGTATAATCCACAATTGAAAAAAATGGTTAATAAAATTGAAATTGTGTGAGAAAAATCACAAGGAATCGAATCAGATGAAGTAGCGGCGGATATTGAATTACGAATTAAAGATGTTAAGGGTGCTGTAGAAATTTTAGATTCTGCTTCAACGAAAGAAATGGCCTATAAAGCATTAAAAAAAATTGATGTTGGGGCTGTAAAATTAATTAAAGCTGCGGCAAAATCACCAAATGTTCGGGCAGTTGCGAAAGATTTAGCTAAAATAACAGTTTCTGCAATTGATGCCGGAATTAAGGTAACGGAAGATTTGAAAAAAACATCAGCGTCAATTTCAGAAAAAATTATTGAAGAGGAAAAACCTAATCAACTTAAAAAAATCGTAAAAGTCGATAAAGAATAACTCTAACATTTTAGATTTTTTTAAATAGTAGAGGGAATAAATGATGGTAAAAGATATTATAGAAGAATTAAAATGACGAGGTCTATTAAAGCAAGTAACTAATGAAACAAAATTATTAAAAGCCCAAGCTTTAAAAAAAAGGGTTTATTGTGGTTTTGATCCAACAGGCGATTCATTACATGTTGGTCATTTAATTCAAATTATGTTGTTAAAACGTTTTGAAATGTT
The DNA here is from genome assembly GCF_918697755.1 of Spiroplasma endosymbiont of Phyllotreta cruciferae. NCBI lineage: Bacteria > Bacillati > Mycoplasmatota > Mollicutes > Entomoplasmatales > Spiroplasmataceae > Spiroplasma > Spiroplasma endosymbiont of Phyllotreta cruciferae. The sequence continues at coordinate 648,083 of NZ_OU953854.1, forward strand.
TGGTTTTCAGCCAATTGCTATTATTGGTGGTGGAACCGGAATGATTGGTGATCCAAGTGGTAAAAAAGCAGAACGGATATTATTAGATGACCAGACGATTATGCATAATGTTCAAGCAATAAGCACCCAAATGCAACAATTAATTGGAAAAAATGTACGAATGGTTAATAATGCTGATTGGTTACAAAAAATGACTTT
>NZ_OU953854.1:648780-736059 GCF_918697755.1 Spiroplasma endosymbiont of Phyllotreta cruciferae
TACAAAGTTTAAATAGAGAAAAATATAATTATAGTTTTGGTCAATATATGACATTTAAACCAGCACAAAAACAAAAATTTAAAATAAGACATCGTATTGAAGCTTTTACAATGTTAATAAATACTAATCAATTAAAATGATTATGAGAAAAATGTCCTGTAAGTAAAACCCAATATGAATTAATACAATGAGAAGATAAACCAGATGCCAGAGAAGAAAAAATGTTAGACTTATATGATGATACCTTTGATAGTGATTTTTATGCCTTACACTTTGAATTAATACCAATGGTTAAACATAATAGTTCAGCAGATTATAAATTATGACAACAAAGGGAGTGAATAACTTAATGAAAAAAGATATTTATGTAATACATGATGAGCGTGTAATAAATGCAAAAAGACCATATATGTCGGTTTGTGGACAAGTTAAAAAAAGACTTTGTCAAGAATTAAATAAAGATAATATCGCAATGTGTAAATTAAATTTATATAACGAATATATTAAGAAATATCAAAAAATTAAAGTATGTGTACAAGTTTTAGCAAATGAACCAAATTTATTAACAGTAAATATAATTAATTATGCACTTATCTTAAATTTAAAGGAGCAAAATAACCATGAATAATGCTTTTCCTAGTTTACCAAACTTAAATGATATTAATAGTGTTTTAAAATTTTATAATTATGATTGAACAATTAATTTAGCAAATATTATTGCTCGCCATCAAATGCGATTAATAAATGGTAAAGATATTTTATTTAAGTCTCATCGTAAAGACATTTTAGAAAAATTAAATTGATGATATGAAACTTATAAAATAAAAGAAAAATTAGATAAAAATGAATTAACAGCAAGTTTAATGGGTAAAACTATCTTTGGTTTATTAGAAACTAGTGATGGAAATATTGATTTATGAATTAACCCTTTTAACTTTACATCTCGTGTAAGTAAAATAAATGAAATAGAACAAGGTGCTGATATTTGATTAAATTATCATCAATCAGATAGTGGTTTTATTTTAAATTTAATTTGTACCAAAGATAAAATAGTTATTAAAGGTTGACCTAAAAATAATGAAGTAGTTGTTGGGCAAAGTAAAACACAAATTAAAGATGATGTTAGACCCGTTTTGGTACAAGAATTTAAAAATAAATTAGGCATAGTCCCTTTTTGAGAAATAATAAATGAACCTAATCCTTTATTTTTATCAACATCAACCACTTTAAATCAATGACCAACTATGGCAAATTGTTATAAATTACAATTTGATTTAGAAGATAGTTTTAATATTAAATCAAAAGAAAGATATGCAAATCGTACGCATTGATATGGGATACTAAGTGATGATTTAATGACTGCTTATAACAAAGGTAATAAAAAAGTACTACAAGATGTATTTGATGATATTTTTGTTCAATCAAGTTCATCAACAGTAGATGGTCAATTATCCCAATCTTTACAAGTAGTGCAAGGTACACCAACATTAGAAACATATACCGAAGACCAAAAATCTATTATTGAACAAGTATATTTAGCATGTCATTTTTCTAGTCCATTTGGTGATAAGTCAGATAATGACCAAAATAAAACACAATCATTATTAACTAAAACAAAAGATTTAGAAAAACAAGCATATTTACAATCATATCGTAAACAATATTATACTAAAATGTTTGATACTGTTTTAAAATATTATGGTTTATGAGACGGAAATGGTGAACGACCTTATGGATTTCATTTTGTTAGTGCTAGTTTATTAGACCAAATGCGACAAAATGAATTAATTACAGCTAGATTAGATAATGGCACAATGGAACCAATAAGAGCTATAACTGAATATGATAATATTGATGAATTAGAAGCAACCAAATACTATGAAAAAGTAGAGTCATGACAAGATAAAATGCAAACTAAAGAAATCGAACATAATAATAAATTACTAGAATACGATGAAACTGGTAATAATCAAAATGCCTTACAAGGTAGAACAGAAATTAAGGAGAATTAAAAAATGAGTAGAATAGACTGCACCCATTTTAGTAAGTACTAATAAAAAGTATTTACTATTTTTTTATTATATCTTTTTCTTTACGATTTGAATATCATGTATTTCATTTTATAACATCTTGTATATATTCTTCATGTGAATTATATATTTTATTATGGATTGTAGCTTTCTTAAGTAATGAATGAAAACTTTCTATAACAATATTATCTGCACAGTGGTAATTTTTCCCCATTGAAATTATAATACCGTTAGATACACATTTATCGAGATAAATAGCGGATGTGTATTGATATCCGTGGTCTGAATGAATTATTATTCCATTCAGATCTTTTTTTATTAATTTTATTTTATTAATTGCATCATTTAAATTATCTATTACTAATTTATTGTCATTATATTTAGATCACTTTACATCAACTATTTCTTTAGTATATCCATCAATAATTGTTGATTGATAATATTTTTCTCTTTTTCAAATTAAATATGTTACATCAGTATATAGCACTGAAAACCTTGTTTTTATATCATTGAATTTACGATTAATTAAATCAGGATATTGCAATAAACTTTTTTCTTTATTCTGTTTATATTTCATTTTTCTTCTCATTTTTCTTACATATTCAGGTTGTATTTGATTATAACGCATAATCCTTAAAACTTTTTTTGAATTATATTTTATATCATAATCTTCTTTTAAATATTTAGTAATTCTTCGATATCCAAATTGTTTTAAATTTTCTTCATAGACTTTTACAATATCATTTATTGCTTCTTTATCTTTTTTGCTACTGTCATAATTTTTATATTTATCTCAATAACTACGTTTTAACCCCGTTACTTCTAATAATAATTTTATTGAATATTCATGACAATTTTGTTTAATAAAAGAGACGATTCTTAGTTTGCTTAATTGTAAAAGTCATGGAGCTTTTTTAATAATTCATACCTTGTTTTATAATATTCTAAATCTCTTTTACCAAAAGAGATTTTAGGTCCTTTATGATTGTTTAATTTTCCTTTTTTATGATTTGCTCATCAAGATTCTACTGTATTTGCATTTAGATTATATTGTTTTGCTACTACTCAACAACTTTTTTGTTTAATTTCCTCAATGATTTTTGTTCTAAATTCTGATGTATATTTGTTATATTTTTGACCTTTTCTTGCCATATAAAATGCACCTCCTTTAAAAGTTTAGCAAAGTCTTTTTTTACTTTACTTACTTTTTGGGGTGCACTCTAGAATTAACCCGGGAGTTATAGAAGAATTAAGAAGACAAGCCCATGATACTTTAATAGATATCAGGGAAAACATAAAAGATAACAGACATTGAATGGTATTTCCTTTTAATGTTTATAGTTCATATATACCTGATACTGAAACAGGATGAAAACCTAATAATGCTAAACCAAGTGATTATGGTAGTTATTCAAGAATATTTGATAATATGGAAAGTACGATTGCTCAATGACAAGGTAGTTTAAAAATAGTACAAAAATATAAAGGTGAAGAAATTAATATATTAACTATTGATGATTTTAATAAACAACCTATTAACTCAACTATATGAGCAAATAATGAGACACCTTTTGCGATAAAATTAAAAGATGAAAATAATAATGTTTATTGAAAATTAATTGATGGTGAAAATATTCATGATATTAATAGAATGTTAGAATACTTAAATCAATATAAATTAAGTTATTTTATTAATGATAATAAAGCTGATAACTTTTATACAAAAGAGGTTAAAGTTGGTAAATATTGAGATGCTTATATGATTGATGATAGAAGTTCAATTCAATTTGGTGAAGCTAAATTTGAACAAGTATTTACTCAGCAATCAACTGAAAGACAATATACTTTATTAATTTTAGATGAAGATATTACTAAATTAAATATTAATGATTATTATAATTTTTATACTGTATTTAATGATCGTGGATTAAATATTGGTGGTGGTGATATTAATTCTGCCCCCCAAGATAGACAATGATTATATCCCTCAAATGTTATTAATTATTATTCACCTTATGATGGCAGTTTTTTATGACAAGAAATTACCTTTTCAAGTATTAATGACAAAATTAGTAATAGTGGTTTATCAGTACGACAATTTATTCAAACATCAGCGCCTGGTGAAGGTTATTGTTTTCCTAAAATAACTTATGATGAAAAATTAAATAAAGGTATTGTTGAATTAGATGAGATTTTATTAAAAGACCCAGGGGTTAGAGCAATGGCAGTTAAATTTTATGGTAATCCGATATTTTTTGATATGCCTGTAATTGGGCGACCAATTATTAAAGGTGAATTTAATAAAAAAGTTATGAATTCAAGGGATTTATTAATGTATAATATGTTTCCTGCTGCTCCAGATAAAATAAATACTTATGCTTCACCTGATGTAAGTTGATATAATATTCAAGGTATTCAACCAACAATGATAACAGGATTTAAAGATTGAAAAGATAGTATGGAAGCAAGATATGATTTTTGAAATCAAAAAAATAGTGAGGGTATTGTTATAACTGACCCAACTACTACATCAGCAACTAATTCTGGTGTTGGTAGAAATATTCATACAGAAGATGATAATTCTAAATTTTATTGATCTAAAAATTGAAATATAACTCCACCTAATAAAATAAAAGTAAATAGTGGTAATGTTGATAATATTATTAGTACTCAAGCTTCATCATATTTTAGAAGAAAAGATGAATTTGGTAATACAGTTGGTAGTGTTCAAATTGAATATAATAAAATGGGTGCATGTAATGTTTGAGATATTTTAAATATGAATAATTTTATTAATCGCCAAATTACAGTATTACCCTTAAACTATACGCAAAAATTAGTATTTAATCCTTTTACTATACCAGGCGGAGTTGGTAAATTTTTAAACTTTATTTCATTTGGTATTCCATGAGGATGAGTTATTAATCAAGATGAAAAATCATGACCTAATTTTCAATGACTTAATGGCTTTATTAGTGCTAATATTTATAGTTTTTATAATGATGCATTTTGGTCTGAAAACTCAAAAGGGAAAGGTTATTTACCGTTTGAAATATTTAGAGAACAAGGCAATGATAAAGTTGGTGCTATCTTTGGAGCAAATGCTACTAGTTTAGGTTTTACTACTTTATTAACTGATAAATGCAAAGGTACTGTTTTAAATAAAAATGGTTCAAAAACAAGTGCGTTAGTTTACTCAACTTATAATTTAAAACAATTAAATGAAAAAACTAACCGAGTTTATTTAATTAATGAACAAACCAAAGCAGTAGATGCACAAACACCAGTTAGTGATAGTGAAAAAGATAATAATTTAGAATTCTTACAAACACCAGATGGTACAAATTGTAGTTATATAATTGATATGTTTTCAATTCAAGCATTATATAAAGGTAATTTTGAAATTATCTTTTATGCTGATAACCCATATACAAATAATGAAGAAGATTACTTAAGATTATCAGTATGGAGTTTTCGTGGTAAAACAAAAAGTGTCTTAAATAACTATTTACGCGATATGACAACTAATTATAAAACTAGTTTCTTATTACCACATGATTATGAAATACCAACCTTTAATTACCCAAAATATGTTCTCCCACCAATACCATATAATTATAAAACTTATACAAAAGATATATGAGGATCTAATACAATTCAACCATTAAAAACCAAAATTACAGCACCAGCACAATGTAAACGTTCAAATACTCCTAATAGTTATATTAATTTATTTTCTAATGAATTTAATGAAGGATATTATGAAACTGAAATTGATTTAAGACAAATTGACCCAACAATTCAAAGTATTGATAAATTTATTAGTTCTTATAAAACAATAGAAATAAGTAATCTAGGTAATTTGCGGGTTGAATGTGCACCACCAGATATAGAAAATCTCATTCCTAATAGAAATGTTAATATTTTAGCAGGTTATTATACTTGTGAATATAATTTTGGACAATTATCTGAGGCAAGTTTACAAAAAGAGTGTTTATCACAAACTGATGATATTAATTTTGATAATACAATAACTTTATATACAAATAATATAAAAGTAAATGATATTCTAACATTTGCCACTGCATATACAAATGGTTTGTCAAGTGAAAATTATGAAAATAGTTATGTTATTTCGTGAAGAAGATGAACAATTAATTCTTTGTTTCAAGTAACAAAATTATCCAATAATGATGATAATAAAATTAAAGAAACATATTTACAAGCATATTATACAAATGATATGAAATTAAAAATCAGATTTTCAAAGGTATTAATTGTTAAATTATCTGGATATTGTAACACAATTAATACTTCTTGGGGTAATGATGATAATATAATAATAAACGTTTCTAACCCCAGTGTTTTTGGGATTAGAAATAAAAATAATAATCCAATTAAAATTACAATTAAACCAAGATAAAACAAAAAAATAGATTTAATTATCTATTTTTATATTTTTATTTAACTTTTATATTACCATTTTTTTCAATATCTAAATTAGGTAATTTTTGTTCATCACCATTTCAACGATAAACGGATTTAAAATAAGTTCCTTTGTCAATTCTTCATGGTCAATTTGTTTTTTTAGATAATTCATAATTAATTAAATCAACATCAGTATTAATTATTTTTCCTGCATATAAGTTTCCGTGATAATGTAGTTTAAGTTTGTTTTCTTTTTGTTCATCCAGGCATTTAAATACATTATTGTTATTTTCTTTTGTGGGTATTATTTTTTCATTATTTTTAAATTTAGTTAAATTTCACTTATTTCCATTACCTCTTCATACTACATAATAATATTTATTATCTATTTTATTAAACGGTTTTTCTTGTGGTGCTATTCATTCTAAATTATTTCTAATTTCTTGATTATTTGTTTTAATTTTATTTTCTTCTTTTAATTTTGTTAATTCTTCAGGTGTATATTCTGCTATGTTATCACAAGCAATTAAACTTGTGGTACTTGTTGCAATTATAGTGATTGTTCCTAAAATACTTAATAATCTTTTCATTTTTATTTATTTTATAACGGAGTTTCATCAAAAGTAACATCAAGTTTACCACCTTGTGAATTTCAAGTTATTGGTATACTAAATATAATAACAGTAGGATTATCTACATTATCAACTGATCAAACACAATTTCCTTTGTAGTCCATTGAAAGCATATCCCTATATTTAGTTCCAATTATTTTAATCATATCTACTAAATTTATAAGTGAATATACTTCTTTTCCACCCTTTGTTTTTCAATATGGTGAAGCAAATTTAAAATCTAATTGTTCATAATATCTTATAATTCCATTTGAATTATATGTACCTTGTCTAATTATATATTCTACAGTTCCTTTGGAGTTAGGACTCACAATAAATGATTGACTTGGTGCAGTTACTGTTTCCTCAGTGGTTGTTGTTTTATCTCATGTTTGACTTGAGTTCATATCAACATTTATAGATGAATTAAAAAATAGAAAATCAAAACTTGTATTAAATGATACTGATTCATTTAAGGAAATAGTAAATGAATTGGTATTACCAATAGTTTTTGAATAAGATTGCGTTTGAAAAGTTTGAGAAGAACTACTATTATTTGTATAATTATCTTCAAATGTTTGAACTACATTATCAGATATTGCTGTCATGTTTTTTGTATATAAATTACCTGTTTTATTTTCTGTAAGTTCTTTAAAACGTCACTGGGTATCATAATCTGCTGTCCCAATTCAATAATCAAAATTATCATTGGTTTCAATTTTATTCATGAAAGTTGTAATTAAGTTTTTTACACTTGTTGGAGGAAGTATTTCATATCTTAAATTATTTTCATAAGCTGTTATTAAATAAGGTTTATTAGCAATTACATTTGACATTGTACTTCCACTAATTGTTAATACACTTAATAAACTAAGTAATTTTTTCATACTTGTTTTTCTCCTTTTCTTAATCTTGAAACTTTTTATCAAGATCTACCTTAAGTATAATATATATATAAGCAAAATTAGGAATTATTTTAAAATTTTATCTTTAAAAATAACTCTTATTACGCGTTTTAAGGACTAAATTAGAAATGAAATATAATAAATATTAAAATATATATTATTTTATATGTGGCTGTGTTTATTGTTTGTAATTGTTTAGTATTAGTTTATAAAAAGTATTGTAATTATAAACTATTAGTATATAATTAATTTATAGGTTTAATCTTTTTCCGTAAAAAAGAGTTATGCTGACTTGTTAATCGAACAAGAATAAAAAAAGAGGAGTTTATAAAATGGCACTTACAAAAGAACAATTAATAGAACAAGGTTTAAGTGAAGAGATTGCTGAAAATATCTTAAATCAGTTTAATAATGAAGCAAAACAAATTAGAGAAAGTGTGCAAAAACGCGAAGATGTTATATCAAAAGAAGACTTTATTAAATTATCTAATGAATTAGATGAACTAAAAGCATTTAAAGATGTTCCATCTACTAAAATTGAAGATATTAAAACTAATTTAGATAAAGTTAGTGGTAGTTCTTTAACTGAAAAAATGCAAACTTTAAAAGAATTAAAACCTGATTTGTTTGTACAAGAACAACCGTCAGTTTCACCAACTAATTTTATTAAAGATATGATTGAAAAATCTAGTGAAAATAAGAATGATGAAATTGAAACTATTAAAGAAAAAGGAGCATATACTCCGGAAGAAATTAAAAAATTAACTGATTATACACTTAAAAACCTTAGATAATAAGGAGTGAATATTATGGCAACAATTAATTTGCCACAAGTACCCTTTTACATTACAAGGTAATACAACAGATCAAAAAGCATATGTTGATATGGTTAATGCTTTATTGCGTGGACCTTTATATAATGAATATGCAAGTATTATGCAATATGCTACTGCAACAGCCGAACAAGTTGCTTGATTACCAAATGCTGGACAAGCATTATATAATTTAACTCATCGTGTAGTATGACAAGATGATTATTCATTACCAAATGGTGGAACAACTCAAACAATGGGATTAACAAGAATTCCAGTTCCTATTGATAAAAGATTTAATTTAAAATTAATGAATGAGGCTTTTGATTTAGCATTAATAGAACAAAATATTAAAAATGGTGTTATTGCTGATGCTATTTCTAGTGTTGTACAAAATAAATTTGTTAATTTAGAATGTGAATTAATTCAGGCTATTTATGATTATTGTTTAGCAGATGGTCAATATGAAGTAATTCCATTTCGTAGTTATACAGCTGATGATGCTGATGATGCAAATCGTGCATTCTTTAAATTAAATGAAACTTTGATTGAATTAACAAATCAAATTAGTAATTTATATTTTGGTTTGCCAACAGATAAAATGTTTATGGTTTTAGGTCGTAGAGCCTATTTAGGATTAACACCTGCTTATTTAAAAGTAATTGGTTCACAAGCCCAATTAAAAGCAATGGTTAATGGTGAATTATATGAAAATACCGCAATGGGTATTCCAGTATCTAAAAGTTTTCATTTAGAAAAAACATATACAAAAGGACAAGTTAACCGTGATAAAGGTTATAATTTTACTAATGTAAATGGTTTAATTATTAATAAACAAGTATGAGCATATCCAATTAATATGGATACTATTCAACAAGTTTTAGATAATGATACTGCTAACCCTAAATGAATTGGTAAAGTGCAATATGCAACACCAACTATTTTATATCCTAAAACATGTAAAATTATTTTAGAAAAAGAACCAACACAAGATGAAATTAATACTGCTAAAAGTAATCTAAATAAAACATTTAGAGTGCCAGTTGATTACGAAATTTCATCATCAAGCAATGTTGTTAATATTAATAAAATAGATATTAGCAAAATTAATAAAATAGATAATCCAATCATTAATTTACCAGACCCTAAAGATGTCAGTTATGGATGATTAAAACCAAAATTACAAGATGTTGTTTTAAAATCGGTAAAAGCAGTAAATAGTTCTTTAACTGAAAATGATTTTAATTACTATCCAAAACCCAAGGGTGAAGACTGACCAATTGATATTACAAATGATAAAATTATTGAAGTTGTAATTGAAGGTAAAAACAAAGCAACTGGTAAAACAGACCCAATTGAAGTAGTAATTAAAAATACTCAATAAGACATGAACTTATTAATATTACGAGTTTTAACTTTATTAGCAGAAAACTTAGGTAATGAACACATAATAAATAAATTTGTTAATTTAATTAATAAAGTTAGTAAATTTGCTTCATATTATGCTAATCCGTTACAAAAGATTACAAATAAGATTGAAGATATTTATAAATGATTAAATCCTTATATCTATGTAGATTTAATTAAAAAAGGTCATCAAAAAGAAATTCAACAAATATTAAGTCAATTAGAAAAAGATAATAATATTAAAAATAGAGAACAATTTAAAAAGGAAAATTATTTAAATACTAATTGACAACAGTTAAATAGTAGTTGACTTGATAGTGGAATGTTTAATATAACAAATAAATTAACTTTAACAGGTAATTTAACTATTTTAATATATACAAAAACAGCAAAACATCCAAAATTTTATGGTCCATATGTTTATCCTAGTGTTCCAGTTGAAATTTGAAAATTATTAAGTAATGCTGCATCTAATGCAGGAACCTTATTTTGACGGTATTGGTTAAGAAAATGATTACCTAGTCATTTAAGAAATTATATTAAAAAAAGATTACCACAAGAATTAAAAGAAAAATATCCCAAAGGAACTACTAAATTAACATTACCACATATTCAAAAATTACAACAAATTAAAAAGTTTATTAATAATTTAAAGATTGGACATTTTAATTTTAATTTTGCTGGTGAAATTAATAATAAAAAATGATATCGTGAACGCCGAAGTGATGTTAAAAATATTAATAATTCATATAAAACACCAGTTAATAATAAATTTTATCAAGTTAATAAGTCTATTAAAGCAATTAATAAAATCAAAAGAAAAGTTAATAGTTATAAACCGTCTAATTTAAGAAATAAATATCGTAATCAATTAAGGAGTGTAATATATGGAAAATAATTTAAGTAATTTGTTATTTATAACAGTTGAAGATGTTAAAGCAAGTAAACTTTGACAACCCATTAATGATCGTAAACAATCTGCTTACAATTATAATTTAATTTATAATGCTATTTTAAAAACTAGTTTATGAATGGATAGATTATCTGGTGGCACAATTTCCGATAAAATAAATAAAAAATATTTATTTCCCTGAGTAAAAAAAGATAATACTGGTTTAATTGAATATGATAAATGATTAAGTTATATTCAATCTGCTTGTTTATTAGCAGTTATAAATTGATATTTACCAAAAGGAGTTAATGATTTAACTGGTAGTGCTTCATTTTCACAAGGTGGTGTAGCATATTCACAAACTAATGACCCAGAAGCAAATGAAAATATTACTTGTGATGTTAAAAATGCTTTAAAATTAGCAGGTGAAATAATTGATATTATATCTAGTAAAACAGTATCTAGACCTTATAATTATAGTTTAGATAATTATGCTCATCCATGAGAAGAAGAATATAAACATATTAGTAAAAAAACTTTTTATCCAACATTATTATTTTGATTAAAAGAGCGATTACAAACAGATAATTCAATAAATATTACTTATCCAACTATTAATGACTTTTCTAAAATTGATTATAACGAATATATTAAACTTATTGTTCCGTTTGATAATGATACTATTTATTATGAAAATAATGTTTGAAAAACAAAACAAAGTGGTCAGTCACAGAATTTGCATATAGTTATTGGTGAAAGTGGCAGAGCTAATGCTGACTATGATAAACAAACTGGTGGTTTAAGAATATGAGATTCAAGTTTTAAAAATAATGACCAAGTTGCAGATTTTAGTGTTATTAAAACAAAAAAAACGCCTGGACTAGAAGCAACAGATGACACATTACCAACTACTAAATATATTAATGAACATTATCAATTAAAAGGTGGTGGTGGTAATGATTGAGAAGTCGTTGATACTAATGATTTTGTACCTGATACTATTTCAGAATATAAAATTAGGAATTTTGATAAGTCAAAATATGTTTATAAAATTTGAGCTAATATTGAACAATATCCGATATTAATGGTAGAAACTTTTAAAAATTATAGTGAAGATATTCATTCGCATTCTCAAATTACTTTATTTATTAAAAAAAACGGGAATGTTCTTATGTGATTAAATAATTCACCCTATAATATGTCAATATTACATATTGAAAGAAAAAAAGTAAGTTAGAAAGGATTTTTAATTAATGAAACAAGATAAAACAACTTGATTAAAAGGGGCCTTACCTTGAAATTGATTTAAAAAAGACCCTATTCCGACTTATAATTGAACTCATAAAGATATTAGAGAATGAGAAAGAAAATATAAAATTCGTAGTTGAGTAGTTAATTTTTATACATTGATATTTTTAGCATTAAATTGTTGATTAGAATATGGCATGATTAATGCAATAAAAGATAGTATTAATTGATATAATTATGGTCAATATTGGGGTAATGGCATCGCAATATTATTAACACCTTTATTTACACATGGAATTCAAGGCATATTTGTTGCTAGTAGTAAACCGAAAGTAGATATGAAAATTGATATACCACGATTAAAAATATCTAAAATGGGATTAGTATTTACAATATTGCCTTTAATTACTTTAATAATTTCTTTAATTATCATTTGAATTGATAAATCAAAATGAAAAAAAGACCATTTAAGACATTGTTTAGATTGTCGGATTAATCCGCGTGTTATTCAACCAAGAATAGCAAAACAATGAAATAATTTAGATGGTATAACAGAAGAGATATTTAAAAATATGCAAGATGAATATACTAAAAAACAAGAAGAAAAATTAAAAAATATACAAAATGAAAATAAACAAGAATTAAATTTAAAATAGACTATATATAGGGGCGGCTGATATTTTTGGGTGGTTATATAGTTTAATTTAATAAATTATTTTGTTCTGAAAAAATGGATGGCCACTGTTTGAGTAAGGATAAGAAAGGAATTAAAAAAATGTTTAATGATACATTAATGATTACTTTACTTGTGTTATCGGGTGCTGGTGGAATGAGTAGTCTTGGTATTCTTGGATTATCTGCTAAAAAAATTAAAAAATATAAAGCAGAAATTAGAGAATTAAGAACTGCTGTTATTGCCCACGAAAAACATTTACGAGGACCTGATTATGCAACAGAATTAGCATTAAAAACAGGTCAAATTAAAAATGTTAAAAAACAAGTTAAAGTAAATGATAAAAAACAAGCGCAAAAAGATGCTATTAGACAACTAACAAATAGTATTTAAAAAATAACCTTAATTGGTTATTTTTTATTTTTCTTTATTGTGTTTTATATAATAATTAATAAGATATTCTATTCGTTGTGAATAAGTAAAGCCATTAAATTCATTTCAAACTTGTTCTTCATTTTTATTTAAGTAAATATTAACATTCCGAATTTTGCAAGAATAATATTTTCCTGTTTTTTGATTAAATGAATGTTTCATAATATTAACCCTTATAATTAGCAATAATAATTGCATCTCGGATATGATTACTTATTTTTTTATTATTATATTTTCAGCCTTTACCATATTGATAAGTTAAATTATTATCTTTATCATATTTTCATATACAACTATCATTATATTTACTTAAATTTTCCATATTCTTAACAACTGATTTAGTATGACGTGGTGATATTCAATTAATATTTAATAATTTTTCTGTTTTATATTTAATTGCCCCTATAAGTTTTAATAAATCATCTCTATCTTTACTCGCACTAGCAGATGTATATAAACAATCTTCAATATTAATAATTGCATTTTGTTTTAACTTATCTAAAATAATATCGGTTTGTGCAATTCAATCACGATTTGTATATTCAGATTTATCAATTAATTTATTATTTTCAAAAATAGCAACAGCCGTAGTACCGGTTCCTGATGGATCAATGCCTATTTTTATCATTTCGCTCATTCCTCATCATTGTTAACTGCTGGTACTACATTTGATATATCTTCTTCTTTTACTACATTATTATCTGTCACTTCTTCACTTGGTTCGGATAAATTATTATTTGATATATTTTCATTACTAATTTGGCCCTTATTTATGCTTATATTACTATCATTATCAATATAAATCTTTTCATCATTAGTTGTAATAACTGCTTGGTCTGATTTATAAGCTTGTTGTAATTCGACTGACATAATACCTCATTTTCGCAATAAACTAGTTAATACCGTTTTAAGTGCCATTTCATCAAAAGTAGCAATATAAAATGATTTATTTTTAGCATAAGTTTTAGAATATTTTATAAAATGATTTTCCATTTGTTCTTTGGTCATATATAATGTTTTTTCAAAACCATTAACCATTTTAAAATATGCAACATAACCAATAATAGGTAATGTTTCTCGTTCATCTTCGTTTTGATTTCAATTAAAACTAGTACCTTTTAAACGATCATAATTTATTAATTCATTTTCTCTAACATCTGATACTGACATATCTAAATATTGGCCACTTCTTTGTGCTAATTGAATATAACTTTTATAGCCCATTTGAAATTGAGCTTGATTAATTCATTCTTGCACTTCACGACCATTAATAATCCTTGTTATTTTAGTATTATAAGGAACTACATAAGCATAACCAAATTGTTTTTCCATTGGTAAATTTAATAATACACCTTGATAACAAGCAGTCATAATTGTTTTTGGATCTGCTTTTTGTAATAATTCATTACTATTTGATATTGCAACTATATTACTTTTAAATCTTGCAATTTCATTTTCATTAGAAAATTTACTTTTTATTCATTCTGTTGCTTTATCTGTTCTTAAAAATTCAACAATATTTGCCATATTATTTTTCTCTTTTATTTATTTTAAAATTAATACCTTTAACACCAATTAAATTAATATCCTTATTACTATCTCATTGTTCTTTAATTTCGTTTTTAACAATTTGTTCATCAACAATTAAATAATTTTTAATTAAATTAATAAGTTCTAATTTATCAGCATTTTGTAAAAAATCATCATTAATACCTAATATTTCAATATTTTTAATTAATAATTTATCTTTACGAAAATTACTAGTAATAATTTTTAATTCTTGCTCTTGTTTTGCTACACTTTTAATTTCTAAAAATTGTTCTTTTTTATGAGTTTCAATAATTTCATTTTGTTTTTGAAATTGAATATTAATGACACTATTTTTTAAAGAATCATGATTATTCTTGATATTATTTTCTAAATTCAAAATATCTTTTCTAATAAAATTTAATTCATCTTTAAAAATTTTTATTAATTCTAAAGGTTCTCTAAAAATATAATCAATTTTTGAAACTACTAGTTTTAAATCTTTTAGTGATTGTGATTTATATTCTCCATTTATTAATCAAGTTTGTTGTCGATATATAAATTCTGCTAATTCTTGCCCATTTTCATCAATTCATTTTTTAATTGTTAATGCTTTTAAACTTAATTCTTTAAAATCATTTCCTTTTAAATAAAACGGATAAGTAATATTTTTAACTTCATTATTTAACTTTAAATCTGCCATAATTAAATTTCCTCTAATTCCATTTCATTAATTAAATTATCAATATATTCATAAGCACTTTCTTCTGAATAACATTCTTCTAATGCAATATTAAATAAGTCTTCTTCTGTATAAACATTGTTATCTTCATCTTTTCACATATTATTCAACTCCTTTTCATTTAATATTTTCATTTTCTAAATCAATAATTGTAGTTTTACAATAATTTAAATTTTCAGAATAAATTCTTGTCTCATCAAATGTATAAAAATATGTAGTATTTAAACTATATTTATCTTTTGTTACTAATAAGTATCTTTTATTCATAATTTATCACCTCGTAATCCGCTTCTTCATCTTCTAAATAATCACTAATTAAACCTTTAACTTTATCAATTTCATATCATTTGCAATTTAAATTAAAATCTATTGGTAATTCAATATTACCTACGTGTCGTTCTTCATTACCAAATTTAAGATATAAATTTAACTCCAAATTATCTGAATAACCACTATCAATTTGTGCATAAATAATATCTTTATTGGTAATTTTTAATGCTTTATTACATATCATTTTTAATTCCTCCTATTTTTAAACTCGTTGGTACTCACTCCCGAGTGAAAGTGCCAAGCGAGAATTAGTTATATATAAATTAAGTTATTTATTTACTACGCCACTCGCTTCACTGCGGGTGAGCAGTGGCGGTATATTATATAATCGACAGTTGTTTTTTCTTTGTGGAGCCAGAGAATTCTCTCTCTTCATCCGCACCATTTCAGGTCAAAGCGTTCAGTTTTTAAAATAAATTCACTCGCATCTTGAAGAGCCTAATGCTGACTTTGTGGTTTTTATTAAACCGCTGTCACTTCTAAGAAGTAATATCTATCGCAAATTTATTTGTAAAGTCACTATCTCTTTTTTTATTGTCGTTTGATATTAACCATGGACTTATCACGACTATCGCTTAGTTATAATGAACCAGCGCCGATTTACTTTTTTCCTCATACACTATTTCAGTACTTGCCTCGGATGGCTTGTGGGAATGAGTTAATACTCATGTTCTTATGGAAGCACTTAGTTATTTAAAATAACTGTCCCACTCTGCATTGAGTTGTTTTATAAAATCAAAATTTTAAAGAACCAGTTTTATCATCAAAGATAATTTTTGAATTTTCTAGTTTTTTATAAAATCGCTTTTGTTTTTTATCTTTTATGCGATTTAATAAATCTTTATGATTTTCACAAGTTCATAAAACTTTATTTGATACAAATTCTTCGGTAATGAATGATATTGCTTTATAGCAGTTATAAATATCGCAAATTTGTTCTTGCTTATTATTTTTCATTACTCATTCCTTTCTTTGATATTATTTTTTTATTTATTAGCCAAATTAATTAATTAATTGAAACAGAGAAAGGACAACACCTTAAATAAGGGGAGAAAAAACAGGTACACTTTGTAAAGATTTCTAAGATATTTAATAAATGTATAAACAACTTAAAGAGAATATCAAAAAGTTGTAATAAAAAGTTTCTATTTTAAGAATTTAAGATGCTGTCCTTTCTCTGAATCAATTAATAATTATGGGTTTACAAATAAAAAAACAACCCTTTTTATTTAACAAGAGTTGTTTTTTGCCGCTTCATCGTACATTATACAAGTTATTAATTAATTTAGTATCTATTTTTTTATTAGTGAGTGGATTATAAATGCTAATTTCTAAATCACGTGGATTTAAAAAATTAGCATTATCTTCACAAATTCTTTTTTCTAAAATTTCATTATGTTTTTGAACAGTAACATTTTTACGATTAGTAATAGTTGATGCTAAATTAAGATAATAACTATCAATATCATAGCTTTTCTTTAACTTCTTTTTGGCTGGTAACAATCCCATTTATATCACCTCTTTATTTTGTATCTTCTTTTTTAATAACATCTTCAATACTATCTTTTTTTTGTTGTTTGTTATGAGTTTTGATAAATCTAATAGTTTCAATAATTAAAACAACAACCCCAAAACCATTAAGCATTGCACCAATAATTACATATGCAGGTCACTCAATCCCTAATTTAGTATGGCCTAAAAAACAAATAATAATTCCTGCGATAAAAAACAATGATGAAACTCCAAAGATTTTCAAAAACATAATTACATCTTTAACTTCTACTTTTGGCATAAAATCATCTCCTTTCTAACTTACTTTTTTTCTTTGAATATGTAATATTGACATATTATAGAGTGAATTATTTAATCACATAAGAACATTCCCGTTTTTTTTAATAAATAAAGTAATTTGAGAATGCGAATGAATATCTTCACTATAATTTTTAAAAGTTTCTACCATTAATATCGGATATTGTTCAATATTAGCTCAAATTTTATAAACATATTTTGACTTATCAAAATTCTTAATTTTATATTCCGAAATACTATTAGATACAAAATCACTAGTATCAACAACTTCTCAATCCGAGAAACCTTGTATAACAATTAATTTTTTTAATTCATCTGATATTTCTTCTTTTATTTTTACAAGTTTATCATCTTTAATTTTTTCTATAACAACCTTATCTAATAAAGCATCAACTTCTAACTGAGTATAATATGCTTCTAAATCTATCATAGTTAAATCAATACCTTCTTCTTGAAAAGTACGAAACATTTTCTTTAAAGTTGTTAAATTAGCCAATGATTTTGCATAAGTAGGCAATAGACCTTGTCATGTTGCCATTGGGTCATTTTGTGAAGAATAATTAATATCACCAACATTCATAGATGCTGAAGTAAAGAATTCAATCGGAATACGATTAAATGTTCAATGTTCAATAGTAATAAATACCATATTAATACAAATTTTCTTTAATAGTGGGTCTTTAAATGTTTCAAATTTTAATTTTGAAAATGGATAATTCAAATAGGAATTAATCATATTTTGGGCTCTTAAAGCAAATGCTTTAAATCATAATTCTACATCACCTTTAAAGAACTTATTATAACGAACTGGAACTTGTGTAATTTTACCTGTCATTGGAATAAAATTATTATAATTTTCCAAAGTAACATTTTGTCATAATTCATTTAACATTTAATCATCTCCTTACCATTTACTTTTTTTAGAATATATTTTCTTTGATATAAATTTTTTACTATTTAGTAATGTTTTTGTTTTAATTGTTTTGTTTAAATCTTGTTTTGTTCTGAGTTGTTTATATGCTTGAAATAGTAGTCCATTACCCAATAAACTAGTAACCGCACTATCTTCTAGCGTATTTAACAATTTATCTTTATTAAAGTTATTTTTAAATTGTTCTTGCATTTTTAATATCTTAGCAATTGTTCTATATATTTTAAAACTATCTTTTACTACTTGCTTATCAGCAAGTGGGGCAAAAGAAACTAAATTAAATAAACTTGTTTTTTTAAATCCCCAACCAATAAACCACTCACTGTTCATATAGAATTTAAATGGTTCAGAAGCCAAAACAAACTGTTCTGCTTTGATTAAAGTTGTCATAACGACAATAGGGGCATATTTAGGATTTTTATAATATATTGTTAAAGCAACTTCACCCGCAACTGATAAAGGAACAATTTTTACTGCTAAAAAAACATCAGAACCATAAGCAAAAGGTAATAATTGGCCTTTTTTAATAG
Organism: Spiroplasma endosymbiont of Phyllotreta cruciferae; assembly: GCF_918697755.1. Taxonomy (NCBI): domain Bacteria; kingdom Bacillati; phylum Mycoplasmatota; class Mollicutes; order Entomoplasmatales; family Spiroplasmataceae; genus Spiroplasma; species Spiroplasma endosymbiont of Phyllotreta cruciferae. The sequence continues at coordinate 668,088 of NZ_OU953854.1, forward strand.
CCTTAGTTTCAAATTTAGACAATATTTTTTTAGTTTTATCAGTAATTTTATTAATTACTTTTTGTTTAATAGTAATTATTTGTTTTTCAATTGGGGCTAATAATTTTTTAGTTACTTTTTGAATATAAAAATTTGGGTTTAAATGATTTAAAACTTTATTTAATTTAATTGGTGTTTGATGCAAAATATTTAATAATTTATTATTATATATTTTACTGCATCGCATTAAATTAGCATTTAATAGTAGATTTTTACCAACACCTTTTTTATGAAGATTAGTCATAATGTTATATCACTCATTAGTATTAATTTTGCTTATTTTATCAATATTTAATCCATATTCAGACAATCATTTATTAGCATTTTTTTTCATTTACGCGTGGTATTTTTTGAACTAATGTAGGACTTATTTTTTGAATATTTTTCTCAATTTTTAATAAATTATTAATTGTTTCTAATTTAGAAACTTTAAAACCTTTATAAAAATCATTTCGGGCTAATTTTCCAATTGTATATAACAAAGCCTCATTATTAGCTTGTTTTGTAAAATCAAATATTAATTTATCAGATAAAATCTTTTTACCTGTAACTTGTTTTACAATATCTTCTAAGTTATTAGCAGTTATTACACCTAATTTTTCAAGTAATTTAGTTTCTTTTGCTAATTTTAAAATTCTAGTTGTTCGAGCAGCGCGCGTTAATTTACCAACTCCACCAATTGCTGGTAACAAATTTAAGGCAGTACTTTTTGCTGTAACTTCTGATGTTAAACTATCATATATTTGATTTACAGCAAAATCGGTTGCTGTTTCTACTCCAAATGAGATAAATGCTGCGCCAAAATTAGATAATCCCGCACCAAGACCAACAGCCGAAGCAATACCGCCAGTTAAAACTGATAAACCAAGGGCTCTAAAACTTGAATTCCTAAAAATTCTAATAATTGTAAACCAAAACTTTTTTCTTGTTGTTGGATAGATAATCTGGTTGGTATTTTTTTAACAGAATAAATAAGAGCAGTTTTAGATGTTCCAATTGGCATATATATCAAACGAAAAAGTACTATTTTTTAGTACTATTATTAAGAATTTTTAATTTTAACATCAATTGGATTTGTTTGACCAGTAGCGTTGTTTTTACCTTGAATTTGAACTTCAACAGTTTTATCATTTGTAATATCAATGGGTCAATCTTCACCTTTACTTTCAATAAAGTAATCAAAATCATTTTCAGTTAAAGAACTATCTACTGCTTTTATTGCTTTTAAAACAACATCTTTAAATTGTGGTTTTAACTGTTCTGGTGTTGCTTTTGTTGGGTTTGCAAAATGAATAGTTGGTTTATCTAATTTATTAATTTTACTAATATCAATTTTTACAACAATATGTTTAATAATTCCCTTAGTTTCAACTACAGCGCCACCTAAATATAAAACTCTTTCCATAATCAAAGTATTACCCATTCCAGTACCTAAGGCAGCTGCACCAATCCTTAATGGAGTATGGTCTTTTTTGCGTAAAATAAGCGGGTCATATTTTTTGTTAAATTTAAAGGCAATTGCATTAACACCTTCTGGTAATAGATTAATTATTCCTTCTGAACCATCTTTATTAATAATTGGTAATTTTTTAGGAACCATATAGTAGGTTGTTCCTTCAACGGTTTTCATTGCGCCACTTGTTGTGATTACACTGTTTATTTGGTCATTTGCTCCAAGCTGTAACTGTAATTTATTACGAATTCCACGAATAAAATCAGCCGAACCCAAGACAACTGTTTCTGATGGAGTAAAGCCATTTTCATATATTTTATCCATAATTTCATCGTGGATTTGTAATGCACTTGTGTCATCTGCTTTTTTACCTTGAATAGTTGTAACTGTTCCATTATTAATAATATCTAGAATTTTATTGCGTTTATAAGCAACTTCTGTGTCCATTGCTTGTTCTATATCTGCAGCCCAAAGATTAGGATTAAAATCACTTTCTACAGGGTCTAATTTACGAGCAAAAGTTAAAATTGTATCTAATTCAACTGTTCCATCTTCAAACTCTACTTCAGTGTAATTTAAAAGACTATCATCAGTATTAAATACTTTTCCATCTTTTCCCAAACCTTCATTATATTTAATATTTTTCTTTCTTTTATATGTTAAACCAAATTTATTGGCTTCTTTTCATGCAAATAATGCTTCTCAACTAAATTTTTGTTGATAAGTTTGTAAATATCATTGATCAAATGCTTCACGATCATTTTTTGTTGCTTGGTTAACAATATCTCCAAATATTCTTTGTGGGGTTTGTGCCATAATTTACTTCCTTCTTTCTATTTATTAAATACATTGTCTGTATCTAAAATATTGTTTTCTTTGTTTTCTACTTTTGGTACACCACCAGTATTAACTGTTTGTACCTTAATTAATTCATCATAAACACTTTGTAGGTGTGTTTTAATTACTTCAATATCATCATTAATATCATAAGATTTTAATAAGACATTTTTAAATTCTTCATTATCAGTTAAAGAATTATTAAAACTATTAATTTCAATTTGTTTTAATTGCAGGGTTTGTTGTTCTAATTGTGAAATTAATTCAGTGTTTTTTGTTTGTAATTCGTTGATTTGCTGATTGCTATTTTCTAAATTACTTGCATTAAATTCTTCAACTTCAGCAATATTTTCTAAAATAATTTCAGCAGTTTTAATATTTAAACCACCATCTTCATTTTTAATTGGTTCATTATTTTCATCAATAAGAACATATTTTACATTTTTTAATGCCATTGTTTTTCCTCCTATTTTTTATTATTTGTATTTGTTCTTTTTCTAATTGCTTTTTGGATAATTTCAAAACTATCGACTCGAAAAGATAAAAAATAACGTTTAGTTTTTATATTTAACTGATTAAATACTGAGCCTTTAATTTTTATCTCATCATCTTTTTTTAATTTCAAAAACTCAGATACAATTGGTGGATTATATATTGATAATGTTGAATAATTTAATCCGTCTCATTGACATTTAGCCGAACAAGCATCAACTTCAACACCACCAGCAACCAGTGCCTTAATTTTTGTTTTAATAGGGTTTTCATGTAATCTAACAGTTAATTCTAACTTGTTAATTCTTTTATTTTTTATTTTAGGTTTATTAGTTATTGATTTCTTAGGTAAATTACTTTTTAGCCGTGCCATTTTTTTCAACTCCCTTTGATAAAAAATATTGTAAATGTTTTCAAGCGTCATGTTCATGCTCTGTCATTTTAATATTTCCTTTATAGCTATAATTTTTCTTAACAACTGGCGATTGTAAAACATAATTTAAATTAAATTGATATTTACATAAAACTTTTAAACCACCTATAAATTTAGGTGTAGATAGTGGGTTTGTTATTTTTAATCCCTTATGAAGTTGATAATCTTCAATTATTACAATAACTTTATTTAAATAAGAACAAATTTTATTTTTAAACTCATTTAATATTAAATAGATATTATTTATTGCTTCTTCTTCATTTTTGGAATTAAAAGTAATATTATTAATTATTTTATTTTGCAAAACATTATAAATAATAATACCAGTTTGTCCAATTCCAGCAGGGTCAATTGCAATAATATATTTTAATTTATTCCTTTGATTTTTTGGTCAATTTGTAATATTTTTCATCCATCGGAAGCTAAATCTAAAATATCGTTAATTTTATAATGTTGCATATAAGAAACAATAACATCTCATTTATTTTCAAATAAATTTAAATACATTTTTGCTCATTCTAAACATTGCAAATCATAATGATTTTTATAATGTGAAATACGACAATTAACAGGTTGACAATTAACCCAATCAAATGATGTTGTTATTTCATTTCAAGTTTTATTGATATATTTACTTTTATATTCTTGCATAATATTTTTTCCCTTCTTTTTATTTATTTTTTTAAATAAATAGAAAAATCCTTTGTTGGTTAATATTTTGATATTTAGTAATTTATTTTAGTACTTACTTAATTTGCCGCCCGCTTCACTTTGGGGGTGAGCGGGGGCGGTAGAATATTTAGACATAGTTTACCCCCCTACGGAAGTAAAAAAGTTTACCCAGTTATTAATTACGCTTCATCCATCCCTAGACAACTTTATATAAAGAAAATAACCTTTTGGAGCTCCAACCCTCTTGTTTTTTTAGTGTCCGATATTGTTTTTTCGGTTTAACAACAAACACTCTTTTTATGAAAACAAGCCAAAAAACACATGCTCTGACATTTCGCAAGTGATTAATCTTGCCGAGAATTAAAGAAATAAATAGGAGTAGTAAATCCATTCGCTTTCACACTTTCTTTAAAGCTTCGCGCCATAGATGAGTTGTTCATCTTTCAGCATCAAAATATTAAGTTTTAAGTACTGCATTATTCATCGGATAATACCTTTATTTGAAAGGAAATTTATAAAAATATCGTTTATTTTGTGTAGGGAAAACATAAGAACATCTGTTTTTATGATAAAAGTTCTAAATTTATAAGATACTATCCGATGAATAATGCAAATAAATTTATGTTTTTTAATAAAAATAAAAAACACTTTATTTTTCATAAAGTGTTGCATTTGGTTTACAATATACAAAATGTTAAATTATCAAATGTTTTCCAATTGTAACAACGACGCCTTCATTTCCATCCCGCCACGATAACCTCGTAAGGTATTATTTTTGCCAAGAACACGGTGATATGGCACAATAATTGTCATTGAATTATTCCCAATGGCAGTACCAACAGCGCGAACTGCTCGGGGATGACCAATTTTTTGGGCAATATCAGAATAACAAGTTGTCTTCCCATAAGGAATTTTTGCAACTTCACGTCAAACTTTTTGTTGAAACAATGTTCCAATAAAATCAAACGGTAATGTGAAGGTTGTTCGTTTTCCTGCTAAGTATTCTGTTAATTGGGTAACTACTTCTGCTGTTTTTTGCTCTTGATCAGCAACCAAAACAATATTTAATCCCTTTTTCTTTTGCCAATATTCTAACTCACTAAAACCCTTATGATTAGAACTAACAAAAGTAACCCCTTGGTCAGAAACAGCAATATATAAATCTCAATTATTAAATTTTAAATTAGTATAGTATCATTTTATTATTTTTTGTGTAGCCATGTGTATATTCCCTTTCTCGTCATAACTTCTGCATACTAAAATAATTTTTTGTCCTTTAAGTTAATAAAATTATACTATTAATTTTAGTAAAAACAATTTGCAACTAACAAATTTTTAAACTTCATTTTCTTCTTGCTGATGATTGGCAAGTAACTTCTCATAACCATCATTAATTTTTCGCATTACTTCTTCACTATCAAAACTTTTATTTAAATCAGGATGATATTTTTTTGCTAACTGGCGATATGCTCGTTTAATATCATTAATTGAAGCTGATGAACTTAACCCAAACAATTGATATAATTCTTCTAATTATGAAGCAGTTGCAGATGATTGTCCAAAGTTTTCTCATGTTTGTAAATCAAAAAGGGTATTAAAATCATTTTCTAATTTTTGAATAAACTCTTGATAAATTTTATTTACCAAGGTAAGATGCTCATTTAAAACGGCAGAAAAAACTGCTTCTAGTTTAGTAAAAATTTGACGATCTTTCCATCGTAAATAAAATTTAATTTGTTGTAAAATTGAAAAACTATCTGGAATCAATTGGGTTGCTAACATTTCTCTAGTTAATAACACATGCGGTTTTAAAAAACATTCAACAAAAGTTTTATCTCATGTTTCTTGATCATATAATGCAACAAATACTGTTGCTAATGGTTCAATATTGTTACTAATAACTTCTGTTAATAAATTATTTAATTCTTCATTAATTGTTGTGAAATATTCAACAAAAATATCATTTGCAATTGGATCTGTTGTTTTATTTAAATAATGAATTAATTCTCAATAGTCAGACATAAATAATCCTAAGTTAAAATCAATTTGGTAGTTTGGAATTGAAGTATCAACATAACGTGGCGGTGGTAACAAATATTTTGCAATTAATGCATCTTCACTAATAATGGTCATCATAAGCTCATAACTTTTATCAGCCTGGTCTTTGCCATTCATAGTATTCTCTTCATTTTTAAGATGATATTTTGCTTTCCGAAACCAAAACCGAACCTAAGCTCCTACTAAGGAAAAACCAACAAGTATCAAAACTATAATTACTCAAGTCATTGTGATATATAGACTGCACCCATTTTAGTAAGTACTAATAAAAAGTATTTACTATTTTTTTAATTATATCTTTTTCTTTACGATTTGAATATCATATATTTCATTTTATAACATCTTGTATATATTCTTCATGTGAATTATATATTTTATTATGGATTGTAGCTTTCTTAAGTAATGAATGAAAACTTTCTATAACAATATTATCTGCACAGTGGTAATTTTTCCCCATTGAAATTATAATACCGTTAGATACACATTTATCGAGATAAATAGCGGATGTGTATTGATATCCGTGGTCTGAATGAATTATTATTCCATTCTAGACTGCACCCATTTTAGTAAGTACTAATAAAAAGTATTTACTATTTTTTTATTATATCTTTTTCTTTACGATTTGAATATCATGTATTTCATTTTATAACATCTTGTATATATTCTTCATGTGAATTATATATTTTATTATGGATTGTAGCTTTCTTAAGTAATGAATGAAAACTTTCTATAACAATATTATCTGCACAGTGGTAATTTTTCCCCATTGAAATTATAATACCGTTAGATACACATTTACCGCGATAAATAGTGGATGTATATTGATATCCGTGGTCTGAATGAATTATTATTCCATTCAGATCTTTTTTTATTAATTTTATTTTATTAATTGCATCATTTAAATTATCTATTACTAATTTATTGTCATTATATTTAGATCACTTTACATCAACCATTTCTTTAGTATATCCATCAATAATTGTTGATTGATAATATTTTTCTCTTTTTCAAATTAAATATGTTACATCAGTATATAGCACTGAAAACCTTGTTTTTATATCATTGAATTTACGATTAATTAAATCAGGATATTGCAATAAACTTTTTTCTTTATTCTGTTTATATTTCATTTTTCTTCTCATTTTTCTTACATATTCAGGTTGTATTTGATTATAACGCATAATCCTTAAAACTTTTTTTGAATTATATTTTATATCATAATCTTCTTTTAAATATTTAGTAATTCTTCGATATCCAAATTGTTTTAAATTTTCTTCATAGACTTTTACAATATCATTTATTGCTTCTTTATCTTTTTTGCTACTGTCATAATTTTTATATTTATCTCAATAACTACGTTTTAACCCCGTTACTTCTAATAATAATTTTATTGAATATTCATGACAATTTTGTTTAATAAAAGAGACGATTCTTAGTTTGCTTAATTGTAAAAGTCATGGAGCTTTTTTAATAATTCATACCTTGTTTTATAATATTCTAAATCTATTTTACCAAAAGAGATTTTAGGTCCTTTATGATTGTTTAATTTTCCTTTTTTATGATTTGCTCATCAAGATTCTACTGTATTTGCATTTAGATTATATTGTTTTGCTACTACTCAACAACTTTTTTGTTTAATTTCCTCAATGATTTTTGTTCTAAATTCTGATGTATATTTGTTATATTTTTGACCTTTTCTTGCCATATAAAAATGCACTTCCTTTAAAAGTTTAGCAAAGTCTTTTTTTACTTTACTTACTTTTTGGGGTGCACTCTAATAATATATATACTCCTTTTTATAACAATTTTACTATCGCCAATTTACTAATCAATATTACTTATTGTTCTTTTTCCATCGCTGCATCAATTTCAATCTTAACAGCTAAACTAACATTACCAAATGGCATAATTACTGTTTGCAAAACAGTAATTATGTGTTTTAGTTTGAATTTTGTTTTTAATAATTCAAAATCAACTTCATCTAAATCCTTTACCGTTACGCGTAAACGAGTCAAAGTTGCTTTAACCATAACAATGTTATTAACTGTTCCTAAAATTGTAATTAAATCATTAACAGAAAAAGAAATTTTTTGCTTTGGAATTAAAACTTTTTGAAAATTAAAAATTTTTTTTCGAAAAACCATCATTAAAATGAATAATAACATTAAAATCATAGATACCACAATAATAATGATATATTCTGCCCGCATTTCTAATCATCCCTTCTGTTGTTATTACAATGCGCAAATAAAATTTTCATTTTAGCAATCATACTTAAATTATTTTCTTCATCATAAAATAAATTTAATGTTTTTTGACTAATTTTTAACTCTATTTGTGGGCTTAAAATCTCTGATTCATAAGTATCAATGACTAAACTTTTTCCTGCTAATGCCCCGGTTAAACGAACAACTTGTTCTTGGTCCAAAATGATAGAAGCATTAATTGTTGAAAATGTTGAATTAGCAACTGGGGCAATTTCTTTTAATTGTCATAACGTTGTCATATTTGCCGCAATAATTGACCCGTTAATTGCTCGCATATAACCCGTTGACCCCGTTTTTGTTGCAAATACTAAACCACTCCCACGAAAATGTTCTAATAAATCATCATTTACATAAATATCAGTTCGAATTGTTTTAACATGGTCAACAACTTTTGCTTCGTTTAAAGCATAGCAAACAATATTATTGTTATATTTAATTTCTAATAAAGGCATTTGACGAATCCGCGCTGTATCCTTAATAATTGCATCAATTGCTCGTGAATATGTTTTTTCATCATAGTTAGCATAAAAACCTAATGACCCCGACTTAATAACAATAAAATAAACTTCATCAATAATATCTTGAAACTCATTAACCGCACGTAACAAAGTACCATCACCACCAATCACAAAAACATATTCTGGATTGATAATATCTTCTTCCAAACCGTAATTTTGTAATGTTTTTGTAATTTTACTAACCAACTTGGCTGATTCTTGATAGTCATTTGCAATAATTGCATATTTAAACATTGTTATCATCCACCTTTTCTTAGCAATTTAGTTATATTATACCTTTATTTTAAATTGTAATCCTTATTAATTAAAAAATAGTCAACAAACCTGACTATTTTAACGAGAAAAAGTTAGTAATTCAACATCGGTAAACCGCAATAAGTTAGTTTGATTTAAATGTTGATGAATTTTATTATCTGGTCAAAAAATATAGGTAAATGTAAAGCCAATATAAGTTAACCCTTCTTTTGTTCGAAACTTATTACATGAACCACGAGAAACGGCTATTAATTCCTTTGTTTTTACATCGTATAAAAAACTTTGTGGAATATAAAATAACACGACATGGGTGAGCGAAACCATCACAATTCCCAAGATAAACATTGGCAATCAGGCAAATGGTCACATGTATTTTGCTCCAATAAAGTTTGTATTTCATCCACCAACGTTAAAACCACCATTATTTCATGATTCACCACTACTTGGTCCAACAAATAACTGATTAGTTTTAAAAATCCAATCTCAAATTACCGCTATAATTGAAAATAATGTTAATCACAATAATTGTCATTTAAATAATAAACCACTATAAGGACGACCAACCAAACCATATTTATAAACATATAAATAAGCAAAAATGATTAAAGTATGTAAGATAAAGTAATTATAATAAAAGAAATTATCTAAACTTCAATAACCATTAACGGGCGTAATAATTGCTAAGATTGGTAAAATAATTGCTGATGGCCCTACAACTTCAAAAAATTTTCGACTAGGAAAAATTAAAATAAAGCCAGATAATAATTGGTGCATACTACATAAATGCAATGGCATCACTTCACTTAAACCACGAATTTGTGACGGACCAACCGGACCTCAAATTCACTCCGTTTTTAAAACAAGCGCTAAATATGATGCTCAAATTGCATAAGTTAAAAAATAAGTTGCAATTTGATAAGTTCCAATTGAAATTCGAAATCATTTTCAATTAACAGTTTTAGCATAATATTTTTTACAAAAAAACAATGACCCAATAAGTAAGATAAAAATAGCAATTCCAACTAATTGAAAAATATAACTGTGCCCTTTAAAAAATCATTGGTCAGTTCAATCTGCTCCTGGCACATATGAACCTGCTGGATCAAAAAATCCTCAAGGTCCATCACTAGAACGAACAAATTTCATTTTTTCTTTCTCCTTTGTTTAAAATGATAAATTATTAAATTTGTGATATTATTTTACAACAAAATTAACAATTTTATTTTTAATAATAATTTCCTTTATAATTTGATGATTAGCTAAAAAGGTTTCAACATTAGAATTTGCCTTTGCTAAAGTTAACAAGTCTTGCTCGGAAGTATCAACTGCCACTTCTAATTTAGCACGTAATTTCCCATTAACTTGAACCGCAATCACAACTTCCTTTTTTTGTAAGTATTTTTCTTCATAACTTGGCCAAGTCGATAATGCAATTGATGATTCTTGTTGTAAATTAACTCAAATTTCTTCTGCTAAATGTGGTGCAAAAATACTTAACATTTTAGTAAACCCTTCAAAATATGGTTGGTAAATAGGCGCATCATCTTTATAACAAGCATTAATGAAAACCATCAATTGTGAAATAGCGGTATTAAAACTCAATTTTTCAATCATCTCGGTTCCTTTTTTAACCATATTATGATAAACAAAATCTAATTGGTGATTATTAACTTGCGTAAAATTATGATTTTTAACAAGACGATAAACACGATCTAATCATTTTCGCGCTGAATCTAAACCACTAGGATTTCATGGTAATGATGCCTCAATTGGACCCATAAACATTTCATATAACCGCAAAGTATCAGCGCCATGCGATTTAATAATATCATCAGGATTAATAACATTCCCTTTTGATTTACTCATTTTTGTTCCATCAGGACCTAAAATCATTCCTTGGTTAACTAATTTATAAAATGGTTCGGAAGTTGATACTAACTTTTGATCATATAAAAATTTATGTCAGAAACGTGAATATAATAAATGTAAAACAGCATGTTCTTGTCCACCGACATATAAATCAACTGGTAATCATTTTTTTAGTAATTTTTGTGCTTCTGAACTTCGTAAATCTAACATTTCATTATTTTCCATTAAAATGTAGCCTAAGTAATATCAACAACTGCCAGCTCATTGTGGCATCGTATTAGTTTCGCGGCGGCCTTTTCTACCAGTGCTATCAACAACCATTAATCAATCAGCTGCATTAGCTAAGGGTGACTCTCCCGTTTGGGAAGGTCTAATATTTGTCATTTTTGGTAATTCTAATGGTAATTCTTTTTCATCAACTAAACTAATGGCCCCATCTTCTCAATGAATAACGGGAAATGGTTCTCCTCAATAACGTTGTCGAGAAAATAATCAATCACGAAGTTTATAAGTTGTTTTTGCTGTTGCATGCCCTGCTGAGGTTAAAACAGTAATTGCTTTTGTGATTTCTTCACTAGTTGTTAAACCATTTAAAAAGTCAGAATTAATGTGTTTTCCATCTTTATTATACAACTGTTGATGGTGTTCGCCTTCAATAACATAACTAATTGGTAATTGATATTTTAAAGCAAACAAATAGTCACGCTCATCATGACCAGGAACAGCCATTACGGCCCCCGTAGCATAAAATGGTAAGACATAATCAGCAATCCAAATTGGCACAACTTTTTTGTTAACAGGATTAATTGCATAACTACCAATAAACATTCCTGTTTTTTCTTTACTATTATCTTGGCGATCTAAATCACTTTTTGCTTTTGTAGTGACTAAAAATTCTGTTACTTTTCCTTTATATTCTGGTGTTGCTAATTTTGTTACTAACGGATGCTCTGGTGCTAAAACTAAGTATTCAACACCAAAAATAGTATCCGCTCGAGTTGTAAAGACTTCAATAATTTCTGAACTATCTTGAACCGTAAATTTAATTTCAGCACCAACTGATTTTCCAATTCAATTACGTTGCAATTCTTTGACTGATTCTGGTCAATCAACTTCATCTAGTCCTTCTAATAATTTTTCAGCATACGCAGTAATTTTTAAAACTCACTGACGCATTGGTTTCTTATAAACTGGATAATGCCCTCGTTCTGACACCATTTTTCCATTAATATTTAAAATCTCTTCATTTGCTAAAACAGTTCCTAATTCAGGACACCAACTAACATCAACATCACGCATTTCAGCTAAACCATTTTGATATAATAATTCAAAAATTAATTGTGTTGTTTTAAAAAACCCCGGCGAAGAAGTATTAACTTCTTTATTATAATCATAACTAAATCCAAGCGCTTTTAATTGACTACGAAAATTAGCAATATTTTGTAATGTAAATTCAGCAGGATCATTTCCTGTTTGTAAAGCATATTGTTCTGCTGGCAATCCAAAAGCATCTCAACCAATTGGATGTAAGACATCATATCCTTGTAATTTTCGCATACGACTAACAACATCGGTTGCGACATAACCTTTTGGATGCCCAACATGTAAACCTGCTCCCGAAGGATACGGAAACATATCTAAAATATAAGCTTTTTTATCATAATTATTTGTTGTTTTAAAAGTTTGATGTTTTTCTCAATATTGCTGTCATTTTTGCTCAATTGCCTTATGCGAAAATTCCATTGTTATTATCCTTCCTTAATTTTATCTTTTTTTATTATAACATTGTTCCTACGGTTTGTTAGTGGTTTAAACACTATTAATTTAATTTTATTCACGTATAATAAAATTATTACCAGAACAAGAAAGTGGAGGAAAAACAATGAGTGTACAACAAGCAGCTCAATTTCGAAAAGCCATTAAAATTTATGATAAAACAAAAACGGTTAGCAAAGCTGATTTAAAAACAATTTTAACAACAGGCGCACTAGCACCTAGTTCAAATGGATTAGAACCAGTTAAAGTTATTATTATTAAAGATCAAAAGTTAAAAGAACAAGCAGCACTAAATTGCTTTATGACAGGAAATCAACAAAAAGTAAAAGATGCTCCAGTTTTGGCATTATTATTAGGAGCAAACGGAGATTATTTAACTTCAGAACAATTTCTAACAAAACGTTTAGGACGAATTTTTGAAGGAGAAGCATTAAAAAATAACGTAAAGGGAATGAACAATTATTTAAAAACTTATCCAAGTCCCGATATGTTTTCTGATGAACAAACACATATTGTTGCTAGTTTTATGGCATTACAAGCGGCAGATTTAAAAATTGGTTCAAGTATTATGGGTGGTATTACTCCAACACAAGCTATTCCATTTTTTAAAGAACACAACATTGTTGACTCCGCAAAATGACATTTAGCATTAGGAATGCTTTTTGGCTATTATGATGATAACAAAACAGGCACAAGTTTTCCTTGTTTAAGAATTCCAGAAGATGAATTTGTTACTATTTTTTAAAAGCTGGCGCACATATAGCAATTAATCAGAAAGCAATAATATAACCATGAAAACATCACTTAAAACATTTTGAATTATTAGTTTAATCTGTAATGTTATTTTTCTATTATCACAAATTGCAACAACAATTCCGTTGGTATTATATAAAAATGCCTTACACTTAAGTAATAGCGATTTATCACAAATTTTCTTTGGAATTTTAATCATTATTATTTTAATAATGTTTATTAGTAACTGAATTATAGTTCGAAATCCATTGCAAAAACTAAACAAAACGAAGGAATTAAATCCTAAACAAGCTGATTTAGTATTTAATATTATAACCAAATATTCACATTTGCAAACCGAATATGACGGGTATGTTTGATATTTAAAGAAAAAAGGATTTATTCTACTAACAACACTTGTAATTAACTTTAGTTATGCTTTAATTACAGCTGTTATTTTTTCTATTTTAGGGTAAATAAAAAAAGAAAATAATATTATGAAGATGTCAATTAAAATTGACAAAAAAAAGATTTTTTTATTAAAAAACTCCATTCGTTGTTCGAAAGGAGTTTTTCTTTGCGATATTATTGGCCTTACAAAGTTATAAAACTCAATATAGTTCGAAACAATTTCATAAATATTATTTAAATTTAGTTCATTTCGTTGATATAAATATATGCATTCTTTTTTAAATGAACTAAATCAAGTTTCACATGCCTCATTATCTGGTGAATTTCCTCTTCGAGACATAGAAATAACCATGTGCATACTTTCACATAAATCCTTCTAGATTGGTGAAGTATATGAGCTACCCTGATCACTATGAATTATTATATTTTTTGGTTTTCCTGAATAATTTCAAGCTGAAACTAAATTTTTGTAGCACAAATTACTATTTAGATTATTAGATAATTTTCAATCTAAAATTTCACCATTAAATAAATCTCTTAAAATTGATAAATATAACATTTTATTTTTTATTGGTAAATATGTAACATCAGTTACTCATTTTTGATTAGGTTTAGTTGCAACAAAATTTCTGTTTAAAATATTTGGAAACCTTAATGGTCTAGATTTTAAATAACTTGGCTTAATTTTACGTTTAATAGATTTAATTTTTAAAATTTTCATGTATCTATAAACAACTCATTTGTTAAGTTTTATGTTTTTATATTTTTCTAATAAAATACTCAGCATTGGATATCCGTAGATACCTTTAAATTTATTAAATAATTCTAATATTGTATTGGCAAATTTAATATTATAATTTTTATACTTAGGCATTCCATTTTTTATTCATAAATAATATCCTTGTCTAGTAACTTTTAATTTTCGGCATAAAAAATCAACAGAATAATCTGTTGATAAATTATTAATGGCGAATAACTTATCTTTAATAGTCTTCGCTTCATACTTTTTTAGTGCAAGATGGAGCTTTGCAATTTCTTCTAATTCAAAGCGCGACATTTTAGTAACATCATCAGTCATAACTTTTGATGCTTTCATTCTACGTTTTGAATTCTGAATTGTTTGCAAGCCACGGCCTCACTCTAAATTATCAACATTTTCTTCAGCCTCAGCGCGTCATCTTTGAATAGTTGACTTTGCTACATTACATTATATTTTTCTGCAGAACTTCTCACTCCATTTTGTTTAGAAAATTCTAATATTTCAATTTTTTCATCTTTATTTCATTGTTTTACCATAAAAAAGAACATCCTTTAAATAAAATTATATAACAGAAATTTTAACTCTCTTTTTTATGTCAATTTTATTTTATATGTTCATTATTTTATTTTTTTTATTTTGAAGCTTTTTCTTCCAAGTTATCTTTTTCTTTTACTTTTTTTGCAGCTTCTTTTCGTGCTAAGGCTTTCGCTGCTTTTTTCTCCGCAATTAAACGACGACGCTTTTTCATTGCCATTGCCATTTTATATTCACCTTCTTCTTTTAGGTTGTTATTAAATCTTTTTAACAACTAATTTTAACTTAACAATTCTTGTTCAATTTCATTACGGGTTACAAATCCAGTTTTTCGCTTTAATTCATTTCCTTTTTGGAATGTAATTAATGTTGGTATTGATAAAATTCCATAATTTTGGGCAAGATCTTGCAATTCATCAACATTAATTTTAACAAAATTAACATCACCACGGTCTTTTGATAATTCATTAATTACCGGTGAAATCATTTTACATGGTCCACATCAATCAGCATAAAAATCAACTAATGTTAATTTATTTTCAGCAATTACTTTTTCAAACTCCTCAACAGTTTTTAATTCATTTACAGCCATTTTTTCTCTCCTTTACTGAACTCTCTTGCTTTTTTTATCATATCACAAAAGTTCTATTTTTTTTAAAAAAACTGCTGTAAATATTTTGCCGGTCCATCCTCCCGATTTGATAAAGTTACTTCATTGGCCATCACCTTTAATTCATCAATTGCATTACCAACGGCAATTCCAACGCCATCTTGTCGAATTAATTCAAGATCATTGTAAGAATAACTAAACGAATAAGTTTGACTAATATCAATTCCAATATGATGCGATAAAAACTGTAATGCACTTCCCTTTGAAATTCCTTTACAAGAAATTTCAAAAACACGATTATTATACTGTGTAATATCTAATTGTGGTAATAATTGTCGTAACTCTTGCATCAATATTTCAGCATCATTATCATTTAATGACTGATGAGCAATAACACTAGCATGCGTAATATCTTCAATAATTTCTTCTGGTTTAGTAATAACCTTATATTTAGTTCGCATTATTTTTGATCAATAATAAGAATTTTCACCACATTTATAAACATACGTACTATTATTACTAAAAAAATGCACTTTATATTTTTGATACGTAAATTTAAAAATAGTATTAATTTCAGCAGTTGTAAAAATCATCATTCATAAAAAACTATTTGTTTTAAATGAATAGGCACTTGCCCCATTGTTTGATAAGACATAGCCATTATATTTATGAACCTTTAGTTTACGAGCTTGAAGAATGGCATCATTTGCTAATCGCCCTGTTGTCACCACAAACGGAATTCTTTTTTTTGGACTGAATTAACGGTTTTCTTTGTTAACTTACTAAAACGGTGATTATCTTTTAATAAGGTTCCATCTAAATCTGAAAAAACAGCTTTTTTCATTTGTATTCTTCTTTCTAACCAAAAGTTGTATGATCAATTATTTAAGATATGTATCAGACACTATTTTATAGTTTTATTAATTATAGTAGAAAAATAATAAAATTAAACAAATTTTTGCAAAATAAAAAACACTTATAAAGTGTTGTTTTGTTTCTCTTTATGGTCCGGGTGAAGGGACTTGAACCCCCACGAGTTACCCCGCCAGATCCTAAGTCTGGTGCGTCTGCCAGTTCCGCCACACCCGGGTATTTGATTTTTAAAATTGGTCTCCTGTAAAGGACTTGAACCTTTGACCCACTGGTTAAAAGCCAGATGCTCTACCAACTGAGCTAACAGGAGACAGCCAATGGTGCTGGCTAGAAGAATTGAACTCCCAACCTACTGATTACAAGCCAGTTGCTCTACCAGTTGAGCTAAGCCAGCCTATCATTAAAAATGGTCCGGTGTAACGGACTTGAACCGCTGACCACCTGCTTGTAAGGCAGGCGCTCTCCCAACTGAGCTAACACCGGAAAATGGTGACCTGTACGGGGTTTGAACCCGTGAATGCATGCGTGAAAGGCATGTGTGTTAACCGCTTCACCAACAGGCCGATAAATATTTGTAAAAATTGTCAAAAAAAATAATGGCGCCTAGTGCAGGGCTCGAACCTGCGACCGATCGGTTAACAGCCGAGTGCTCTACCGACTGAGCTAACTAGGCATGGCATATTTTTTAGCCTTATTAATTATATACTAAATATTAAAAAACAAGCAACTATTTTTAGCCATTTTTTTAATTTTATAAAATTTTTATGCAAATCACATTAATAATAAAACAACAAATACAATAAATTTACAATGTAAAAAATTAAACAAATTATTGAAACTTCAGTTTATTTTGCAACATCAAGTTCCCTATGAAAAAAACAAAAACAAATATAACTAAAAAATAATTGTTCACAATGGTATTTAATTATAATGAAATATTCTTAATAAGAAATACTTTAAAATAAGATTAGAATAATATATTAAATAAACATTTTTTACTTTAAATTAGTATCTTTTAATTTTAATGGTTTAAATAATATTTCAACTAATTCTTCTATTCTTGTTTTCTTTCTTGCTCCAAAAACATTTTTAATTATTTGATTAAAAAGCAATTCATAATTTGAATCAGTTTTTAAAAAATTTGAAGAGGGCTTATTACTTAATTCAATAATTATAGCCGCTTCCTCAGCTATTTCATCAAATAATTCTTTTACAAGTTCATCTTTTTCATTATTATGTTTTATAAAGGATTATAATTGTAATTTTGTTTAATAGTGTATATAAATTTCTATATCATTTTCTATATGCTTTGATTTTAATATTAAATAATAAATAGTTGCGCCAATTATTGCAAAAATATCATGGCATCGTGTAAGTGAAGTGCAACAAATCAACTCAGAAAGGAGTTGATTTGTTAATGGAAAGAAAACATTATTTTATTTTACGGTCCTTAGTAACTAAGTGTGGAAAAGATAATGTTATTAATACGGTAAATAATATTGTAATTAATAATGAAAAAGAAGATGAATAAATTATCCGCGTAATTTATTAGCGGTAATTTATTCAATATAGTTTATTTTGAGTGTAGCGAACACGCGACGCGACATTTTAGTCACATCATCAGTCATAACTTTTGATGCTTTCATTCTACGTTTTGAATGCTGAATTGTTTACAAGCCACGGACTCACTCTAAATTATCAACATTTTCTTCAGCCTCAGCGCGTCATCTTTGAATAGTTGACTTTGCTACATTATATTTTTCTGCAGAACTTCTCACTCCATTTTGTTTAGAAAATTCTAATATTTCAATTTTTTCATCTTTATTTCATTGTTTTGCCATAAAAAAGAACATCCTTTCAATAAAATTATATAACAGAAATTTTAACTCTCTTTTTTCTGTCAATTTTATTTTATATGTTCATAATAGTTCCTTTTATTTTTTTCAATCAATTATTAGTCCTGTGTCTTTATTAATTTCTGGTATTTGTGGTTCATTGTTTTTATTTCAACGATAAACCGCTTTAAAATGATCTGGATTATTTTTTCAATCACTTCATCCTATACCACGCCAAACTTGTAAATCATTATTTTCTTTTTTTAATAAATCATTAACAATATTTATATTTATTGAATTATTATTAAACTTATTAATTCTTCATTCATTATCAAATATATAAAATCAAATAACAATATAATATTTATTATCTATTTTATTAAATACATTATCATTTGAATAAACTTTTTTTCAACTACTATTTTCTGGTGGTTGTTGTGGTTCTGGTGTAGGTTTATTACCCCCTTTTTTTTCATTGTTATTTGGTTTTTTACAACTAATTAATGTTGTTGTACTTGTTGCTGTTAATTCGATTGTTCCTAAAATACTTAGTCATTTTTTCATATTTTACTTCTCCTTTATTAAAATTACTTGAATGCTATAATTGATTTTATCATATATCAATAATGTATTAAATAATTTTAATATTAAATTTATAAATTAATGAAAGGTATATAAATGTTATGTATAGTCATTTAAGTTTTATTGATAAGGTTAAATTGGAAAAATTATTATTATCAAAATTATTTTTAAAAAAGAATGGTGAAATAAATATTTCACAAATTGCTAAATGTTTGAACAGAAATCGTAGTACTATTTTGCGAGAAATTAAGCGTTTTAAAACTATTGATGAATATAGTGCTTATAAGTCAGATAAAATGTATTATGAGAAAAGAAAAAATAATAATAAAAGATATAAGTTTACAGAAGAACAATTAAATTTTATTAATATAAGATTTAATGTTTATCGTGATTCTCCATCACAACTTATTCATCGTTATTTTATAAAGTTTGGTATTAAATTTCCTGTTTGTGTTAAAACATTGTATAAATGAATTTATTTGGGTTTTTATGGTTTTTTAAAACAGAATTTACGTCATCGTGGTAAAAAATATAAAACAAAAGGAAAATTTGATAATCGTGGTAAATTAATTAATTTTAAATCAATATGAGATATTGAGAATAAAGAGACTGATGTTGGTTGATTTGAAATGGATACCGTAGTTGGTAAAGACCATCAATCTAGTAATTTAGTTTTAGTAGAACAATTAAGTAAAAATTACTTTGTAATGAAATTAAAAAATCATACTGCTAATGAAGTTGTAGAAAAGTTTAAAGATATTGTTATAACTAATAATTTAATTGGGAAAATTAAAGGAATAATAACCGATAGAGGAAAAGAATTTAGTAAATGAAGATAATTAGAAATATTTGCTGAAACACAAGTTTATTTTTGCGATCCGGGAAAACCACTAATTGAATATATGAATTCTGAACTTAGAGAATGATATCCTAAGAGAACTGATTTTAATAATGTTAGTCAACAAAAAATAAATTGAGTAGTTAATGTTATAAATGATAAATTAAGGCCTTGTTTAAATTGAATAAGTGCAAAAGAAGTATTTTTACAGAATTTTTAAAAAATTTATTACTTAACTTAATAAATTATTTTTTAGTACGGTTAAGTGTGCTTAAAATAAAATAAAAATTATAAATATTTTAATTTTTAAAAATTTATAATTGATTTTTTATGATTTTTATTGTATTATTTGACTAATAAGATTTGTTGCACTTCATTTTACATAATTCCTTTTAATATATCTTCTGACATTTTTTTTAAATAATTGTCCTTTACGCTCTTGATTCTTATATATTGTTCTTAATGATTTTCCTTTAATTACTGCCAAAATAACTTTGCCAAAATCTTTAGTATCAATAGAAATCAGTGAATCTTCATTACATAATTCAAGAAAAAACATTTTTTACACCCGGTTTTGCTTGTTTTGAAATTAATATTTTTTCTATCTCTTTTTCATCAATAACTTTTATAATTATATGATGCTCATTGCCAATAATTTTATTTAATTTTTTTTCTAAATTTTGTAATAAATCTTTATATTTAAAATTAGCATCTGCAGAAGTATATAATACAAGTTCAACATTCAAGTTTTCTTCAATATAATTATTTCAATTAGCACCAATATCTTTTATATCTTCATTTTTATCATAAAATTTATCTTTATAAAATGAATCAATGGTAGTTATTATTTTATCAAAACTATCTTGAACATCAAGCTTATTAATTTCTTTTTTATATTTGCAATGACATATTTTAATTGTTTGAGTTTCTTCATCAATTTCAAACAGATTAATTCCACCGTTTTTTACAGAACCAATTACTCTTTTTTCAGAATCAATATCATCAAGATCCATTAAATATTTTGCACAAAATAATTCAAAACATTCAAAGTCTGCTATTTCCTTTTCCTCTAAAAGATCAAAAAACATTTGTTTTTAATATTCTTTTGAAAAGTATTCTTTATTCGTATCATTATAAATACTTTCGTTAAAATTAATAACATGTGTTTCTTTATACTCACTAATAATATCAAACATTCTATTTAACATATCATTTTTTAATTCAAAAGATACTTTTGTATAATCATTTCCAGAATGTGAATAGGGTTTTACACTATTATTTAATTCAGATATTTTATTTAATATAGAATCATTTAACATATTTTTTTGTTTAATATAATTAATTTTTGAACCCACACTTTTTATTTCGCAAACATCATTAAATTCAAAATCTAAAAAATACTCTAAAGCTTTTCTTATTTCATTTGGAAAATTAAATTTCCTATAATTTATATTCGATTCTATCATCTCTATTTCAGAAATAAAATCATTGTTATTATATTTTTTGTAAAAATTAAAGTTTGACATTTTTTCCTCCTTAAAAATATTAGACATTGAGGTAACTTGTCTATATAATAAATTATATATTACTATGGTAAATTATTAAGTTAAACTATAAAAATATTTTATATTTTAAAAATTTAATCATATCCTAATTTTACACAATGTGTAAATTATCCTATATAAACTTGTGATAGTCCAGTTTTTACATTAAATTTTTGTGCTATATCAAGTAATAAAATTTTTAAAGTCTTCAAATAATTTTTTGAATTTATTATATTTCTTTTTTTAGCTTTCAGTTTTTAAAATAGCATAAAATGATTCAACTATCGCATTGTCCAAACAATTTCCAATTTATATGATTTACATTCTGAGCCATTATCACTATGAATATTTAAATTAAAATTATTATAAAGATTTTAAGAATAGTTTTAAAATAAAACTTAAAATAGCAAAAATATTTAAAAAACAAAAAATTTGAATTAACAATATTTTCTTATTTTTATTAAGGGTATTTAAGATCCAATAAATAAAATAATATTAGTTGCATAAGTCATGTTAAAAAAAGGAGAATTAAAAAATTATGCAAAATAATATGAATATAATTATATGGTGTAAAGAAAACTCAAATTCCATTCCTATTTGTTGCAACAATTATCTTATTAAAAGGTTGATCATATAAATAATTTAAAGTTATATACAATATAACAATATTAGCAATTAATCCAAAAAAACCTAAATAAAGTGGAATAAAATTTATAATTTTTATAATAAAATATTTTATATTCTTTTTTGTTTTTAATGCTATAAAAATTTCATTTTTTCACATTTTCAACTTGATACTCATCATCTTTTAATGCAATATTCTGATTATTATAATTTATTTCATATAAATTCAACAATAAAAAATAAATGAAAATAAATATGAGCGACAATAATTTGCCAGTTAAAATTAAATTATTTAATAGCATTAAAAATAAAGGCATAAATATAATCACAAAAACATTTAAAACTGAGCAATAAAATATTCACTCTTTTTTAAGTTAACTATAATATTTGCTTGTTTTGTTAAGTTAAAATTTCGAGAATAACTACGATTTTTCATTATTTTTACTAAAATTTTTTGTTAACAATGTTTAACAATATACATTTGAAAATATCAATCAATAATATTAACAATCACACTTGTACCTATTAATATAGAAATATTAATAATAAGTCAACGCCAATCAATATCTCAAGTATAATACATCATACAAAGTGAAAAAAACAGAATTATTAATGTTGTTGTAACAAGACGTGAACATAAACTATTTTTAAACTTATTTTGATTAATAATCATCATTTAAAACATATTACTGATCTCAGCACCCAGTCATAATTGGTGGGAATCATATCATTCTAAAAATTATACTAGTTTTTAATCAAAATTGACGTCCCAATAAACAACCCGCTACTTGAACACCTAATGTACCGCCTATTATTAAATCAATTTTAGGAATTGCTAAAACTCAAGGATATTTAATTGCTAATAATGAGCTACATACCCTGCTAATTTTACAGTTAAAATACTACTAATACTATCACGTGCAATGTTATTACCCGCATTATTTAAAGTGGTAATAAAACTGTCTCAAGTAATTCATCATTTAAAACCCCATCAAAAGTTTTCAAATGCTGTGACACCATAATGTTTTTCATTTTTTAAGTAACTAATATACGAATTCAATTAATTGATCTTTATCCATTAAATTAACATTAGGATTTTCTTCTAAAAATAATTTAATATTATTAACTAAGTTTTTTAAGAATAATTTAAAACTTTTTACTATCAATACTATATTCTTTTTATTTATTAAAGTTATAATTTTTATAATAAAATAATTTTCTATTTTTATTATATTCCCCCACTTTAGTGACATCTAAATGTTTATTTGTTTGTACTTCAGTTCTAACAAAATTTTCAACAGTTATTTTTTACCGGTAAAATAGCGATTAAAATTATATTAAAAATAGTTAATAACTTTTTCATCATTAATCTTCCTTTCAATTTAAATTTAATATTATTTTAAAAAATTATTGTGTTAGTAAAATACTTAGCATAACTTTCTCTTAATTTTATTGTAGCAAATCTACTTGAAATATAACAAAAAACAATATTTTTTGTTAAGATATATTTATAAATTTAAAAAGATCGACAGAAGAAAGTTCAAGATAGTTATCTAAAATAGAAAATAAACAGCAAAAATGATTTATAATTACCCGACCAATTAATTTTCTAGGTGTAAAAACAATATGAAAAGATATTAAAGAATTACCCAAGACTTTTTAAGATTCTTTTAATTTGTCTTGGAGTTATTGTTATCTTATTATCCTTTTTTGATTTTATTCATTTTATTGATCCTTATAATAATCCTTCTTTCTTTAGTATTATAAATGTTTTAAACACACCCAAACCTTATTTGGGTAATATGCCAAAATGAATTGATGCCACGTTGTATTCATTAAGCGGGCTAGTTAGTTTTAGTGTGGTCTTAAATGTTTTTTTAATTAGTTTTGGAAAAATGAGTAACTTTTTCTGAGGTTTAATTAATGTTACAAACTTTTGGATTATTTGCATTTTATTTTGATTATACCGGTGATGCGCAATTAAACTTATTCTTTTATTTACCCCTTTCAATTTATTGGTTGATACATTTGACAGAAAACATTAGTATTTGAACAAAATTCTTCTTTAAACATTAGATCATCAAAATGATGAATTATAATTCCAATTGCCCTTAGTGCTTGTGCTATTTTAATGGTTGCTTGATATTATGAAATTCCCGCCTTTCATTATGCGGTTGTAAAGCAGGACTGCCTATTTGCATCAACCAGTTCCCTGTATTTTTGATAGCATTACAAATAGCATCGCCATTATTGCTTCAATTATAATGTTTTTACAATTAAAAGAACAATGAATTTTATGATTAATTTCTAATATTCTCCAATTTTCAATGTTTGCTGGCGTAAATAGTATTGGTGGTAATCATCCGATATCAATTAATATTAATATGTTAATTCAAATGAGTTTCTTTATTGTTAATACAATTATTGGTTTTTTAATATGAAGTGGCTATTTAAACAAAGAAAAAAGCATAATAACAATTCTGCTTTTTCTAAATTACTTCTAATAATTTCATTAATAAGACTTTTAAATCAACTGCCATTTTATGCGTTTGTTTCATAATATAATCATCATCGACAAAATCAGGATTATATCCAATCGAACAAACTGTTGCGGTTGCTAAACCAGCAACTTTTCATTCCGCTATGAAATTCTGCAATTGCTTCAGGAACAATACTCATTCCAATCATTTGTGCATATGGTTTATACATTCTTGCTTCACGAGCTGTTTCAAAGATTCCACCAGGATAACCAACATATACTCCCGTTTTTAATTTAATATTGTTTTTTTCAGCGACTGTTAAGAGTAATTGTCGTAATTTATCATAATATAAATTTTGCGGAATTGGTCAACGAATTCCTAACCGAGAGTTATTCAACCCGATAATTGGATTATCCCCAAAAGCATTAATATGATCTGTTATTGCACATATTTCACCAATTTTAATTGCCTGTGCATTTAAACTATCTGCAGCATTAGATGCAATCATTATTTGCACATTTAATAATGACAACGTATAAATTGGGAAAGCAATTTCACCCATGCTATTTCCTTCACAATAATGGTGTCGTCCTTGCATAAAAACTACTTTTTTTCCCATTATGTTCAGCAAAAACTAAGTTTCCAAAATGATATGGTGCTGTACAAACTGGTCAAAACGGAATATCCGCATATTTAATACTGTGGTTAATTTTAAATGAATCAGCAAGAGGATTATAACCTGAACCAAGTACCATTAAAAAGTGGTAGTCTAGAGTGCACCCCAAAAAGTAAGTAAAGTAAAAAAAGACTTTACTAAACTTTTAAAGGAGGTGCATTTTATATGGCAAGAAAAGGTCAAAAATATAACAAATATACATCAGAATTTAGAACAAAAATCATTGAGGAAATTAAACAAAAAAGTTGTTGAGTAGTAGCAAAACAATATAATCTAAATGCAAATACAGTAGAATCTTGATGAGCAAATCATAAAAAAAGGAAAATTAAACAATCATAAAGGACCTAAAATCTCTTTTGGTAAAAGAGATTTAGAATATTATAAAACAAGGTATGAATTATTAAAAAAGCTCCATGACTTTTACAATTAAGCAAACTAAGAATCGTCTCTTTTATTAAACAAAATTGTCATGAATATTCAATAAAATTATTATTAGAAGTAACGGGGTTAAAACGTAGTTATTGAGATAAATATAAAAATTATGACAGTAGCAAAAAAGATAAAGAAGCAATAAATGATATTGTAAAAGTCTATGAAGAAAATTTAAAACAATTTGGATATCGAAGAATTACTAAATATTTAAAAGAAGATTATGATATAAAATATAATTCAAAAAAAGTTTTAAGGATTATGCGTTATAATCAAATACAACCTGAATATGTAAGAAAAATGAGAAGAAAAATGAAATATAAACAGAATAAAGAAAAAAGTTTATTGCAATATCCTGATTTAATTAATCGTAAATTCAATGATATAAAAACAAGGTTTTCAGTGCTATATACTGATGTAACATATTTAATTTGAAAAAGAGAAAAATATTATCAATCAACAATTATTGATGGATATACTAAAGAAATAGTTGATGTAAGGTGATCTAAATATAATGACAATAAATTAGTAATAGATAATTTAAATGATGCAATTAATAAAATAAAATTAATAAAAAAAGATCTGAATGGAATAATAATTCATTCAGACCACGGATATCAATACACATCCGCTATTTATCTCGATAAATGTGTATCTAACGGTATTATAATTTCAATTGGGAAAAATTACCACTGTGCAGATAATATTGTTATAGAAAGTTTTCATTCATTACTTAAGAAAGCTACAATCCATAATAAAATATATAATTCACATGAAGAATATATACAAGATGTTATAAAATGAAATACATGATATTCAAATCGTAAAGAAAAAGATATAATAAAAAAATAGTAATACTTTTTATTAGTACTTACTAAAATGGGTGCAGTCTAGTCTTCTCAATCGGTTACTTTTTGTTTCAAAAAATTAACTGCCATTGTTAAGTTTTCATCGTAAAGTTTATTATCTAAACGCATATTATTGGTCTCCTTATCTTCTTTTTTACATTTTAAAATAAACTTGTTATCAATACAATCATTCTTTTATATTATTTTTAACAAAAAAACTCTTTTTTTAAAGAGTTTTTTTTGTAAATTTATCTTTTTAACTTTACTGGGACAAAGGCAAAAGCAATAAAATACCCAATAAAACATAGATCTAAAATATAAATTGGAATTGCAACATTCTTAGCTTTTTTTGTAATTAAACAAATTAAGGCATATGCAATAAAACCAAGTGCTAAACCATTTGTAATTGAAAAAGTAACAATCATCGTAATAATTGTAAAGAACGCAGCAATTCCAAATTCGGGTTTTGCTCATTCAATATCTTTAATTTGACTAACCATTAATGTTCCAGCAAAGACAACGGCCGCTCCAGCAATCGCGGGAGTAATTAATTTAAAAATTGGAAATAATGGAATTACAACTAAAAACATGACTCCTGTAATAATAGCTGAAAAACCAGTTCGTTCTCCTTGCGGAACTACTGTTGTTGATTCAACAAAACTTGTAACAGGTGAACATCCTAATGTTCCCCCACTAAAGTTTCAACCGAATCAGCAATTAAAGCCCGTGGTTTTAATTTATATCGTTGTTCTGTTGCCGTTGAAATTTGCGTTGAAACCGAATATAACGTTCCTGTCGTATCAAAGAAATCTACAAATAGAAAAACGAAAATCGAAATATACATAATTGGGGATGTTCAAATTTTTGGATTAGTAAATGTTGTAAAAGTTGACTTTAAATTAGTACCAAAACCATTAAAATCACTATAACTTTAACCCTTTCAATAGGCAAAATTTGTGCGAATAAAATCACTGTCAATAACAACGGAGGAGGAGGAAAAGAGAGAGATCACACGCGCGCTATATAATATAGCGCGCGTGTGATCTCTCTCTTTTCCTCCTCCTCCGTTGTTGTTGTTGAGAGAGATCATTGGTCAATTAGTTTTTAAATTTCCTAATGTTGCAACAGGAATCCCGCCATTAACAACAATGCCTCCTGATGTAAAAGCATTGTCACAAACAAAACCAATATTGTGCAAACCAATATAAGTAATAAAAAATCCTATCCCAGCTCCAATTGCTAATTTTAATGAATTTGGAATTGCATTAATAACAATTGTTCGTAATTTTGTTACTGAAATAAGACAAAAAATAATCTCAGACAGCATTACTGCAATTAAAGCCCCTTGATAACCCAAACCATTATTAGCAACGTTAAAAGTAAAAACAGCATTTAACCCCATTCCTGGTGCTAACCCAACCGGCATATTAGCTGATAATCACATAATTAATGTTGCAATAAAAGATGCAAGTGCTGTTGCAACAAAAATTCCCCCAAATGCCATATTCTGACTTGGATCTGTTGAATGATTAATATCTGGGGCAGTAGATAACATATTTGGTTGTACGGACAAAATATATAACATTGCTAAAAAAGTTGTTAAACCACCAATAATTTCTTTCTTAAAAGTAGTTTTTAAATCACCAAAGTGAAAAAAAGTTTCAATCTTTTTTTAAAACATATAAGCTAACTCTCCATTCAAATTTATGTAAAAATAAAAAACATTAACCTTGTTTATAAACATAAGTTAATGCAAAAAAGAAAAGCATTAACCTATATAGTACTTATTCCAGTGGTAAGACGTAGAAACGCTAGACCATATTACTGGCATATACAGGTGGTGTTTAATATATTTACTCTTTAAATATACCGAATTAAATTCTAAAATTCAATCCCTCTAAGAAAAACAAATAACATTTTCTGAAAATGGTAAAAAAGCTTTAAAACTAGTATAAATTTTAAAAGCTTTTAAGTCTTTATCTGATAAATATTCTGTTGCTAATGTTATTAAATCTTGGCGATAATGTTCTACTAAGTTTGTTCAACAGAACCAACCAAGAATTAAAAAAATAATGCCCATAATTGACAAAACCTGAATTGCAATTCCAACTCCATTAATAACATCATTGTCTTTTAAATATTTGGTTAAGACAACTAAAATTGTTGTAACAATAAATAACAATAAACAAACACTAAAAATCATGATAAAAATTTTAATCAAAAAAAACATTTTGATTCTTTTGTTTTTTTATTATAAACATAATAAAAATGAAAAATTATATCATAAATTTTAGCAATACTTTGATCTTTATAATCATTTTGTTGAATAACTACGGCATTGCTTATTTTAGAAAAATTACGCGCTTTAATAATATGTTTTCGTTCCCCAATGTTAACATCTTGAAGATCATTATCATTTAACATTTTTCTAAATAATTTTCGTGGTTCTAAATCTGTTTTACGTTTCTTATATCCAAGTAGAACAAAACCAAAAGTCAATCACCCCAAAAGAAACAAACCTGTAATTACAATAAAAACAAAATAAACTAATCCCGTTATTTGTGCTAATCCAAACATTTTTAATCACATTCTTCCTACATATAAATCTTACCTTATTTTTTAGATTCTTGGACTGGTTCTTCTGTAATTAGTTTGCCATTTTCATCAAATGACTTCGCACAAAATCCAACACCACCTAAAACTTCTGGGACACATTTAAAATTATTTTCAATTTCTTGTAATTTTTGTTGAATTTCTGCTTCTGTTAATTGATTATCTTTTTGTTCTTTTTCATAATTTTAATTCCTCACTATAAATAATTATAACACTTTATTTTACAAGCAATAAGAAGATGCCCTTAATTAATTTTCTTGATATTTTAATATTTTTTTATATAAAAATACATAATAAAAACAAAGAAAATTTTTTCTTTGTTTTAACATAAGTTACAATTAATTATTCCAAATAAGCAATTGCTTCAATTTCAACTAAAGCATCTTTCGGCAATCCTGCAACAGCCACTGCTGAACGAGCTGGGAAGTCTTCAGTAAAATATGTCCTATAAACTTCATTCATTGCAGCAAAATCATTGATATCTTTTAAGAAAATGGTAACTTTTACAACATTTGCTAAACTATAACCAGCTGATTGAACAATTGCTTTTAAATTTTCCAATGATCATTTTGTTTGATCAGTAATTGTTGTTCCACCAAAAGTCATTGTTGATGGATCTAATGGTAATTGCCCCGAGATATATAAAAAGTTGCCAACTTTAATTGCTTGTGAATATGAGCCAATTGCCTGAGGAGCTAATGTCGTTGCGATAATTCTTTTACTCATCTTAAATTTTCCTTTCTTATTTAGTAAAAATTGTTATTAGAATGTTAATTAATTTTACTACCATCGCAAAGGATGTACCAATATTAATTCTAAAACATGCTGATGGAGTTTCAACAAAGTCATCATCTTTACTAACAATCAATTTGTATTTAATAATAATTTATTAACTTCTTGCGAAGTTAGATTAGTTTCTGCATAATTAATTCAAACAAAATACGATGCTTCTAACTTCATAACTTTTAAACCTGAAATATCCGCTAGTTTTTCGGCAACATACCGGTAATTCTTTGCAATATAACTTAACATTGCTGTCTTTCACATAATTACTTCCTAATTATTATAGGCAGCAAGATAAGCTGGAATGGTAAACAAATTGGGTGACGTAATTGAAGCGCGTTGATATTGTTCATCAATTTTAGTTCTTAACATTTTATTATGCGTAATTAAATATGATGATTTTAAACCGCCAAGGTTAAAAGCTTTATTTGGTGAATTACAAATAATTAGATAATTATCCGAAATTTTAAATGATAGTAACGAATGAAATTCAACATTTGGTAATGCTAAATCGCCGTGTATTTCATCTGATATTATTAAAACATGATATTGTTCACAAATAGTAATTATTTTTTGTAATTCGGTCCTTGTTCAAACACGCCCCCAGGGTTATGTGGATTACACAAGATAAATAATTTTGGTTGATATTTTTAATTGTTGCTTCAAACATCGAAAAATCAACTTGGTAAGTATCACCTACTCATTGTAATTGATTTGCAAGAAGCCGCCGGTTATTGTTAACAATAACTTGTCCAAATGGACCATAAACTGGCGTTTGAATTAAAAAATAATCGTTAACATCGGTTAAACATTGAATTAATCGATGCAAAGCATTAACGGTCCCATGCAATAACTTAATTTTATCAACTGGAACCACCACTTTGTGTTGATGACAATATAAATTACTAATTGCCCGATAAAGATCATCACTAACATAACTATAACTATAAACACCTTTTTTTGCACGTGCTAAAATAGCGTCCATAATTGGTGATGGTGTAGTAAAATCTAAATCAGCGATTGATGAATTAATGATATTATCACCATTTAGATGATAGTTTTTTGCAATGAAAGCTTGGTCTCATTTTCGCTCTAAATTTTGACTACGATCAATGATAATATCAAAGTCATATTTCATTATAATTACTGTTACCTTTCTACCTTAAGATTACTTTTTTTCTGTTTTCGATTTAAATATTGTTCTTGTTCATCGGTTGATGATAATTGGTTAAATTTTTTTAAATGTTGTTTTTTAACCGCTGGAACAATTCCTGATGATAAAATATTAACTGTTCAAGTCTGTACTTTTTTCTCGATTATTGGTTTTGTCTTAATATATTTTAAAACTAATAATAAGCTTGTTGATATTGCACATCCAATAATAGCAAAGATTAATCATAGTAAGATTTCAATACCAATGGAAACTGCCCCTGTTGCAGATTGCATTCTGGCCATTGTAATAAAACCACCACCAGTAATTGTTGATCCTAAATTAAATGCGGCACATAATCCCCTTGAAACAGCACCACCTAACATGAAAGAAGGAATTATTCGGAATGGATCAGATAAGGCAAATGGGATTGCCCCCTCTGTAATTCCTAATGATGATAAAATTCACGACATTTTTCCGGCTTCTTTTTCATATTGGTTTGAAAAACGACGACCAATAAGCGTTACTAATGCTGTAGTTCAACCAGTTCCAATTCCAGCTGCTCAAAAGCAAGCATATGGTACTAATAATGCTGGATTAGTTAATTGCCCACTAGTAAAGGCTTGTGAAAATGATGCAAATGAGAAAGCCCATGCCACTTTATTAAACGGCCCACCCAAATCAAAGACACACATCATTCCAATAATAATTCCTAACAAGGCGGCTAAATTAGATGTCTGTAAAGTTGTTAACCCACTAAAAATAACATTAATTAATAAAGCGATTGGTTGTCCAATAACAAATAAAATCACACACATACTAATTAATGACCCCAAAACCGGATAAACAAACCACGTTAAGACTCCTTGCATTTTTTGACTAACTAAATATTTTTTAAATAGTTTAATCATATATCAAACTAGAATCCCAGTAATTAAACCCCCCAAGAATCCAAGACCATCAACAATTACTGTTCCATCAGCAGCAGTTTTTGTAACATAGACACATGCTAAACCACCAAGAAAACCCGGTGTTAACCCTGGTTTATCAGCCATTGCATAAGCAATATAAGCCGCTAAAACTGGTGCTAATAAAATACTTAAACTTTTTCCAGCAACATTGCTTAAAGTGTTCAACCAATTAGCGTGTTGCACAATATAATCCGCTCCAGCAATTTGAATGATAATTGTAATTAAAGCTTGAATTGCTGTTCCAGCAACAATAACAGGAACCGCATAAGAAATTCCAGTTAAAACCGCATTTTTTAAACTAACAGCCCCTCCTTTAAAATGTAATTTAAATCAACCTCTTTCTTTTTTAATTTTAGTTTGTTTTGTTGTTGGAATATGTTGATTTGGAAGTTGCCGCATAATTTGAAATGTTTTTTTAAAAACACCATCAACATCATGTAATGGTTCACTAACCGCTATTTTTAAAATTGGAATATCAACAAACCGTTCTTGTTCACCAATAGCAATATCAGCAGCAATAATTAGCACATTAGCATTTTGAATATCTTCTGTTGTTAATTTATCTTCAAAACCATTTTCTCCTTGTTTTTCAACTTTGACAGCATATCCCAATCGTTTTGCTTCATCTTCAATTTTTTTAGCAGCCATGTATATATGTGCTACTCCAGCTGGACAAGCTGTAATTCCTAAAACATATCCCTTATAATCTTCGTTTGCGCCAATTGTTGTTTCATCTTCTGCTTGTAACAATGCTATAATTTTTTTTTATCACTTTCTGTTTTTAAAGTTTGACGAAGATCAGCATTTAATAATTTTTTTGCAACATTACTTAATACTTCCAAATGAATATCATTTTTCTTATTCGTTGGAATAATTAAAGCAATCGCAACTTGCACAGGACTATTATCAAATGTTGGTCATGATAGCCCCGTTTGATAACAAACAAAAATAACAGCTGGTTTTTTAATATCTTTCATGCGGGCATGTGGAACTGCAAAACCATCTTCTAATCACGTTGATGTTTCATGTTCGCGTGTTCACAATGCTTTTACTAACTTGTTAATATTATCAATGCACCCCGCTTTGTAAGCAATTGATGATAATTCTTGGTAGTAAGAAAAAAGTTGAGGTTTTATAAAAATTATAAATAACATAATTAGAAATAAAATCACAATTCAAACACCAATCATAAGAGTTAAATATTCATTTTGAGTCAAATTCCAGGTTGTAATACTTTCAACGTTAGATTTGTCAATAAACAAAAATACATGAGTAAAAAACTCTTTTAATTTTTCTCAATCATTTTGCATATTTAAAAACTCCACATTTTTTGAATAAGTTTAAAAAACATTCCAAAAAATAAAACAATAAATAATACAAAAGATATAACATATAAAAATTTAGGAGCATTTGAACCAATAATATAACTAACAAATTGAACTCAATAGTCATATAAACTCATTTAATTTAAACTTTCTAAATCATTGATTAATTGTTGCACTTTTTCATCACTTCAATTTGTTAAATTATTATTATTGTTTGTTTTTACTTTTTGAGGTTCACCAGGAAATATTGCTTTTTTCATTTGTGTAAAATAATTTTGTTTATATTGATTATACAAATTAATTATTTCTGTTCCAGTTAAATACTTTCAAATATGTCATTTTAAATTTTCATCATATTTTACAATAGGATAAGAATTATCACAAATCAAACCAATAGCTACTTGTTCTAAGTGTTTTTCACTAGGATAAATAAATTTATTACTCAATCAAAAACCAATGTGACGATTATGATTAGGTAAATTTATAAAACTTGCTTTATCTGTTTCAAAAACTATCAACTCTTTACGAATAAAATAATTTTCTACATTCTGATTTTTCTTAACAAAATTACTCAATTTTATCAACTCCTCCTCTTAGCATTTTACCTTCTCCTAATTCTCCAATTATATTTTCTAACGGTAACAATTGTTTCTTTAACACCATAACTTTATATTCCTTAATTTCTGATATATGCTCTTCAATTACAAAAAATAAAATAATAAATATAAAAATTAAAAATAAAGAAAGAATTAAAATACCAACTATTATTTCTCTATTTGAAAACAAAATAAAACCTACAATAATTGCAATAAGATTAATTAAAAATAAAAAATAACAAAAACCAAAACCAAAACCAAAACCAAAACCAAAACCAAAATTTTTAATAATAAAATCTCTCTTTAATTTTTTATATTCCTTAGTTGTTTTAAATTTTATATCCATAATATAATCTCCTAACTAAATATCTGTTTAATAAACAATGTTATATTTAATGTTTATATATTGCTTATTTATTGATAAAAACACTGATTATTAACAATGGTATACATAATGCTAATATCATTGTTTATCTAATGTTTAATAAACAATGTTATTAACATTGTTAAATATAAAAATGATAAAAATTGGCACACTGAAAAATACTATTAAGTTTTAAAGTAATAGTTATATAAAATAATAAATTAATAAAATATAAATAAACTAGTGTAGTGTGCCTTAACTAATACAAATAATTAGTTATAATAAATATTAAAATCCTTTAACCATAACACGGAAAAAGTTTAAAATCTTAATGATAACAAAAATACCAAATGGAATTAAAATACTTCACGCATCACCTAAAAAGGTCATTAATTGTGGTAATACAGCATAAATTGTTTCTTTAACTTTTATCATCACTTGTCCTAATCCACTTCAAATAGAACCCATTCCATCTTAAATAGTAGGCGTATCTGCTGCTAAAAAATTAACCGCTGTTTTTAAATACATACCTAACATTATTTTTTATCCTCCTTACTTTCAATTTCTTTTTTTCTTTTTTCTTACCTCGAATTTGACGAATTTTTTGATAAATCTATAAACCAATTCAAGCAAAAATACATAATATAATAACAACACTAAAAATTGTCGTTAATCAACCTGGCATAACTTAATTCCTCCTAAAAATTTAACTTGCGCGGCACGCTTCGCGTGTTCGC
This sequence comes from Spiroplasma endosymbiont of Phyllotreta cruciferae, assembly GCF_918697755.1. Classification (NCBI taxonomy): domain Bacteria; kingdom Bacillati; phylum Mycoplasmatota; class Mollicutes; order Entomoplasmatales; family Spiroplasmataceae; genus Spiroplasma; species Spiroplasma endosymbiont of Phyllotreta cruciferae. The sequence continues at coordinate 703,072 of NZ_OU953854.1, forward strand.
TACGCTCAAAATAAAAAAAACAATATAATAAGTTTGAGAAATTAAACAATTTCTCAAACTTATTATATTGTTTTTTTAGTAAATTTAAATTATAGATAAAATAGTTAAGATCTAATTAGTTTTTTCAAAATAAAAATTATATTTTAAAAATATAACTTTTTTATTTTAATTTACAATATTTAAAAAATGATAAAAATTATTCATCATTTCTTATTAATAATTATTTTACTAATCCTAAAAAAGTCTGTGGTTCTAAACTGGCACCGCCAACTAAAGCACCATCAATATCGGGTTGTGCTAATAATTCTTTAATATTATCTGGTTTAACACTACCACCATATTGAATTCGAATTACATTTGCTACCACTTCATCATAAAGCACAGCAATTTTAGCACGAATTATAGCACAAACTTTTTGAACAATTTCGGTGGTTGCTGTTTTTCCAGTTCCAATTGCTCAAATTGGTTCATAAGCAATGACAACTGTTTTTGCATTTTCCAAATCAATTCCTTGGAATGCTTTTGTAATTTGATTTTCAACAACTTGTTGCGTTTCATTATTTTCATATTGGTCTAATGTTTCACCACAGCAAATAACTGGCACCATCCCCTTTGCTAATAATTTTTTTGCTTTTAAATTAACAGTCTCATCAGTTTCATTAAACATTTCACGACGCTCAGAATGGCCAATAATAACATGTGTTATTTTTAGATCTTCTAACATATCAACTGAAATTTCACCGGTAAAAGCCCCAAAATCTTCATAATGACAGTTTTGTGCCGCAATAATCAAATTATTAGCATGTTGATGTCCAACAGCTAAATTAATATATGGTACTGCTATTCCCGCTTCTACTGTTAAATTACCACAAACAGGATCAACTTGATTTAAAAATTCAATTGTTTCACTACTTGTTTTATGCATTTTTCAATTTCCAATAATAATTGGTTTTCGCATTTTCTTCCCTCGTTTCTATATAACGTTTTAATTATATACTTAAATTTTACAGATTTCGTAGTAAAATAATAAGTTTCTTAATGTTATAATATATCACAAAGAGGTGAAAAAATGTTTTTTTCAGCATTTCAAATGAAATACAATACAAAATCAATTAAAAAATTACCAAAAATTAATAATTCTGAAAAATGGTTAATTATCGATGTTCGACCAAAAGAAGAATGATTGGAAAGTCATATTACCAATAGTATTAATATCCCTCATCATTTATTTCGTCTAATTTATTCAAAAAAAGTTATTAAAGATAAAAAAATTCTTTTTATTTCAAGTACTGGCCATTCCCATCTTGATTTATATCAATTATTAAAAAAACATAATTTTAAAGTTTACATTCTTATGGGGGGCTGAAAAAAAGTTCACCAGACCGATGAACTTGATAAAATCTTAACTTATAACCCTATTGATTAATTTTATTCATCACTGGGGTTTTTATTTGGTATGGAACTTGGGTAGTTGTTTTGTTTAATAACAATTCATTAATTCCTCATAAAATTAAACTTCCTCCAATAATAATTGCTAAGCTATATAAAGTATTATGATTACTTTTAAAAGCAGCAAAACTATAAATAATGTAACAAATTGAAACGAGTAACAAGAAGATAGCAAAGCCAGCATAGTAATACATTCCTTTTACTTTCGTTACTTCAACCCGTTTTGTATAACGATTTACTCATACAGCAACAATTAAACTAATATAGCAAATAAAAGCAACAAAACTAACTGCATTAGAAGATATATCTAATAAATAAAGTGGGTCATCTTTAATTCCTAAACTAGTTCCCATAATAATTAAATTAAAACTAACCGTAATTGCCATTTGAATTAAGCCAATTTGGTGATAACTTAATTCTTTTTTGCCAATATAAACAAGACGTTCATCTTGAACAGTTTGGCCTAATGCTGGTGAAACAAATGTTAAACCATTAATACTCATTAGTGCGGTAATAACAATAAATCAGTTCAAAACACAATCAATTGGTCCACCAATAATATTATTAAATAAACTAAAAACACTTCCATCGTTTGTCCCTAAGAATAACGAAATAACTTGAATTAAATAAAAAACTGTAATAAAAACCATTGCAACAAATAGTGCTTTTGGCACAACATTTTTGTTAGAAACTTCTTTTTGTAATCCTGCGGCATAAATAAATCCATCAAAAGAAAATAACACGGGTAAAAGGCCCATAAAGAAATTCCCAAATTTTAATTCTTTAAAACTATCAAACACATTTCCATTCATTGGAATAATGAATCCAATAATTAAACTTACCAATAGTGGAATAAATTTAACAAAAGTTCCAATGGTCTGTACTCATCTTCCAACATTTAGTAAAAAAATATTTAATAAGTAAAACAAGATTAAAAGAATACTACCCAAACTAATTGCAATTGCGTTTTGGGTCCCCTTTGTAATACTCTTGATTTCTAACGCATCAAACATTGTATTAATACTAAAAATTGGGAAAATTCCTAATAAAGTTGGAAAATAAAAAAAAATATAAAAAATTGAAAATAAACTTCCAACCTTACGACCAATTAAAACATTGGCTCATGATGCTAATGTTACATCCCCACTCTTTGTGTTAATAGAGGCAATTTCAATAAAAACCATAATCATCGCAATTCCTAAAATACAAACTAAAATTCATAATGCAATTGTTAAATATGGATTTTGGGTGAAATATAAAACGCGGCCCTCAGAAGTATCATTTTTTAAATAAATCCCAATTCCGATTGTAATTCCAACAGCCGTTGAAAAAACAGTTAAAAATTCAAAAAACTTAACATGTTTTTTCGTTTTTCCCATAATTTTTTCCTCCATTTTTTCAAATAAATAACCTTTAATAAACATATCTTATAAAAAATATAAGTAAATTATAGCATAGCTTACTTTTGATTTTCGTAATATTTTTTCTTAATTTCGCGGAAAAGATGATTAACTCCTGATTTTGAAATTTCTAAATTATGCTCACTCTCCAATAATAGCGAAAGATCTTGCAATGATGCATCCGGATAGGCAATCCGTAAAAACGCAACTTTTCTTGTATTATCATTTAATTCATCAAATAAATTATGTTCTAACAAATAATTAATCATAATAACTTGTTCCTCTCCAGCTTTCATTGCTTTTTGCTGGTTTGAAATTTCAATGTTATTTAACCGATTAATACTGTTTACCATGTCCCGCGAAATGCGCGTATTTTCAAATGCTAAAACACTATTAATTGCATCAATTAATTTTAGAAAATCAGAAACTAAAATTGATCTTTTAAGATAGCAGACATATTTATCGTGGCGGGTAACTATCTTAAAAGGAAAATGAAATTTGTGTAATAATCTGCGAAAAGTTTGCGCTGAAACATCATCAATAAACTGCACTTCTAAGTGATAGTTGCTTGTTTCGGGTGAATTAACACTACCACACGCCACAAAAATTCCCGCAATGTAAGCACGCTGTTGGCGTTCATTTCAATCAGCAGGAATTGTAATAATTTTTTTGTTGGTATCAGCATCAAAAATATTTAAGTCTTTTAGAATTTCTGAGGCACGTTCTTTAATTCGTAAAATAAACGTTTTATTTTTTTTTAATTTTGTTGTTTGCATAATAATAATGTCAATTTCAACTTGATATAAATTTTTAAGAAAGGAATAAATTGTACGAATAATTGCGTTACTAATTGAACTAACTTCAAAATTAAAATAATGGTTGCTAATATTTAATGTCATATTATATTTAACAAAACCACATAAAAAAGCTTTTTGACAAACTGGGTAAAATTCTTTTTTAATAATTTCCTCTTTAACTTCTAGCGCGAAACTCATTTTAATCCCTCTTTTATCTAATTTAATAGTACAGAAAAAACCACTATCTTGGCATAGTGGTTTAGACAATTAACCTTTTTGTTTAAATTCACGAACTTCTTGTTCAGAATCTTGCATTGGTTCAACGCTCCCATCCTCAACTTTTCGGATTACAACATTTGCTAATTTAATAACAACTTCATGAGCAATTGATAATTGCATATGTTCAAACAATTTTGCTGCTTCTTCAACATACGCATGAAGCGGATTAGTTTGAGCATAACTACGTAAATAAATCCCACTTCGTAATTTACTTGCTTGGTCAATATGCTTTGTCCAATATTCATCAAAAGAAGAAATAATTGCATTCCGTTCAATCTGATTCATCACATCAGCAGGAACATCCTCTGTCCGTGCTTGATAAAAGACATTCATTTTTTCTGCAAGATATTTTGCAACTTCTTCGCGGGTCATTTTTTCCATTACTGTTTTATCTAATGCATTATTTGCAACAACTTTATCGTTGACCCCTTTAATTAACTCATCATAACGAATAAATCATTCACCATGTGATTCATTTCCAAACATTTTTGTTAAATCATATGCTGCTGAATATTGCATCTTTTTAATAATTGGTTTTAAATCAGAAGCAATTAAAATTTGATCACGACGAGCATACATTGCTTCACGATGTTGTGCTAAAACATTATCATAATCTAAAATATGTTTTCGTTGATCAAAATTCATCCCTTCAACTTTTTTTTGCGCATTTGAAATTGCTCTTGTGTTAACATTCGTGATTGAATAAAATCTGACCCTAGTCTTGCAAAAATGCGACGTAATCGATCACCACAAAACGCATCATTAACTCATCATCCATCGCAACATAGAAACGTGAAAATCCAGGATCTCCTTGTCGTCCTGAACGCCCACGCAACTGATTATCAATCCGACGCGCTTCATTTCTTTCAACCCCAAAAACAGCTAAACAGCCAAGGTTAGTAACTCCTCCCCCTAATTTAATGTCAGTTCCCCGTCCCGCCATATTTGTTGCTAAGGTAATGGCCTTTTTTTCTCCCGCTTGCGCAATAATATCCGCTTCGCGCTCATGGTTCTTAGCATTTAACATTTCAAACTTTAAATTAGCATTGCGTAAATAATGAGAAACAATTTCTGATGATTCAACCGAAGTTGTCCCAATTAGAATTGGTTGTCCTTTTTCATGCAAAGTCAAAATTTCTTTCATCATTGCTTGCATTTTTGCATCACGATTAGCGAACATATAGTCTGCTTCATCACGACGAATTAATGGACGATTAGTTGGAATTTGAATTACTCGCATATTATAAATTTTTACAAACTCTTCTTCTTCTGTTTTTGCCGTTCCGGTCATTCCACTTAATTTATTATATAAACGGAAAAAGTTTTGATAAGTAATAGTTGCCATAGTTACTGTTTCTTGTTCAATTTCAAAATTGTTCTTTTGCTTGTAATGATTGTTGTAAACCATCACTATATGCACGCCCCGGAATTAATCGTCCGGTAAACTGGTCAATTAGAATAATTTCATTGTTTTGAACAACATATTCAATTCCGTTTTTAAAAACAAAATTAGCCTTCAAAGCATTTAAAATTAAATGATATAATTCAGTATTTTTAATGTCAAATAATGAATTAATTGAGAAAATCTTTTCTGCTTTTAAAATTCCTTCTGGAGTTAAATAAACTTGTTTTTGTTTCTAAATCAATTTCAAGATCATTTTCTCGTGACAATGATTTTGCAAAATGATCGGCTGCTTGATATTGTGGAATTCGATTTTGGCGACCTCCCGAAATAATTAATGGTGTGTTCTTGATTCATCAATTAAAATTGAATCAGCTTCATCAATAATAGCGTAGTTTAACCCGTGTTTGTACTTTATCACTATAGCCATATTATCACGTAAATAGTCAAATCCTAATTCAGCGTTAGTTGTATAAGTAATATCACAACTATATGCTGCTCTTTTTTCGTCTTTATTTCCACTACGAGTGTTTAACCCAACTGTTAAACCTAAAAATGAAAACACTTGACCATTAATCTCTGAATCCCGTTTTGATAAATATTCATTAACAGTAACAATATGAACTCCTTTTCCAGTTAAACCATTTAAATATGTTGGCATTAACGCAGTTAAAGTTTTTCCTTCTCCGGTTTTCATTTCAGCAACATCACCCTCATGTAGAACAATTCCTCCAATTAATTGGACACGATAAGCATGCAAACCCAAAATACGGCGCGCTGCTTCTCGTGCCACCGCAAAAGCCTCAATTAAAATATCATCTAATGTTGCACCCTGCGCTAATCTCTCTTTAAATTCAGCTGTTTTTGCTTTTAATGTTTCATCAGACAATGCTTGCATTGTTCCATCTAAGGCTATGATTTTGTCTGCTATTTTTCCATGTTTTTTTACAATATTACGATCGCTAACTGCCATGTAACTATCTCCTCTATTCTACACAATTATAAAAAATCATTTTTATTATATCATAAAAAATAATGTTCGCATAATTATTACACAATGTTAACAATTGTTCTTTTAGCGATAATTTTTATCCTCTGGTTTTCATGAATACGAGTCTCATAAAATTCTCACTAATTAAATGATACTTAACATCTAAAATACCAGGATAACTCTCTAATTCACTAATAAAATTAATCATTTCTTTTCCTGATTTAAACCAACATTGAATTGCAAAATCTTGGTCATGCCAATGACGTGATAAATATGAAACATAAACTTTATTATGTAATCATTCTTGTAAAACTTTAATATCAACATCCTGATTAATTTTAAAAAAAAATATCAACAAAATTAACATAACCGAAAGAATTTGGGTTGACAATGCAAACAGGTTTAACAATGTTTTGCGTCATTAACTTATTAATTCGCATTCGAATTGTTTTTTCAGAGATATTAATTGTTTTACTAATTTTACGCACTGAAATGCGACTATCTTTTTGTAACTGACCAATAATATCCCGATCTATTTTATCCAATCTAATCATACTATTACCTCTCAATTTAAATTAAAAAAACAAAATAACCTGATTTCATTCTAATAGGTCCTTATTTTAACTATTATTTTATAATTAAAATATTAATGCTACTGATTAAAATCCTTTGATGTCCTTTTTTATGCCTTAATCTTAACTTATTTCCGAAAAAAAATCCATTTTTTGCCTAATTAATTACAAAGTAATTAGAATTTTAATTTGTAAAATATTATTAGAAAAATATAATAAAAACAAAGAAAGGAGAATTACAATGAATCAATTACGACATTTTATTGATACCCAAGATTTTAGTAAAAATGAAATCTTAGATTTATTAACGCTAATGAAAAAACTAAAAACTGCGCGTTATAATGGGGCAATTCCGCCCTTATTACAAAATAAAACATTAGCAATGATTTTTGAAGAACCTTCAACAAGAACAAGAGTTTCTTTTGAAGCAGCAACGACATTATTGGGGGAGCATGCTCAATATTTAAAACCCGGCGAAATTCATCTTGGTCAAAAAGAGTCCCTTTATGATAGAATTAAAGTTTTATCACACATGACCGATGGAATTTTAATCCGCGCCCGAAAACATGAAACAGTGGAAGAAATTGCTAAAAAAGCTGATGTACCCGTTTTTAATGGTTTAAGTGATTACAATCATCCAACGCAAGCTTTATGTGATTTATTTACCATCCTTGAACATACTGATCCAATACTATATTTAAATAATGACTTTAGCAAATTAAAAATTGTTTTTATTGGTGATCGAACTAATGTTTGTAGTTCGTTAATACACATTACTACAAAAATTGGGATGAACTTTGTCCATAATTGCCCCTAAAAAATACCAATCACCAGCAGCATGAATTGATATTGCCAAAGCAAACATTAAGGAAAACAATGGTGGCAGTGTTTTAATCACCGAAGACTTAAATTATGTTAAAGATGCCAATATTATTTATACCGATTTATTATGATAATGAGTTGACCAAGAAGATGAAGCAAATGAACGCGTAAAAGCCTTTAAACCAACTTATCAAATTACTAATGCCTTAATGGCAAAAGCGGGACCACAAGCAAGATTTATGCACTGTTTACCAGCTTCACGAAATATTGAGGTTATGGATGAAGTTATCGATGGAAACCAATCAATTGTGTTCCAACAATCTGAAAACCGTTTGACAGCTCAGCTTGCCTTATTAGTTTATTTTATCTATCCACGCCTTGATATTGCCACAACAGCTACAAAAGATTATCATGCTGGTGACATCACTAGTTGATTAGATGATATCCAACGCCCATGAAAACAACGTTATACTTTTAATCATCAAGAATAATCATTATGAAAACAAAAAAATTAAAAATAACTGATATTATCCTTTTTACTTTTAGCGCCATTTTTTTTATTGACTCATTTGGTGCTGCTAAAATTGGATGATCATCAATTATTTATTGATTTTTATTAGAAATCTTTTATTTTCTTCCCTATGGTTTTATTAGTGCTGAATTAAGTTCAACCTTTGGTTCTGAAGGTGGAATGTATGTTTGAGTAAAAAAAGCATTTGGGCGAAAATGAGCTGCACGAACAAACTGATTATATTGAATTAACGTTGGACTATGAATGTCATCTGTTTACTTAGCTTTCTCAAGTACGTTATCGTTTGCCTTTTTTAATAAAACATTAAACTTTTGAATTAAAATTGCAATTTCCTTATTGTTAACTTGAATTACAATTTTATTAAATTTTATTAGGTTAGAAAAACTAAAATGAATTCCGAACTTAACTTCAGTAGCAAAATTAATTGTAACAATTACCTTAATTACAGGAGCAATTTATTGGTTGGCAAATGGTAATTCTGTTTCAACTCCAATTACATGATGCTCAATTTGGTTTTTTACCTTCCTGGTCAACAGGTGTTATCTTTCTTATGGTTATTATTTATAATTTTTCTGGATTTAAGTTGCAAAGTAATGCTACTGATAAAATTGATAATCCTCGTAAAACAATTCCTAAAAGTATTTTAATTAGTGAAATTATCATCATTATTTGCTATTTGATTGGAACAGCAGCTGTTAACATTATTGTTGATGTTAATCATCTTGATGAAGCAAATGGAATTATTCAATCAATTGGTGCTGCTTTTAAGGCCTAATGAGTCACAATGATTATTGCTATTTTTATATTGTTTACTTTCTTTGGAAAAATGATTACTTGAACATCTGGCACAAACTTAGCAATTAAGGAAGCTGCTGAAGATGGTGAATTCCCAACAATCTTTGCATCTAAATTAAAAAATGATACACCATTATGAGCATCAATTATTGCGGGTGTTATTTCAACGATTGTTATTTTAATTGGGGGAGCAATGCTATCAGCAACACCAAATGTTGCAAACTTATTTTGAACCTTATATGCTTTTTCATCGCTGATGTTTTTAGCCCCTTACTTTTTAATCTTTCCTGCTTACATTAAATTACGGCTTATCAAACCTAATATTGAACGACCGTTTAAAATTAAAGGACCCTTATGAGTGCAATGAATTATTGTTTTATTCCCAATCATTATTATTATTTTCTCTGTTATTTTGTTTATTTTTGGTAGTATTATTGTTAAGAATGATACGTGAGCTTTTAATAGTGGTGGACAACACGTTGCCTTTTGTATTGTTGGAAGTATTATCGTCATTATTATTAGGGAAATCTTAATTAGTTATAACAAATGAAAACACAAAAAAGGAGGAAACCAACAACATGAATAAATTACTAAAAACATTACCACAAGATGATGAATATTATATGCCCGGAGAATTTGAACCTCACCAAGGTTGTTGAATGATTTTCCCGGAACGAATTGATAACTGACGAAAAAATGCCGAACCTGCACAAGATGTGTATGCAAAAGTTGCAAACACAATTAATAAATATGAACCTGTTATAATGATTACTTCTCCACGAACAAAAGAAATTGCCACAAAGTTATTGGATCCAACCATTAAGATTTTAGTATTTGAAAATGATGATGCCTGAATGCGTGATGTTGGTCCAACATTTTTAAAAAACAAAAATGGTGACGTTCGTGCCGTTGATTGAATCTTTAATGCTTGGGGTGGCTTAAATGGTGGATTATATTATCCATGGGATAATGATGATAAAATTTCCGCTGAAGTATCTTCTTATTTGAAAATTGATCGTTACCGTACTTCATTTGTTTTAGAAGGAGGTAGTATTCATGTTGATGGCGAAGGAACTTTATATACTACTGAAGAATGTTTATTAAATCCTAATCGTAATCCACATTTATCAAAAATAGAAATTGAGGCAGCTTTAAAACAATACTTAAATGTTAAAAAAGTGATTTGATTACCTTATGGAATCTTTAATGATGAAACAAGTGGTCATATTGACAATATGTTATGTGTTGTTAAACCAGGGGCTGTTCTCTTAGCCTGAACTGATGATCAAAATGATCCCCAATATGAACGTAGTCGTGCTGCCCTTAAATTTATAGAAGCAACAACCGATGCAATGGGTCGTAAAATTAAAGTAATTAAATTACCAATTCCAACACCAATGTATACAACAAACGAAGACACCAGTGACATTATTGGCAAAGAACATGTTAAAGCACGATTAGAAAATACCCGCTTGGCTGGTAGTTATGTTAACTTCTATATTGCAAATGGAGCAATCATTTTACCAATTTTTAATTTGGCAACAGATCAGCAAGCAATCAATATTATTGGTGCTGCTTTTCCTCACTATAAGATTGAACCAATTTATGCTTATGAAATTTTATTAGGTGGTGGAAACATTCACTATATTACACAACAACAAATTTAAAAAATAAAAAACAACAATACTAGACTGCACCCATTTTAGTAAGTACTAATAAAAAGTATTTACTATTTTTTTATTATATCTTTTTCTTTACGATTTGAATATCATGTATTTAATTTTATAACATCTTGTATATATTCTTCATGTGAATTATATATTTTATTATGGATTGTAGCTTTCTTAAGTAATGAATGAAAACTTTCTATAACAATATTATCTGCACAGTGGTAATTTTTCCCCATTGAAATTATAATACCGTTAGATACACATTTATCGAGATAAATAGCGGATGTGTATTGATATCCGTGGTCTGAATGAATTATTATTCCATTCTAGACTGCACCCATTTTAGTAAGTACTAATAAAAAGTATTTACTATTTTTTTATTATATCTTTTTCTTTACGATTTGAATATCATGTATTTCATTTTATAACATCTTGTATATATTCTTCATGTGAATTATATATTTTATTATGGATTGTAGCTTTCTTAAGTAATGAATGAAAACTTTCTATAACAATATTATCTGCACAGTGGTAATTTTTCCCCATTGAAATTATAATACTGTTAGATACACATTTATCGATATAAATAGCGGATGTGTATTGATATCCGTGGTCTGAATGAATTATTATTCCATTCAGATCTTTTTTTATTAATTTTATTTTATTAATTGCATCATTTAAATTATCTATTACTAATTTATTGTCATTATATTTAGATCACTTTACATCAACTATTTCTTTAGTATATCCATCAATAATTGTTGATTGATAATATTTTTCTCTTTTTCAAATTAAATATGTTACATCAGTATATAGCACTGAAAACCTTGTTTTTATATCATTGAATTTACGATTAATTAAATCAGGATATTGCAATAAACTTTTTTCTTTATTCTGTTTATATTTCATTTTTCTTCTCATTTTTCTTACATATTCAGGTTGTATTTGATTATAACGCATAATCCTTAAAACTTTTTTTGAATTATATTTTATATCATAATCTTCTTTTAAATATTTAGTAATTCTTCGATATCCAAATTGTTTTAAATTTTCTTCATAGACTTTTACAATATCATTTATTGCTTCTTTATCTTTTTTGCTACTGTCATAATTTTTATATTTATCTCAATAACTACGTTTTAACCACGTTACTTCTAATTAATAATTTTATTGAATATTCATGACAATTTTGTTTAATAAAAGAGACGATTCTTAGTTTGCTTAATTGTAAAAGTCATGGAGCTTTTTTAATAATTCATACCTTGTTTTATAATATTCTAAATCTCTTTTACCAAAAGAGATTTTAGGTCCTTTATGATTGTTTAATTTTCCTTTTTTATGATTTGCTCATCAAGATTCTACTGTATTTGCATTTAGATTATATTGTTTTGCTACTACTCAACAACTTTTTTGTTTAATTTCCTCAATGATTTTTGTTCTAAATTCTGATGTATATTTGTTATATTTTTGACCTTTTCTTGCCATATAAAAATGCACCTCCTTTAAAAGTTTAGCAAAGTCTTTTTTTACTTTACTTACTTTTTGGGGTGCACTCTACCCCCCCCAGATCTTTTTTTATTAATTTTATTTTATTAATTGCATCATTTAAATTATCTATTACTAATTTATTGTCATTATATTTAGATCACTTTACATCAACTATTTCTTTAGTATATCCATCAATAATTGTTGATTGATAATATTTTTCTCTTTTTCAAATTAAATATGTTACATCAGTATACAGCACTGAAAACCTTGTTTTTATATCATTGAATTTACGATTAATTAAATCAGGATATTGCAATAAACTTTTTTCTTTATTCTGTTTATATTTCATTTTTCTTCTCATTTTTCTTACATATTCAGGTTGTATTTGATTATAACGCATAATCCTTAAAACTTTTTTTGAATTATATTTTATATCATAATCTTCTTTTAAATATTTAGTAATTCTTCGATATCCAAATTGTTTTAAATTTTCTTCATAGACTTTTACAATATCATTTATTGCTTCTTTATCTTTTTTGCTACTGTCATAATTTTTATATTTATCTCAATAACTACGTTTTAACCCCGTTACTTCTAATAATAATTTTATTGAATATTCATGACAATTTTGTTTAATAAAAGAGACGATTCTTAGTTTGCTTAATTGTAAAAGTCATGGAGCTTTTTTAATAATTCATACCTTGTTTTATAATATTCTAAATCTCTTTTACCAAAAGAGATTTTAGGTCCTTTATGATTGTTTAATTTTCCTTTTTTATGATTTGCTCATCAAGATTCTACTGTATTTGCATTTAGATTATATTGTTTTGCTACTACTCAACAACTTTTTTGTTTAATTTCCTCAATGATTTTTGTTCTAAATTCTGATGTATATTTGTTATATTTTTGACCTTTTCTTGCCATATAAAATGCACCTCCTTTAAAAGTTTAGCAAAGTCTTTTTTTACTTTACTTACTTTTTGGGGTGCACTCTATACTGTCGTTTTTTTATGTTATTTATTTTGAACAGCTTCAATTCCCGGTAATAGTTTACCTTCCATATATTCTAAACTTGCTCCACCACCAGTTGAAATATAAGTAAATTTGTCTTTATAACCTAATTGAATTGCAGCAGCAGCTGAGTCACCCCCACCAATTAAAGTAAAGGCATCGTTTAATTCAGCAATTGCAGCACAAATCGCTTTTGTCCCAATACTATAGTTATTAAACTCAAAAACTCCCATTGGTCCATTTCAAGCGACTGTCTTAGCACCAGCCAACTCTTTTTTAAACAATTCAATTGTTTTTGGTCCAATATCTAAGCCCATATACCCGTTATCAATTTCAACACCATTAGTAACTTTTGCTGGAGCATCAGCAAATTCTGGCGCTTCTAAAGCATCAATTGGTAAAATAATTTTCCCATTAGCTTTTGCCAAAAATTCTTTTGCAATATCAATTTTATCAGCTTCTAACAATGAATTCCCGATATTATGACCTTGTGCGGCAAAAAAAGTATATGCCATTCCTCCACCAATTAAAATCTTATCTACTTTTGTCAATAAATGTTCAATTACCCCAATTTTATCCGAAACTTTTGCACCACCAATAATTGCAACAAATGGTCTAACTGGGTTATCAACTCCTTGTGATAACATCTTTACTTCTTTTTCAACTAAAAACCCTAAACACGATTCACTAATATTTAAGGCAATTCCAATATTTGAAGCGTGAGCACGATGTACTGTTCCAAAAGCATCATTAACAAAAACATCACCTAGACTTGCTCAATATTTTCCTAATGCTGCATCATTTTTACTTTCTCGTTTTGCTTTTGCATTGCCATTATAATCAACATTAATTTGACCATCTTTATCAAGAATGTCAGCAAATCTTGTATTTTGAAATAAAATAACATCTTGTGCTTGCATTTCATTGATTTCTGTTTCCAATTCTTTTCCTTCAAAAGCATTAACAAATTTAACTGGCTGTCCTAATTTTTGTTCTAAAACTTTCGTAACAGGAGCCATATCACGTTTTTTTAAATCATCTGTTGTTTTTACTTTTCCTAAATGTGAAAATAAAATAACTTTTGCATCATGCTCTAATAAATATTTAATTGTTGGTAATGCGGCTGTAATTCGATTATCATCCGTTACTTGGCCATCTTTCATTGGCACATTAAAATCAACCCTAACTAAAACTTTTTTCCCATTAACTTCTACATCTTTTAATTCTTTTTTATTCATAATAAGTACTTTCTCGCTTTCTTTTTTGCTTTATCTAATATATATCTTATCGTAAATTCTTCCTTTTAATAGCAATTATCAAGATATTCTAAAGCAAATTGAGCTGCTTTTGCTCCATCACTAACAGCCGTCGCAATTTGCCGTAATGTGGTATTTGTAACATCACCAGCCGCATATAATCCTGGTACTTTTGTTAAACATTTATTATCCACAATAAAGTAACCATTTTCATCTAACACATCTAAATTTTTTGCAAAATCACTAATTGGAATTGCTCCAATATATGGAAAGACTGCACTAATTTCTAACTCTCTTATTTCATCAGTTTTAACATTTTTTACAACAATTGCTGTTACACGATTTGCATCAATATCTTTAATTTCTGTTACAATGCTATCAACAATAAAATTAATTTTAGGATTATCTTTTGCTTTACTAACAATGTTAATGTCTGTACGAAATTGATCACGACGATGAACTAAATAAACTTTATTAACAAACCGCGCTAAATACATTGCTTCTTCAATTGCAGCATAACCACCACCAACAACAACGACATCTTTTCCTTTGTATAATGCTCCATCACAAACAGCACAGTATGAAACACCACGACTATTTAACTCTAATTCTCCAGGAATTCCCAATTTTCGTTCAACAGTTCCTGTTGCCACAATTACTACTTTAGCAAATAATTTACCTCCTGATAATAAATCTAATTCAAATAAATTATCTTTTTTAGTAATATTCGTTACTCGTTCTGCTAAGTAAGGAATGTTTAGTTTTTGGGTTTGTTCAAACATTTTTAATGCTAAATCTGGACCTTGAATACTATCAAACCCAGGATAATTCTCAATTTCACTGGTTTTTGTTACTTTTCCCCCGGGGGCCCCTTTTTCAATCATCGCAATTTTAGCCATTGCTCGGGATCCATAAATTGCTGCAGTTATACCCCCTGGTCCTGCGCCAATGATTAACATATCATATATTTCATTAGTATTGTTTTTCATACAATCATCCGTCTTTTCTTCATTTCATAACAGCTATTCACTGTGCAAACAATATTAAAATTAGGCCAATCCCAATCATTAAACTAAGAATAACATAATCAAGGACACGCATATTTTTAATAAATAAATCATGATCATCACGTTGTGTTTCTAAAACTATCCGAATAATATTATAACCAGCAATATACATTCCTGTTTGAACCCCACAACGTAAAATTTTTAATCGATGTGGATTTTCTACCTTTTCTAACTTCCGTCCATCAGTCTTTAAAATTTGTTTAAGGCGTGCCCCTTGATATTTAAAATTAGTTTTTATTACTTGTTTTTTTGTCATCTTATACTTATTCTTAAAATAGATTTTTTTTAAATTTTCTTCCTGTGATAGATTATTTACTATCATTGGATCGGGTTTAATATCATAATATCATTTTGCTCAAATCCCTTTTCACGATAATTTCGTAAAATCAGGTTCTTCTTTCTTGAACCGCCAATAATAACTATAACGAAATATTAACGGTAATGCAAACACAATTAAAATTCATAATAAAACATTAGCAAATGATTCATATAAAAAAATCGGTTGAAAATATTGTACATTATTAAAATCAGTTGGATTAACACGACCACCGCCAATTCCAACCGCATCAGTTGGATGAAAATTATTTGGAATTGGATTAGGAACATATCATTTAAACAAATTATCCCGAATAAAACTTGGTAACCACATTAACTGCTCTAGTGCAACAGCGGCCCCCAATAACTCATGATTAAAAAAATTACCTCACCGACCAATTGCATGCGCCAATAAAATATTTGGAACAATTAAATCAGCATAAACTCAAATTGAAATATTGTGTTTTCGTGATTCAAACCCAAATCAAACTCAACCTGTAATTAAACCAAAAATTAAACCTCCATGAATACTCATTCCTGGTTGCCAAAAAGCAAACAAAGTAAAAAAGAAAATTGGATTTTTGACATCATATTTTCCAAAAAAACTAGCTCCTAATAAAGCAATTGGTGAAATAACAAAGATTCCTAAATATAATCCCTGCGTTGGAATATGACGCTTGCGAAAATTAACTAACGACAAAATAATTGTAATTGCAAAACCACAAAAAATTAAAAATCAATATGGCCGAAATCAATTCCCATACGTATCATGGGCAATTAATGTTGCTAAATTCACAAGCCCCTACTCCTTTTTCTATTTTTAATATTTTTTAAAACGATCTTGTAATGTTTTCATCGAAGAAATTCCTGCTGCTTCTAGTTTTAATTTTGAAACAGCTGTTTCAACTAATTCACTAACATTTCGTCCATACGTAACAGGAATCGTTACAATTGGAACTTGCGTATCCAAAATTTTAATATATTTATATTCTGAACCAAGACGGTCAATTGATTTATATTGTTCATCCTCTAAATGAATTAATTCAATTACTAAATCAATTGCCGTTTCATCTAATAAAACTTGTAAACCATAAATTTTACTTAAATCTAAAATTCCTAATCCACGAACCTCAATTAAATTTTTTAACATTTCATGTGATTGCCCATATAATTTATTGTTTCGTTGTTGAATAATAATACGATCATCACCAACAAACAAATGGTTTTTTTTAACTAACTCTAATGTCATTTCCGACTTTCCAATCCCAGATTTCCCTTTTAATAAAATTCCTTTCCCAAAAATATTAATTAATGACGCATGTTCTTCTATTATTGGAGCAAAGTGCTCATCAAAAAATTCTAGTACAACTTGATACAAACGACTTGTGGTAATATTTTTTGCTAAAACAACTGGGCAATTATGTTTTTCCGCAATTGTTAATAATAATTTATCAGTAAATTTTTCCGTTAAAATAATCATTGGAATGTTTTCGTTCAAAATATATTCATAACGTTCTTTTTTTACCGCATCACTTAATGTATTAACAAATAATTGTTCTTTATTTGATAATAAGACTACTCGACGATTAATATTATTTTTTTCAAAGTCAAATCCTGCTAATTCTAAGCCTGGGCGATTAAGACCATAAACTTTAACCTCACGGTTAAGTCCATTTGATCCTGCTAAAATTTTATACTCAAATCTATCAACAATATCTTTTACAATAAACTTTTTCATCCTAAGTTCCTCCTCGTAGTTTAATACTATCACAATTTTTTATTCTGCTTCAATTCCAATGATAATATCGCGTAATTCCGCTGCTCGTTCAAAGTCAAGTTTTTTACTTGCTTCATCCATTTCTTTTCGTAAATCGTGTAGTAATGCTTCTTTTGCTGTTTTATATTCTTTTGATTTTTTATTTTTAATTTTTTGTAACTTATCATCACGACGTTTAATGTTAGTATAATCACGAATACTTTTAATAATTGTTGTTGGAGTAATATGATATTTTCGATTATACTCTTCTTGAATTTGACGACGACGTGTTGTTTCCGCCATTGCTTTTGTCATTGCATCAGAAACATTATCCGCATATAAAATCACATGCCCACTAGCATTCCGTACTGCTCGTCCTATTGTCTGAATTAAACTACGTTCATTACGTAAGAAACCTTGTTTATCAGCATCTAAAATACAAATTAGTGATACTTCTGGAATATCAATTCCTTCCCGAATCAAGTTAACCCCAACGATACAATCATAAACACCCTTCCGTAAGTCTAATAAAATTTGACTTCGCTCTAATGTTTTTAATTCACTATGTAAATAAGCAACTTTAACATTTTGTTCTTGTAAATAACTTGTTAAATCTTCTGACATCCGAATTGTTAAAGTTGTAATAAACACCCGTTCATTTTTTTCACGACGACTTTTAATTTGTGCAATAATATCATCAATTTGACCAATCGTCCCTTTGACCTCAACAGTTGGATCTAATAAACCAGTTGGACGAATAATTTGTTCAACTACTTTTTGGTCAACTAATTCTAATTCATAATCACCTGGTGTTGCTGAAACATAAATAACATTCTTTAATTTTTGATTAAATTCATCAAAATTTAACGGGCGATTATCTAGTGCACTCTTTAACCGAAATCCAAAATTAACCAATGTTTCTTTCCGACTGCGATCAGTATTATACATTGCCCGAATTTGTGGTAATGACATATGGGATTCATCAATAATTGTTAAAAAATCATCACCAAAAAAATCAATTAAAGTATATGGAGCTTCTCCTTCATTTCGTAAATCTAAATGTCGTGAATAATTTTCAATCCCAGAACAAAGGCTACTTTCTCGTAATGAATCCAAATCATATTCTGTTCGTTGTTTTAATCGTTGGGTCTCAATAAGTTTTCCTTCCTGTTCTAATTCTACTAAACGAACTTTTAATTCTGCTTCAATCCGTTTGATTGCTTCTTCTAACCGTTCTGGTGAAGTAATATAATCTTGTGCTGGGAAAATTGTTAAGGTTGATAACCGCTGTGTCACATCTCCAGTTAACCCATCAATATACGCCAAGTCTTCAATCTCATCACCAAATAAATCAATACGAATAAAAGTTTTAATATTTCATCCTGGAACAATTTTAATAACATCTCCTTTTGCACTAAAACTCCCTGGAACTAATTCAATATCATTGCGAACATATCCTGATGATACTAAAAAATTTGCTAAATCTTTTTTACTAATTTTTTGGTTTCGATCAACTTGAAAAAAAGATTTTTTATATTCATCAGGATCTTGTGCTCCATAAATTGCGGCAACCGAAGCAACAACAATCACATCTTTACGCGTTGTCAAAGCATTAAAAGCACTCAAACGCATCATATCTAATTCCATATTTTGTCGTGCATCCTTATCAATATATAAATCTTTGCTGGGCACATATGCTTCTGGTTGATAAAAGTCAAAGTTTGAAACAAAATATTCCACTCGATTTTCCGGAAACATTTCTTTTAACTCAACATATAATTGCATTGCCAATGTCTTGTTGTGAGCCATTACTAATGTTGGCTTTTGATAATTTTCAATAACATTTGCCATCGTAAAAGTTTTTCCAGTCCCAGTTGCTCCTAATAAAACTTGATGTTTTTTATTTGCAAATAAATTTGTTGTTAATTGTTCAATTGCTAATGGTTGATCACCCGCAGGTAAATAATTAGCTGTTAATTTAAACATCGCGACACTCCCCTTATACCGTTTTTCTGTTCTGTTTTAATTATATCAATTATATCAATCTTCGCTTTAAATATTTTAAAATGTAAATTGTAAAACGAATTAGGACAAAAACAACTCTTATTAGGGTTTTTTTTTAATTTAAACAATCTTACAACTTAATATATGTGTTCTAACAAATCGGTATAAAGTCCGTGAGTAATAAAATAGAAAGCGATAGTCGTGATAAGTCCAAGGTTAATATCAAACGACAATAAACATAGAGATAGTGACTTTATAAATAAATCTGCGTTAGCATTAGGATCTTCAAGGTGCAAGTGGATTTATTTTAAAAACTGAACGCTTTGACCTGAAATGGTGCGGATGAAGAGATGTAAATACATGGCGGTCATATATATAAACAACTACAAATTGTAGAACATTGTAGTTGTTTTACCAACATTTATCAAAATTATAGGAGGCATATATGAAAAAGTTAAATAAAAAAACTATTAATAAATTAAATGAATTAATGCTACATTATTATTCAGTTTCATTTGAAGATATGACTGATGAACATTGAGCATTGGGGAAAAAGAATTAGGAGAAACTAACCTATGAAATGTCAAAAAATTAATTGTAATAATAAAAATGCTTATTATGGAAATAATTATATTGAAAAAATTGGTGATAAATTAGAGTGAAATTTAGGTTATAAAAAAGAAATTATATTATGTGAAGAACATTGATTAAAAACTTATCAATTAGAAAATTTAATTGTAAATAAAAAGAATGAGGAGGAATAAATTATGAATAAAAGATACTTATTAATCATTAAAAATAAATTTAGCATTGATACTTTATCGTTTTATACATTAGAGGAAGCGACAATTGCTGCTAAAAACGAAAATTATTATTCAACATCAATTATTGATTTAGAAGATAACGAAATTAAATGAAAAGGATTTGAATAATATGGCAAATAGAAAATATTGAGAAGATTGTCAAGAAGACAATTATTATAAAGTGATTGGTGATAGTATTGTATGAATTTTTCCTGATGACAGATATACACAAGAAGAAATTAATTTTATTGTAAATGAATGTTCATCAAGAGAATTAAGACAAAATTTTAAAGCAAAACAAAGATATGTTTGTGAAAGTTGCTCGGATAAATATTGTTAGAAAGAATAAATAATATGGAATTAAAATATATATTAAATGAAATGTTTGATAATTACCCTGAAGTTGCTCAAAATTATGGTTAAGCAATTATGGATCGTTATGAAATTGAAGTTGAACATAAAAAATTAACACCAGAAGAAATAGAAAATTTAACTCATTTATATTTTGATAAACCAAAAAATAATTATATTTTATGCTATAAAAAAGGTAAAAATAATGCTTAAAGTAATCGAATTATTTAGTGGAATTGGTAGTCAAAGAAAAGCATTAGATAATATTGGTATTAAATATAAAGTAATTGCATTTTGTGATATTGATAAATTTGCGGAAAAAAGTTATCGAGCAATTTGGCATCGTGTAAGTGAAGTGCAACAATTCAACTCAGAAAGGGGTTGATTTGTTATTGAAAAGAAACATTATTTTATTTTGCGGTCCTTAGTAATTAAGTATGGAAAAGATAATGTTATTAATACGGTAAATAATATTGTAATTAATAATGTAAAAGAAGATGAATAAATTATCCGCGTAATTTATTCAATATAGTTTATTTTTAGCGTAGCAAACACGCGGAGCGTGCCGTGAAATTAAATTTTTAGGAGGAATTAAGTTGTGCCAGGTTGATTAACAACAATTTTTAGTGTTGTTATTATATTGGGTATTTTTGCTTGAATTGGTTTATCGATTTATCAAAAAATTCGGCAAATTCGAGGTAAGAAAAAAGATAAAAAAGAAATTGAAAACAAGGAGGATAAAAAATAATGTTAGGTATGTATTTAACAACAGCGGTTAATTTTTTAGCAGTAGATACGCCTACTATTTCAGATGGAATGGGTTCTAGACTGCACCCATTTTAGTAAGTACTAATAAAAAGTATTTACTATTTTTTTATTATATCTTTTTCTTTACGATTTGAATATCATGTATTTCATTTTATAACATCTTGTATATATTCTTCATGTGAATTATATATTTTATTATGGATTGTAGCTTTCTTAAGTAATGAATGAAAACTTTCTATAACAATATTATCTGCACAGTGGTAATTTTTCCCCATTGAAATTATAATACCGTTAGATACACATTTATCGAGATAAATAGCGGATGTGTATTGATATCCGTGGTCTGAATGAATTATTATTCCATTCAGATCTTTTTTTATTAATTTTATTTTATTAATTGCATCATTTAAATTATCTATTACTAATTTATTGTCATTATATTTAGATCACTTTACATCAACTATTTCTTTAGTATATCCATCAATAATTGTTGATTGATAATATTTTTCTCTTTTTCAAATTAAATATGTTACATCAGTATATAGCACTGAAAACCTTGTTTTTATATCATTGAATTTACGATTAATTAAATCAGGATATTGCAATAAACTTTTTTCTTTATTCTGTTTATATTTCATTTTTCTTCTCATTTTTCTTACATATTCAGGTTGTATTTGATTATAACGCATAATCCTTAAAACTTTTTTTGAATTATATTTTATATCATAATCTTCTTTTAAATATTTAGTAATTCTTCGATATCCAAATTGTTTTAAATTTTCTTCATAGACTTTTACAATATCATTTATTGCTTCTTTATCTTTTTTGCTACTGTCATAATTTTTATATTTATCTCAATAACTACGTTTTAACCCCGTTACTTCTAATAATAATTTTATTGAATATTCATGACAATTTTGTTTAATAAAAGAGACGATTCTTAGTTTGCTTAATTGTAAAAGTCATGGAGCTTTTTTAATAATTCATACCTTGTTTTATAATATTCTAAATCTCTTTTTACCAAAAGAGATTTTAGGTCCTTTATGATTGTTTAATTTTCCTTTTTTATGATTTGCTCATCAAGATTCTACTGTATTTGCATTTAGATTATATTGTTTTGCTACTACTCAACAACTTTTTTGTTTAATTTCCTCAATGATTTTTGTTCTAAATTCTGATGTATATTTGTTATATTTTTGACCTTTTCTTGCCATATAAAAATGCACCTCCTTTAAAAGTTTAGCAAAGTCTTTTTTTACTTTACTTACTTTTTGGGGTGCACTCTAAACTTCTTTAACTTATGACAAAAATAAAAATGTTAGTCCATCTTCATTTAAAGTTCATTTTAAATTTATTGTTGGTGAAAATAAATATTATTTAAATGTAAATAATGAAAAAATAGAAATGGGGGATGTTACAGATCCAAGCCCTGTAATAAAAATAAAAATTAATTACACACTTTTACCAAATGATAATTTTAATCTTATTAGAAAAAAAGTGGTTACTAAAACTTTAGGACAAGAATTTATTAATAAATATAGTTATCTTTTATATGATGAAATTAATATTATTAATGCTGATTATAGTAAAGGAATTATAACTTTGGTTCCTAAATCAGGAAACATAATTTGAAAAGCAAGTGGCAAAATATCTGCCATTTTTAATTCAATCATTCCACCAACAGAAATCATAACATAATTTTTAATATGACCAAACATTTTGTTAACAGACTCATATAATTTAGGATTATTTTGTTTTAAATATTGTAATGCTTTATATAATTTTGATGGATCATTTGGTTTTGGTCCAAAACATACTGTCCCATCACAATCATATGTACTAATATTTTGAACAACAGCCATTATAAAATTATACATATTTTTTGGAATAATATAGTATTCACCAAAATGTGAACTACCACCGTTTGAACTTTCGCCATGATCTTGACGTGATGCTAATCAAAACATTGTTTATGGTGCTAATGTTGCTAAAATACTACTTGCTAAACTACCAAAACCGGCTTGTAACATATTCATCATATTTCCAATCATAAAACTATGTTCATATGTTGCTCAAAATTCCATTTTATTTGCACTGAAATAATCCATTGTTTTAAAGAAATCATTCTCATCATCATCAGTGAAATTTGATTCACCAATTTGAGCTAATCCTCGCATTAATTTATAAATATTTAAAGAATAGTCAGTTGGAATTTTAATTGTACTCAATATTTACTATTTGGTGCAAAATTAGTTTCTGATTCTTTTAAATATTTAATTGTTGTTGCAATGTCACCGATTGATGTTGTTAAAGTTTTTGAATTTTCATCATATTTGTTATTATTAGTAATAACACTATCAATCAATGAAGAATAACGATAATTAAGTTCATATTTATTTGGATCGAATCCTTCACTTTGGTATCATTTACTTGCTTGTCCATTACATTCTTCCGAACTTTTTGCTTCCAAATAACCAACTTTAATTGCATTATCAATAAATTCAGTTCCACCTTTACTATTGACATAAGCAACACAAGTTGCATCATCACCGTTTACAATCGCCATTGGTACTTTTGAAATATTAGCAACTGGATCTCAAACTCCAGTAATACAAATAATTCCATACAAAAAAGACATAAAACAAATTAATAAAAATCGTAGCAACTGTTTTTTATCGCGGGCAATAGAATTATATAATTCTGTCTTAAAAATTCCCCCAAATGTTGCGCGTCCATATTTAATGTTATCCGTAGTTTGTTTTTTCTCAGATTCAGGATCAACAATTTTATTCTGATCAGACGAATCATTTGGATCAGTATTTTCACAAAGATCTTTTTCAATATCTTTATCCATGTTAAAATAACCCCTTTAAATAATTACACTCATTAATAAATCATAACATAAAAAGGGTTATTAATCAATATAAAAAATTGGCCAAAATGATACACGATATAAAAACAAATTGCAAGGAATCATTCTTTTATTTTTTTAAAATTTATAAATAAATTCTATTTTTTGACATTATTAAATATAATTACATTTAAAAACTATTTTAAAAAAATTATTATAAATACGACCAGATTATTAAAAAATATGGTATTATAAAAATATATGTAAAAAATGAGGAACAAAATGATTACAAACAAATTAACAACCACTTCAACCCTATCACAACAAAAAAAATATACTGTAGAAAACCAAAAAATTTTAAATGAATTATTAGCAATGCGTTTAAATACACCAACAATTGAAAGACTATTGCTTTTTAAGAAAGTCCTAACACAAGACCAAAAACAATTGCTTTTGTCAATTACAAAAAATTTAACTCCAGAGCAAACTTTAATATTATCAAAAGCAAAAAAGAAAACTCCGAACAGTAAAATCAATAATAAAGAAGAAGAAGAAGAAATTGTTGCAATTAAACGACAACATGTTAAGCACCCTTCACAATTAGAATATATTAATGAACATAAACATAAACGAATTACACAGAAAATTAAGAAAACTAATTACGCGGGTCGAACAATCCCAAAACAAGAAAATATTTATCAAATACCAATTAAAAAAGAAATAAAACGAACAGTCAAAAACGAAACTAGCAAAACAAAAAAAACTAGTTTAGAAAAGAAGGAAATTAAAATAGAACAACCAATCAACAATAAAAAATATCAAATTACGAAAAATAGCCCCTTCTTCAACTATGATCCTGGGTATGTTCGACAATATAGTCGGGCAACACTATGATCTTTAGCTAAAACAAATTATAAAACTTGAAATAAAGTAAAATAACAATATGTAAAATAACAATATATAGTAGTTGTTTAAAAACTACTATTTTAAAATTAAAAAGTTTGAGTTGTATTTTTTAATACAACTCAAACTTTTTAATAACTATTTTAGTATGTTATTTTTACTTAATATATTAAATGACCACTATTTTATTCCTTTAATTTTTTCTACTAATTTTTTAATTTTTTCATTACATTTTAGATAAACATCAGATAAACTACGTTTTTCAATCATTGCTCTAATAATTTGTGAAATTAAATCAGCAATTGAAATAACTTCTAACCCATCAAATAAACGTTCTTCATTAATATCAATAGTATTAGTAACAATGACTTTTTTAACAGTCCCATCATTAATGATTTCAGTTAGCCGTTCTTTTGATGGTGGTGAAAAAACACCATGACAAGCTAATAAATATACTTCTTTTGCACCATTTTGTTTTAAAGCTTTAGCGGCATTGCAAATTGTTCCTGCCGTATCAATCATATCATCAACAATAAAACAAATCCGATCTTTAACATCTCCTAAAACAAATTGAACTTCACTAACATTTGGTTTTGGTCGACGTTTATCGATTACCGCAATATTCCCCGCTAAACTTCCTAAACAATTAGCAACATCACGAGCGCGAACTAATCCACCATGATCTGGTGAAACAATAGTTACTTCTTCAGTAATGTGATTTTTTTCAATTTCACGAATTGTTGTTTTTACTAATTCTTGTGTTGATCGTAGATCATCGACAGGAACATCAAAAAATCCCATTGATTGTGGTGAATGTAAATCAACAGTCATCACTCTTGTTGCTCCCGCCGTTGTTAACATATTAGCAACCAATTTACAAGTAATTGGTTGACGACCACGCGCTTTACGGTCTTGTCGCGCATAACCAAAATAAGGAATAATTACATTAATACTTTGTGCACTTCCACGTTTTAACGCATCAATTGCAATTAATAACTCCATTAAATTTTCATTAACTGGCCATGATGTTGATTGAATAATGTAAACATCTTTACCACGAACTGAATTCATTGCTCGTACTAGAATTTCTCCATCAGCAAAACGAACAGTTTCCATTTCCTCTCTTACAACACCTAACATATTACAAATTTCATCTGCTAACTTAACTCCAGCAGACAGACCATATATACTAAAACTTTTTTCTTCCATTAGTCCTCCTATAAAATTTTGGTATGAGATAAAAATTCAAATTTAATCCTTAATTATATTATATACTTATCCATAATGGATTAAACAATCTTTTATTAGAAAATAATAATGATATAATAAATAATGAAGGTGATAAAATGACACAAACAAATCAAGCAAAAGATATTATCGATAATCTTCGTCCCTATATTAACCAAGATGGTGGAGATATTGAATTTGTTGAAGTTAAAGATAATGTTGTTTATGTCCGATTAGCTGGGGCGTGTGTTGGCTGTGGATTAATTGATTCAACAATTAAAGATGGTGTTGAGCAAATTGTTAAACAAGAAATGCCCGACATTAAAGCAGTAGAAGTTATTATGTAAATTCTTTTTTTATTCGCAAATATTATTGTAAAACAATTTTTTGATCAACCCGTTGTGGAACAACCATTCCTACTAATTCAACCATTTTTTCTTCCACTTGTTTTGAATAATGGTACTCACCACTAATAAATTTAGCAGTAAAGCAAACAAGAATGATTAACCCAAAGGAACTAATGGCACATCCTAAATATAAGAATAAAAGCGTTGTTTTTAATGTTTTTAAAAACGCATCATTTTCAAAAAATGGTAAATTTCAATTTAACTCTAAATTATTAAAAATACCAAGATGATTATTAGAAAATACACGAATTAAAAACTGAACTAAAAAAGTCATTAAAGAATTTAGGGCAGAAAAGCAACCAGTTACCGGACGATTTTGAATACGATAATTTCACATAATTGCTAATGAAAACAAAACACCAAATAATATTCCTAAAGCAAAACCATTTAAAAGTTGTAATCCTAATAAAACTTCTGGGACCGAAATTGTTGCTGCTAAAATAAAATATCCTCCTCATACAGCAAATGCTAGTATTAACGATTTTTTAATTCCTACCTTCTTAACAAAAAAATGATAAATTAATACTGCACCAATAATTTGTGCAATTCATCAAATTTCTTGTACCGAATGAATATATTGTTCGACAATTGTTTTGTTATGATACTTGACTCAAGTTTCTTGGGCTAATAATAAGTTTAAAAAATCACCTTGACTAAGTTCTCTTAAAATTGTTACAAAAAATAACAAAACAAAAATAATAACAACTTTTCATCACGAAAACCCACTAAGTTGTTTTAACACTGGTGGTTGAAAAGCACCAACATTACTTTTAATTTCTGGTAAATAAAAACGAAAGATCATTGCAAATATTAATAAACTAAAAATAGTACCAAAGATAACATAATGCAGCGTTAAAGGATTTTGACTAAAATTTTTTACAAACATTAAAAAATTTGCTCCTGCCATATTAGCTAACAATACAACCGGCAAGTTTAAAGCAATTGTTAAAAATGGATTAGTTCGAAATAAATAAACTTCATTAAAGGTTAAATATCATATTGAATTGGTTGAAACACCAAAGCCAAACGCAAGTGTACAAGCAATCATTGCTTCTCAATTCCGTGGCAAGTAAAACTAATAAAATTCCCAAAAACATTAATCCATATGAAATCCATAATCAGAGTTTTCGACTACGAACCAAAGCAGTGATTCAGGCTCTCGGGATAAAAAAACTGCCGCATAAAACGAAGTACTAACTGCAAACAAAATTGCAATTGAAGTAATATTTTTTGTAAAATCAAAAATAATAAAATTATAATTTAAAGTTAACGCACATGATAAAGCTAATCAAAAACAAAAATGTTGAACAATAAAAGCTCATTGTCAAAAAGATTTTGCTCCTTTTTTAACCAACCCAATAACATAACTAACCATTACTAATATCGTTAAAAAAAGGATACAAAAGTAAACTATCTCAATTATTCATAAAAATAATTACAATTTATTTAAGTTTATCAACACGAAACGCATGACGTCCCGCCTCAAAAGTAGTATTTAAAAATGTTTCAACAATTCAAGTTGCATTTTGATTAGCAATCATACGGGAACCCAACGCTAAAACATTTGCATCATTGTGTTCACGTGCTAATTTAGCCAAAATTGTTTCATTACACAATGCTGCCCTTACCCCCTTTACTTTGTTCGCTGCAATTGAAATTCCAATCCCCGTTCCACAAATAACTATACCAAAACTATCTTTTTCTTGCATCACTTTCTCACCAACTGCCTGACCCAAGTCTGGATAATCAACTGCTACATCACTATCTGTTCCCAAATTAATAACCTGATGTCCTTGAGCTTTTAAGTACTCAACAATTACGTTTTTCATCTCAACACCAGTATGATCATTTCCAATAAAAACTTTCATAGTTTCTTTTCTCCTTTGCCTATATTTTAACTATAACACATCTTGCTCACAAAGAGAATTTAGAACCTAATTTTTTGTAATAACATCAAGCAATTTATTTGGACTCATTGGTGTCACAGTCACAATTAAACGGTGTTGTTTTTCAACAACAACATACAAATTACCCTCTAAATCATCTAATTTAATATATAAATTATGCCTTGTTTCAATTCATTCAGAAGAATTTTCAATCATTTTAATAATTTTTTCTTTAATAACCCAATCATTTTCTTCTTTAAAAAGTGGAATTCGCTCACGAATTCGTTGTAAACAATGAAAAGAAAAGCCAAGTTTATGTTGATAATAATAACCCATATTTGTTGCTCCCCATTACTTTTATTATACATATAATTAAGAAAAAATTATAAAATATTGAGAAAAAGCATTACTTTTCTTTACACCTTTTTATCTATTTGCTATAATTCCTTTGTGTCTTAAAAAATGAAAGGAGACCTAACATGGCTAATATTAAATCACAAATTAAAAGAGTAAAAACAAATGCGAAAGCTAATTTAGCAAATAAATCTTTTAAATCTTCAGTAAAGACCGCAATTAAAAAAGCAGAGATTGCAATTAATACAAATGAAGCAAACGCAATAGAACTAGTTAACACAGCAGTTAGTTTAGTGGATAAAGCAGTTACTAAAGGAATTTATCATACTAATAAAGCCGCTCGTGTTAAAAGTAAATTAATGCTTAAAGCAAATTAATCACATATCCTTTTTAAAGAAGACAACAGTATTAAAAATAAAAAGTTTTCATAATTAATTATGAAAACTTTTTATTTTTAATTATCTTTCTTCCCGTCTGAATCATCTTTTTCAAAAACATTATCATCCTTAAATTCATCATCAAAAAGAGTTGGATCCATCTCGTATTTTTGACCACTCATCATTGCTGTTACTGCTTTTTGATACTCAGTATTGGCACGAATCAATTTATTACGATCTACTTTTGGTGCTAAAACAGCTAAAATAACAACCAGAATTCCTGCAATCAAACCAATAATCATTAAAATAACTGTAAAAATTCGTAAAATTTGATATGTTGTATTATTATACACCTCATTTATTAAACTCTTAATTGTTTCAGACAAATCAGAATCTGGTAATAATAACCCACCAGTGATTGCTAATCTAGGGTCATTTTTAACAATTACCCCATTGTTAGGAACTGAAATTTTATTAAAATATTTTTCAACCATATTTGGTAACAAAACTTGGATTAATGATAATGCAGAATATAATAAAATGACGATTGATAACACAACTGGTCAAAAACGAACAACATAATTATCTCGTTTAAAACGTTTTTTTCCTAGTAATTCATAACCCAAGAAAATTCCCGGTAAAATTGATAAGATACCAGAAAATGTTTGTAAACCTGCGGACTGCATTATGGAAAAGTTGTACTGTGAACCAAAAGGAAATGCTTCCTTACTAAAATTATTATTTCCATTATGTAAAGCAGTATCTGCTCCTCCACCAACAATAATTCCAGAATTTGTTCCTGGAAGTGTGTAAACAATTACTTTTGTATTTAAATGAATATTTAAATAAGAAGTTAAAAATCACAAAATTACTAATAAAAGCGAAGCTAAAATAACAACACCAGCAACAATTTTTTTCAAAAGTGGCATATATTTTGGTTTTGAAGTATAAAAATAAAAGCGATGATCCAATCGCGGCGGAACTGGCATATTAGCCATTTGTTGCATCATCTGTGACATATCAAAATTATTTGGATCAGGAAAATTAGCACCCATACCCCCCATTGCACTTGTGCTACCAACCGTTGGCCCGGTTTGATCATGTAATTCAGCTACTTCTTTTTCATTAGATTTAATTTTTAATTTATCCTGTGCATTTTCAATTACTTTTTCGTCAGTAAAATCAGCTGTTGCATCAATTAATTCATTTGTGATAACATTTTCTCTAGTAATATAACTTTTTTCAATTTCAAAATTTTGAACAATATATTGAACAAACTCAACATATTCTTCATCTAATGTGTTAAAAGTAGCACCATCAACTTTCTCAATTTTTTCTGATTCATTGGTAATATCGGCTAAGACTTGTGCAAATGAAAGGGTAAACTTATTATCATTTAAATTTGTATTAAATTCTTTCTCTAGTGTTAATAGATTACAAATTTGCTGAATTACTAATTTTTTAAAATCTGGATTAACGATTACTTGCGCCTTTATATTATCATCATTAAATGTATTGTATAATGTATAAACTATATGAGCATATAATTTATTTTCTTTCATTTGTTTCCCTCGTCTTTCTTTGCTATAGTTTAATTTATATCAAATAATTTAATTAAATACAAATCACTACTAATTTCCTTCCTTATTATACCCTTTTTTATATTATAATCAATTCAAAATAATTCCTTAATGATATTATTTGCTTTTTCAATACTAAAATTATGCATATGTTCAGCAATTTTTTTAACCCGAAAGGGATGAATTTGTAAGATTTCAGCAATTTGTGATGGTGTTTTCTTTAAGGTAGATAATACGATAATATCTCTTGTAAAAATAACACTATTAGTAATTAAAGCTAGCAAAGCAATACTGCTTAGTCCACGCTCTTGTAAATAATGATAATTGATTAAAAAATTATTTAAATCGTTTTTTAATAAATCATCAACTAATTTAAAAATGTCAGTATCCAAATATTTTGTCATATTATTTTCAATTAAATCATCAGTTATCACTTTATCAATTAACAATAATTTATTTAGCTCATTTTTAATAATATATAAATTATTTGGCAAATATTCAACAATTTTATTAATTAAATTTGCTTAATTGTCCCGTTATTTTTGGCAACATAATTATCAATAAATCTTGTTAGTTCATTATACGATAAATTAGTTGCTTTAAAACACTAGTTAACTCCAACATTTTTTTTGTTATTTTTAAACGATTACTAATATTATTTACTGGACAAATAAAAATAATAAAAGTACTTGGATTGGGAGTTAACAAATATTCCATTAAATGCGTTAAATGTTCCTTATTATCAATCTTTGCTTTAATTTTTTCTTCAGTAATAAAATAACTATCATTAATAATGATAATTCTTTTTCAGAAAACAATGGTATCGTATTAGCATAATTTAAAATCCCTAGTAAAGAATCTTCTAAATAATTATACTCTTGTAAATCATACTCATCATCTGGATTAATTTTTTTTAAAACCTTATTTTTCTGCATTTTAATTAAAAAAGCATCTTCACCATATATCAAAAACATCTTCTGAAACTCCTTTAAAATATGCTAAAACTATGTTAAAGTAATCTTATCATAAAGGAAACAATTAAAATATCAACTTAAAATAATTTAAGCATTGGTTGTTTACCAATAATATTAAATTAAATATTTTGTTTGTCACCAGTAAAATAAATTTGACAGTTAACAGTTTGTAAATTTTCTAAAACTGTTGCAGCAGGGTAATTTTGTTGTTTTGTTTTTTCACCGGAAATAAAACAAAATCTTGGCTGTATCCTTTGTAAAAAAGGCAAGCTAGAACTCGTTGCCGAACCATGATGGTCAACCTGTAATAAATTAACAATACTAAATCTTGGTTTAATAAATTAAGTTCAACTTTTGACTAATATCTCCTGTCAATAGAATTTTAATATTATTAATTTTAACTAAAACAACTAAACTATTATTATTCTCATCAGCATCGTTAATACTTCGATGTAAAATCGTAAACTTCATTCCGCCAAATCAAATAGTTTTTAAGTTAGTGTTGTTTTGAATAATTTGCTTAACTAAAAAATAGTTTTGAACTTCAAATAGATTATTATAATGATCATCATGTTGATGCGAAATAAAAACTGTATCAATCCAATTAATCCCTGCTCATCTTAAATAATTTCTTACTAATTGTTTTGACCGTCCCCCCGCCAACACCAACATCATACAAAACAGTTTTTAAAGCTCGATGATCCCGAAGAACAATTGTCTGACCATTACCAACATTTAACATTGTTATAGAATAATTAACACTAAAAAAACTATTTTGAAAACTAGTACAAAGTAAAAAAAATATTAACATAAAAGTAAATAACTTTTTTCATCATTGAATGCTATTAATAATACTTAATAAAATAAGATAATATAAAACAATATAACCGATATTAACAAC